>NZ_DDPB01000006.1:0-601757 GCF_002341985.1 Leclercia sp. UBA2479 | reverse complement strand
TGGAGGCGCATTATAGGGAGCTCCCGAGGAATGACAAGCGGAAAAATACAATTTTATTTCAACCGCTCACCTTTTCACCAAAACGACCGTTTTTAGCGCTTTTTGATGGCCTGAGGCAGCTCCGCAAGGCTATTAATCACCCAGTCTGCGGCATTCTCAGCTTCTGGCGTCACAGGTTTACCGGTACGTACCAGCACTTTATTACCTACACCCGCCGCTGCAGCTGCCTGCATATCTTCCAGTTTATCGCCCACCATATAAGAAGAAGCCATATCAATGTTCAGGAACTCTTGCGCTGAAAGCAGCATTCCCGGATGCGGCTTACGGCAGTCACAAGTCTGACGAAACTCTTCAACGGTTCCTTGAGGATGGTGAGGACAGAAATAGATACCGTCCAGATCAACACCGCGATCGGCCAGAGACCAGTCCATCCACTCAGTTAATGTTTCAAACTGCGCCTCGGTAAATTTGCCACGCGCGATCCCAGACTGGTTGGTCACGACCACCAGCGCATAACCCATCTCTTTAAGTTCGCGCATGGCATCGATGACGCCTTCGATAAATTCAAATTCATCGATCTCATGTACGTAACCGTGATCGACATTAATAGTGCCGTCACGATCGAGAAAAATTGCAGGTACTGATTTTGCCACCGCTTTGCTCCTGAAAAAGGCATGTTCGCTTAGTATCTCATGAATCCGGAGACAAGAAAGTGCTCATCGAACAGAGTTACATTGATTTAGACGTCTGGATGCCTTAACATCCATTTCGTTGACGGTTAACGCCCGTATCAGGCAGAAGAAAATGCCACGGCAAACTCACATATGATTAAAAAAGTCTAATGATCAAACTTTCAAACATTACTAAAGTGTTCCAGCAAGGAACCCGAACGATTCAGGCGCTGAACAACGTTAGCCTGCACGTTCCGGCTGGACAGATTTATGGCGTTATTGGCGCCTCTGGCGCAGGTAAAAGTACGCTGATTCGTTGCGTCAACCTGCTTGAGCGTCCAACCGAAGGCAGCGTCCAGGTTGGCGGTCAGGAGTTGACCAAACTCTCTGAATCAGAATTAACCAAAGCACGCCGTCAGATTGGCATGATCTTCCAGCATTTTAACTTGCTGGCTTCCCGCACCGTTTTTGGAAACGTTGCGCTGCCTTTAGAACTGGATAACACGTCTAAAGATGAGATCAAACGTCGCGTTACTGAACTGCTGGACCTTGTCGGTTTGGGTGATAAGCATGATAGCTATCCCGCCAACCTGTCCGGCGGTCAAAAGCAGCGTGTCGCAATTGCCCGAGCGCTGGCAAGCAACCCAAAGGTGCTGTTGTGCGATGAAGCCACCAGTGCGCTCGACCCGGCAACAACACGCTCTATCCTGGAATTACTGAAAGATATTAACCGTCGCCTGGGACTGACCATTCTTCTTATTACTCACGAGATGGATGTCGTTAAACGTATCTGCGACTGTGTCGCCGTTATCAGTAATGGTGAATTGATCGAGCAGGACACCGTCAGTGAAGTCTTCTCGCATCCGAAAACGCCGTTGGCACAGCAGTTTATTCAGTCCACGCTGCATCTGGATATTCCGGAAGATTATCTTGAACGTTTAAAAGCGCAGCCTGAAGCCAGTAGTGTGCCGATGCTGCGTATGGAATTTACCGGCCAGTCCGTCGATGCGCCGTTGCTGTCGGAAACGGCGCGTCGCTTCAATGTAAATAACAACATTATTAGCGCGCAGATGGATTATGCCGGCGGCGTGAAGTTCGGCATTATGTTGACCGAGATGCACGGCACGCAAGAAGAGACGCAAGCGGCCATTGCCTGGCTGCAAGAACACCATGTAAAAGTAGAGGTACTGGGTTATGTCTGAACCGATGATGTGGCTGCTGGTTCGCGGCGTATGGGAAACGCTGGCAATGACCTTTGTATCCGGCTTTTTCGGCTTTGTGATTGGTCTGCCGGTTGGCGTGCTGCTGTACGTTACGCGTCCGGGCCAAATTGTTGAGAACGCAAAGCTCTACCGCGCTCTTTCCGCCGTGGTGAATATCTTCCGTTCCATTCCTTTTATTATCCTGCTGGTGTGGATGATTCCCTTTACTCGCGTCATCGTCGGGACGTCTATCGGCTTACAGGCCGCTATTGTTCCGCTGACCGTTGGGGCTGCCCCCTTTATTGCCCGTATGGTGGAAAACGCCCTGCTGGAAATCCCGACCGGTTTGATTGAAGCCTCCCGCGCAATGGGCGCCACGCCGATGCAGATCGTACGCAAAGTGCTGCTGCCTGAAGCGCTGCCCGGACTGGTGAACGCCGCAACCATCACCCTGATTACCCTGGTCGGTTATTCCGCGATGGGCGGTGCCGTCGGCGCTGGCGGTCTGGGTCAGATTGGTTACCAGTACGGTTATATTGGTTATAACGCTACCGTAATGAACACCGTTCTGGTATTGCTGGTAGTACTGGTCTATCTCATTCAGTTCTCGGGCGATCGCATCGTTCGTACTGTGACGCACAAATAACGTTAAACATTATAAACACGACGAATTAAGGAAATATCATGACGTTTAAATTTAAGACCTTTGCAGCGGTAGGCGCGCTGATCGGCTCTCTGGCACTGGTGGGTTGCGGTCAGGACGAGAAAGACCCGAACCACATCAAAGTGGGCGTTATCGTAGGTGCAGAACAGCAGGTTGCTGAAACAGCAGTGAAAGTCGCTAAAGAGAAGTATGGCCTTGACGTCGAGCTGGTGACATTCAATGATTACGTACTGCCTAACGAAGCGCTGAGCAAAGGCGATATCGATGCCAACGCCTTCCAGCACAAACCGTATCTGGATCAGCAGATCAAAGATCGTGGTTATAAACTGGTTCCAGCGGGTAACACCTTTGTATATCCGATTGCCGGTTACTCTAAGAAAATTAAATCTCTGGACGAACTGCAGGATGGCTCTCAGGTCGCGGTACCAAATGACCCAACCAACCTGGGCCGCTCTTTACTGCTGCTGCAGAAACAGGGTTTGATCAAACTGAAAGACGGTGTTGGCCTGCTGCCGACCGTTCTGGACGTGACCGAAAATCCAAAAAATCTGAAAATTGTTGAGCTGGAAGCGCCACAGTTGCCACGCTCTCTGGACGATGCACAGATCGCGCTGGCCGTTATCAATACCACCTATGCTAGCCAGATCGGCCTGACGCCGGCGAAAGACGGTATCTTCGTAGAAGATAAAGACTCTCCTTATGTGAACCTGATCGTGACTCGTGAAGACAACAAAGACGCAGAGAACGTGAAGAAGTTCGTTCAGGCTTACCAGTCTGATGAAGTTTACGAAGAGGCGAACAAAGTCTTTAACGGTGGTGCAGTTAAAGGCTGGTAATCTTCTCTTTGTGTAATATCATTCAGGACGGGCGAAAGCCCGTCTTGTCATTTATGCGGGCAACTGATTCAATAACTGACGTTTTGATTATTCATTGAGGAAAGAATATGCGTGCTTTACCGATCTGTCTCTTAGCATTGATGCTGAGCGGATGTTCTATGCTAAGCAGATCTCCTGTTGAACCTGTTCAAAGCACTGCAACCCCGCCAAAAGCGGAGCCAGCAAAACCGAAAGCGCCACGCGCTGCGCCGGTACGCATTTACACCAACGCGGAAGCTCTGATTGGCAAACCGTTCCGCGATCTGGGTGAAGTTTCAGGCGACTCCTGTCAGGCAACAAATCAGGACTCCCCACCAAACATCCCAACAGCGCGTAAGCGTATGCAGATCAACGCCTCCAAAATGAAAGCGAACGCCGTGCTGCTGCACAGCTGCGAAGTAACCAGCGGTACGCCGGGTTGTTATCGTCAGGCTGTGTGCGTAGGTTCTGCCCTTAACGTTTCGGCGAAATGAGTAAATTCCAGTTCGAGCAGATAGGTGTTATCCGCTCACCCTATAAAGAGAAGTTTGCCGTACCTCGTCAGCCTGGGCTGGTGAAAAGCGGTGGCGGCGAACTTCACTTAATCGCTCCGTATAACCAGGCTGATGCTGTGCGCGGACTGGAAGCTTTTAGCCATCTCTGGGTGCTGTTTATCTTCCATCAAACGATGGAAGGCGGCTGGCGCCCAACGGTACGCCCTCCCCGGCTTGGCGGCAACGCCAGAATGGGGGTGTTTGCCACGCGTTCTACCTTCCGCCCTAACCCGGTGGGGATGTCGCTCGTCGAACTAAACGGCATTCGCTGCCATAAGGATCAGGTCATCCTGGAGCTCGGCGGGCTGGACCTGGTGGATGGCACCCCTGTCGTCGATATCAAACCTTATCTGCCGTTTGCCGAAGCCCTGCCCGATGCCCGCGCCAGCTATGCCCAACAGGCGCCACAGGCCGATATGCCGGTTTACTTTACCGACGCGCTGGCTGCAGAACTGGTTCACCTTGAAAAACGCTACCCACGTCTGCGTGAGTTTATCGTCGATGTGCTGGCGCAGGATCCTCGCCCCGCCTATCGTAAAGAGGAAGACGCCGGGAAAGCGTATGCCGTCTGGTTGCTTGATTTTAACGTCCGCTGGCGCGTAACGGACTCAGGCTTCGAAGTGTTTGCGCTTGAGCCGCAGTAATTTTATTGTCCTCTCTTTTGGCATCTTTGCCACACTGGTAAACTAAACCACTTTTTTTGTGTCAGGCTGGCGTTTCAGCCTGTTCCAATAGTCGAAATGGAACCGTAACAACATGCGTACTAGCCAATATCTGCTCTCCACTCTGAAGGAGACACCTGCCGACGCCGAAGTGATCAGCCACCAGCTGATGCTGCGCGCCGGGATGATCCGCAAGCTGGCCTCCGGGTTATATACCTGGCTGCCGACCGGCGTGCGCGTCCTGAAAAAAGTCGAAAACATCGTGCGTGAAGAGATGAACAACGCCGGTGCAATCGAGGTGTTAATGCCTGTGGTTCAGCCCTCTGAACTGTGGCAGGAGAGTGGTCGCTGGGAACAGTACGGTCCTGAACTGCTGCGTATTGCCGATCGCGGCGATCGTCCGTTTGTTCTCGGTCCAACGCATGAAGAGGTCATTACCGATCTGATCCGCAACGAGCTGAGCTCTTACAAGCAGTTGCCGCTGAACTTCTTCCAGATCCAGACCAAGTTCCGTGACGAAGTGCGTCCACGTTTTGGCGTTATGCGCTCCCGCGAATTCCTGATGAAAGATGCTTACTCTTTCCATACCTCTCAGGAGTCTCTGCAGGAGACCTACGACAAAATGTATGAGGCTTACAGCAAAATCTTCTCCCGCATGGGTCTGGATTTCCGTGCTGTACAGGCTGATACCGGTTCAATCGGCGGTAGCGCATCCCACGAGTTCCAGGTTCTGGCGCAGAGCGGCGAAGACGATGTAATCTTCTCTGACTCCTCTGATTATGCCGCTAACATCGAGTTTGCAGAAGCCCTGGCACCAAAAGCGCCACGCGCCGCCGCAACCGAAGAGATGACCCTGGTTGATACACCGAACGCAAAAACCATCGCCGAACTGGTTGAGCAATACAACCTGCCTATCGAGAAGACGGTAAAAACTCTGCTGGTCAAAGCGGTAGAAGACAGTGCCTACCCGCTGGTCGCTCTGCTGGTGCGTGGCGATCACGAACTGAATGAAGTGAAGGCAGAAAAGCTGCCGCAGGTTGCCAGCCCGCTGACCTTCGCTACCGAAGCAGAAATCCGCGCGGTTGTTAACGCGGGTCCTGGCTCTCTTGGCCCGGTGAACATGCCTATCCCGGTCGTTATCGACCGTACCGTTGCCGCGATGAGCGATTTCTCTGCGGGTGCCAACATTGATGGCAAACACTATTTCGGCATCAACTGGGATCGCGACGTCGCCACGCCAGAAGTGGCAGATATCCGTAACGTGGTTGCCGGCGATCCGAGCCCGGATGGTCAAGGCACACTGATGATTAAGCGCGGCATCGAAGTGGGTCACATCTTCCAGTTGGGTAACAAGTACTCTCAGGCGATGAACGCGGCCGTGCAGGGTGAAGATGGTCGTAACCAGATCCTGACGATGGGCTGCTATGGCATCGGTGTCACCCGTGTGGTTGCCGCTGCTATTGAGCAGAATTACGATGACCGCGGTATCGTCTGGCCGGATAATATCGCGCCGTTCCAGGTTGCGATTTTGCCGATGAACATGCACAAATCCTATCGTGTGCAGGAGCTGGCTGAGAAATTCTATAACGAACTGCGCGCGCAGGGCATTGAAGTGCTGATGGACGACCGTAAAGAGCGTCCGGGCGTGATGTTTGCTGATATGGAATTGATCGGTATCCCGCACACCATCGTTATTGGTGACCGTAACCTCGACAACGATGATATCGAATACAAATATCGTCGCAACGGCGAGAAGCAGATGATTAAGACCGGTGACGTTGTGGATTACCTTGTTAAAGCCATCAAAGGCTAATTAAAAAACCCCGCCGCGGCGGGGTTTTTTATCGCTGTTATTGGCTGTTGCAGTCTTTACCCTGCTCAAACCTGGCGTTGCGATCCGCCACCAGCGTTTTCACGCTCTCACCGCTATCCGGGTTCGCTTCCAGCGTGAAGTGACCGTCTACCGTCAGCAGCACCGGCTTGGTATCGCCTCCGCGTGCCGCGGCGTAATCCCGTTCCAGTTGTGCGTTATTGGCCACGCTCACCTTCTTACCGGTGGCGCAGTCCGTAAAGATCGCCGCATCCGCCATATAGAAATACATGCCGCGCATCGCCATCGGTGTCGTCGGCAGCGCCGCTTTTACTGGCTGAAGCGTATAGTTAAATTGCGATTCAATGGGGTTTCCCTCGGTATCAAGCATTTCCAGCCCTTCGCCTCTAGCCCGGAAGTAGTGCTTTTCCCCTTCATTATCGGTCAGCACCAGCTTCTCTGCGGTACGCGCCCAGTTGCCGTAACTGGCGAATGTGGCAGGTTCTTTAGCACCCTGATAGCGCTGGTTCATTACCCAGGTACCATCTTTTTCAAGGAACAACGAGGTTTCAATGCCTTCGCAATCGGCACATGGCAACACGCCGCGCCAGCTTTGCTGCATGGGGGCCAGCGCTTCAGATTGCGTAGGCTGAAGCGTCTGCGTTTCCGAACGGTGGTTACAGCCCAGTAATACAAACAGTGTGCTTGCGGCCATCACTGAAAAAATCGCTGTTTTCACGCTACTTTCCTTCTGAAATATGTGTGTCACGCCCTACTCCTGGGGTCGACGAATTTTACCGCGCAAAGATTTAACGGTCGATTTTTGCGATTTTGCAGACAAGCGACGCTCTTTCGACGCTCGCGTCGGCCGGGTGGCTCTTCGGCTTTTCTGCTCGGTCGTTAATTCCTGTATGACCGCCACCAGCCGCGAAAGTGCCGCTTCACGGTTTAACTCCTGGCTACGATACTCCTGAGCCTTTATCACGATCATGCCATCGCTGGTTAACAGATGATGGCTGGCGGCGAGTAACCGCTCTTTGTAATACTCTGGCAGGCTGGAGGCCCGAATGTCAAAGCGCAGATGAATTGCCGTAGAAGCCTTGTTCACATGCTGCCCACCGGCCCCCTGAGCACGGATTGCAGTGATTTCCACCTCGCTATCCGCCAGCGAGACATTGCGCGAGATGACAATCATGAGCGCTGCTGCCACGCAGTCAGATGAATTTCAAGATTATTCTGGTTATCTGACAGCCAGATGGCGCCGTCCTGAATCGTCGCCTGTAAGTTCATGGTGCGCTCTGCAAAGGCGCTAAGCTGCGCCAGTTGCTCATCGTCCAGATACCAGACGGAGAGATTGCTGTATTGTGCACATTTACTTTTATTCTGCTGCCACCAGATCTCTGCGGCACGGCTGTTATAGGCAAATAACGCCACTTCTGCTGCCTGGGTGCAGGCTTTCTTAATCCGGCGCTCGTCTGGAAGCCCCATTTCAATCCACAAATCGATACCCAGATGATCATTGCGCAGCCAGGCGTCCGGCTCTTCCTCTGCACTCAGGCCACGGGTGAACTGCAAACGCTCATGCGCATGTTTGATCCATGCCAGCAGGCGCAGCATCAGGCGCTCCTGAGTTTCAGAAGGGTGACGCGCCAGCGTCAGGGTGGCATCGAGAAACTGGTTACGATCAAGGTCAGCTACATTGACCATCGCTTTATAAATTGTCGCTTTAAGCGCCATGGGCGAACTCCTTTCTAATCAGGTTCGCATTGTAGCGAAATAATGGCCAAATGGCTGTTAATGGCGCTTAAAAGCTCCACCTGGCAACCTGCTGATATTGCTTAAATGAGTATGGTATAGTCACCTTGCTAAACAGAGCTAATCTTCGTAGGCTTAGTGTTATCTCACAGTAACGTCAGCGCGCTGGCAGGAGGGGATGTGAATAATTATTGTGAGCTGATCCGCAAACGGTATGCGGAAATCGCCAGCGGAGACCTGGGGTATATCCCGGATGCGTTGGGCTGTGTGTTGAAAGTTCTGAATGACATCGCGTCGGACGACACGCTTTCAGAATCGGTCAGAGAAAAGGCGGCGTATGCCGCTGCGAATTTACTGGTGAGCGATTATGTCAATGAATGAAATCTATCAACCCATCAACTGTGATGACTATGACAATCTGGAACTCGCCTGCCAGCATCATCTATTGCTGACGCTGACGCTTAAAGATGGCGAAGTTTTGAAGGCTAAAGCCAACGATCTGGTTTCGCGTAAAAACGTTGAGTACCTGGTGGTGGAAGATGGCGGCGCAACGCGCGAGCTCCGTCTCGATAAAATTGCCAGCTTCAGTCATCCAGAAATCGGCACCGTCGTGGTGAGCGAGTCCTGATGCCTCATAACGGGCAGTCCCCTGCCCGTTATCTTTCCCACTTTAGTTGTAAACCTTTTCCTACCTCTGCTTCCCCTTCGCGCGTCACGAATTGCCCGGCTGCAGCAATCAGCGTTTCGCCATAAAAGAGAAGCGGCGTCGCATCGCGAAGCCATGGCGGGACATTGAGTTCTTGCCAGATTTTTTTAATCTTCCGTCCGCCGTTGCGCCCCACGATGTGTACCGTTCCACTGGCTTTAAAACGCACCGATACCGGCTCGTCCTTGCGCGGCGGGCGAATATTGCCACAGGGGCTCAATGATACCGTTCCCCAGCCCTTCGGCAGCAACAGCGGGGCGTTCAGTTCCAGCCAGGGAATGACCTCTTGCGCCAGCGATGGCTGTGGTCGTACCCACCAGAGCGCCTGGCGAAATCGTCGAATTTCTCCGTCCCCCAGTTTCAGCACCGGACTGGCATCTTCTCTGGCCTGCACCACCTCGTCCCAGATACGATTCACCATCGCACGGGACGGCATTAGCGCGCCGTTTGCCGCCAGCCAACGCCGTATTAACGCGGCCCGGCGCACGGCGCTCATCGTCAGGAGCGGGATTATCTGCATCCCGCCCGCGTCATCTGTCACTGTTACCAAATCGTCGGCCAGCAACTCATCAAGCAGTTGTTCCTGCTCAGCACACAGCGCCGCACTGCGCGCGGTCGCCTCGGCAAAGTGTGGCCAACGCTGCATGAGTTGCGGTACGACCCGCAAACGCAGGAAGTTACGGTCGTAAGCATCGTCCTGATTGCTTTCGTCATCTATCCAGCGCAGATCGTGCTGTTGCGCCCAGCTTAGCAACGAAGCGCGGGGCTCCCCAAGCAGCGGACGCAACTGAAAAGTATCGGCAAAACGCGCCCGTTCGGGCATGGCAGATAACCCCGCCGGGCCGCTGCCGCGTTTCAGCGCCAGCAAGAATGTTTCGCACTGATCGTCCAGATGCTGCGCAGTGACCAGCGCCTCCCCCGGCAGCAGAGCGCATTTAAAGGCAGCATAGCGCGCCTTACGCGCCTGCGCTTCGGTTCCCAGACCTTCATCCTGCAGCGTGACACGTTCAACGCGCAAAGGAATGTTCCACGCCCGGCAGAGCGCTTCGCAATGCGTCACCCAGCTATCAGCGTGCGAACTCAGCCCGTGGTGAATATGGATGGCGCGCAGTTCGACGTCGGGCTCTTGTTCGCGCCAGAGCATCAGCCGATGCAGTAGCACCGTCGAGTCCAGCCCACCGCTGAATCCCACCAGCAATCGGCGGAACGGAAAAACGGCTTGTGCAAGGGCGGGAATGGTCATAGTCATTATCTGAATGATGGTTTGCCCGGCACGTTACCGGGCAAAGCGTGCGGAGGCAAGCGTTACTGCTGATAGAGCTCCAGCGGCAACCCATCCGGATCGTTGAAGAAGGTAAAGCGCTTATCGGTGAAGGGATCGACACGTATGGCTTCACACTTCACCCCCTTCGCTTCCAGATGCGCGACGGCCTGGTCAATGTTATCGACACTGAAGGCCAGATGGCGCAAACCGCAGGCTTCTGGACGTGACGGGCGTGCGGGCGGGAACGGGAACGAAAACAGTTCAATCACATACTGGCCATTTAGCGCCAGGTCACCTTTCCACGAGTCGCGCTCTTCACGATAAGCCTCGCTCTGCAGCGTGAACCCGAGCGTATCGCAGTAAAATGCCTTACTGACCGCGTAGTCAGAAGCAATAATGGCAATATGATGAACCTGTTTTAAACCCAGCATAGCGTCTCCTTGTTGTTGTGCCTGCACGTTATAACTGAAACTCCTTGCCAGGCAAGGGGTCAAGGCGTTTTTAAGACTCGTACCCTGTAGACGCCGTTTTCATCACGTTTTGCGCCGTGAATGTCGGTGTCGAAGCCGGGGTAGTGGCGTCCAATGGAACAGAGCATCAGCAGGAAATCGAGAACTGGCCGGCTCTGTTCGGTAATCATTTCGCCGGGCATCAATAGCGGTACGCCTGGCGGATAAGGCAGGATCATATTTGCCGAGATCCGGCCGATCAGATTCTCCAGTTCCACCGTTTCAACCTCACCTTTCACCTGCCGCTGCCAGGCGTGATGCGGCGTGAGTTTCATCTCCGGCAAAACGTCGAACGCCTGCAACATCAGACGCGGCAGATCGTGCTGGCGGATCAGTTTGTGGATCCCTTGCGCCAGATCCTGGATACGCATATTGCGATAGAAATCCGGATCTTCGGCATACAGATCCGGCAGCATATTCTTCACCCGCAAATTAAGATCGTAAGCGCGCTTAAACTCCATCAACCCACGTAAAAGCCCCATCGCCCGGGTCTTATCGATCCCGATACTGAACAAGAACAGCAGATTGTAAGGGCCGGTTTTTTCAACCACGACGCCGCGTTCATCAAGGAATTTCGCTACCAGCGCCGCCGGAATACCGGTGTCGCTCATGATGCCCTGCTCATCCATGCCGGGAGTCAGGATGGTGACTTTAACCGGATCGAGGAACATATGGTCGTCGTCGGCGTCGCGGAATCCGTGCCAGTTTTCACCCGGGGCGATCGGCCAACACTCCGCTTCGTCGATCTCCTCAGGCTGCCAGATATCAAAGAACCAGCCATCTGCCTCTTCCCTCAGCCGCTGCACCTCTTTACGGAAGTGCAGCGCGCGCTCTACCGAACGGTTGATCAGCCGTTTTCCCGGGTTACCCCGTAGCATGGCGGCAGCCGTTTCGATAGAGGCCACCAGCGGATAGCTTGGTGAGGTGGTGGTATGCATCATAAAGGCTTCATTAAAGGTCTCTTCGTCATACTCGCCTTTGATATGAATGAGCGATGCCTGCGAAAACGCGGCCAACATTTTGTGCGTCGACTGGGTTTCATAGAAGACTTTGCCCGGCATGCGTTCACCGCTCATACCGCTCTTACCCGCATAGATAGGGTGAAAATTGGTATAGGGTACCCAGGCCGAGTCAAAATGAATCGAGGGGACATCCAGCGTCTGTTTTACCCAGTTGGTGTTGTAAAGCAGCCCATCATAGGTGGAGTTGGTGATCACCGCATGGACCGGCCAACTGGCCTGCACAACATTCGCCACTTTGCGTTCGATTGCCGCGTGGGTAAATTCCCGTCTCGGGATCCCCCCCAAGATCCCCAACGCATTGCGGGTGGGGGTGAGCCATAACGGCACCACGTCGCTCATCATCAACAGATGCGCCAGCGATTTATGACAGTTACGGTCAATCAACAAGGTGCTGCCTGCCGGTGCGGCATACATCCCTACGATCTTGTTCGAGGTAGAGGTGCCGTTGGTTACCATATAGCTCTGCTCAGCGCCAAAGGTGCGGGCGATGTACTCCTCCGCCTCCAGGTGCGGTCCGGTATGGTCCAGTAAGGATCCCAGCTCGGTCACCGAAATCGATACGTCGGCTTTCAGTGTATTGCCGCCGAAAAAATCATAGAACAGACAGCCGACAGGGCTTTTCTGATATGCCGTCCCGGCCATGTGGCCAGGCGTACAGAAGGTGTATTTACCCTCTTTGACGTAGGTGAAAAGCGCGCGGGTAAACGGTGGGGTGATATTATCGAGGTATTCTTCGGTGTATTGCTGAATGCGCGTCGCGATGTCGTCGGCCACGCCCAGCGCGTATTCGAAAAACCACAGCGCCATACGCATATCGTGTGCGCTAACATCCATCGTCGAGTGAGTATTGATAAAGGCATACAGCGGCAGGTATTCATTGAGCTGATTGATATCACTACACAGATCCAGGTCGTACTCGTCCCAGTCGAAAATCACGCCGCAAATCCGCGGATTGTGCTCGATAAACTTCAGCAGGTCGGCGCTGTTTTGCGGCCAGATAAGTTGATATCCGCGTTTTTGTAACGCGTTTTCCAGCTCCTTGATGGGTTCATCTTTATAAAAGACGCCGTGCGGCCCCATGATGGCAATGATATTCACGGTCTACCTCCTTGAAAAAACATCCACTAAGGATAGCCAGGGTAGACCGCAGACATAAAAAAAGCCGCAACATTGTGCGGCTTTTAGGATTAATGAAACGCCTTAGGCGTAACCGTAGCTCATCAGTCGCTGATAACGACGGTTGAGCAGGTCTTCTTTGCTCAGCACATCAAGATCGGCCAGATCGGCCAGCAGCTGTGCTTTCAACGATGCGGCCATTGCTTCCGGATTGCGGTGCGCGCCACCCAGCGGCTCCGGGATCACGGTGTCGATCAGCTTCAGCTCTTTCAGACGCGGGGCGATAATACCCATCGCTTCTGCCGCCAGCGGCGCCTTATCAGCGCTCTTCCACAGAATAGAGGCGCAACCTTCTGGTGAGATAACGGAATAGGTGCTGTACTGCAGCATATTCACTTTATCACCCACACCAATCGCCAGCGCACCGCCGGAGCCACCTTCACCGATAACGGTGCAGATAACCGGCACGTTCAGGCGAGACATTTCACGCAGGTTGCGGGCAATGGCTTCAGACTGGCCGCGCTCTTCGGCGCCCACACCTGGATACGCGCCCGGGGTGTCGATAAAGGTGATGATGGGCATGTTGAAACGCTCAGCCATCTCCATCAGACGCAGGGCTTTACGGTAGCCTTCTGGTGCAGGCATACCGAAGTTACGACGGATTTTCTCTTTCGTTTCACGGCCTTTCTGATGACCAATGATCATCACCGGGCGACCGTCGAGACGTGCGATACCGCCCACAATGGCTTTATCGTCCGCGTAGGCGCGATCGCCTGCCAGCTCGTCAAACTCATCAAACGCCAGGCGGAGATAATCCAGGGTGTACGGACGCTGAGGATGGCGTGCCAGCTGGGCAACCTGCCATGCGCCGAGATCGGCAAAGATTTTGCGCGTCAGTTCTACGCTTTTTTCACGCAGACGATGCACTTCTTCGTCGATGTTAATATCCAGTTTTTCATCCTGACGGCTAACCGCGGTCAGAGAATCGATTTTCGCTTCCAGCTCTGCAATCGGCTGTTCGAAATCAAGGAAATTCAGACTCATAGTATTCCTGTATTAGTCAAACTCTAGTTCCACCTGCTCCGAACCAATGAGGCCGCGGAGATCGTTTAATAAACGATCGCTCGGAGAGACACGCCACGTTGCGCCAAAGCGCAGTCGTGCGCGCGCATCCGCCCTCTGATAGTAGAGATGTACTGGAATTGTCCCCGAGCGGTGGGGTTCCAGAGACTGACGGAGTCGGTTTAAAAGCTGGTCATCAATTTGCCTGTCCGTCAGCGAGATAGCAAGCCCGCGAGCATATTTTTCCCGGGCTTCGTCAATGTCCATCACTTCGCGGGCGGTCATTTTAAGCCCCCCACTGAAGTCATCAAAGCTGACCTGTCCGCTGACGATAAGTATGCGGTCTTTTTCCAGCAATTGCTGGTATTTATCCAGCGCGTCGGTGAATAACATCACCTCCAGTCGCCCGGAACGGTCATCCAGCGTACAGATGCCAATACGATTGCCGCGCTTGGTGACCATTACCCTTGCAGCAATCACGAGCCCCGCAGCCGTGGTAATTTTACCACGTTCTGTCGGATGCATGTCTTTCAGGCGGTAGCCTCCGACATAGCGCTCAATTTCTTTAATGTACTGGTTGATCGGGTGTCCCGTCAGGTACAAGCCTAACGTTTCACGTTCCCCATCCAGCACCACCTGCTCTGGCCACGGCTGGCAGTTGGCGTAAGACTGCTCAATCTGTTCTGGCTCTTCGGCCAGCACGCCGAACATATCTGCCTGGCCAATAGCTTCCGCTTTTGCATGCTGATCGGCGGCCTTCAGAGCATCGCCTAGCGAGTTCATCAGTGCGGCGCGGTGCGGCCCCAGTCTGTCAAACGCGCCGGACATGATCAATTTTTCAAGCACGCGACGGTTAAGCTTTTTCGTATCAGTTCGGGCGCACAGATCAAACAGCTCGCGGAAATAACCGCCCTCGTTGCGGGCGTCGATGATCGCTTCGATAGGACCTTCACCTACCCCTTTGATCGCGCCAATGCCGTACACTATCTCCCCGTCGTCGTTAACGTGGAAATGGTACAGGCCCGAGTTGATATCCGGCGGCAGGATCTTTAACCCCATACGCCAGCATTCGTCTACCAGGCCAACCACCTTCTCGGTGTTGTCCATATCGGCCGTCATGACCGCAGCCATAAACTCCGCGGGATAGTGCGCCTTTAGCCACAGCGTTTGATACGAGACCAAAGCATAGGCCGCAGAGTGCGATTTGTTAAATCCATAACCGGCGAATTTCTCTACCAGGTCGAAGATTTTCATCGCCAGTTCGCCGTCGATGCCGTTCTTTTTCGCGCCGTCTTCAAAGATAGAACGCTGCTTGGCCATCTCTTCCGGCTTTTTCTTACCCATCGCACGACGCAGCATGTCCGCGCCGCCGAGGGTGTACCCGGAGAGAACCTGGGCTATCTGCATCACCTGTTCCTGATACAGGATGATGCCGTAGGTCGGCTCCAGTACTGGCTTCAGGCTCTCATGCTGCCACTGGACGTCCGGATACGAGAGCTCTTCACGGCCGTGTTTACGGTCAATAAAGTTATCTACCATGCCGGACTGTAGCGGCCCCGGACGGAACAGGGCCACCAGTGCGATCATATCTTCGAAGCAGTCAGGCTGCAGACGTTTGATCAGATCTTTCATGCCGCGGGATTCAAGCTGGAAGACCGCTGTAGTCTCCGAGCGCTGCAGCATATCGAAACTTTTCTTGTCGTCGAGCGGGATGGCGGCGATGTCAATCGGCTCCAGTCCCTGCTTTGCCCGACGTGGGTTGATCATTTTCAACGCCCAGTCGATGATAGTGAGCGTTCGCAGACCCAGGAAGTCAAACTTCACCAGGCCCGCGTATTCTACGTCGTTCTTGTCGAACTGCGTGACCGGGTGAGAGCCCGTTTCATCGCAATACAGCGGCGCAAAATCGGTAATTTTAGTTGGTGCGATAACCACGCCACCGGCGTGCTTACCGGCGTTACGTGTTACGCCTTCAAGCTTACGCGCCATGTCGATCAGCGCTTTAACCTCTTCGTCGGCCTCGTAAATTTCCGGCAGCTGCGGCTCGGCTTCAAAGGCTTTCGCCAGGGTCATACCGGGATCAGGCGGCACCAGCTTTGAGATGCGGTCGACGAAGCCATAAGGGTGCCCCAGCACGCGGCCAACGTCGCGGATAACCGCTTTCGCCGCCATAGTACCGAAGGTAATGATCTGGGATACCGCATCACGGCCATACATATCCGCAACGTGTTCAATGACCTGGTCGCGCTTCTCCATGCAGAAGTCGACGTCGAAGTCAGGCATCGAGACACGTTCCGGGTTAAGGAAACGTTCGAACAGCAGGTCAAATTCCAGCGGGTCGAGATCGGTAATTTTTAGCGCGTAGGCGACTAATGAGCCCGCACCAGAGCCACGGCCCGGCCCAACCGGCACGCCGTTATCCTTCGACCACTGGATAAACTCCATTACGATAAGGAAGTATCCAGGGAAGCCCATCTGGTTAATAACCTGAAGCTCGATATCCAGGCGTTCGTCATATTCAGGACGCTTTTCTGCCCGAACCGCCGGATCGGGGAAGAGGAATTCGAGACGCTCTTCCAGCCCCTCTTTCGATTTCATGACCAGGAAATCTTCGGTGGTCATATCCCCGGTCGGGAACTGCGGCAGGAAATACTCGCCCAGGCGTACCGTGACGTTACAACGTTTTGCTATCTCAACGCTGTTTTCTAGCGCTTCGGGGATATCGGAGAAGAGTTCACACATCTCCTCTTCGCTGCGCATGTACTGTTGTGCAGAGTAGTTGCGCGGGCGCTTGGGGTCGTCGAGCGTAAAACCGTCATGAATGGCGACGCGAATTTCATGCGCATCAAAGTCGTCAGCGTTAATAAAGCGAACGTCATTGGTTGCGACCACCGGCAAACCGTGCGCTTCAGCAAGCGCAACCGCCGCATGAAGGTAGCTCTCTTCATCAGGACGACCGGTACGAATAAGCTCCAGGTAAAAACGGTCCGGGAAATGCGTCTGATAAAAGTCGACACACTGCTCGACCAGCGCGCTGTTACCACGCATCAGGCATTTACCTAAGTCACCCATGCGTCCGCCGGAGATCAGCAGTAGCCCTTCATTTAGTTCGGCCAGCCACTCTCTGTCGATCCAGGGGCCCAGCGCGCCGTAGCCACGCTGATAGGCGCGGGAAATTAACAACGTCAGGTTCTGATAACCGGTATTGTTCATCGCCAGGACGGAGATTTGGGTCATCTCATCAGCGAGCAGTTCGCTCTGAACGTGGAAATCCGCCCCGATGATCGGTTTCATCCCGGCGCCGTGCGCTGCCCCGTAGAACTTCACCAGACCACACAGGTTAGTAAAATCGGTGATCGCCAGCGCAGGCATGCCGAGTGCAGCCGCCTTTTTTACCAGCGGCCCGGTTTTCGCCAGCCCATCAATCATGGAGTAGTCGCTGTGCACCCGCAGGTGTACGAAACGTGGTTCAGCCATCTTCAGATTCCGCGTTACTTAATTGCTTGCGTCTTGATTCAGGACACCTGTCCCATCGCGCGTTTCACCGGCCCAAAACTGCGGCGGTGATGTTCCGTTGCGCCATGTTCTGCCAGCCTTTCCAGATGGAAAGCGGTAGGATACCCCTTGTGCTGGCCGAAGCCGTACTGGGGAAATGTGAGATCCAGCGCGGCCATCTCGGCATCGCGAGTGACCTTAGCAAGAATGGAGGCCGCACTGATTTCCGCGACACGGCTGTCGCCTTTCACCACCGCCAGGGAGGGCATTGGCAATGCCGGACAGCGATTACCATCAATCAGCACATATTCCGGCACAATTGCCAGCCCCGCCACCGCGCGCTGCATCGCCAGCATGGTGGCATGGAGAATATTCAGCTCGTCAATTTCATGTGGCTCTGCGCGCCCGAGGCTCCAGGCCAGCGCCTTCTCTTTGATCTCATCGTATAACGCCAGGCGACGTTTTTCTGAGAGCTTTTTTGAATCGTTTAGCCCGACAATGGGGCGAGCCGGATCGAGAATAACGGCAGCAGTCACCACCGCCCCTACCAGCGGCCCACGACCGACTTCATCCACACCCGCCACCAGGTGCGTGTGTGGATAGATAAATTCCATCATTTTGCTAACTCCAGCACCGCATCTGCCGCTTGCTCATCGGCATTACAGCGGATCTGCTGATGCAGTTCGCGGAAGGTATCGTGCATCTCATGACTGGTTTTGCCATTGGCCAGCAACGGCAGTAGCGCCTCGGCAAGCTGCTGCGGTTGACACTCATCCTGCAGCAACTCTTTAACCAGCTCGCGCCTGGCGAGCAGGTTTGGCAACGAAACATAGTCCGTTTTCACCAGACGTTTCGCCAGCCAGAAGGTGAACGGTTTCATGCGATAGCCAACCACCATCGGGCATTTGGCCAGCATGCACTCCAGCGCTGCCGTTCCTGAAGCGAGCAGCGCGGCATCGCTTGCCACCATTGCTTCCCGCCCTTTACCGTCCAGCAGGCGGACATGCAGTTCTGGCGCAACTTCCGCTTTGTTGCGTTCAAATTGCTCGCGCCGTTTCGCATTGACCAGCGGCACGACCACTTCCAGATCGGGGTAGGTTTGGCGGAGGATCTGCGCCGTTTTCAGGAAATCGGCGCTGAGCATCTCCACTTCCGCACTACGACTGCCGGGCAGCAGAGCCAGGCAATGTACGTCGTGTGGAATACCTAATACATCACGTGCGGCGTTTTTATCGGGATCCAGCGGCATGGCATCGGCCATGGTGTGGCCGATAAAGCGACACGGAACATTGAATTTGTCGTAAAACGCTTTTTCGAAAGGCAGGAAGGCCAGTACCAGATTAGTCGATCTGCCTATTTTGAAAACGCGTTTCTGTCGCCACGCCCAGACGGACGGACTGACATAATGAATGGTTTTAATGCCCTTCTTTTTCAAATTCCCTTCAAGGGTAATATTGAAATCGGGCGCGTCGATACCGACAAACACATCGGGCTCGAGTTCGGTAAAACGACGAGTAAGATCGGCACGAATGTGCAGCAGACGACGCAGGCGACCCAGCACTTCAACAATGCCCATCACCGCGAGCTCTTCCATTTCGTACCAGGCTTCACAGCCTTCGGCCTGCATCAGCGGACCAGCCACCCCCACAAAGCGGGCGTTGGGTACGCGGGCTTTGAGCGCGCGAATAAGGCCGGCACCAAGAATATCGCCGGAGGTTTCTCCGGCGACCAGGGCTATCGTAAGCGGGCGGTTATCAACCATTAACGAATCAGGCCGCGGGTTGAGCGTTCAAAGAACTCGGTGAACGCCTTCACCTCAGGGTACTGTTCCGCCAGGGCAGAAACTTCCGGCTTAGCCTCTTCCAGCGTTTTACCGCTACGGTACATAATTTTGTACGCATTGCGGATCGCGGTAATGGCTTCGCGCGTAAAGCCACGACGCTTCAGACCTTCGATATTGACGCCAAACGGCGTTGCGTGGTTGCCCTGCGCAATCACATACGGCGGGACATCTTGCGCCACACCGGAGCAGCCGCCGACCATCACGTGTGCACCAATGATGCAGAACTGATGGACTGCGGTCATACCACCAATGATTGCGAAATCGTCAACCGATACGTGTCCCGCCAGCGTTGCATTGTTGGCGAGGATGCAGCGGTTGCCTACCGTACAATCGTGCGCAATATGCGCATTGACCATAAAGAGGTTATCGCTGCCCACCTTCGTCAATCCACCACCCTGAGTTGTGCCACGATGAATGGTGACGCTTTCGCGAATGCGGTTACGATCGCCGATTTCCACACGGGTCGGCTCACCAGCATATTTAAGATCCTGATTAGCTTCACCGATGGAGGCGAACTGATAAATCTCATTATCGCGTCCAATGATCGTATGACCATTAACGACAATATGAGATTTCAGTACGGTACCCTCACCAATTTCGACATGGGGTCCAACAATACAGAACGGGCCAATATGGACATTGGCACCAATAACGGCACCCTCTTCCACAATGGCGGTTGGATGAATAAAGGCGGATTTATCAATCACGTATCAGGCCTCCCGGCTACGCGCACACATCATGGTAGCTTCGCAAACAACTTTGCCGTCAACCAGAGCAACACCTTTGAAGCGAGTCAGGCCGCGACGCGTTTTCTCAAAAGTCACTTCCATGATCATCTGATCACCTGGTACGACTGGGCGCTTAAAGCGCGCTTCATCAATACCAGCGAAGTAATACAATTCACCCGGCTCCAGTTTACCCACGCTTTTAAACGCCAGAATACCGGTTGCCTGAGCCATTGCTTCCAGGATCAATACACCCGGGAAGATAGGCTTACCAGGGAAATGCCCCTGGAAGAATGGCTCATTTACGGAGACATTTTTCACTGCGCGCAGAAAACGACCTTCTTCAAAATCCAGCACACGGTCTACCAGTAAGAACGGGTAGCGGTGAGGCAGAAGCTCTAAAATCTCTTCAATATGCAGAGTATGAGTGTCAGTAGTCAAAATACTCTTCCTGTCTAAAAATTCTGAATAGCAATAATAACACGGCCTGCCGGTTTAAAAGAAAGCCGACAGGCCGGGAAGTTTGCGTTAAATGAATGAACGCTTAGTCTTGTTGATCGAATTTGCGCTCAATAGCCTTGAGGCGCTTGCTCATATCATCAATATTCATCACCAGAGCAGCTGTTTTACGCCACACCTTATTAGGTTGCAGCGGAATGCCTGAGGAATATACGCCCGGCTCGGTGATAGGACGCATAACCATACCCATCCCGGTCACCGTCACTTTGTCGCATATTTCCATATGCCCGTTAATGACGCTGGCACCGCCAATCATACAGTAACGGCCAATCTTCAGGCTGCCAGCCATAATCACGCCACCAGCAACGGCAGTATTGTCGCCAATCACTACATTATGTGCAATCTGGCATTGATTATCGATGATAACACCATTACCGATTATCGTGTCATCCAGCGCGCCACGGTCGATTGTGGTGCATGCGCCAATTTCAACGCGATCGCCGATGATCACGCGCCCCAACTGCGGGATCTTCACCCAGTTGCCGCGATCGTTGGCATAACCGAACCCATCCGAACCGATAACGGTGCTGGACTGGATCAGGCAGTTTTCGCCAATTTCAATCTCATGGTAAACCGAGACGTTGGCCCACAAGCGAGAACCTGCGCCAATTTTGGTTTTTTTACCTACGAAGCAACCCGCGCCGATGACCACGTTATCGCCCAGCACAACGTCTGATTCAATAACCGCATTCGGGCCGATAGAAACGTTATTACCCAGCTGCGCCGTCGGGTCAATCACCGCACTGGGTGCGATGTTATGCGCTGGCTGCGGCGTGGTATCAAGAATTTGTGCCATACGGGCATACGTCAGGTAGGGGTTTTTTACTACCAGCGCGCTTCCGGAGGCAAAAGGCAGATCGTCCATCGTCAGCACGACAGCAGACGCCTGGCATTGAGCCAGATGTTCACGGTATTTAGGACTTACCATGAAAGTGATATTGCCTGCTTTAGCGGATTGCATGGACGCAACAGCGGTGATGACGATATCGCCATCACCGTGTAATTCTGCATCCAACTGCTGAGCTAAATCAGCCAGTCGAATTGAAGGCATTACTTATTTAACCTGTTTCAGTACATCAGCGGTGATGTCTTTTACATCGCTGCTGTTAAAGGCAACGGCGTTAGCATCTACAACCAGATCGATGCTCTGATCGGCAGCAACGCTTTTCACAGCTGACTGGATACGGGTAACCAGTTTGCCACGTTCTTCGTTAGAGCGACGTTGACGATCTTGCTCGAAAGCCTGTGCTTTCTGAGAGAAGGTCTGGCGCTGAGCCATTACGTCTTTCTCCATCTTGCTGCGCTCGCTTGCTTTCATGGTAGAACCATCACGCTGCAGACGCTGCATTTTAGATTGCAGATCGTTTTCCATGCGCTGAAGTTCGCCAGCACGGCCTTTGAACTCGTTCTCCAGTGTTGCAGAAACACCGGTTTTCTGCGCAACCTGCTGGAACAGGTTACCCATGTTCACGATTGCAATTTTGTCCGCTGCCTGAGCAGAGGTAGCCATCGCTAAACCGAGGCCTGCAGCTAATAACCACTTTTTCACAATTAACTCCTTACCATCCCATTGGCACCCGAAGGTACCGTTCTTTGCGTGGCAAGGCGATCATGCGATCGCCAGTTGTCAGCGCTACACTGCCATCACATTCCTTTGCTGCGGATAATTACCAGGTTTTACCAATGTTAAACTGGAATTGTTCCGCTTTGTCTCCATCGTATTTCTTAAACGGCTGGGCGTAGGAGAAGACCAACGGCCCCAGCGGTGACATCCATTGTAATGCGATACCTGCAGACATGCGAATGTTGCCTGGATCGCTATAGTCTGGAACACCTGCCGCACGCATCTGAGCCGTGTTATCCCAGTTGGTATCCCATACGGTACCCGCATCCCAGAAGAAGGAAGTACGTACGGAGTTAGCATACTTGTCGCTGATAAACGGTGTAGGTGTAATGAACTCCAGGCTGGCGACAGCCATTGCGTTACCGCCCACTGCGTCATCGGAACTACAGACTTCGCTTGAGGAGCTCTTCGCGCAGTTATCTTCGTCATTACCGCCGTAGTAGACCGCTTTCGGACCAATGTTATTGGACTGGAAGCCACGTACGGTGCTGGAACCACCTGCATAGAAGTTTTCGTAGAATGGCAGCTCTTTGCCACTCAACCCATCACCGTAACCCCAGCGGGTACGACCCAGGACAACCCATTTATGATCGTCGTCGATTGGGAAGTAGGACGCGGTATCCAGCGTTACTTTGTAGAACTCGTTATCGGAACCTGGGATAGTTACTTTACCGTTCAGGTTGACACGTGAACCTTCCGTCGGGAAGAAACCACGGTCAAGGCGGTTATATGTCCACCCGTAGTTGAAGGTGAAGTCATCCGCAGCAAAGCCATTGTCATCGCTGGAAGTGCTTGCAGACTGTCCGATAGAGTCCAGATAACGCCACATCGCCACCTGCGGCTGCATGTTGGACAGGTCGTTATGTACGTAACCTAAACCTGCACGCAGGGTGTTGTATTCGTTAATCGGGAAGCCGAGTGTTCCATCCAGACCATAACTTTTGTTGGTATAGGAGGACAGGTCGGCATCGTCAGCTTTAAAGTCGTTATAGAAAATACGACCACCGAGACTCACACCGTCAACGGTGAAGTACGGGTTAGTGACGGAGAACTCTGAGTAGGTCTGATAGTCATTCTTGGTACCGTTGATACCGACGGAATAACCCGTGCCCAGCCAGTTATCCTGCTGAACGCCCACCTGGAAGCTCACGCCACTTTCCGTACCGTAGCCAACACCGAAGTTGAAGCTACCGGTGTTACGCTCTTTAACCTTATAAACCACGTCGACCTGATCCGGACGGCCAGGCACGCGTTGGGTATCGGTATCGACTGTTTCAAAGTAGCCCAGACGGTTCAGACGCTCTTTACCCTGGTCAACCAAATCGCTGCCAAGCCAGGCCCCTTCCATCTGACGCATTTCGCGACGCAGAACGGCGTCTTTGGAGGTGTCGTTCCCTTCAAAACGGATCTTACGCACGTAGAAACGGTTACCTGCATCGACATTCACGTGCAGCTTAACGGTTTTATCCGTGTCGTTGATTTCTGGCTGGGTCTGAACGCGTGGGTAAGCGTAACCATAACGGCCGAGCAGCTTTTTAATGCCGTCTTCCATTTTGGTGACTTTCGCACCGCTATACAGTTCACCCGGCTGCAGTTTGGTCAGGCTCTCGATCTCAGCAGAATGGCCGGCGAGGTTACCGCTCACTTCAACACCAGAAAGCGTATATTTATCGCCTTCAGTAATGTTAACGGTAATGTAGATGCCTTTCTTGTCCGGAGTCAGACTCACTTGCGTTGAGTCGATATTGAAACGGGCATAGCCGCGGTCCAGATAGTAACTACGCAGGGTTTCAAGGTCGCCCGCCAGTTTCTGTTTCTGGTATTTGCGATCGCCTACCACGTTCCACCACGGCACTTCGTCGCGCAGCTGGAAAGTGGAGATCAGTTCATCGGTGCTGAACGCATGGTTGCCCACGATGTTGATCTGCTGGATTTTCGCGGACACCCCTTCCTGGAAGACAAGCTTCAGGTCAACGCGGTTACGCGGCAGCGGGGTCACAACGGCTTTTACGCTCGCGCTGTATTTACCCACGCTGTAGTAGAAATCTTCCAGCCCTTTTTCGATATCGGAGAGGGTAGTTCGGTCCAGGGATTCACCGACACGCACGCCAGACGCTTCAAGGTTCTGCTTGAGCATATCGTCTTTCACCGACTTGTTGCCGGAGAAGGTGATGCTGGCAATCGTCGGGCGTTCCTTCACCTGAACCAGTAAAGTATCACCATCGCGCAGGACGCGGACGTCCTCGAAGTTGCCAGTGGCAAACAACGCGCGAATGGTATTACTGATGTCTTCATCATTAACCGTGTCGCCTTGGCGCACTGGCATACTGAGGAGGGCCGCACCAACGGCGACACGCTGAAGACCTTCGAAATGAATATCCTTCACTACGAACCCTTCAGCACCGTATACGGTGGCGCTGCTAAACAGCAGCGACGCTATGAGCAACTTTTTCATCGCCATCGTTATTATGCGTTCTTCCTAACTATCTCTATTACAACCGAGAAAAATCATTGAAAAGTGCAAGCCCCATTAACAGCACCAGCAAAATCGAGCCAATGCGATAACTAAAGTCTTGAACTCGCTCGGACACCGGCCCGCCTTTTAGCTTCTCAATCGCTAAAAACAGCAGATGCCCCCCGTCTAACACCGGAAGTGGGAACAGGTTGATTATCCCGAGGTTCACGCTAATGAGCGCAAGAAACATCAGGTAGTAAATCACCCCGAACTCTGCTGACATCCCAGCCCCCTGAGCGATCGAAATCGGCCCACTGAGGTTGTTCAGTTTTACGTCACCAGTAATCAATTTCCCCAGCATTTGAACCGTCAGCTTCATCATTTGCCATGTTTTATCCGTGGCTTCAAGAATGGCGCTGAACGGCCCATACTGGCGTATTGTCTTGTACTCATCAGGCAGCGGGATCACTTTTGGCACCACGCCAGCAAACCCCTCAGCCTTTCCGCCACCCGATTTAGTATCCGGGATAAGCGTTAAGGAGAGCGGACTCCCCTGCCTTTCAACCTCCAGCGCCAACGGCGTACCTGGATTATCGCGCACCAGATTAACAAAGGTCATCCACTGCGTTAATGGCTGACCATCGACTTTAACGATCCTATCGCCCGCTTGCAAACCTGCTTTGCTTGCGGCGGACCCATCCTGTACTTCTGCAAGCACGGATTCAATCTGCGCACCGCGCGGACGGATACCCAATGCAGCAACGGGATCTTCTTTATCTGGTTCGAATGCCCAGTGGCGTAAATCCAGAACCTTATTCTGACGCTGGTTATCGCCAAAGTTTGCAACGCTTAGCGTGGTCTGCTCATCACCAATTTTGGCAACCAGCTGCAACCGCACCGCATCCCAATCAGGGGTTTCGATACCATCAATCGCTTTAAGTTCCATGCCTGGGGCAATTTGCGCGCTCGCCGCGATGGAGTTGGGAGTTATTTCACCAACAACCGGACGAACACCAGGGACACCGATGATAAACACCAGCCAGTAGGCGAAAGCGGCGAAGATAAAGTTTGCTACCGGACCGGCAGCGATGATGGCGGCGCGCTGGCCGACAGATTTGGTATTGAACGCGTAGTGGCGCATTTCGGGTGCGACCGGCTCTACGCGCTCATCAAGCATTTTAACGTAACCCCCGAGCGGAATAAGGGCGATTACAAATTCTGTTCCCTGGCGATCGGTACGGCGCCAGAGAGCCTTACCAAAGCCGATAGAGAAACGCTCTACCCGCACGCCACAGCGCCGAGCAACCCAGAAATGGCCAAATTCATGCACGGTAATTAACACACCCAGTGCAACGATGAATGCCGCCAGATTCCAGAGAATGCTAAGCATAAAACCTTCCGTTAAATCGTTCCAAATACCAGCAAAAACAGGCAAGCAAACACCGGAACGGCTGCTGTCAGGCTGTCTATACGATCCAGGATACCACCGTGCCCCGGAATCAGATGGCCACTGTCTTTAATCCCTGCTTCACGCTTGAACATGCTCTCGGTTAAATCGCCCAGCACGGAGGCCAGAGCCGCAATAATAGAGCAAACCAGCAATGTTAGCGGAGCCACCTCGAGGTTGGCCCAAACGCCATATCCCCAGGAGATAATCGCTGCGGTAAACAGCCCGCCGATGAACCCCTGCCAGGTCTTACCCGGTGACACTTTTGGTGCCAGTTTATGTTTGCCAAACAGTTTACCAAACATATAGGCACCGGAGTCAGCCCCCCAGACGAGAATCATCACATAAAGCAACCAGATTGCGCCGCTGTAGTGGTTATCATCATAGTGCCAGGCTCGCAGCGCGAGCATTCCCCAAAAGAAGGGAACGATGGTGAAGAGCCCGAAAATCAGGCGCAGCGTTTTAGAGTTACGCCATAGCGCTGCCGACCCCGGATAGAAGAGCACCAGCAATAGCGCAGCCAGCCACCAGACCAGCGATAGCCACAGCGATCCCGCGACCAGAGGTTGATGGATATTATGATGATACTCCGGCAGCATAAACAGCATCAGCGCCAGAATCAGGCCGCAGAGTACCGCCAGCCATACCCGCTGTGAGCGCGAAGTAAAACCACTAAGTTGCCCCCATTCCCACGCTGCCAGCATACAGACAACCAGCGTAACAATGGCAAATCCCACCGGAGGCAATAGAAACAGCGCCACGATGACAATGGGTATTAAAACAAAAGCAGAAATCAGGCGATACTTCAGCAAAAGCTACCCCCATCAGGCGTCGTCGCCACCAGGCTCGGTGCCACCGAAGCGACGCTCTCGATTGGCAAAGGCATGCAGCGCACCTTCAAAGTCTTGTTCGTCAAAATCGGGCCAAAGAACATCTGTAAAGTAAAGTTCGGCATAGGCAATTTGCCAAAGCAAAAAGTTACTAATGCGATGTTCCCCCCCTGTCCTAATTACTAAATCCACGGGAGAAAGTTCACTCATGCAGATTTGCTTGCTCAGCGCCTCTTCATCAATCTGGTCAGGCCGTAATAGCCCTTCCTGAACTTGTTCAGCCAAATGCTGAACGCCCTGGATAATATCCCACCGTCCACCGTAATTCGCCGCGATATTCAGCGTCAGGCCGGTGTTTTGTCCGGTTAGCGCTTCCGCTTTACGAATGCGTTCTTGCAGACGTGCATTAAAACGACTGGTATCACCAATGACGCGCAGGCGAACATTGTGGCGGTGCAGGCTTTTTACTTCGCTGTCTAGCGCCCACACAAACAATTCCATCAACGCGCTTACTTCCTGCGCCGGTCGATTCCAGTTTTCACTGCTGAAAGCATAGAGCGTTAACGCATCAATGCCGTTATTGGCGGCAAAAGAAACGGCACGGCGCACAGATTTCGCCCCAGCTTTATGCCCAAAGGCTCGGATCTTCCCTTGTCTTTTCGCCCAGCGGCCATTGCCATCCATGATGATTGCTACATGGCGACAGCCATGTGCTGGCAAGTTTTCGCTCATTGGTTGATTCGCAGACAACATAACGCGTTTTTAGTCCCTGAAAGGATTTAACGGTACTCAGGAATACTGAAGCCTTTACGTAAAAAAGCCGTGTTCAACCACGGCTGCCCCAATCACGATAAGCCAAATACGTGCGATTGGGTGGCGCAGACTATATCACTGAAGCCTAACGCTAACAAATAGCATGACCACTAGTGGCTGGTTTATCACCAGCTTGCGAGGTGGGTCACCGCTTTTTGCGCCACTACCCTTGCTTGCGCATCTACGGCCAGCACATCATCGACACTTTGCGGTTCGCGTAAATCCATCGTTTCAAGCACCCGCTGATTTAATTCGGCAATATCCGTGAAGCGGATCTGTTGCGCTAAAAACGCGGCCACCGCGATTTCATTGGCGGCATTAAGCGCCGTCGTTGCGGCCTGGCCTTGATCAAAAGCCTCCATTGCCAGTTTAAGGCAAGGGTAGCGTTGGTAATCAGGCGCATTAAACGTTAACGAACTTAATTTGCAAAAATCGAGCGGCTTCACACCAGAGACTACGCGGTTTGGCCACGCCATCGTATGTGCGATAGGCGTACGCATATCCGGTTCGCCTAATTGCGCTAACACGCTGCCGTCCAGATAACGCACCATCGAGTGGATCACCGATTGCGGATGAATCAATACCTCCATCTGCTTTGCAGAGGCATTAAACAACCATCGGGCTTCAATGTATTCCAGACCTTTATTCATCATGGTGGCGGAATCGACGGAAATTTTACGTCCCATCGACCAGTTCGGATGACGGCAAGCCTGATCGGGCGTCATTGCGCTCAGATCGGACAAAGGCGTGTCGCGAAAAGGGCCACCAGACCCGGTAAGCAATATGGAGGAGACCCCATTTTGCTCCAGATCAGCGTACCCCAGGTTCTGTTGAAAAGGTTGCGGTAAACTCTGAAAAATCGCGTTATGTTCGCTATCCACCGGCAACAAGCTGGCGCCGTTCTGTTTTACCGCCTCCATGAACAACCGCCCACAGGTGACTAACGACTCTTTATTCGCCAGTAGAACCGTTTTACCGGCGTCAATTGCCGCAAGCGTAGGCAACAAGCCCGCCGCGCCCACAATCGCCGCCATAACCTGATCGACGTCATCCAGCGCTGCCATTTCGCACGCCGCCTGCTGGCCACTTAACACCTCAGTGCGGCTCCCCTGCTCTGACAGCAGCCGTTTCACTTGACGTGCGCTCTCGTCATCATCCATCACCGCATAGCGGGGTGTGAATTCCAGACACTGTTCCACCATGCGCGAGACGTTCTTCCCCGCCACCAGCGCAGTAACGCGGTAGTGTTCAGGATTATGGCGAACGACGTCGAGGGTGCTGCAACCAATGGAGCCGGTTGAGCCGAGAAGAGTTAATTGCTTCATGAGATGTCCGGAAATAGTGAAACCAGCAAAGCAAAACGCCGTCAGCAAAGCCATAAAGGCCTTCTGGACGGCGTTTTATCAGATTACGTCAGAAATCAGAACTGCATCAGTTCCGCTTCTTTGTCTGCCAGCGCCGCATCGACTTTTTTGATAGCAGCGTCAGTCAGCTTCTGAACATCGTCCTGAGAACGACGATCATCATCTTCACTGATCTCTTTTTCTTTCAGCAGGGCTTTCACTTTGTCGTTTGCATCACGACGTACGTTACGTACGGCGACACGCGCGCCTTCAGCTTCACCACGAACAACTTTGATCAGCTCTTTACGACGCTCTTCCGTCAGCGGAGGCAGCGGAACGCGGATATCAGTACCCGCAGAGCTTGGGTTCAGACCCAGGTCGGAGGCCATGATCGCTTTCTCAACGGCTGGACCCATAGAACGATCGAAGACGTTGATTTTCAGCGTACGGGTATCTTCTACCGTGACGCTCGCCAGCTGGCGCAGCGGAGTTGGCGTACCGTAGTATTCAACAACAATGCCATCCAGCAGGCTTGGGGAAGCACGACCGGTGCGCACTTTGCTGATTTGGTTTTTGAACGCTTCTACGCATTTGTCCATGCGCACTTCAGCATCTTTTCTGATATCGCTAATCACGTTACGGATCCTTGAAAACTTGTCTCAGGCAGACTATCCGCCAGCACGGCCTCACGGGCTGTGCTAAGTATAGTCGCGTTTAAATCATGACAGCGCCAAAGGCGCGTCCAGGTGAGAATTCACTACAAAGTAAAGCGGAATCTTACCTGTATTTGTCGCCGACGGAAATTATTCCGTGATCAAAGTGCCTTCTTTTTCGCCCATCACGACGCGACGCAGCGCGCCAGGCTTGTTCATGTTGAAGACACGAATCGGCAGTTTGTGGTCACGAGCCAGCGTGAAGGCGGCAAGATCCATTACTTTCAGCTCTTTATCCAGCACTTCGCTGTAAGTCAGCTGATCGTACATGGTAGCTGAAGGATCTTTTGCCGGATCGGCAGTAAACACGCCATCCACTTTGGTGGCTTTCAGCACCACATCGGCTTCGATTTCGATACCGCGCAGGCAGGCCGCGGAATCGGTAGTAAAGAACGGATTACCGGTACCGGCGGAGAGGATCACCACACGGTTGTTACGCAGCAGGCTAATCGCTTCTGCCCAGCTGTAATTGTCGCACACGCCATTCAGCGGAATCGCGGACATCAGGCGCGCGTTCACATAGGCACGGTGCAGAGCGTCACGCATGGCCAGACCATTCATCACGGTAGCCAGCATTCCCATATGGTCGCCCACAACGCGGTTCATCCCCGCTTTCGCCAGACCAGCACCACGGAAAAGGTTACCACCGCCAATGACCACGCCAACCTGGATACCCAGTTCGACCAGTTCTTTGATTTCCTGTGCCATGCGGTCAAGGATGCTTGCGTCAATACCGAAGCCTTCTGATCCCTGCAGCGCTTCGCCACTCAGCTTAAGCAGAATGCGTTTGTACACGGGTTTTGCATTGGTAGCCATGTTTCTTTCCTGAGACTGTCAACGATTAAGATGGGGGTTAATTCTGGCGACATGTTAAGCCGCAAACCAGAACAGCGATACTAGAGCCAGTCTGATTTTATATGACGGGTGACAAAAAGAAGCCGCCCTCAGGCGGCTTCTTTTCGCTGATTAAGACTGCTTGGACATTGCAGCAACTTCTGCTGCGAAGTCAGTCTCAACTTTCTCAATGCCTTCGCCCACTTCGAAGCGGATGAAGCCAGTTACGTCAGCGTTGTGCTCTTTCAGCAGCTGAGCAACAGACTTGCTTGGGTCCATTACGAAAGGCTGACCAGTCAGAGAAACTTCGCCGGTGAATTTCTTCATGCGGCCTTCAACCATTTTCTCTGCGATCTCTTTTGGCTTACCAGACTGCATCGCGATGTCCAGCTGAACCTGGTACTCTTTCTCTACCACTTCAGCAGACACGTCTTCTGGCTTAACGAATTCTGGTTTGCTTGCAGCGATGTGCATTGCCAGCTGTTTAACCAGCTCTTCGTCAGCGCCTGTAGCCGCAACCAGAACACCGATACGTGCGCCGTGCTGGTAAGAACCCAGTACTTCGCCTTCCAGAGAAGAAACGCGACGGATGTTGATGTTCTCACCGATTTTAGCAACCAGCGCAACACGCTCTTCTTCGAACTGAGCTTTCAGCACTTCAACGTCAGTGATTTTGCCAGCAACAGCTGCGTCCAGTACTTTGTTCGCAAATGCCTGGAAACCGCCATCTTTAGCAACGAAGTCAGTCTGGCAGTTAACTTCCAGAATGATGCCGTAGGTGCCGTCGATTTTGGTGATGATCACGCCGTCAGCAGCAACGTTGCCTGCTTTTTTAGCTGCTTTGATCGCACCGGATTTACGCATGTTTTCGATTGCCAGCTCGATGTCGCCGTTCGCTTCAGTCAGCGCTTTTTTGCAATCCATCATGCCTGCGCCAGTACGCTCACGCAGCTCTTTTACCAGGGATGCGGTAATTTCAGCCATTCTTAAATCCTCGGGAGATGTGAACTGCCCGGCCGGAGGCCAAACAGTATAAATTGAAAAAAGGGGCCGGTAATGGGCCCCTATTCATACACGGTACTAATAAGGGGTAAAACCTTATTATTCAGCTTCTACGAAGCTTTCTTCCGCCTGAGAAGCCAGATCCTGGGAACGGCCTTCACGAACGGTAGTAGCTACAGCGCTCAGGTACAGGCTAACAGCACGGATTGCGTCGTCGTTACCCGGGATAACGAAGTCAACACCGTCCGGATCGGAGTTGGTATCAACGATAGCGAATACCGGGATACCCAGGTTGTTAGCTTCTTTGATTGCGATGTGCTCGTGGTCTGCATCGATTACGAACAGCGCGTCTGGCAGGCCGCCCATATCTTTGATACCGCCCAGGCTGTTTTCCAGCTTGTCCAGTTCACGAGTGCGCATCAGCGCTTCTTTCTTAGTCAGCTTGTCGAAAGTACCGTCCTGAGACTGAGTTTCCAGATCTTTCAGGCGTTTGATTGACTGACGAACGGTTTTCCAGTTGGTCAGCATGCCGCCCAACCAGCGATGGTTCACGAAGAACTGGTCGCAGCTGTTAGCAGCATCTTTCACAGCTTCGCTTGCAGCGCGCTTAGTACCAACGAACAGAATCTTACCTTTACGGGAAGCAATCTTGTTCAGCTCAGCCAGGGCTTCGTTGAACATTGGTACAGTTTTCTCAAGGTTGATGATGTGAACTTTGTTACGTGCGCCGAAGATGAAAGGCTTCATTTTCGGGTTCCAGTAACGGGTCTGGTGACCGAAGTGAACACCAGCCTTGAGCATGTCGCGCATGGAAACAGTTGCCATGTTTAAAACCTCTATATTAAAAGTTGGGGTTATGCCTCCACGTATCCCATATTACCGACCCCAAAGGGCACCCCGGAATATGTGCCGATACGTGTGTGTTATTACACAAAGTGAGATTTGTCGCTTCCGTCCACCCTGTGTATCTGAGATGGATCGGAAGTCCGGCGCGCTTTATACCACAAAACGCCACCAGAAACCAACTGTTGTTGGCCGTGCGTGCTGCTTCTGATTCTCAATTTGGCAGGCAGTACGCCTGACTGATACCATTGACAGCACTCAGACTAGTATTGTCGAAAAAATCGACACCGATGGACAGATTACATGGCTATCTCTATTAAGACACCTGAAGAAATTGAAAAGATGCGCGTTGCCGGTCGTCTGGCCGCCGAAGTGCTGGAAATGATCGAGCCGTTCGTCAAACCGGGCGTGAGCACCGGCGAACTGGACCGTATCTGTAATGATTATATCGTGAACGAGCAGCACGCGGTCTCCGCCTGCCTCGGCTACCACGGTTTCCCGAAATCCGTCTGCATCTCTATTAATGAAGTGGTGTGCCACGGTATTCCGGACGACGAAAAACTGCTGAAAGATGGCGACATCGTCAATATCGATGTGACCGTGATTAAAGACGAGTACCACGGTGACACCTCAAAAATGTTCATCGTCGGTAAGCCGACGATTCAGGGCGAACGCCTGTGCCGTATTACCCAGGAGAGCCTCTACCTGGCGCTGAAAATGGTGAAGCCTGGTATTCGCCTGCGCACTATCGGTGCGGCCATTCAGAAATTCGTTGAAGCGGAAGGTTTCTCTGTGGTTCGCGAGTATTGCGGTCACGGTATTGGCCGCGTCTTCCACGAAGAGCCGCAGGTGCTGCATTACGATGCTGACGACGGCGGCGTGGTGCTGCAAAAAGGGATGACGTTTACCATTGAGCCGATGGTTAACGCCGGTGACTACCGTATCCGCACCATGAAAGATGGCTGGACGGTGAAAACCAAAGACAGAAGCTTGTCTGCGCAGTACGAGCATACTATTGTGGTGACAGATAACGGCTGCGAAATAATGACGTTACGCAAGGATGACACCATCCCGGCGATACTCTCGCACAACGAATGATAAGAAGCCGGCAAATGCCGGCTTTTTTAATGGCTATCATATTTTCTTATGGATGGCGCGCTATGAGTAACCTTTTACCCGAACAGTATGCCAACACGGCACTCCCCACCCTGCCCGGCCAGCCGGATAACCCCGGCGTCTGGCCGAAGACAGATCTCACCTGTGCCGACATTAAAGCGCATATCGACACATTCCAGCACTGGCTGGGTGAAGCATTCGACAGCGGGATCTCTGCCGAATCACTCATCGAAGCGCGCACTGAATTTATTGATCAGCTGTTACAGCGCCTGTGGATTGATTATGGCTTTGGCCAAATTAGCGACGTGGCGCTGGTTGCGGTGGGCGGTTATGGCCGCGGCGAATTGCACCCCCTGTCGGATATCGACCTGTTAATCCTGAGCCGTAAAAAGCTGCCCGACGATCAGGCGCAAAAAATTGGTGAGCTGTTAACGCTGCTGTGGGACGTGAAGCTGGAAGTGGGCCACAGCGTGCGCACCCTGGAAGAGTGTCTGCTCGAGGGCTTAGCGGATCTTACCGTCGCCACCAACCTGATTGAGACTCGCCTCCTGATCGGCGACGTCGCGCTATTTCTGGAGCTGCAAAAGCACATTTTCAGCGACGGATTCTGGCCTTCAGAAAAATTCTTTGCCGCCAAGGTCGACGAACAGCAGGTACGTCACCAGCGTTATCACGGCACCAGTTATAACCTGGAGCCGGATATTAAAAGCAGCCCCGGCGGCCTGCGCGATATCCACACCCTGCAATGGGTCGCTCGTCGCCATTTCGGGGCCACCTCGCTCGATGAGATGGTCGGCTTTGGTTTTTTAACTCCCGCCGAACGTATTGAGCTGAATGAGTGTCTGCACCTGCTTTGGCGTATCCGCTTCGCGCTGCATCTGGAAATCACACGCTACGATAACCGCCTGCTGTTCGACAGGCAGCTTAGCGTCGCGCAGCGCCTGAACTATAGCGGCGAAGGGAACGAGCCGGTAGAACAGATGATGAAAGACTTCTACCGCGTCACCCGTCGCGTCACCGAGCTGAATCAAATGCTGCTCCAGTTGTTTGATGAAGCCATTCTGGCGCTCACCGCCGATGAAAAACCGCGCCCCATTGACGACGATTTCCAGTTGCGCGGCACGCTTATCGACCTGCGCGACGAAACGCTTTTTATCCGTGAGCCAGAAGCGATCCTGCGGATGTTTTATACCATGGTGCGTAACAGCACGATTACCGGGATCTACTCTACGACTCTGCGCCATCTGCGCCACGCTCGGCGTCACCTTCGCCAGCCGCTGTGCTACATCCCGGAAGCCCGCTCACTGTTTCTTAGCATGCTTCGCCATCCGGGTGCCGTGAAACGCGGGCTACTGCCCATGCACCGCCACAGCGTGCTCTGGGCCTATATGCCCCAGTGGTCACATATTGTCGGGCAGATGCAGTTCGATCTTTTTCATGCCTACACCGTGGATGAACACACCATTCGCGTATTGCTGAAGCTGGAAAGCTTCGCCCGGGAAGAGACCCGGAGCCAGCATCCGCTCTGCGTAGAGCTCTGGCCGCGCCTGAACCATCCGGAACTGATCCTTATTGCCGCCCTGTTCCATGATATTGCCAAAGGCCGGGGCGGAGACCACTCCGTGCTGGGTGCGCAGGACATACTGAAATTCGCCGAGCTTCACGGACTTAATTCACGCGAAACGCAGCTGGTCGCCTGGCTGGTTCGTCATCACCTGTTGATGTCGGTTACCGCGCAACGGCGAGATATCCAGGATCCGGAGGTGATCAAGCAATTTGCCGAAGAGGTACAGACTGAGAATCGTCTGCGCTTCCTGGTGTGCCTGACGGTAGCTGATATCTGCGCTACCAACGAATCCTTATGGAATAGCTGGAAGCAGAGTTTGCTCCGCGAGCTCTACTTTGCCACGGAGAAACAGCTACGACGCGGGATGCAGAATACGCCAGACATGCGTGAACGCGTGCGCCACCATCAGCTACAGGCGTTGGCGTTATTGCGCATGGAGAGTATTAATGAAGAGGCGCTGCACCAGATCTGGGCGCGCTGTCGCGCTAATTACTTTGTGCGTCATACGCCAAATCAGCTGGCATGGCACGCGCGACATCTGTTGAAGCACGACCTCACCAAACCGCTCATTCTGCTTAGCCCACAGGCCACGCGCGGCGGAACGGAGATCTTTATCTGGAGCCCGGACAGGCCTTACCTGTTCGCTGCGGTCTGTGCCGAGCTGGACAGACGTAATTTGAGCGTGCACGACGCACAGATTTTTACCACCCGCGACGGTATGGCGATGGACACCTTTATCGTGCTGGAGCCGGACGGCAGCCCGCTGGCGTCAGACCGCCACGAGCCGATCCGCTTCGGACTGGAACAGGCGATCACCCAGAGCAGTTGGCAGCCGCCGCAGCCGCGTCGCCAGCCGGCAAAACTGCGTCACTTTACCGTGGACACCGAGGTTAATTTCCTGCCAACCCATACCGATCGCAAATCCTTTATGGAGCTCATTGCGCTGGATCAGCCAGGGCTGTTGGCACGGGTCGGGCAGATCTTTGCCGACCTCGGTATTTCGCTCCACGGTGCCAGAATTACGACAATCGGTGAGCGAGTAGAAGATTTATTTATAATCGCCACCGCCGACCGGCGTGGCCTTAATAATGACCTGCAACTTGAAGTGCAACAACGGTTGACAGCAGCCCTCAATCCAAACGATAAAGGGTGACGTGTTTTTTAGTGAAATGGAAAGAGTAAACAATGCAGCAGTTACAGAACGTTATTGAGTCCGCCTTTGAGCGTCGCGCCGAGATAACTCCGGCAAATGTGGATACCGTAACCCGCGAAGCGGTTAACCAGGTGATTTCTTTGCTGGATTCCGGCGCGCTGCGTGTGGCAGAAAAAATCGACGGTCAGTGGGTCACTCACCAGTGGCTGAAGAAAGCCGTGCTGCTCTCTTTCCGTATCAACGACAACCAGGTTATTGACGGCGCAGAAAGCCGCTACTTCGATAAAGTCCCGATGAAATTCGCCGATTACGACGAAGCGCGCTTCCAGAAAGAGGGTTTCCGCGTAGTGCCGCCAGCCGCTGTTCGCCAGGGCGCCTTTATCGCACGTAACACTGTGCTGATGCCGTCCTATGTGAACATCGGTGCGTACGTTGACGAAGGCACCATGGTTGATACCTGGGCGACCGTGGGCTCTTGCGCCCAGATCGGTAAAAACGTTCACCTTTCTGGTGGCGTAGGCATCGGTGGCGTTCTGGAGCCGCTGCAGGCTAACCCAACCATCATCGAAGATAACTGCTTCATCGGCGCACGCTCAGAAGTGGTTGAAGGCGTGATCGTTGAAGAAGGCTCGGTGATCTCCATGGGCGTTTACATCGGCCAGAGCACCCGTATTTACGATCGTGAAACCGGCGAAGTGCACTACGGCCGTGTACCAGCGGGCTCCGTAGTGGTCTCCGGCAACCTGCCTTCGAAAGATGGCAAATACAGCCTGTACTGCGCGGTGATTGTGAAGAAAGTCGATGCGAAAACTCGTGGCAAAGTCGGCATCAACGAACTGCTGCGTACCATCGATTAATCAGGTATAACAAAAAGCGGGGGCTACCCCGCTTTTTTTGTATCTGCTGGTGGCGAGAATAGATTTTTTCGTTAATTATTCATAGGTTATGTTGAGATCAAGGGTACCGCTATGTACGATAATCTAAAAAGTCTGGGCATTACCAATCCTGATGAAATTGATCGTTACAGCCTCCGGCAGGAAGCCAACAACGATATCCTGAAAATCTATTTCCACAAGGATAAGGGCGAGTTCTTCGCCAAGAGCGTGAAGTTCAAATACCCACGTCAACGTAAAACCGTTGTGGCGGATGGCGTTGGTCAGGGTTACAAAGAAGTGCAGGAGATCAGCCCGAATCTGCGCTATGTGATCGATGAACTCGATCAGATTTGCCAGCGCGATCGCACCGAAGTCGATCTCAAGCGTAAGATCCTCGACGATCTTCGCCATCTGGAGAGCGTGGTCACCAACAAGATCAGTGAAATCGAAGCGGATCTTGAGAAGCTGACCCGTAATAAATAATACCGGGTGCGGTCAAACCTTTAAAACGGCAACCTGGTTGCCGTTTTGCTTTGCGTTATCTCTGCTCATCCAGCTGCAATGCCACATACAGCAACAGTCTGTCGTCAAAATTCCCCAGGTCCAGCCCCGTCAGCTCCGAGATACGGTTAAGACGATACTCCAGCGTATTACGGTGAATAAACAACGCCCGCGAAGTCGCCAGCGGTTGCACGTTGTGACGGAACCATGCCTGTAACGTACGGCGCAAAAGCCCATTGTTATCCATCGCCTTCAGACGCGTCAGCGGGCGGGCCAGTTCATTTGCCTGCCAGCCCCCGCGCAGACTGTCGAGCAGTACCGGTAGCATCAAATCCTGATAGAAATAGCTGCGGCTCTCGGGCATCCGCTGTTTCCCAACCATCATGGTAGTCCGTGCAGTACGCCAGGAGCGGGCAATGCTGCCCGGGCCGGTGAAGTAGTTCCCCAGCGCCACGCGAAAACGCAGTTGCCCGTTCTCTTTCATACGGGCAATAAGCTGCTCAACACGACGACGATGATCTTCGGCATCCCAGCGTCCAAACTGATTGAGCGCCGGTTTTAACACCACCATCTCCGTTAACGAAACAATCGCGACGAGGTTGTTGCGTTCTGGCGTCGCCAGCGCGTTTTGTAGTTGCTGCAGTTCAACCATGGCACTGTCTACGCCCAGCTGACCGCTGTCGACCTCAATCACCGCGACCACGCGCGGTTGATTCAGATCGATACCCAGACGCTGGGCCCATTCGGTTAGCGCCGGGGTGTGTTCTTCAGCCTGAATCAGGTTCATCACCAGTTCTTCACGCAGACGACTATCCTGAGCCAGCAGGTGCATCAGGCGGGATTGTTCCAGCATCATCTCGGCGGTCATGCACACCAGCTCGCCATACTTGCGCAATGACTCTGGCTCGCCGGTCAGCCCGATAACGCCAACAATTTCGCCTTCCAGACGCAGCGGCAGGTTAATACCCTGTCGCACGCCGTGCAGATGGCGGGCCACCGCATCGTCGATGTCCACCACGCGCCCCTGAGAAAGCACCAGCAGTGCGCCTTCGTGCATTTCCCCAATACGCTCACGATCGCCGCTGCCTATGATCCGCCCGCGGGCATCCATAACGTTGATGTTCGTATCAATAATGCGCATCGTTCGTGCCACGATATCCTGCGCCATTTTGGTATCAAGATGCCAGCCAGCCATGTCGTCCTCCTCTGAGCAGAGCTCAAGCATAGGGAAGTTCAACCGGGGCTGCATTGTGCGAATGCACAAAAACGGGGGGAGATGTATGGACTTGTGGAAAGGGTCACAGAAAGAGGAAAAGCCCCTGCATCACCGGACGCAGGGGCTTTGGAGATTACTGCATTAACAAATAGAGAGAAGTGTCGCCACGCTGGATATTCAGCGCCAGCACCGAAGGCTTGCTGTCGAGAATTTTGCGCAACTCAGCGATGTTTTTCACAGGCTGCTGATTAGCGCCCATAATCACGTCACCTTTCTTCAGGCCAATGCGCGCAGCCGGAGAGTTGGCTTTCACGTTACTCACCACCACGCCTTTATCTTGCCCTTTATTGCTCATCTCAGCGCCTTCGATGCCGCTGAAGATAGAGCTGGAATCGACCTGGCTCTGGCTGCTCTGCTGCAGTTCCAGGGTCACGTTGACTGGCTTACCTTCACGCAGCAGGCCCAGCGAGACTTTGCTGCCAACTGGCATAGAGCCCACTTCCGCACGCAGCGCGGCAAAGCTGCTTACTGGCTTGCCGTTCAGGGTGGTAATAACGTCACCCGCTTTAATACCGGCTTTCGCAGCGGAAGAGTTCGGCATCACCTGGCTGACAAAGGCACCGCGCTGAGCATCGACTTTCATCGCTTTCGCCAGTTCCGAGTTCAGCTCAGTCCCCATAATCCCCAGTTCGCCGCGTTTCACCTGGCCAAACTCAACCATCTGACTGGTCAGGTTTTTAACCATGTTGCTCGGAATAGCAAAGCCGATACCGATATTGCCGCCGTCCGGGGCCAGAATCGCGGTGTTGATACCGATCAGTTCACCATTCAGATTGACCAGCGCACCGCCGGAGTTACCGCGGTTAATCGCCGCATCGGTCTGGATGAAGTTTTCATAGTTTTCTGCATTGAGGCCGCTACGACCCAGCGCGGAGACAATACCGGAGGTGACTGTCTCGCCAAGGCCGAACGGGTTACCGATGGCTACCGTATAGTCACCCACCCGCAGAGCATCGGAATCGGCAAGCTTAATCGCGGTCAGGTTTTTCGGATCCTGAATCTGGATCAGGGCGATATCGGAGCGCGGATCTTTACCCACCACTTTGGCGTCAAACTTACGGCCATCGCTCATCTGCACTTTAATGCTGTTGGCGTTATCCACCACGTGGTTGTTCGTCACGACGTAGCCTTTAGCCGCATCGATGATGACACCGGAACCCAGTGCCATGAATTTTTGCTGCGGCGCTGCGCCGTCACCGCCGCCCTGACCGCCCTGGCAGAATGGCGAACTCTGGAACGGCGAACCGTCCTGACAGAACGGCGAGTTGTCGCCGAAGAATTGCTGGAAGTTACGCGGCATACGCGGGGTGTTTACCGCGGTGCTGCCTTCAACATTAATGCTCACCACCGATGGCATCACCTTTTCCAGCATCGGTGCCAGGCTTGGCATCTGCTGGGCGGTGGTTGCCGAAGCGGTCTCTGCAGCTGATGCAGAAAGTGGAGACAACGCCAATCCTAAACTCAACGCTAATGCACTCATTGCTAATGTGGTTTTTTTCATCTTTCTCAATCTCGATTTGCCAGTAACGCACAATTGCTGTGTACATGAGATTCGTTTTATAGCGCGAAGTTCCAGTATTACGATCTCAGGAAAAGTAAAAATTTATTGTCCATCTTTACAAAACTCACGCTTTATTCAACCGCCATTAAACGGCGGTACTCATCCCAGGCATATAGGTCTGTCATGCCGCTGATATAATCCTGAATCAGGCGACAACGATAATAGTATTCATATACTGGCCAGTCTAACGCCTGTCGATCATATTTCCCGACGGCCTCAATGTAGGCCAGCCGATGGCGGGTGGAGAGTTTCTGAAATAAACGTGATTCAATAGGTAAACGTCGCACCCGCTCTTTTTCTACCAGCTCGCTAAACTCATCAGTCGATAATTGCAATAAGGGACGATAGATCTCCAGCAAACCGCTGATAACGCGGTATCCCTGTAATTCGAGCTGTTCAACATCCGGGTGACTAAAAACGTGGCGAAGCGCAACATTCTTATATAAATCAAGCAACTGACTAAAATCACTGCCATCTTCAAGTAGAGCCTGATTAAAGTCACCGCGATAAATCATCGGCAAATTATCAATAAAGCGGTTTGCCGCATAGGGCACCAGCTTATTAAGTGTATTGACGCGCAAATACATAAAGAACTGATCTTCAGCGCTGCGCCGCAGGGAATTCGCGCGCGATTTCTCCCAGGCGTTTTCTACAACCTGAGAAAATAGCGATCCTTTTTCATGCGTCCCCCAGGCGTCATAAAGATGCTGATAAAGCTCCTCTACGCTAAAGATTCTTTTTTCAACCGCATCCTCCAGGTCGGCCACGCAGTAGGAGATATCGTCCGCAGCCTCCATAATCCAGGTCAATGGAAAACGGCCATGAGGCGTCAGCGACAACTCTTTACGCAACCGTTCGATATAGGCCTCTTCCGAGAGGTAATAGCCAGGCTTTTTCATCAAATAATGATGGCTGGCAGGAGGTTCCCCTTGCCACCAGGCCGGACGCGTATATTTTAAAATACAGCCCACCTGGGCCCAGGTGAGGTTCATGCGCATCAGAGAGTGCACCAGGCGTATCCCCTGCGCGTTACCCTCAAAATGACAGAGATCCTGGCGTACCTTGCGCCGCAGTTCATTCAGCGCCTCTTCGCCCTCCCGCAGGCGCAGGTCGCGCACAATACAGCGATCCTCGCTCAGCGGTTGGCTGGCGGCATCCGACGGGAACAAACGCTGGCGGAACCAGTCGTTGATAGCGGCCTCACCAAAATGGCCAAACGGCGGGTTACCGATATCGTGCATCAGACAGGCCATCTCAACGATGCTTTCGAACGGCCCCGTCAGTTCATCCAGACCGTAGGCCTCCAGCAGACGCTGCTCTTTGAGGCGGCTTAACACCTCTTTCGCGATGTAGCGGCCAACCTGCTGGACCTCCATCGAATGGGTGAGACGCGTACGCACGGCAGCGTTACGTTCGAGGGGAAAAACCTGCGTTTTTTGTTGCAGTCGGCGGATTGCCGCTGAGTTGATAATGCGCCCGCGATCGCTTTCGAAGATCCGCAGGATCTCATGTTCGCTTTTATGACCTTGCGGCGAGCGGTAACGCCGGTGCCAGTTAATTTTGTTGCGAAAATCGATATGTGACATGTGCTCTCCCGCGCGGAAAATGCGTTTCCCCTGAAGCGCATGATAGACTATGCCTCTAATCATGGCACATCGCGAGTAAATCTATGAAAATCGGTATTATTGGAGCAATGGAAGAAGAAGTTACGCTGCTGCGTGACAAAATTGAGAACCGTCAGACCCTCACCCTGGGCGGCTGCGAGATCTATACCGGCCTGCTGAACGGAACTGAAGTTGCTCTGCTGAAATCCGGTATTGGTAAAGTGGCGGCCGCGCTGGGCACAACGCTGCTGTTAGAGTGCTGCAAGCCGGACGTGATTATCAATACTGGCTCCGCTGGCGGCCTGGCGCCGACTCTGAAAGTGGGCGATATCGTCGTCTCTGATGAAGCGCGTTATCACGATGCCGACGTCACCGCCTTTGGTTACGAGCTGGGTCAACTCCCTGGCTGCCCGGCAGGCTTCAAGGCCGATGAGAAGCTGGTTACCGCAGCAGAAAACTGCATCGCTGAGCTGAACCTGAACGCGGTACGTGGCCTGATTGTCAGCGGCGATGCCTTCATCAACGGCTCCGTCTCACTGGCGAAGATCCGCCATAACTTCCCACAGGCGATTGCCGTGGAGATGGAAGCGACCGCTATTGCCCATGTTTGTCATAACTTTAAAATGCCGTTTGTGGTGGTTCGCGCCATCTCCGACGTGGCCGATCAGCAATCTCACCTGAGTTTCGATGAGTTCCTCGTCGTGGCGGCTAAGCAGTCCAGCCTGATGGTTGAGACCCTGGTGCAGAAACTGGCGCGTGGTTAAGTCGCTTTACAGGGCGCTGTTCACCCTGCTTCTGCTCACACCGGCGTGGCTGAATGCTGCGCCGCGTGTTATTACCCTCTCCCCTGCCAATACCGAGCTGGCCTTTGCCGCTGGCATCACGCCGGTTGGCGTGAGTAGCTATTCCGACTATCCGCCCGCCGCGAAAACTATCGAGCAGGTTGCCACCTGGCAGGGGATGAACGTCGAACGCATTGTGGCGCTAAAACCGGATCTGGTGCTGGCCTGGCGCGGAGGGAATGCCGAGAGGCAGATCAATCAACTCTCCTCCCTGGGCATTAAGGTCGTCTGGGTTGACGCCATCAATATCGAACAGGTCGCGCAAGCGATTCGCGATCTCGCCCCCTACAGTCCAGCGCCGCAAAAAGCGGAACGCGCAGCCCAACAACTGCTGGATGACTATCAGGCGTTAAAAGCGAAATACAACACGCCATCGCGCAAACGCGTCTTCTTACAGTTCGGCAGCCAGCCCCTGTTTACCACGGGTGCCGGATCACTGCAGCACCAGGTTCTGGAGCTGTGTGGCGGGGAGAATATCTTCGCTGAAAGCCGGGTGCCCTGGCCGCAGGTGAGCCGCGAACAGGTGTTGATGCGCCATCCTCAGGCGATTGTCGTTGCCGGCGGGGCAGGCGAAATTCCCAAAATCGAGCAATACTGGCATAGCCAGCTAAAAATACCCGTGATTCCACTCACCAGCGACTGGTTTGAGCGTGCAGGCCCGCGTATTATCCTCGCCGCAAAACAACTCTGTTCTGCGCTGCCGCAGAGTCATTAATCACTTTCGGGGATTTAACGATGCTCGTTTACTGGCTGGATATTCTCGGTACAGCCGTTTTTGCGATTTCCGGCGTTCTGCTGGCCGGTAAATTACGCATGGACCCGTTTGGCGTTCTGGTGTTAGGGGTGGTTACAGCCGTGGGCGGTGGCACTATCCGCGATATGGCGCTCGATCATGGTCCGGTATTCTGGGTGAAAGATCCTACCGATCTGGTCGTAGCGATGGTTACCTGCCTGCTTACCATCGTACTGGTGCGTCAGCCGCGACGTCTACCGAAGTGGATTCTCCCCGTGCTGGATGCCGTGGGGCTGGCGGTCTTCGTCGGCATTGGCGTGAACAAAGCCTTTATGGCAGGAACCGGTCCGATGGTCGCTATCTGCATGGGTGTATTGACCGGAGTCGGTGGCGGGATTATTCGCGATATTCTGGCCCGCGAGGTGCCCATGATTTTGCGCACTGAAATTTACGCCACAGCCTGTATCGTTGGCGGCATCGTTCATGCCACCGCCTGGTATACCTTCGGCATGCCGCTTGAAAGCGCTGCCATGCTAGGGATGGTGGTCACCTTGACCATTCGTCTGGCGGCTATTCGCTGGCACCTGAAGCTACCTACTTTTGCGCTGGACGAAAACGGGCGCTGAAAAGCAAAACGGCAACCCTGAGGTTGCCGTTTTTGTCTTCTGCACCGTGCAATTTTAGATGCTGAAGGAGGAGCCGCACCCGCAGGTGCTCTTGGCGTTCGGGTTAGTTACCACGAAACGGGAGCCTTCCAGGCCTTCGGTGTAGTCCACCGCACCACCCACCAGATATTGCAGGCTCATCGGGTCGACCACCAGGGCCACGCCCTGCTTCTCAATGGTCATATCGCCATCGTTAATCTGATCGTCAAAGGTAAATCCATACTGGAAGCCGCTACAACCGCCACCGGTAATATAAACACGCAATTTCAGCGCCGGGTTATCTTCATCGGCGATCAGGTCTTTTACTTTTTTAGCTGCTGCTTCAGTAAATTGCAGCGGCAGCGCGATGTCATCACTCATTTTATGCTCCCATGAATACTGCTATCGGGTTAAAAATCACCCAATTCTTGTTGTCATTATCTAATACCCTGGTATAGCAATCAAGTATTCTGCTCTGCCTCTTGCTTCGCCAGTGTGCGCGCAAGAATGGTGGAGTATAGCGGTTTACCGCCCAGGAATTGGGCTAATAGTGTCGCGCCGAGGCAGGTAATGATCATTGGCAAAATGAGCTGATAGTTGTCGGTCATCTCCAGCACCAGCACAATGCCGGTCAGAGGTGCGCGTAAAGAGGCCGCCAGCAACGCCCCCATTCCGGCAATGGCAAAGGTCCCGGCATCAAGATGATACGCCGGAAATCCAGCCGCAGCGGCCATGCCAAAGGCGGTACCCAACAGCGTGCCCAGCGCCAGCATGGGCGCAAAAATTCCGCCAGGCGCGCCTGACGAAAAACATAACACCGTGGTAACGACGCGGGAGAGAAACATAAACAGCAGCAGGCCGATGCTGAAATTACCGGCGGCCGCAATCGGGATTAAGCCAAAACCGCCACCTGCAGCATTCGGTTCGATAAACCCCAGGATACCGCATATCCCCCCGAGCAGGCCGCCAACCAGCACCCATTTGGTAGTGTTTCCGCCATGGATACGCTGGAACATATCCTGCGCCCGCAATATCAGCGTATTAAAAAGCGGCCCGACGATGCCAAAAATCATCCCCAACACCAGATAGAGCCACAGCGTATTCACCGGCGCGTTGGTCAGCTTGCCCACCTCTATCACCGCCCCTTCGCCATTGAAGATACGAAAGACGATGCTCGACATAATCACGCCGGTAAATACTGCCTTAATGGAGATCAGGTTGTAACGAAACTGGGCGCGCATCTCTTCAATGATAAATAAGATGCCTGCCAGCGGCGCATTAAACGCGGCGCTAAGGCCTGCCGCAGCCCCGGTAGCCAACAGGGTATGACGTGCTTCCGGGCTACGCATGCGAAAAATATCACCCACCATGCGCCCCACGTTCCCGCCCAGTTGAACCGTGGGCCCTTCTCGCCCAAGCACCATACCGGCACCGAGCGTTCCCATACCGCCGATAAACTTGACGGGCAGTATGCGCCACCAGCGCACCGGGCGCAGCTCTTCGAGCGCGCCTTCAATCTCCGGAATGCCCGACCCCCCCGCTTCAGGGGCAAACTTACGCACCAGGAAATAACCTGTCGCCGCCAGGAGCGCGGACAGCCCAAAGGCCAGGCCCCACACCAGCCAGCTGCGATCGGCATAGCTTGCAACGGTGCCAATACGCCAGTTCAGCACTATGTTGACCGCTTTTTCGAAAGCGACGCCAACGAACCCTGCCAGGGTTCCCACCACCGCAGCGGCAAGCAGGATCGCCAAAGGCGTTTTATCACGGTTAAGCAAGCGGCGTATGCTGATACGCTGCCGGGCACGTGCCAGCTGCTGTTGTTCAAAAGAGGGAGTATCTGTTTTCATGGTCTGTTCTTATTGATCATACAAATAGCCGGAGGGATTCTACCAGACGTATCCCGTCTGGCCTGCAAAAGTGCTGAATAAAATCGCAAATGAATGTGGCTAAAATGTTCACCCCAATCATTCGGGCGGCCGGGCAAAAAATGCAGGGACGAGCCGGGTAGTCAGGCCAACGCACAAGCAACTTGAGGTATCACGGGTATATAACCTTCTGCGAATCACTTAGAATAGTGTGCTTAATCATTTTATACGAACCAGGAACGACGCCATGAGCAAGTCAGAAACGCTTTACAGCGCTGCCCGCGAACTTATCCCGGGTGGTGTTAACTCCCCAGTACGCGCTTTTACCGGCGTAGGCGGTACGCCGCTGTTTATTGAACGTGCGGACGGCGCATACCTGTACGATGTGGATGGTAAAGCCTATATCGACTACGTCGGCTCGTGGGGCCCGATGGTGCTGGGACACAACCACCCGACCATTCGCAACGCGGTGATTGAAGCTGCGCAGCGCGGCTTAAGCTTCGGCGCCCCGACCGAAATGGAGGTCAAAATGGCCGCCCTGGTCACCGAGCTGGTTCCGACCATGGATATGGTGCGTATGGTGAACTCTGGTACCGAAGCGACCATGAGCGCAATCCGCCTGGCGCGTGGCTTTACTGGTCGCGACAAGATCATCAAATTTGAAGGTTGTTACCACGGCCACGCTGACTGCCTGCTGGTCAAAGCCGGTTCCGGTGCCCTGACTCTCGGTCAGCCGAACTCGCCGGGCGTTCCGGCGGATTTCGCGAAGCATACCCTGACCTGCACCTATAACGATCTCGACTCCGTGCGCGCGGCCTTTGAGCAATACCCGCAGGAGATCGCCTGTATCATCGTAGAGCCTGTTGCCGGCAATATGAACTGCATTCCACCGCAGCCTGAATTCCTGCCTGGCCTGCGTGCCCTGTGCGACGAGTTTAATGCCCTGCTGATCATCGATGAAGTCATGACCGGTTTCCGTGTCGCATTAGCGGGTGCCCAGTCTTACTACAACGTGGTGCCAGACCTGACCTGCCTCGGTAAAATCATCGGCGGCGGTATGCCGGTAGGGGCCTTTGGTGGCCGTAAAGAGGTGATGGATGCGCTGGCGCCTACCGGGCCGGTCTACCAGGCGGGCACGCTTTCCGGCAACCCGATTGCGATGGCGGCGGGCTTTGCCTGCCTGACCGAAGTGGCCCAGCCGGGGGTTCATGAGACCCTGAGCGACCTGACCACGCAGTTGGCAAACGGCCTGCTGGAAGCGGCACAAGAAGCCGGTATCCCGCTGGTGGTAAACCATGTTGGCGGCATGTTCGGCCTCTTCTTTACCGATGCCGCAACCGTGACCTGCTATCAGGATGTTGTGAAGTGCGATGTGGAGCGTTTCAAACGTTTCTTCCACCTGATGCTGGAAGAGGGTGTCTACCTGGCGCCGTCGGCGTTTGAGGCGGGCTTTATGTCAGTTGCGCATAGCGTTGAGGATATCAATAACACCATTGATGCCGCGCGCAGAGTGTTCGCGAAGCTCTAAGGGCCTGATGCCCTCACCCTGGCCCTCTCCCACGGGGAGAGGGTACAAATACTAAAAACGGCAACCTCTGGTTGCCGTTTTGCTTTTACCCGGTGCGGTCTGGTGCCCTCACCCTGACCCTCTCCCGCAGGGAGAGGGTACAAATACTAAAAACGGCAACCAGAGGTTGCCGTTTTGCTTTGACCCGGTGCGGTCTGGTGCCCTCACCCTGACCCTCTCCCACGGGGAGAGGGTACAAACACTAAAAACGGCAACCTGAGGTTGCCGTTTTGCTTTTATTATCTGCTCTGCTTTCTCAGCAGCCAGATAAAGTACGGCGCGCCGATAAAGGTCGACAGCAGCCCCGCCGGGATCTGATAAGGGAAAAGCACCATTCGCCCGCACCAGTCCGCGAACACCAGCAAAATACCCCCCGTCAGCGCCGACATCACAATGTGCGGCATCGTACGACGAAAACCCATCATACGGGCAATGTGCGGCGCCATCAGGCCGATAAAGCTTAAAGGGCCGATGGTCATGGTCGCTGTGGCGGTCAGGCACGCCGCCAGTAAGAGTAAGCCCACGCGAGACGGCGTCAGCGCTATGCCTACCGCCCGGGCGGTGTCGCCCCCCAGCGGCAGCACCGTCAGCCAGCGACGACAAAGTGGCACGATAGCCATAAGCACCACCAGCGCGATGCCCGTGCTCACCACCTGCGCGGTAGAGGCGTTATAGGTAGACCCCGCAAGCCAGGTGAGGATCTGCGCCATACGCGGGTCACCACTGGCCTGCAGCATCATTAACAGCATGGTAAAGGCAGTGCTGAGCGCCATCCCGGCCAGCAGCATACGGTGAGGCGAAAAGCCCCCGCGCCCGGCCGAGACCATAATGATCAGCAGGGTTACCGCCGCACCCAAGCTGCCCGCCGGCATCAGCCAGCCGAAGGCGTTGCCAGGGACGAAGAAAAGCATTAAGACGACGCCGAAGGCCGCACCAGAGCTGATACCCAGCACTTCCGGGCTCGCCATCGGGTTGCCGGTCAGGCGCTGAATAATACAGCCCGCGACCGCCAGCATTACCCCGGCAATCAGCGCCGCCATGACCCGCGACCAGCGCCACGGCATCAGCTCATCCAGCAGCGCCCCACTCGCCCAGTGCCAGCCTGTGGCATCACGCCCAAAGGCCAGCGCGGCCATCACCGCCAGTAACAGCAGCAGGCCGCCCCCCAGGGCATACCACAGCACGTGATGACGTTCGGCAGCAACATGGTTCCCGGCGTTCATCGCGGGCGCGCTCATGCTTCGCAGGCGCGGCAGGAGCCACAGCAGCAGCGGTGCCCCCACGATCGCCGTCACGGAGCCGGTCGAGACCTCCATCCATACGCGGGTTAGCCACAAAATAATCTGATCTGACAGCCAGAGGATAAGGGCCCCAATCAGGGGAGCGACCAGCAGCCGGGTTAGCAGGCGGCGGGCACCAACCATTTTCGCCAGCAATGGCGCAAACAGGCCGATAAAACCAATGATCCCGACGGCGTTGACCAACAGGGCGCTGATCACAATCGCCAGCGTCAGCGCGGCCAGACGCGCCAGTGACAGCGCCAGCCCGAGATTACGCGCCACGCCATCATCCAGCCCCATCAACGTCAGCGGGCGCAGCAGTAATAGCGTGAGCAAGACGCCGCCCAGCAGTTGTGGCCACAGCCGCTGCACAATGCTCCAGTCGGTCTGCGTTAGCGTACCGGTACTCCAGAGGAACATGCTTTGCAATTCATCGTGATGGAAGATCACCAGCAGCTGGTTGATCGCACCGCAGTAGAGACTGACGACCAGACCGGCAAGGATCAGCGTCACCGGTGATAACCGCTTGCCCCAGGCCACGCCAAAGACCAGCGCACCGACCACGCAGGCGCCAATCAGCGCCGCGAACTGCGGTGCCAGTGCGCCCGGCAACGCCCACAGGGTGGCGATAGTCATCCCCAACTGCGCGCCGGTCGCCACCCCCAGGGTGGTGGGTTCCGCCAGGGGATTGCGTAGCACTTGCTGGAACAGTACCCCCACCAGGCCCAGGCCCGCCCCCACCAGCAGCGAGATCACCAGACGCGGTAACAGGCTGTAGTGGAAGATCATCTGTTCGATCTTATCAATATTTGGCGCAACAACCGCTTCGCCCCACTGGGCTCGCGGCAACGCGGTCGTCAGGTTGCTCCAGGTTAAACCCAGCGCCAGCACAAACAGCGCGACCAGCAGTAGCCCCGGCAGCAATGTTATCCGTGATTTCATGCTTTGCCTCCCAGTGCGCTATCCAGTACCCGGGCAAAGTGCATCGCCGACAGGGTCGCGCCGTAGAACCACACGGCCGGTACGCGCTGGAAACGCTGCTGGCGGACAAAGGGCATCGCCTGCCATAGCGGGGTTTTCATCAATGTCTGCATCTCACGCTCATTGCCATGATCAAAACAGAGCACATCGACATCACGAAACGCCGCCAGCCTGTCAATGCCTATCGCGGTGCTGCCCCAGAAGGTCATCTCCCCTTCCCAGGCATTATTTATTCCGTAGCGATCCATCACCTCCTGGAAGAGGCAGTTTTTGCCGAACACCAATACGTGGCGGGCGTCCAGCAGCGTAATCATCAGCAAAGGCCGATCGCCGCGCCCGGCGAAACGCGGTTTGTAGCTATCAATGACGCTGTCGAAGTGATCAAGATGCTGACGGGCCGCGGCCTCCAGGTTTAACAGCTGGGCCATCTCGTTGAGCGAGTGACGCGCTTGCGTTAGCGGTGCTTTCCCGTCGCTAAACGAGAACCCCCGGCCTGGCGCAATCCGCGCCAGCTTCTCCTCTGAGGGGCCATACCCTGCCGACCACACCAGATAGGAGGGTTTCATTTGCGTCAGCAATTCGAGATTGGGCTCGGTGCGCAAACCGATGTCGATGACCGAGTCAGGGAGGCTGGGCTCGTTTACCCACAGCCGATAGTTGGGGATATCCGCAACGCCATAAGGCGTGACGCCCAGCGCGAGCAACAGCTCAACGGGCAGCCACTCCAGGGCGACAATACGGTCGTTATTGATGGCGGCTGCGGCATGTGCGGTGCCCATTTTCCAGAGCAACGGCGAAAGGGCCATCGCCGTCAACAACCGACGGCGGCTAATCGTTAAATCAGACATCAATAGACAAAGCTCACCGGTGCCGCCCCGGCAGGGTGCGGCAGAATGCCCATCGGAATACCGTAAATGGTTTCCAGCGTCTCACTGCGCATCAGTTCTGAAGGCGTGCCCTGGGCAATCATTTCCCCCCCGCGCAGCGCCACCAGATAATCACAGTAGCGGGCAGCCATGTTGATATCATGCAGCACCGCAATGACCGTCAGCCCACGCTGCTGGCTTAAACGATGTACCAATGCCAGCACATCGACCTGATGGGCGATATCCAGTGCGGAGGTAGGTTCATCCAGCAGCAGGCAACGGCTATCTTGCGCCACCAGCATCGCGATCCACGCCCGCTGACGTTCACCGCCAGAGAGGCTATCAACCAGGCGATGTGCTAGTGGTTTTAATCCCACCAGGGCGATAGCTTCTTCCACTTTTTCACGGTCGGCTACGCCAAAACGTCCCAACGCCCCATGCCACGGATAACGCCCAATCGCGACCAGCTCGCGCACGGTCATCCCTTCGGCCTGCGGCAATTGCTGCGGCAGATAGGCCACCTTGCGGGCAAAGGCCTTACTGCTCCAGCTTTCCAGCGGCTGTCCATCCAGCAAAATATCGCCTTCTGATGGCGGCTGATGACGACCAAGCATTTTCAGTAAGGTGGATTTGCCGGAGCCGTTATGGCCGATCAGACCGGTGACCTGGCCTGCAGGAAAGGTCAGCGAAAGGGGGTGCAGCAGCGTACGCCCAGGCACGCGAAAGGAGGTGGCATTTAGCGAAAAGGTTGTATCGGATTGCGTTGTTTTGTCCTGCATCGTAGCCAACTTAGTAAAAGGGCACGGCGAACCGTGCCCGAAGGAAGATTAGAAGCGGAAAGTCGCGGTGGCGACAACCTGGCGTTCAGCACCCCAGAAGCAGCCGTAGGTATTGAAGCAGCTTGCGACGTATTCACGATCGAACAGGTTGTTGACGTTAACCGCAACGCTGGATCCAGCAAGCCCCAGACGTGCAAGATCATATTTCACGACAGCATCCATGACCGTTGAACTCCCCACTTTGAAGGTGTTATCAGGATCGCCGTAACTGCTACCCACATAACGACCACCGGTACCTAAGGTTAACCCTGAAAGCGCGCCTTCATAGAAGGTGTAATCGCCCCACAGAGACGCCATATTTTTAGGAACCTGAACAGGGGTCAAACCTTTGTACGTTGTGTCATCGGTGTACTCTGCATCCGTATAGGTATAAGAAGCCGTCAGGTTAATGTTGGCATTCACCGCTGCTTTTGCTTCTAACTCTACGCCACGAGAACGCACTTCACCTGCAGCAACTTGTGCAAACGGATTCGTGGGATCGGTGGTTAAGTTATTCGTTTTGGTGAGTTCATATACCGCAGCAGTCACGACGACCGGCAGCTCTTTTGGAATGTATTTTACACCGGCCTCGTATTGCTTACCTTTAGACGGAGCATACGCGACGTTGTCAGCAGGCGTAGCAGCCCAAGCTTTTGACGGGTTTGGTTCGAACGATTCGCTGTAGCTGAAGTACGGGGTAATACCGTTGTCAAAGAGATAGTTAATCCCTGCACGCCAGGTAAACTGCTCATCGTTACGTTCAACTTTTTGACCGCTTGAACGGATGGTAGTTGCCTGCTTAGACCAGTCGTAACGACCGCCCAGCGTGGCAACCCATTTCTCCCACTCCAGTTGATCCTGGACATACAGACCGGTTTGGTGTTGGGTATTGAGCTGGAATGGTTGTGCATCCGGGAAATCTACATCGGTATACACTGGATTATTCATATCCAGCGTAGGCGCTGTGCCGTAGGCATTATCGATATCATTATGCAGACGTGAATAGTCGATACCTGTCAGCAAAGTATGCGCAACTTCACCCGTACCGAATTTACTCTCCAGCTGCGTGTCTACGCCAAAATCGTTGTAACGCTCATCAGAAACAATAATTGAACGCGTCAGTTGATTACCCGTTGCGCCGAAACCGTACACGCTCTGTTGAGATGTTTTGATTTGGCTATAACGTAAGTTTTGACGCACGGTGAAAGTGTCATCAAAACTATGTTCAAAGCTATATCCGACCATGCGCTGGTAACGAGAATAGGTGTTGTTGGGCGCATAATCGGTGAAGTTCACGGGAACACGAGAACCATCAGGTAACGGCTCAACAGTACCTTCTTTCGGTAACCAGCCGTAATAGCCCATTGAAGGATCGTTCTGAATATTTGCGCGCAGCGTCAGATTAGTTTTGTCATCAGGCTTCCAGCTAAATACCGGTGCGATGGCATAACGTTTTTGCTTTGAGAAATCCTGCTGTTGGTCATTAGAGCGGGCAAGACCGGTGAGACGATAAGAATAGATACCGTCGTCATCAAGAGAGTCACTGAAATCGAAACCGGTCTGGAACAGGTTATCCGTCCCCATCTTGAACTGAATTTCTTTTAATGGTTCCGATGTTGGGCTCTTGCTCACCATTGAGATCAACCCACCTGGGTTGCTTTTTCCATACAGCACTGAGGTTGGGCCGCGCATCATTTCTACGCGTTCCAGCATATAGGGATCAACTACAGCAGCACTGTAGTAATCACCCTGCAACTTGATACCATCCAGGTAGTTGTTAGGCGTCGGGCCAGGTGTATAGAAACCACGAATAATAACGAAATCGTAAGAGGTTGAAGAACCACGCGTAGAAACCGCAGCACCCGGAGTATAGGCTAAGGCCTCTTTTACCGAACTCGGTTGACGGGTATCCATTTCTGCACGCGTCACGACTGAAACCGACTGCGGGGTTTTCTCAATCGGGGTATCGGTTTTCGTTGCGGTGGCCGAGTGTTTCGCCGCGATGGTCGCAGCGGGTCCCCATGCGCTCTCCTGTGGAGCTGGCGCTGCGGTAACGGTAATCGTCTCTTCTTTTTTCGGGGTTTCAGCGGCCTGTGCATAGGCAGACATGCCGCTAACCGCTGTGGCTACAACCACTGCGATTTTACGCAGTGAGTAATTGATTGGCTGAGCAGTTTTTGAAAGCGCCATTGGTATCTCTCTGAGCAAGAGTGAATGATAACGTAAACGAGAATTATTATTATGACCGCAGCATATTATGCGAAACGCTGGCGGCATAGCAAGCGAATAGCGGCCCTACGGAAATTGAGGGGATAAGAAATAAACAAGAGAAAAACGGGGGTTATAAAGAGGGAATAAACCGGTTAGAGAAATGTTTGTTTTAAGTGAAATCCCCCTCTCCTCTCGAAGAGGGGGTCTGGCACGTTAATTACCGCCGAACATATCCTTAATCCAGCCAGCGACACCGTCGCTCTCTTTCTTCTCATTCTGCTGCTGCGGCTGCTGTTGTTGCAGCTGCTGTTGCGGCTGAGAAGATTGCTCGAACGGGTTACCCGTGGGTTCCGGAGCGGCCTGCTGACACAGCGAATCTGGATTGCTGGTCCAGACCGGCAGGCTTCGCATCCCGCCGCCACAGACGAAGGTACCCGACTCATCCACGCCCATATCCACGATATCTTCCGGTGGCGTCAGAACTAACGGCACTGGCGACTGGTTAGTCAGATAGCGCTGATAGATAGACATCGCACCGCTGGCACCGTACAGCTTAGTGGGCTGGTTGTTATCACGACCCACCCAGGTAATCACCACTTCACGTCCATCAATACCGGCAAACCAGGTGTCGACGTTGTTATTGGTGGTACCGGTTTTACCCGCCAGATGCAGGCCCGGATACTTCGCGCCCAGCTGGCGCCCCGTACCACGCTGCACAACCTGCTGCATGGTCCACAACGTCATGTAGGCCGCCTGCGCCGGAACGGCACGCTCCGCCTGCGGGAAGCTCTGATACAGCACCGTACCATCTTCGGCAATGACCGAACGCAGCGCGGAGAGAGGAGCGCGATTACCGCCGCTGGCGATGGTCTGGAACGCCTGCGCCACTTCGATTGGCGTCAGGTTCAGTGCGCCGAGGATCATCGCCGGAACCGGATGCAGCTGGTTTTTAGGCACACCCAGTTTTACCCAGGTATCGGTAATCGCCGGCAGGCCAAGCGCCATACCCAGGTTTACCGTCGGTACGTTCATGGAACGCGTCAACGCATCCACCAACATCACCTGTCCGCTGAACTGACGATCGTCGTTCTGCGGCGACCAGACCTGGCCATTCGGCTGGCGCAGAGAGATCGGCGCATCCGCAATCCAGGTGTTCAGGCGATACTGGTTCGGCTGGCTCAGCGCCGTCAGATAGGTGGCCGGTTTCGCCAGAGAACCAATCGAACGACGCGCCTGCATGGCACGGTTATAACCGGCATACTGCGGCTCTGCCCCGCCTACCATGGCGCGCACTTCCCCGCTGTAGCGGTCAACCACCACCATCGCGGTTTCCAGGTCGCTCAGCTTGCGCTGTTTCTTCAGGACCGGAATACCTTCCACGGCCGCTTTTTCCGCAGCATCCTGCGCCACGGAGTCGAACGTGGTGAAGATCTTCACGCCGGAGAGATCTTTCACTTTATCGCCAAGCTTCGCCTGCAACTCCTGACGAACCATCTGCATAAACGCAGGCTGCGGGGAGATAACGCCACCGCGCGGCTGTACGCCAAGCGGACGTGCGCTCAGCATTTCGTACAGCTCCTGGTCGATCACTTGCTGCTGTTGCAGCAGGCGCAGCACCAGGTTACGGCGCTCCAGCGCCAGTTTCGGGTTGCGCCATGGGTTGTAGATCGACGCCCCTTTTACCATGCCCACCAGCAGCGCCTGCTGGTCAAGGCTCAGCTCTTCGACCGGACGACCAAAGTAGTACAGGCTCGCCAGCGGGAAACCACGGATCTCGTTATCGCCGCTCTGACCGAGGTACACCTCGTTCATATACAGTTCAAGGATACGATCCTTGCTGTAGCGGGCATCCATCAGGACTGCCATGTAGGCTTCGTTAGCCTTACGCCAGTACGAGCGCTCGCTGGAGAGGAACAGGTTTTTCACCAGCTGCTGGGTCAGGGTACTCGCCCCCTGCACCGTGCGGCCGGCCGTCAGGTTGGCCAGTACCGCACGGCCAATAGAGTAAAGACTCACCCCGTCATGCTCGTAGAAATGACGGTCTTCGGTTGCCAGCAGAGTATCGACCAGCAGATCCGGGAAGCCATTTCGCGCCACAAACAGGCGCTGCTCGCCGTTCGGCGAAGAGAGCATGGTGATCAGGCGCGGATCGAGACGGAAGAAACCGAACTGGCGGTTATTATCCATGTTCTCGATGGTATCCAGATGATCGCCATCGAAGGTCAGACGCGCGCGCACCTGCCCCTCTTTGCTGTCCGGGAAATCGAACGGACGGCGGATCATCTCAATGCTCTTCGCCTGCACGGTAAATTCGCCAGGACGCGTCATTTTCGTCACCTGACGATACTGCGTCGCCTCCAGCAGTTTGACCATCTCGTTCTTGCTGATGGACATGTCCGGCTCAAGGTTCACCATCCGCCCGTAAACGGCCGCAGGCAGTTGCCATACTTTACCGTCGATACGGCTACGGATTTTTTGATCCAGATAGACGCCATAGATCGCCATCAGGGCGATAAACACAATAAAGAGCTTCAGTAACAGCCAGAACCAGCCGCGTTTTCCACGAGGCTTACGCCCTTTGCCTTTTCCTTTGCGCGGCATCGGTTCTTCATCCTCATAATCGTCTTCATAGTCATCGTCGCGCTCTTCATTTCTGAGTCGACGACGGCTTACTTTCTCTTTTGCCGGACGCGTCGGTTTCCCTTTACGTCCAATAGGCTCGCGGTCATTCCCCGCCATGCTTTTTCTCCGCAACTATCAGGCGCAAAGGCCCGATTCTCTGTTCTTAATCCCGTAGGAGAAAGAAGAAATCTCTCAAATATAATGACTACGAATATTTCTTCGTCCGTCGTGTCGGTGCCGCGTTCGCCGGATCGTCCGGCCAGACATGTTTAGGGTAACGCCCCTTCATCTCTTTTTGCACCTCACGGTAGCTTCCTGCCCAGAATGCGCTCAGATCGCGGGTGATCTGCAGCGGACGCTGCGCCGGTGAAAGCAGCTCCAGTACCAGCGGGACACGCCCCTGCGCAATAGCCGGGGTAGTGGCTTCACCGAACATCTCCTGCATCCGCACGGCCAGCACGGGTGGATTATCTTCATGATAACGAATGGCTATCCGGCTTCCGGTTGGCACAGTGTAATGCTCTGGCAGCTCAGTATCCAGCCGTTGACGTAATGACCAGTCGGTCAGATTCTGTAACGCTGCCTTAACATCCAACGCTTTCAGGGCGCGCAAAGAGTGTACGCCACCCATTTGCGGCAGTAACCAGTTTTCGAGGTTGGCCAGCAGCGAGGCATCATCTACGGCAGGCCAGTCATATTCCGGCAACCAGCGAGCCGCACACAGCAGACGAAGACGAAATTGTTCGGCCTGCGGACTCCAGGTCAATACCTCCAGCCCCTTATCGCGGATGCCGTTCAGCATCGCCTGGTGCAACTCCTCTTCAGAAGGTTTAGCCAGCGGCTTCACGCTCAGGGTCAGGCGGCCGATTTGCGCCCGACGCAGCGCTTTTAGCGTGCCCTGTGTCTCGTCCCACTCAATGGTATCGGACTGCTCAACCAGCTGCGGGCAGCGGCTGACCAGCGCCTCGATATCTACGGCAACGGCCTGCAGGATGCGGGCGTCTGGCGACTGGCTGCCCTGTAATAAGAGTGGCGCAATGAGCCACTCATGCCGCGTTAACCCGTCATCACGATCCAGCATCGCCCCCATGCCGTTCGCCAGCTGGTAACGGCCTTCCAGCCCGCGACGACGCGCCAGGCGATCCGGAAAGGCCCTGGCCAGCAGCGCCGGGATCCTGGCAGCATCGGGCGATCCGCCGTTACTGTTCAAACGCTTCATCAGCGTTTTAGCGCGCTGCTGCCAGCCTGGCTGATGGCGCGAAAATGCCAGCGCCAGATCGCTATTCCCTCCGCGTGGTGGCTCCTCAAGAATAGCCGCCAGTTTCGCCGCCGTGGCGATTTCATCGTCGCCCTTTGCCCCAGCCAGCATTGCAGCCAGCCGCGGGTCATTGCCCAGCGCCGCCATTTTCTGGCCAAAGGCGGTGAGCCGCTCGCCTGCCAGCGCCCCAAGCAGGGTAAGCAAGCGCCGTGCGGCAAGCAGGTTGACGGCTGGGGGGTGATCCAGCCAGCAGAGCTGGGTCGGATCCTGACACCCCCACTGCAATAGCTCCAGCAGCAGGCCACTCAGATCGCTTTGCAGGATCTCCGGCGTGGCTTGCGCCGCCGCGCGTTCTGCCTGCTCAAATGGGATCAGATGCAGACAGATGCCCGGCTCCAGACGACCGGCGCGGCCTGCGCGCTGGGTCATCGACGCCTGACTGACACGCTGGGTGATAAGCTTCGTTAGCCCGGTGCGCGGATCGAACTGAGCTACGCGCTCCTGGGCGGTGTCGACCACCAGACGGATCCCTTCAATGGTCAGACTGGTTTCGGCAATATTGGTGGCCAGCACCACTTTACGCATCCCCTGCGCAGGCGGCAGGATCGCTTTACGCTGCTCGGCGAGCGTTAAGGCGCCGTAGAGTGGACAAAGCAGCACATCGCTTCCCACCCGGGAGGCGAGATGTTCCTGCACGCGCTGAATCTCTCGGGTGCCGGGCAAAAATAGCAACACGGATCCGCTCTCCTGACGCAGCAGCTCCGCGGTGGCAACGGCGACGGCCTCGTCGAAGCGCAGTTGCGCGGAAAGCGCCTGATAGCGGCGTTCCACCGGAAAGGTGCGTCCTTCAGAAGTGATAACTGGCGCATCCGGTAATAGCCGTTGCAGACGATCGTTATCCAGCGTCGCCGACATGATCAACAATTTCAGATCGTCGCGCAGCCCCTGCTGCACATCAAGCAGCAGTGCCAGCGCCAGATCGGCCTGCAGGCTGCGTTCGTGATACTCGTCAAGGATCACCAGACCGATGCCCGTCAGCTCAGGATCCTGCTGCAGCATCCGGGTGAGGATCCCTTCGGTCACCACCTCCAGCCGGGTGGCGTCACTGACGCAACTTTCGGCGCGCATTCGATAACCTACCGTCTCGCCCGGCTTCTCGCCCAAAAGTTCGGCCAGACGTTGCGCCACGTTTCGGGCAGCGAGCCGTCTTGGCTCCAGCAGTATGATTTTGCCCGGAATGAGGCCCTGGTTGAGGATTTGCAGCGGTAGCCACGTCGACTTACCTGCGCCAGTAGGGGCATTGAGCAATATCTGCGGCGCGTGTTGTAAGGCGGTGAGAAGTTCAGGAAGGACTGCGGCGACCGGCAACGAGGACACGTTTGGCTCCAGAGGGTTAACATTAGCGGGCGTACATTGTAGCATCGCCTCAAACCATAACCGAGCACCCCGAATGTCTGAGACGAAAAGGCTTTTTTTCGCCATTGAACTGCCCGCCCCGCTGCAGCGTAAGATTGTGCGCTGGCGCGCCGAGAACTTCGTACCTGAGGCAGGACGTCCGGTGCAGGCAGCGAATCTGCACTTGACGCTGGCTTTCCTCGGCGAGGTGAGCGATGAAAAGCGGCAGGCGCTGGCAGCCATGGCGGGTCGTATTCGCCAGCCGGGGTTTACCCTGCAGCTTGACGATGCCGGACAGTGGCTGCGTTCCCGCGTCGTCTGGCTGGGCACTCGCCAGCCGCCGCGCGGTTTATTGCAACTCGCCAGTATGCTGCGGGCGCAGGCTGCACGCAGCGGCTGTTATCAAAGCCCCCAGCCATTTCATCCGCATATCACTCTGCTGCGCGATGCCAGCCACGCGGTAGCCATTCCGCCTCCGGGGTTTTCCTGGCACTTTCCGGTCACAGATTTCGTACTTTATGAGAGCGTGTTCGCCCGCGGGCGCACCCGCTATACGCCGCTTCAGCGCTGGACGCTGAACGAGTAATAAGGAATTTACATGCAGTTTATCCCGGCCTTACAACCCGCTACCCTGGTTCAGCGCTACAAACGCTTTCTTGCCGATGTGGTCACGCCTGAGGGGGAGACCCTCACCCTGCACTGCCCGAATACCGGCGCGATGACCGGTTGCGCCACGCCGGGCGATACCGTCTGGTACTCCACCTCGCTTAATGCCAAACGCAAATATCCGCATACCTGGGAAATTACCCAAACCACGCAGGGGGCGTTTATATGCGTCAATACGCTACGGGCAAACCAGCTGGTAAAAGAGGCGATCGCCCTTGATATGGTTGCCGAACTGCGTGGCTACAGCAGTATCAAAAGTGAAGTGAAGTATGGCGCAGAGGGCAGCAGAATTGACTTTATGTTACAGGCAGAGGATCGCCCCGAGTGCTATATTGAAGTGAAATCAGTGACGTTAGCTGACCAAGATAACGGCTATTTTCCGGACGCGGTGACCCTGCGCGGTCAAAAGCATCTCCGGGAGTTGATAAGTGTAGCGGCGGCGGGCAAACGCGCCGTGTTGCTGTTTGCGGTTTTACACTCAGCAATTGAACGATTTTCACCTGCCCGCCATATTGACCCCAAATACGCGCAACTGTTGAATGAGGCACAAAAGCAGGGGGTGGAGGTTTTCGCTTATAAAGCGGAACTTTCTGCCGATAATATGACTCTGAGATCGGCTCTTCCCGTTACGTTTTAAGGGGCTAGTCGATTGACTATTAAGTATTCTGGTCGTGTGCGCAAATACGCTTTTCCTCACAGGCTTGTCAAGTGTTACGTTTAGATAATTGCCATCCGGAAAAGCATCTGCTATTTATAGCGGCCTGATTTTTCCCCCAACCGGGGATCGATAGTGCGTGTTAAGGAGAAGCAACATGCAAGAAGGGCAAAACCGTAAAACATCGTCCCTGAGTATTCTCGCCATCGCTGGGGTGGAGCCGTATCAAGAGAAGCCGGGCGAAGAGTATATGAACGAAGCCCAGCTGTCGCACTTCAAGCGAATCCTTGAAGCATGGCGTAATCAACTTAGGGATGAAGTGGATCGCACCGTTACACATATGCAGGACGAAGCTGCAAACTTCCCGGATCCGGTAGACCGTGCCGCTCAGGAAGAAGAGTTCAGCCTCGAACTGCGTAACCGTGACCGCGAACGCAAACTGATTAAAAAGATCGAGAAAACGCTGAAAAAAGTCGAAGACGAAGATTTCGGCTTTTGCGAATCCTGTGGTGTCGAAATCGGCATTCGTCGTCTGGAAGCGCGTCCTACAGCCGACCTGTGCATCGACTGCAAAACACTGGCAGAGATCCGCGAAAAACAGATGGCGGGTTAATCCCCGCTCTGTCAGCACGTTCACACAGGCGGGAGTCTCTCCCGCCTTGTTACTTTTAGTCTCCCGGTACCATGCCTGAATCTGACTATATTGGCCGCTTTGCCCCCTCGCCTTCGGGTGAGCTGCATTTCGGTTCCCTTATTGCTGCCCTCGGCAGCTATCTGCAAGCGCGAGCCCGCCGCGGTATCTGGCGTGTGCGGATTGAAGATATCGACCCCCCGCGTGAAGTTCCCGGTGCGGCAGAGACCATTCTGCGTCAGCTGGAACATTACGGCCTGCACTGGGATGGCGACATCCTTTGGCAATCTCAGCGCCATGAAGCCTACCGTGAACGCCTGGCCTGGCTACGCGAGCAAGGTTTTTCATACTATTGCACCTGCACCCGCGCCCGTATTCAGAGCGTGGGCGGCGTGTATGATGGCCATTGTCGTACCCTGAATAATGGCCCCGAAAACGCTGCCGTTCGATTAATGCAGCACCACCCTGTGACCCAGTTTCATGATGGTCTGCTTGGCGAAATCCACGCAGACGCGCGGTTGGCGTGCGAAGATTTTATCGTCCATCGTCGTGACGGGTTGTTTGCTTATAACCTGGCGGTGGTGGTCGATGATCATTTCCAGGGCGTGACGGAAATTGTGCGCGGTGCCGATCTGATTGAACCCACCGTGCGCCAGATTTCGCTCTATCAGCAGTTCGGCTGGGCGATCCCTGATTATGTCCATCTGCCGTTAGCATTGAATCGCGAAGGGTTAAAGTTATCAAAGCAGAACCATGCCCCGGCATTGCCGAAAGGCGATCCTCGCCCTGTGCTTATCAATGCTTTACAATTTCTAAACCAGGATGTAACACATGAGTGGCAGGATTTGCGAACCGAAGAATTGCTGCAAAAAGCCATTGAAGGCTGGACGCTAAATAGCGTGCCGAAAATCCAGCATTCTCAAACGCGTCTCGCTGAGCTATGATTAGCCGCTATTTTTTTGTCCTGAAGCCTGACACACACACTACCGAGGTGCACTATTTTTACCCGAGTCGCTAATTTTTGCCGTAAGGTGCTAAGCCGCGATGAGAGCATGGCGGACGACGTCATTGCTCAACACTCTATGTCGGTTATTCCGCGCGAGCAGCATGCTATTTCCCGCAAAGATATCAGTGAAAATGCCCTCAAGGTACTTTATCGCCTGAATAAAGCGGGTTACGAAGCTTATCTCGTAGGGGGTGGCGTGCGCGATCTGCTGCTTGGCAAAAAACCAAAAGATTTCGACGTGACCACCAGTGCCACGCCGGAGCAGGTGCGTAAATTATTCCGTAACTGCCGGCTGGTAGGTCGTCGCTTCCGTCTCGCCCACGTTATGTTTGGGCCAGAAATCATTGAAGTCGCCACTTTCCGTGGGCACCACGAAGGCACGCCAACTGACCGCACGACCTCCCAGCGCGGCCAGAACGGTATGCTGCTGCGTGACAATATCTTCGGCAATATCGAAGAAGATGCCCAGCGCCGCGACTTTACCATCAACAGCCTTTACTACAGCGTGGCGGACTTTACCGTTCGCGATTACGTCGGCGGTATGCAGGATCTGAAAGAGGGAATGATTCGCCTGATCGGCAATCCTGAAACCCGCTATCGAGAAGATCCGGTGCGCATGCTGCGCGCAGTACGTTTCGCCGCTAAGCTCGGAATGCGTATCAGCCCGGAAACCGCCGAGCCGATCCCACGTCTGGCAACGCTTATCAACGATGTGCCGCCGGCACGTCTGTTTGAAGAGGCATTGAAACTGCTGCAGGCAGGCTACGGCTTCGAAACCTATAAGCTGCTGCGTGAATACAGCCTGTTCCAGCCGCTATTCCCGATCATTACCCGCAACTTCACCGAGCAGGGTGATAGCGCCATGGAGCGCATCATCAATCAGGTGCTGAAGAATACCGACACCCGCATTCACAGCGATATGCGCGTTAACCCGGCCTTCCTCTTTGCGGCGATGTTCTGGTATCCGCTGCTGGAAACGGCGCAGAAAATTGCGCAGGAGAGCGGTCTCGCCTATTACGACGCCTTTGCGCTGGCAACGAACGACGTGCTGGACGAAGCCTGCCGTTCGCTGGCCATTCCAAAACGCATTACCACCCTTATCCGTGATATCTGGCAGCTCCAGCTGCGTATGTCACGCCGCCAGGGTAAACGCGCCTGGAAGCTGATGGAACATCCAAAATTCCGCGCGGCTTACGATCTGCTGGCCCTGCGTGCCGAGGCTGAGAATAACCACGAGCTGCAGCGTCTGGCGCAGTGGTGGGGTGAGTTCCAGGTCTCTGCGCCGCCGGAGCAGAAAGATATGTTGACCGACCTGGGTGACGATCCGGAACCCCGCCGCCGTCATCGCCGTCCGCGTAAGCGTGCTCCGCGTCGCGAAGGGGCAGCATGACCCTGGCGTATATCGCCATCGGCAGCAATCTGGCCTCTCCGCTGGAGCAGGTTAATGCTGCCGTTCAGGCGCTGGGCGACATCCCGCAAAGTCGTATTGTCGCCCTTTCCGCTTTCTACCGTACACCTCCGCTTGGCCCGCAGGATCAGCCCGATTACCTCAATGCCGCTGTTGCGCTGGAGACCGCGCTCAGCCCCGACGCGTTGCTCGACCACACCCAGCGCATTGAGTTACAGCAAGGCCGCGTGCGTAAAGCCGAGCGCTGGGGACCCCGCACCCTGGATCTTGATATCATGCTGTTTGGGGATGCGGTGATCGCCACCGAACGTCTGACCGTGCCGCATTACGATATGAAAAATCGCGGGTTTATGCTCTGGCCGCTGGCTGAAATCGCCCCGCAGTTAACCTTTCCGGACGGTGAGTCCCTTACCGCCCTGCTGCAACGGCTGAACGCCGAAAAACCCGCACGCTGGTAGCCGTCTTTCTTTGTCGATTAACCATGAATAATTTATGGTTAATCGCTTAGCTAAAATCATTGTTCCCCCGAATCTTACTGTTAGAATGCGCAAAGATTTGCTTTGGGCTATCAGGAAACAGTATGAAACCAACCACCATCTCCGCATTGCAGAAATGCAAACAGGAAAAGCAGCGCTTCGCGACCATCACCGCCTATGACTACAGCTTCGCCAAACTCTTCGCCGAAGAGGGCATCAACGTCATGCTGGTGGGCGATTCGTTAGGGATGACGGTCCAGGGACATGATTCAACTCTGCCGGTGACGGTTGAAGATATTGCTTATCACACACGCGCCGTGCGCCGCGGTGCTCCGGCTTGCCTGCTGCTCTCCGATCTGCCGTTTATGGCTTATGCGACGCCGGAGCAGGCCTTTGAAAACGCAGCAACCGTGATGCGTGCCGGGGCGAATATGGTCAAAATTGAAGGTGGTGCCTGGCTTATCGATACCATCAAAATGCTCACCGACCGTGCCGTACCTGTCTGTGGTCATCTGGGGCTTACGCCGCAGTCGGTCAATATCTTTGGCGGCTATAAAGTGCAGGGGCGCGGCGACGCAGCCCAGACGTTGTTCGACGACGCGAAGGCCATCGAAGCCGCGGGCGCACAGCTGCTGGTACTTGAATGCGTGCCGGTTGAACTGGCGAAACGTATTACCGATGCGCTCTCTATCCCCGTTATCGGGATTGGCGCGGGCAATGTGACCGACGGCCAGATCCTGGTGATGCACGACGCCTTCGGTATTACCGGCGGCCACATTCCAAAATTTGCAAAGAATTTCCTCAGTGAAGCGGGCGACATGCGCGCCGCAGTCAGGCAGTATATTACCGAGGTTGAATCCGGTGTTTACCCGGCTGAAGAACACAGTTTCCATTAAGGAGTCTCGTTGTGCTAATCATTGAAACCCTGCCGCTGCTCCGTCAGCACATCCGTCGTCTGCGTCAGGAAGGTAAACGTATCGCGCTGGTGCCGACAATGGGCAACCTGCACGACGGGCATATGAAGCTGGTAGACGAAGCCAAAGCCCGCGCCGATGTGGTGGTGGTGAGTATCTTCGTGAACCCGATGCAGTTCGACCGCGTCGACGACCTGGCGCGGTATCCGCGTACGTTGCAGGAGGATTGCGAGAAGCTGAATAAGCGTCACGTTGATTTGGTCTTCGCTCCGGCACCGAACGAAGTCTGGCCGAAAGGGACCGAGGAGACCACCTACGTCGACGTCCCTGGCATCTCCACAATGCTCGAAGGTGCCAGCCGCCCTGGCCACTTCCGCGGGGTCTCTACCGTCGTCAGTAAGCTTTTTAATCTGGTGCAGCCGGATATCGCCTGCTTTGGTGAGAAAGATTTCCAGCAGCTGGCACTGATTCGCAAGATGGTTGACGATCTGGGTTACGACATCGAGATTGTCGGCGTGCCAATTGTGCGCGCGAAAGATGGCTTGGCCCTGAGTTCACGCAATGGTTACCTCACCGCAGACCAGCGCAAACTGGCACCGGGTCTGTATAAAGTTATGAGCGACATGGTCGAGCAGCTGCAGCAAAAAGCATTGAGCAGCGAAGAGATTATTGCCATCGCTGAGCAGGCATTGAATGACAAGGGCTTTCGCGCGGATGATATCCAGATTCGGGATGCCGATACGCTGTTGGCGCTTTCGACAACCAGCAAACGCGCAGTCATTCTGGTTGCCGCCTGGCTGGGTCAGGCGCGGCTGATTGATAACACAGTAGTTGAACTGGCTCAGTAATGGCTGAGCCGATAGAGAGCTAACGGATTAGTTACCCCTCCCGCTTATTGATCGGCGGGTTACGACAGAGAGTAAAGGTAAACGTAATGATTCGCAAAATGCTGCAAGGTAAGCTGCACCGTGTCAAAGTCACCCAGGCCGACCTGCACTATGAAGGCTCCTGCGCGATCGATCAGGATTTTCTCGACGCGGCGGGTATTCTTGAAAACGAAGCCATTGATATCTGGAACGTGAGCAACGGCAACCGTTTCTCCACCTATGCCATTGCGGCTGAACGGGGGTCTAAAATCATCTCCGTTAACGGTGCCGCTGCGCACTGCGCTAACGTCGGTGATATTGTCATTATCGCCAGCTTTGTCATGATGTCCGATGAAGAAGCGCGCCGCTGGCAGCCGAAAGTCGCCTACTTCGAAGGCGATAACGAAATGAAACGTACCGCAAAAGCTATCCCGGTCCAGGTTGCCTGAGTATTACCCCTGCGGCTGATTACTGATCAGCCGCGACATCGTCTCCAGGGAGTCCGTCCTGAGAATATATAACCGTTTGAGTAAAAACGGATTATCCCCCGGCTTCACCTTTCCTTTCACCGTTGTCACTGCCAGATGAAAACCGGCGTCGTTCGCTGCTTTCACCGCTTTATCGTTATAACCACCAAACGGATACGAGAGGTACAACACGTGCGGGTTGAACTGCGCCAGTGCCCGCCGTGAGTGTTTAAAGTCCATCACAATATTATGGTAACTGCGGCTCAGCAGAATCGGATGATGATAGCCATCTACCCGATGCAGAAAATGTGTATGTGACTGGAAATCAAACACTGAATGAATTTCACGTAGCTCGGAGAGGCTCATAAACTGTAACGCTTTGGGATCCCACTTCTGCGGATGGCGTTTAATACGCGACGAGATAATAAACGCGGTGGCGTTGAACCCGTACGCTTTCAGAATGGGGTAAGCATAGCGACTCACCGATTTTAAACCGTCGTCAAACGTAATCACTACCGCCTTCGCGGGCAGGTTAATCTTGTTACGGACATACCCTTCCAGCTGATAGAGGTTCAGCGTGGTGTAGCCCTGATCGCGCAGCCACGCCATCTGGTTATTAAACGCACGTACGCTGGTCGTGGTGGAGGTATGGCGAAAACGGGTGTTCTCTTCATCACGCAAAATGTGGTGATAAGTGAGTACCGGCAGGCCGTTATCTTCCTGCGCATCCAGGCTACTGACCCACGCGAGGCGATTACCGATACGAATCTGGAACCAGGTCTGGTTTAAACGATCTTTCAGCTTGCTCTGAATGGGATAACGCAGGTTATTTGCCAGAGTGCCAAAGGGGGCGCTGCCGGCATTTGGCGCATTATAAACCGGGGTGTCTTTCCAGGTGATCAGATTCTGATTACTGAGGGGTTTATTCAGATCGCCGAGGCTGTCTTCTACGCGCTGCTTCCCCTGCACCTCTTCCAGATGGCCTTTATCAATAAAACCGGTGCCGAAGCCAAAGCGGAATTCAAAGTAATCGGCCGCGGTAGGCACGACGGCCAGAATCTGTCCGGCGCGAATATTGCCGACGTTAATCACCCCGTTGCCGACCTGCGCCCAAATCGCCGCATCTTCGGTGGTTTGCATATAGCGGGTGGGAAGCCCTTGCTGGCTTAACAGGCTGGCGGTCGCGCCGCCTGAGAGCAGCAGCAATAACAGAAGAACAATTCGCGAGAACATAAGAGCTTAATCGGGAGCTAAAAACTGGCGTCATTGTAACAAAAGCGACGCTGATACCAATGATTAATGTTTGTACGGGTCGTTTAGCAGGACAAAGGGGGGATTTTTTTGCTGCTGATGCCAGAGGCTGCTAACAAGCGGCGCACCCTGGGCCACGATGCGATCGCGAAAGGTCGCACTGTCCAGGGATTCACGCAGTGGATACATCGCCTCCAGAAGCGGATAGCTGATCCCGGTGATCACTTCACAGTTGCGGTGTTTATGGCTGAGCAGTGCCGCTGCGCGATACGGCGCGGCGCCGGTGATATCGGTCAGGAAGATGACACCCTCTCCGCTGTCGGTATGGTGTAGCGCATCGCACATCATGCGGCTCAGCATGTTAGTGCTCAGACCACGCCAGAAGTTGACCACCTGGCACTGTACCAGCGGTCCAAAGCTGGCCGTCAGTTGATCCAATAGCGCCTGCCCTTGTTCGTCATGGCATGTGATTACCCAACCCAGCATACAATTCTCCTTTTGCAGAGGCGTAGTGTAGCGGGAGCCGGGATTTGCAGGGGTGATGACCGTCAAAAAACCGTATCTCATGACCCGGCGGCGGGCGCCGCCGGGCAGGAAGGTTAGGTACGCAGGCCGCGTCCCCGTTGAATCAGGGTGTAGCAGAGCAGATAAAACGCCACGATAAAGATCGCCAGCACGCCCACTGTCGTCACCAACGGCACATCAGAGATGCCAAGGAAACCGAAACGGAAACCGCTAATCATGTAGACGATGGGGTTCAGGTGTGACAGCGCCTGCCAGAACGGCGGCAGCAGCGTCAGCGAGTAGAACACCCCGCCGAGGTAGGTCAGCGGCGTCAGCACGAACGTGGGGATCAGGCTGATATCATCAAAGGTTTTCGCAAAGACAGCATTGAGCAGGCCTGCCAACGAGAAGAGTACTGCCGTTAACAGCAGCGTCAGCCCGACAAACAGCCAGGAGTGTACCTGGAACGGCACAAAGAACAGTGAAATTGCCGTTACCAGTACCCCTACGCACAAGCCACGCGCTACCCCGCCCCCTACGTAACCGGCGATGATCACATGCGTCGGTACCGGTGCCACCAGCAACTCTTCAATGTTGCGCTGGAACTTGGCGCTGAAGAACGACGATGCCACGTTGGCGTAGGCGTTGGTGATCACCGCCATCATAATCAAACCTGGCACGATGAACTGCATGTAAGTAAAGCCGTGCATCTCACCAATTCGCGACCCAATCAGATTGCCGAAGATGATGAAATAGAGGGTCATGGTGATCACCGGCGGCACCAGCGTCTGGATCCAGATACGCATAAAGCGATTGATCTCTTTGGCCCAGATACTCTTCAGCGCCACCCAGTAAAGCTGCATCATGCGCTTTCTCCTTGTTTCTGATGGACCAGCGAGACGAACAGCTCTTCCAGTCGGTTGGCTTTGTTACGCATACTCAACACCTGAATTCCCTGAGCACTCAGTTGACTAAATACGCTATTAATTCCCTGCTCACGCAGAACTTCCACTTCAAGCGTGGACGTATCCACCAGCCGGTATTGATAGCCTTCCAGCTTCGGCAGCGCGCTTTTCGCCGCCAGATCGAGAATAAAGGTCTCTGACTTCAGCTTTGAGAGCAGATTTTTCATGGAGGTGTTTTCCACCAGCTCGCCATGCTGAATGATGCCGATATTACGGCACAGCATCTCCGCCTCTTCGAGGTAGTGAGTTGTCAGAATAATGGTGGTGCCTTTGTCGTTCAGATCTTTCAGGAACCCCCACATGGAACGACGCAGCTCGATATCGACACCCGCGGTCGGTTCATCAAGTATCAGCAGCTTTGGCTCGTGCATCAGCGCACGGGCAATCATCAGACGGCGCTTCATACCGCCGGAGAGCATCCGCGCACGCTCATTGCGCTTTTCCCACAGGTCGAGCTGTTTCAGGTATTTTTCGCTACGCTCAACGGCATCTTTGCGCTCAACCCCGTAATAGCCCGCCTGGTTTACGACGATCTGCTGTACGGTCTCGAACGGGTTGAAGTTGAACTCCTGCGGCACCAACCCCAGTTGACGCTTGGCATTGACGACATCTTTTTCCAGGTCGTAGCCGAAGACGCTGACCCGGCCAGAGGTTTTATTAACCAGTGAGCTGATAATGCCGATAGTGGTGGATTTTCCTGCCCCGTTAGGCCCCAGAAGCGCGTAAAAATCACCGGCCTCCACCTTCAGATCTATACCACGGAGCGCCTGAACGCCGCCGGGATAGGTTTTCTTAAGCTGTTCAAGCTCCAGTGCAATCGTCATGGATTAGACTTACCTTAAGTTCTTTCACATCGAGTGTGGTTTTAAAAAAAATCACGTTGCCCTATATTAGCGCAACGCACTCACTTGGTTACAGGCCGTTAACCGCCATGAAAGACATAGATACACTCATCAGCAATAATGCACTATGGTCAAAAATGCTGGTGGAAGAGGATCCCGGCTTTTTCGAAACGCTGGCGCAGGCGCAGAAACCGCGCTTTTTATGGATAGGGTGTTCTGACAGCCGCGTTCCTGCTGAGCGGCTCACCGGCCTTGAACCCGGCGAACTTTTTGTCCACCGTAACGTCGCCAACCTGGTCATCCATACCGACCTTAACTGTCTCTCTGTCGTGCAATATGCCGTCGATGTTCTGGAAGTCGAACATATCATTATTTGTGGCCACTACGGCTGCGGCGGCGTTCAGGCGGCGGTTGAAAACACAGAACTGGGGCTGATTGACAACTGGCTGCTGCACATCCGCGATATCTGGTTCAAACATAGCTCACTGCTGGGAGAAATGCCGCAGGAGCGCCGCCTCGATACCCTGTGTGAACTCAACGTCATGGAGCAGGTGTACAACCTGGGCCACTCAACAATCATGCAGTCAGCGTGGAAGCGCGGGCAAAAGGTGACCATTCACGGCCTGGCGTACGGAATTCATGATGGCTTGCTGCGCAATCTGGAAGTGACCGCCACCAACCGCGAGACGCTGGAGCAACGCTATCGTTCCGGGATTGCCAACCTGAGACAGAAGCACGTTAATCACAAGTAAGCGCTCGAAAAACAAAACGGCAACCTCAGTGTTGCCGTTTGTCTCTTACGGATCTCATCCAGCCGATCACTCGTCCAGTAGCACCACTTTGCCGATGTAAGGCAGATGGCGATAACGCTGAGCGTAGTCGATACCGTAGCCCACAACGAACTCATCCGGGATAGAGAAACCGATATACTCTACCGGCACGTCCACTTCACGACGGGTCGGTTTATCCAGCAGGGTACAGATGGCGAGGGATTTCGGCCCACGCAGACTCAGGATTTCGCGCACTTTGGAGAGCGTGTTGCCAGAGTCGATGATGTCCTCAACGATCAGTACATCTTTACCGCGAATATCCTCATCCAGATCTTTGAGGATTTTCACATCGCGGGTTGTCGACATGCCGCTGCCATAGCTGGAGGCGGTCATAAAATCGACTTCATGGGATACCTGGACTTCACGGCACAGGTCGGCCATAAACATGAAGGAACCGCGTAACAGCCCCACCAGCACCATATCAGAACCGCTGTCTTTATAATGCGCGGTAATTTCACGGCCCAGCTCGGCGATACGCGCTTTGATCTCCGCTTCCGGGATCATCACTTCAACAGTATGTTTCATATTACTAACCGTTTGATTGTAAAACACATCTCTCAATGCGGATGAACCTGCGTCCGTCATCGATTCACAAGCGGGCCATTATAACAGCAAATGGATAGCCCTGGCGCATGAGATATAAAAAGCAAAATTTGTGATTCCGATCACACTTGTTAATACCTATAATTAATTGCTAGCAAATAATTAACAAAACTGACGAGTACATTTTCTATGGCTGAAACAAAATCTAAACAGCCCCGTCTACTGGTGACATTAACGGCGGTGTTCGCAGCTTTCTGCGCGCTGTATCTGTTAATCGGTGGCGTCTGGCTGGTCGCAATTGGCGGCTCCTGGTACTACCCGATCGCGGGTCTGGTGATGGTTGGCGTCACCGTCCTGCTGTGGCGTAGAAAGCAATCAGCACTGTGGCTGTATGCCGCCCTGCTCCTTGCAACAATGATTTGGGGCGTCTGGGAAGTCGGTTTCGATTTCTGGGCACTGACGCCGCGCAGTGACATCCTGGTCTTCTTTGGCATCTGGCTGATCCTGCCATTCGTCTGGCGTCGTCTTTGGGTGCCGTCCAGCGGTGCCGTCGCGGCGCTGGTCGTGGCGCTGTTAATCAGCGGTGGCATCCTGACATGGGCGGGTTTTAACGATCCGCAGGAAGTCAAAGGCACCCTGAGCAGCGAATCGACGCCTGCCGCAGCGATTTCGCAGGTGGCTGATGGCGACTGGCCGGCCTACGGGCGTAACCAGGAAGGTCAGCGTTACTCTCCGTTAAAACAGATCAACGCCGATAACGTTAAAGATCTGAAAGAAGCCTGGGTCTTCCGTACTGGCGACCTGAAAATGCCTAACGATCCAGGCGAGTTGACCAACGAAGTGACGCCAATCAAAGTGGGCAACATGCTTTACCTGTGTACGGCGCACCAGCGTCTGTTCGCGCTCGACGCGGCCACCGGTAAAGAGAAATGGCACTTCGATCCACAGCTGAACTCCAACCCGTCGTTCCAGCACGTTACCTGCCGCGGTGTCTCTTACCACGAAGCGCGTGCCGATAATGCCAGCCCGGAAGTCATTGCCGACTGTCCGCGCCGTATTATGCTGCCGGTCAACGATGGTCGTCTGTTTGCCATCAACGCCGAAACGGGCAAGCTGTGCGAAACCTTCGCTAACAAGGGTATTCTGAATCTGCAGACCAACATGCCGGACACCACGCCGGGTCTGTATGAGCCGACTTCTCCGCCAATCATCACCGATAAAACCATCGTGATTGCCGGTTCGGTAACGGATAACTTCTCTACCCGCGAAACCTCGGGCGTTATCCGTGGTTTTGACGTGAATACCGGTAAACTGCTGTGGGCCTTCGACCCGGGCGCGAAAGATCCAAACGCGATCCCGTCAGACGAACACACCTTTACCTTTAACTCACCAAACTCCTGGGCCCCTGCCGCGTATGACGCGAAGCTGGACCTGGTCTACCTGCCGATGGGCGTGTCCACGCCGGATATCTGGGGCGGTAACCGTACGCCGGAGCAGGAGCGCTACGCGAGCGCCATCGTGGCGCTGAACGCGACCACCGGTAAGCTGGCATGGAGCTATCAGACCGTTCACCACGATCTGTGGGATATGGATATGCCGTCCCAGCCGACGCTGGCGGACATTACCGTTAACGGTAAAACCGTTCCGGTGATCTATGCTCCGGCGAAAACCGGCAACATCTTCGTGCTGGATCGCAGCAACGGTAAGCTGGTCGTCCCTGCTCCGGAAAAACCGGTTCCACAGGGCGCAGCCAAAGGCGACTACGTCAGCAAAACGCAGCCGTTCTCTGACCTGAGCTTCCGTCCGAAGAAAGACCTCAGCGGTGCAGACATGTGGGGTGCCACCATGTTTGACCAGCTGGTGTGCCGCGTGATGTTCCATCAGCTGCGCTATGAAGGTATCTTCACTCCACCGTCTGAACAGGGCACGCTGGTCTTCCCGGGTAACCTGGGGATGTTCGAATGGGGCGGGATCTCCGTTGACCCTAACCGTCAGGTGGCAATTGCTAACCCGATGGCGCTGCCGTTTGTCTCGAAACTGATTCCGCGCGGCCCGGGCAACCCAATGGAGCAGCCGAAAGATGCGAAAGGCAGCGGTACCGAAGCCGGTATTCAGCCGCAGTATGGCGTGCCGTATGGCGTGACGCTGAACCCGTTCCTCTCTCCGTTTGGCCTGCCGTGTAAACAGCCTGCCTGGGGTTACATCTCTGCGCTGGATCTGAAAACCAATCAGGTTGTCTGGAAAAAACGTATTGGTACGCCGCAGGACAGCATGCCGTTCCCGATGCCGGTTCCTGTGCCGTTCAATATGGGTATGCCAATGCTGGGTGGCCCAATCTCTACCGCCGGTAACGTGCTGTTCATTGCCGCAACCGCAGATAACTACCTGCGTGCGTACAACATGACCAACGGTGAGAAGCTGTGGCAAGGCCGTCTGCCAGCGGGTGGACAAGCCACGCCGATGACCTATGAAGTGAATGGCAAGCAGTATGTTGTCATCTCTGCAGGTGGTCACGGTTCGTTTGGTACGAAGATGGGCGACTACATTGTTGCTTATGCTCTGCCGGACGACACAAAGTAAAAGCAAAACGGCAACCTCGGTTGCCGTTTTTAGTGTTTGTCCCCTCTCCCCGTGGGAGAGGGCCAGGGTGAGGGCATCAGGCCGCACCGGGTAAACGCAAAACGGCAACTTCGGTTGCCGTTTTAGTGTTTGTCCCCTCTCCCCATGGGAGAGGGCCAGGGTGAGGGCTTTAGTCAGCTCAGAGCTAAACCGTGAACCCCAGCATCATTCCGGTATCTTCATGTTCCAGCAGATGACAGTGCGCCATATAAGCAAACTCCTTCGGTGCATCGTGATCAAACTTCACCAGCACCTCGCTCACGCCCCCTTCTACCTTCACGGTATCTTTCCAGCCTGAACGATGCGCGGCAGGCGCGTTGCCGTTTTCCGAGAGAATGCGGAACTGGGTACCGTGGATGTGGAACGGGTGCAGCATCATGTCCCCCTCGCCGGAGATGAACCAGCGTTCATACAGCCCTTTGGTCGCCGCGAACATCGGGGTGTTCATATCGAAAGCTTTGCCGTTGATCATATTGGCATTGTGCAAATCGAATCCATGCCCGCCGTGGTTCATGCCGCCCATCTTGCCGTGATCCATATTCATATGGCCTTCCATCTGCCCGTGCTGCATACCGGACATTGCCTGATGGCCATAGCGCTTCATCAGGGCCTGCATGCCCATCATATCGAGCATCGGGTCCATCGAAAGCTGCAGCTTACGCTCTGTAAGCCCCTCCAGCGCGGGTAACGCCGGCAGGCTGGCCAGTTTATCGGGTAGCGTGCCGGAGGCAGCCACTAGGAGCGGCTGGACGCGCAATACCGGATGCGGCTTATCAAATGGCGCAACGGCCATCCCCATCTGGCTGACCGGCAGGGTCACCAGGTCAAATGCCTTACCGTCGCTGATATCCACCAACACCTCAAAGCGCTCGCCCATCAGCATCGGCAGCTCGCTTACCTTAACCGGCTCCGGCAGCAGACCGCCGTCGCTCGCCACCACATACAGCGGGCGCTTGTCGCTGGTAGCAAAGTTGAGGGAGCGGGCGTTACACCCGTTGAGCAGGCGCAGACGCAGCCAGCCTTTGGGTGCGCTGTGCTGAGGATAAATCGCACCGTTGGTTAACAGCGTGTCGCCAAACCAGCCTACGGCTGCGCTCATCACGTCGAGCTGATAATCGATCTGCCCGTCGGCAGTAAACTTCTTGTCCTGCACAATCACTGGCACATCATCAATGCCCCACTGCTTCGGCAGACGCAGCAATCGGCTTTCATCGTCTTCAATCAGCACCAGCCCGGCTAATCCCATCGCCACCTGATGGCCGGTTTTGCCGTGCTGATGGGGATGAAACCAGCAGGTTGCCGCACGCTGTTGCGGCGTAAAAGAGACCGTGCGCTGACCGCCTGGTTTGATAATCCCCTGCGGCCCACCATCCACCTCGCCGGGCACTTCCAGTCCGTGCCAGTGAAGCGTGGTCTCCTGAGCGAGGGTATTGTGAATATTAACGGTAACAGCTTTACCCTGGCGCAGCTGGAGTGCCGGGCCGAGCAGATTACCGTTATAGCCCCATGTGGTGGCCTGATGTGGGCCAAAGGTGGTTTTCCCCTGCTGGACGACCAGACGGATTTGATTTCGTGCATCGGGAGCGATTAAGTCAGGGATAGGCAAAGCGGGCCTGTCGGCGGCAAATACCGCACGACTCCAGAGCGGAAGCGCGCTGGCGACACCCAGCGCAGCAGAATATTTTAAAAAATCACGGCGTTGCATGTTCATTTCCTTAATTCCAGCAGACGGGTATCAGAGCATAAACCCTCCCCTTAGCGGAAGGTCAATAAGTGCAGACAGAATAAAGATCGTCGCACCGGCGGGAAGTGTGCTAACGTTGAATTTCCGTGACGTATTGGTAGAAGCAATGAAGACGTTTTTCCGCACAATTCTGTTCAGCAGCCTTATGATTAGTTGCGCAAATAGCTATGCGCTGAGTGAAAATGAAGCCGAAGATATGGCGGATCTGACGGCAGTGTTTGTGTTTCTGAAAAACGATTGCGGCTACCAGAATTTACCCAACGGACAGATTCGTCGTGCTTTAGTCTTTTTTGCCCAGCAAAACCAGTGGGATCTCAGCAACTACGATAGCTTTGACATGAAGGCGCTCGGTGAAGACAGCTACCGCGATCTCAGCGGCATCGGCATTCCTACCGCGAAAAAATGCAAAGCGCTGGCCCGCGACTCGTTGAGTCTTCTTGCCTACGTAAAGTAACCTTTCTGACGCCTCCTTGTTGAAATTATGGCCGTGCAACCCCCGGGGTTGTTAGCTATGATGTTGCGCCTGGTTTTCTCGGGTGTTAACAAAGGAGGTATCACCAATGACCAAAAATGCGCTGTGGCATGAAACGCTGCACGATCACTTTGGGCAGTACTTTGCCGTTGATAACGTGCTGTATCATGAAAAGACCGATCATCAGGATCTGATTATCTTCGAGAACACGGCTTTTGGCCGCGTGATGGCGCTGGATGGCGTTGTACAAACCACCGAACGTGATGAATTCATCTATCACGAAATGATGACCCACGTCCCGCTGTTGGCTCACGGCCACGCCAAACATGTGCTGATCATCGGCGGCGGCGACGGTGCGATGCTGCGAGAGGTCTCGCGTCATAAGTCGATTGAAAGCATCACCATGGTGGAAATTGATGCCGGCGTGGTCTCCTTCTGTCGCCAGTATTTACCCAACCACAACGCGGGCAGTTACGACGATCCGCGCTTTAGCCTGGTCATCGATGATGGGGTTAACTTTGTTAATCAGACCACGCAAACCTTTGACGTGATCATCTCCGACTGTACCGACCCTATCGGCCCCGGTGAGAGCCTGTTTACCTCAGCATTTTATGAGGGCTGCAAGCGTTGCCTGAAACCTGGCGGCATCTTTGTTGCCCAGAATGGCGTCTGCTTCCTGCAGCAGGACGAAGCCCTCGATAGCCACCGCAAATTGAGCAATTACTTTGCCGATGTGAGCTTCTACCAGGCGGCGATTCCGACCTACTACGGCGGCGTGATGACGTTTGCCTGGGCCACGGATAACGAAGCCCTGCGCCACCTCTCCACTGAAATTATCCAGGCGCGCTTCCATCAGGCGAATCTGACCTGCCGCTACTATAATCCCGCGGTTCATACCGCAGCATTCGCACTACCACAATATCTGAAAGACGCACTGACATCTAAGGGGGTGAGCTAAATTGAAAAAGCTTAAACTGCATGGCTTTAACAACCTGACCAAAAGCCTGAGTTTTTGTATCTACGATATCTGCTATGCAAAGACAGCGGAAGAGCGCGATGGTTATATCGCCTATATCGATGAACTCTACAACGCCAACCGCCTGACTGAAATCTTGTCAGAAACCTGCTCAATTATCGGCGCCAATATCCTGAACGTTGCACGCCAGGATTATGAACCGCAAGGCGCTAGCGTGACCATTCTGGTCAGCGAAGAGCCGATCGATCCCAAGCTCATTGACCAGACTGAACACCCAGGTCCGCTACCTGAAACGGTGGTGGCTCACCTCGATAAAAGCCATATCTGCGTACATACCTATCCGGAAAGCCACCCTGAAGGCGGCCTTTGCACGTTCCGCGCAGATATTGAAGTCTCGACCTGCGGGGTGATTTCACCATTAAAAGCGCTGAATTACCTGATTCATCAACTTGAATCCGATATTGTGACCGTCGACTATCGCGTACGTGGTTTTACGCGTGATATCAATGGGATGAAGCACTTCATCGATCATGAAATAAACTCGATTCAGAACTTCATGTCCGAAGATATGAAAGCGCTGTACGACATGGTGGACGTGAACGTTTACCAGGAAAATATCTTCCATACCAAAATGTTGCTAAAGGATTTCGACCTTAAGCACTACATGTTCCATACCAAACCGGAAGATTTAAGCGAAGAAGAGCGTAAGGTCATTACCGACCTGCTCTGGAAAGAGATGCGCGAGATTTATTACGGCCGCAATATTCCGGCCGTATAAAAGGTACCGGGAGCAGGGATGCTCCGGTCCATTATTTCTGTTTCATAAAGTCGCGGTAAGCGGCCACCACCTGCAGGAAATCCTCTACGCCGCACAGCGACAGGCTCTCTTCGTCGTAGTAGTTCATCCCCTCTTCCATTTCGTCGCCGGAAAACTCCAGTTGATTAGCGCGAACCATCACCTCTTCGCCGTCCATCCACAGAGTATATTCATGCCCTGCGCGTTGCCATGAGCGCTCGCTGCCTTTAACGGTGCGTGCCGCCTGTTCCACTTCATCCAGCAGGGCAAGGTTCTCTTTCACTTCTTCATTGAACCAGTGCCCGACCACTTCGTGGCCCATCGACATGCGCACTTTCACCACACCGGTGATATCGCGCAGAAATTCGTAATCCATGGTGTTTTCCTCTGCAAAGCCATTAGGGTAATTATCGCAGCAGAGAGGAAGAAAAAAAGCGTGGAGGCGGGAAGGAATGAAAATAAAAAGGTGAGAGCAAGAACCTGCGGCCTGATGCCCTCACCCCGTCCCTCTCCCACGGGAGAGGGTGCAAACACTAAAAACCGTCTCGTGGAGACGGTTTTGCTGTTTATACTGCCGTCTGGAAGATAACCCCGTCCGCTTTCTCGGTGTACTGAGAGAGCTGATCGAAGTTCAGATAGCGATAGGTATCAACAGCTGTCTTATCAACCTGAGCCACAAAGGTCTGGTACTCTTCCGGCGTTGGCAGCTTGCCAATCAGCGCCGCAACCGCCGCCAGCTCCGCGGAGGCCAAGAAGACGTTTGCACCGGTACCTAAACGGTTCGGGAAGTTACGGGTAGAGGTGGAGACCACCGTCGCACCGTCCGCCACGCGCGCCTGGTTACCCATGCACAGGGAGCAGCCAGGGATTTCGATACGCGCACCGCTCTTACCAAACACGCTGTAGTAGCCCTCTTCGGTCAGCTGAGCCGCGTCCATACGGGTTGGCGGTGCCACCCATAGGCGGGTTGGCAGCTGGCCTTTATGGGTATCCAGCAGCTTACCGGCAGCACGGAAGTGGCCGATGTTGGTCATACAGGAACCGATGAACACTTCGTCGATCTTCTCGCCCTGCACTGCAGAGAGTGGACGCGCATCGTCCGGATCGTTCGGTGCACAGAGGATCGGCTCTTTGATATCAGCCAGATCGATGTCGATCACGGCCGCGTATTCTGCATCAGCATCAGCTTCCAGCAGCTGCGGATCTGCCAGCCATTTTTCCATGCCCTGAATACGACGCTCCAGGGTACGACGATCGCCATAGCCTTCGGCAATCATCCACTTCAGCAGGACGATGTTGGAGGTCAGATACTCTTCAATCGGCGCCTGGTTCAGCTTGATGGTACAGCCTGCAGCAGAACGCTCAGCGGAGGCATCGGTCAGTTCGAACGCCTGCTCCACTTTCAGATCCGGCAGACCTTCGATCTCCAGGATACGGCCAGAGAAGATGTTTTTCTTGCCCTTCTTCTCAACGGTCAGCAGGCCCTGTTTGATAGCGTACAGCGGGATGGCGTGAACCAGGTCGCGCAGAGTGATACCCGGCTGCATTTTGCCTTTGAAGCGCACCAGCACGGACTCCGGCATATCCAGTGGCATAACGCCGGTCGCAGCGGCGAAGGCCACCAGACCGGAGCCCGCCGGGAAGGAGATCCCGATTGGGAAACGGGTGTGGGAGTCACCGCCGGTACCCACAGTATCTGGCAACAGCATGCGGTTCAGCCAGGAGTGGATAACGCCATCGCCCGGACGCAGAGAGACGCCGCCACGGTTCATGATGAAGTCTGGCAGCGTGTGGTGCGTGGTCACATCAACCGGCTTCGGATAGGCCGCCGTGTGGCAGAAGGACTGCATCACCAGATCGGAAGAGAAGCCCAGGCACGCCAGGTCTTTCAGTTCGTCACGGGTCATTGGGCCGGTGGTATCCTGAGAACCGACAGAGGTCATCTTCGGTTCGCAGTACGCGCCCGGACGGACGCCCGCGACGCCGCACGCGCGGCCAACCATTTTCTGCGCCAGAGAGAAACCACGGCTGCTTTCAGCCACGTCTTTCGCCTGACGGAACACATCGCTGTGCGGCAGACCGAGCGCTTCACGCGCTTTGGTGGTCAGGCCACGGCCAATGATCAGCGGAATACGGCCACCGGCGCGGACTTCGTCAATCAGCACGTCGGTTTTCAGCGCGAAGCTGGCCAGCAGTTCGTTGGTTTCGTGGTTACGCACTTCGCCTTTGAACGGGTAAACGTCAATCACGTCGCCCATGTTCAGGTTAGAGACATCCACTTCGATCGGCAGCGCACCCGCATCTTCCATGGTGTTAAAGAAGATAGGGGCAATTTTGCCGCCGAGGCACAGACCGCCGCCGCGTTTGTTCGGCACGTGCGGGATATCATCGCCCATGAACCACAGCACGGAGTTGGTTGCCGATTTACGGGAAGAACCGGTACCCACAACGTCACCAACGTAGGCCAGCGGGAAACCTTTCTGTTGCAGGGCTTCGATCTGCTTGATCGGGCCAACGCTGCCAGGTTGATCTGGCTCGATACCTTCACGGGCGTTTTTCAGCATCGCCAGGGCGTGCAGAGGGATATCCGGGCGAGACCACGCATCCGGTGCCGGAGAGAGGTCATCGGTGTTGGTTTCACCGGTCACTTTGAAGACGGTAACGGTGATTTTTTCAGCCAGCGCAGGACGGTTCAGGAACCATTCAGCATCGGCCCAGGACTGCATCACCTGCTTCGCGTAGACGTTGCCCGCTTTCGCTTTCTCTTCCACATCGTAGAAGTTATCGAACATCAGCAGCGTTGAAGAGAGCGCTTTCGCGGCAATCGGTGCCAGCTTGTCGTTATCCAGCGCATCAATCAGCGGATGAATGTTATAGCCGCCCTGCATGGTGCCGAGCAGTTCAATCGCTTTTTCAGGAGTAACCAGGGGGGAGGTCGCATCGCCTTTAGCAATGGCGGCAAGGAATCCGGCTTTGACATAGGCAGCTTCATCTACGCCAGGCGGTACACGGTTGATCAACAGATCTAACAGGAATTCTTCTTCGCCCTTAGGCGGATTCTTCAGCAGCTCGACGAGCGCGGCCATTTGGGTTGCATCTAAAGGTTTGGGTACAATTCCCTCGGCGGCACGTTCTGCTACGTGCTTACGGTATTCTTCTAGCACGACGGTTCTCCTCGCTCTCATTGTCATATGCGGCCGGCGTTCTCTTCACGCTCCTGTGAGACAGCAGTTTGTAGGGTAAATGCCCGATACCGCGTCGGGCAGCATAGCAGGATTTCTGCACAGTGTTAATCTGTTTACAAAAAAGCAACATTAAATACTTTGCTGAATCGTTAAGAATGGTATAGCAGGGAAAGAGAGCGTGTTCAGGGCACAAAAAAACCGCCTAAAAGCGGTTAATTTGTTGCCTTAGGGTGGTAGCACACCGGGCTGGCAGATTTGCGGCAAAACCCGAATTGCCGGGCTCTGCATGTCCCGGTGGCTGCTGGCCGCTCGCCAAAGCGGTCATCTGATTTACCCAATGCCTTTTCAGCCATCCGATATAATTGCGTAATAAATACTCACACTCTTTGTCCGGATGTACCGGGCCATTACCAATAAAAGTCAAAAAGTAAAAAGGCGGGTGAATAATACTCGCGCCAACCGTAACGCCGCGCGACACAGCGCTGGTTTCGTTGGAGTCATATTATGAAGATGCCCTTTAAGCCCCCTCTGCTTGTCCTTCTGTGCAGTGCCGGGCTGTTCGCCGCCACGGGCGTGATGTTCGTCAAAAGCCGCGCAACCGAAACGCCCGCGCCAGTTTCTCAGCAACAGCCTGCCCCACCGGCCGCGCCGCCTGCACCGGTTATCGCCCCGACCTACACGGCGGCACAGCTGGACCAGTGGACGGCGCCGATTGCGCTCTACCCGGACGCGCTCCTGTCACAGCTCCTGATGGCCTCAACCTATCCGTCAAACGTGATACAGGCCGCGCAGTGGTCGCAGGACAATCCAAAACTGCAGGGCGATGCGGCGATTCAGGCGGTTTCCAGCCAGCCGTGGGATGCCATCGTGAAGTCGCTGGTCGCTTTCCCGCAGTTGATGTCGCTGCTGGGCGGTAACCCTGAATGGGTGCAGAACCTCGGCAACGCGTTTCTTGCCCAGCCAAAAGACGTGATGGGCTCCGTGCAGCGGCTGCGCGCGCTGGCGCAGCAGACCGGCGCGCTTAAATCGTCGCCACAGCAGACGGTGAGCGTGGAGAAAAAATCGGCGCCAGTCCAAAGCACAACAGCCGCTGCGATAGCACCTGCCAGCCCGACGATTATAAAAATCGAACCTGCCGATCCTCAGGTTGTTTACGTACCGACCTATAATCCGTCCACTGTCTACGGAGCATGGCCAAACGCCAGCTACCCTCCGGTGTACCTGCCGCCCTCTCCCGGCGAGCAGTTCAGCAATAGCTTTGTGAACGGGCTGGGCTTCAGCCTCGGGATTGCCACCACGTACGCGCTGTTTAGCAATATCGACTGGGACGACGACGATCATCACCATGATGATGACCACCACCATGATGACTATCACCACGATGGTTACACCCATAACGGCGATAACATCAATATCAATGTGAATAATTTCAATAAGATTACGGGCGAGCACCGCACGGACAACAATATGCTCTGGCAGCACAACCCTGGCTACCGTAACGGCGTACCTTACCCCAACGGTAAGATCGCCAGCCAGTTTCATCCAACGAGCACGCCCACGGGGCTGAGCGCCACGCCGCATCAGGCTGCCAGTCGCGACACCCAGCGGCAGGCGGCGATGGCGCAGGTGCAAAAGTCGACGAGGAAATCGCTTTCACAGCTCCAGGCTACCCGACCTTTGCAGCATCAGCCGTCCAGTCAGCAGCTTAAGCAGATTTCGCAGCGAAATAGCTTCCGCGGCTACGACGCTGCGAAACCGCACGCGCTCTCCGGCGAAACGCACGGACAGCATGCCCTTCAGCCCTCCTCGCTGCAGCACCAGACGTTCAGGGCCAATGCCCTCAGCGGGAACGAAAGCCGCGCGGCAAGCTGGCGTGCCCAGCAGCAGCGCGGCCTGCAAAGCCGGCAGCTCGCTACGCATATATCGCAGCATCCGTTACCGGCCGCGCGACCTTTACCTCATGATATTCGCCATCGTTAAGAGAGCTAACATGAAGATGACTTTACTCAGCGGTGTGGCGCTGTTCATGGCATCCACCGTCGCCGTGGCGCAACAGCAGTTCAGCACGCCTGAACAAGCTACCGATGCCTTAACGCAGGCCATCAGCGAGCAGAATGAAGGTGCGATGGGAAATCTGCTTGGTGAAAACTGGCGCAACGTTCTGCCGCCGGAGGGCGTTGACCCCGAAGCCGTCGCTCGCTTCCTGCGCGACTGGAAGGTGAAACACACCACGATTGTTAGCGGCGATACGGCGCACCTGATTGTGGGAGAGAACGCCTGGCAGCTGCCGATCCCCGTCGTGAAAACGTCAAACGGCTGGCAGTTTGATATTCAGCAGGCCGCGGACGAAATTTTGACGCGCGAAATCGGGCGCAACGAGCTTGCCGCCATCGAAGAGCTGCATGCCTACGTGGACGCCCAGCAAAGCTATTTCGCCCTCAACCAGACCTACGCGGCGAAAATCGTCAGCTCTAAGGGGAAAAAAGATGGCCTTTACTGGCCCGTATTGCCCGGCGAAGCGCCCAGCCCGCTGGGGCCTGCGTTTAGCCCGGCAGAACCCGGCGCAGGCTATCACGGTTATCGATTCAAGATCCTGCCCGATAAGCAAGGCTTTGCAATGGTCGCCTGGCCGGTCAGCTACGGACAGACGGGGGTGATGAGCTTTGTGGTTAATCAGAGCGACAGGGTATACGAGACGAATTTGGGCAGCGATACCGCGCTAAAAGCACAGGCATTAACCGCATTCAGCCCTGATAGTGCCTGGCTGCCCGTCGCGCCGTAAAGCATTAACGTGAAGGCCGGATAAGGCTTCCCTCTATCCGGCCATCTTATTACAGAATATTGGCAACCGATTTTGCCAGCTGCGCTTCAAGCACCGGCTTCGCCTCTTCAAACTTCAGGTTCACCTTGTTGGCATTCGACACCACGCGGGTCTGGTACTTCGCGCGATCGCCCTGCTCGCTGCTGGTCTGCAGCTTCACGCCGGACGTCCCCTGACGCAGCGCCGCGATGTTGTCAGTGGTCACTTTCGCCTTGCTGCGCTCGGAAATCTGCAGATCGGTGACCATGGTGTAGTTCACATCTTCTACCATCGCATCCGCCGCCATGCCGATCAGGCCTGCCGCCAGGCCCACGCCCAGCGCGGCACCGGAGGAGTTGCTGTTATACGCAGTGATACCGGCACCCAGCGCGGCACCTACGGCGGCACCTTCATAGCCAGTTTTCAGGAAGCCCTGCGCTTCGCGAAGGTCCATTTTGTCCGCTTTCAGCACGTTCGCCTGCACCCAGTAGTAGGCGCTGTCGGGAGAACTGGTCACCTTATAGCCCTTCGCCGTCAGCTCGTTCGCCAGCTGAGCCTGCAGGTTGCTCATGTCTTTATCAGATGTATTTTTCACCTGAATGTAGACCGTTTTTTCGCTGGAAGGCTCCAGCCAGACGGTTTCGCTCATCTGGGTTTTAACTTCCAGATTACGTTTCTTCACCGCGGTGGTCATTGCCCCGCATCCGGCCAGCGTCATCGTCGCTGCCAGTAAGCCAACTACCGCTACTTTCTTAAAAGACATATGTTTTCCTTTACCTGGTAATAATAATCCGGCGCATCATAACGATGAGCCGATCAACCAACAATGTAAGAAAATGTTATCGGCAGCGGTGAGGGGATTTTTAGGAAAATATCAAGGATATAGCAACCAAATCAGGTAGTTTACACGAAAAAAAACGCCTCCGAAGAGGCGTTTAACATCAGGCTGAAGAAACTTACTTCTTCTTCGCTTTAGCGTTTGGCAGGTCGGTGATGCTACCTTCAAACACTTCTGCCGCCAGGCCCACGGACTCGTGCAGAGTTGGGTGAGCGTGGATGGTCAGCGCGATGTCTTCAGCGTCACAGCCCATTTCGATCGCCAGGCCGATTTCGCCCAGCAGCTCGCCGCCGTTGGTGCCGACAATCGCACCACCGATCACACGGTGAGATTCTTTGTCGAAGATCAGCTTGGTCATACCGTCTGCGCAGTCGGAAGCGATAGCACGGCCAGAAGCAGCCCACGGGAAGGTGGCGGTTTCGTAGCTGATGCCTTTCTCTTTCGCTTCTTTCTCAGTCAGACCAACCCAGGCAACTTCTGGCTCAGTGTAGGCGATAGATGGGATCACTTTTGGATCGAAGTAGTGCTTCATGCCAGCGATAACTTCCGCGGCAACGTGACCTTCGTGAACACCTTTGTGCGCCAGCATTGGCTGACCGACGATGTCGCCGATAGCAAAGATGTGCGGCACGTTGGTACGCAGCTGCTTGTCAACGCGGATGAAGCCACGGTCGTCCACTTCCACGCCAGCTTTGCCCGCGTCAAGGTTTTTACCGTTCGGCACACGGCCGATTGCCACCAGCACGGCGTCGTAACGCTGTGGTTCAGCAGGGGCTTTTTTGCCTTCCATGGAAACGTAAATACCGTCTTCTTTCGCTTCAACGGCAGTCACTTTGGTTTCCAGCATCAGGTTGAACTTCTTGCTGATGCGCTTGGTGAAGACTTTAACGATGTCTTTGTCTGCAGCCGGGATAACCTGGTCGAACATTTCAACCACGTCAATCTCTGAACCCAGCGCGTGGTACACAGTACCCATTTCCAGACCGATGATACCGCCACCCATAACCAGCAGGCGCTTAGGTACTTCTTTCAGCTCCAGCGCATCGGTAGAGTCCCACACGCGTGGATCTTCATGTGGAATGAACGGCAGTTCAATTGGACGAGAACCCGCGGCGATGATCGCGTTGTCGAAGTTGATCACGGTTTTACCGTTCTCGCCTTCCACTTCCAGGGTGTTCGCGCCGGTGAATTTACCCAGACCGTTTACCACTTTCACTTTACGGCCTTTGGCCATACCCGCCAGACCGCCGGTCAGCTGAGTGATAACTTTCTCTTTCCAGGTACGAATTTTGTCGATGTCAGTTTTCGGCTCACCGAAGACGATACCGTGTTCAGCCAGTGCTTTGGCTTCTTCGATAACTTTCGCTACGTGCAGCAGCGCTTTAGAAGGGATACAGCCGACGTTCAGACAAACACCGCCAAGGGTGTTGTAACGTTCTACGATGACGGTTTCCAGACCTAAATCCGCCGCGCGGAATGCTGCGGAATAACCTGCCGGGCCTGCCCCAAGTACTACGACCTGAGTTTTGATTTCTGTGCTCATCATGACCTCTTAATTTATACCCGTCGTCCACCGGGTCGTTCTATCCGCCCGTATTTTACAAAATTGTTAACAATTTTGAAACAACAAACGGCTCATGAATTCTCGCTTTCGCAGTAACCTTGCTGACGCGCCGAGGTTACCAGAAAAAAGCCGGCCGACTGGCCGGCTTTTCGATTACATCACCAGGCGGCGAATGTCGCTCAGGGTGTTGTTGATGATGGTGATGAAACGCGCACCATCAGCACCGTCGATCACGCGGTGGTCGAAGGAGAGAGAGATTGGCATCATCAGACGCGGCACAAACTCTTTACCATTCCACACCGGCTCCATCGCGGACTTGGACACACCGAGGATCGCCACTTCCGGCGCGTTCACAATCGGCGCGAAGTGGGTAGTACCCAGGCCGCCGATGCTGGAGATAGTGAAGCAGCCGCCCTGCATTTCGCCGGCAGTCAGCTTACCATCACGCGCTTTTTTGGAGATGGTGGTCAGTTCACGGGACAGCTCGGTAATGCTCTTCTTGTTCACGTCTTTGAAGACCGGAACAACCAGACCATTTGGCGTATCAACCGCAACACCGATGTTGATGTATTTCTTCAGCGTCAGCTTCTGGCCATCTTCAGACAGGGAGCTGTTGAAGCGAGGCATCTGTTCCAGCGCCGCAGCAACCGCTTTCATGATGAAGACCACTGGGGTGAATTTCACATCCAGTTTACGCTTCTCAGCTTCGGCGTTCTGCTGTTTACGGAACGCTTCCAGATCGGTGATATCGGTCTTGTCGAAGTGAGTAACGTGCGGGATCATCACCCAGTTACGGCTCAGGTTAGCACCCGAGATTTTCTGGATACGGCCCAGTTCCACTTCTTCGATTTCGCCGAACTTGCTGAAGTCCACTTTTGGCCATGGCAGCATGCCCGGGATACCGCCGCCAGCGGCTGCAGCAGGTGCAGCTTCGGCGCGTTTCACCGCGTCTTTCACGTAGCTCTGAACGTCTTCGCGCAGGATACGACCTTTACGACCGGTCCCTTTTACTTTCGCCAGGTTCACACCGAACTCGCGCGCCAGGCGACGAATCAGCGGTGTTGCGTGGACGTAAGCGTCGTTTTCAGCGAACTCAGATTTGCCTTCCGCTTTTGCAGCAGGGGCCGCAGCAGGTTTAGCAGCCTGAGCCGGTGCAGCAGCCGGAGCTGGAGCAGCAGCGGCAGCCGGAGCGGCCGCAGGTGCAGCGCCTTCTACTTCGAAGACCATGATCAGAGAACCGGTAGAGACTTTGTCGCCGGTGCTGATTTTGATCTCTTTAACAGTACCGGCGAACGGCGCAGGGACTTCCATAGAAGCCTTGTCGCCTTCAACGGTGATCAGTGACTGTTCAGCGGCAACTTTGTCGCCCACTTTTACCATCACTTCGGTCACTTCAACTTCGTCACCGCCGATGTCCGGTACGTTAACGTCTTTCGCACCGCCAGCCGCTGCTGGTGCAGCCGCCTGTGCCGGAGCCGCTTCGGCTTTCGCCGGAGCCGCGCCTTCAGCGCCAGCCACTTCAAAGACCATGATCAGGGAGCCGGTAGAGACTTTGTCACCGGTGTTGATCTTGATCTCTTTAACGGTACCCGCGAACGGCGCCGGGACTTCCATAGAGGCTTTGTCGCCTTCTACGGTGATCAGGGACTGTTCAGCTTCAACTTTGTCGCCCACTTTCACCAGGATTTCAGTGACTTCAACTTCGTCACCGCCGATGTCAGGCACATTAACGTCTTTCGCTGCCGCAGCAGCAGGTGCTGCAGCCGGAGCGGCTTCTTTCTTCTCTTCTGCCTTAGCAGGTGCAGCATCAGCTGCACCGTCGGCGGAATCGAAAATCATGATCAGTTTGCCGGTCTCGGTTTTATCGCCAACAGAGACTTTGATCTCTTTAACGATGCCAGCCTGAGGAGACGGGACTTCCATAGAGGCTTTGTCGCCCTCTACGGTGATCAGCGACTGTTCAGCTTCAACTTTGTCGCCTACTTTGACCAGGATCTCGGTGATTTCAACTTCATCAGCCCCGATGTCCGGTACATTGATTTCGATAGCCATTATTCTTTTACCTCTTACGCCAGACGCGGGTTAACTTTTTCTGCATCGATATTGAATTTGGTAATTGCATCCGCAACCACTTTCTTATCGATTTCGCCACGTTTAGCCAGTTCGCCCAGGGCTGCTACAACCACGTAAGAAGCATCAACTTCGAAGTGGTGACGCAGGTTTTCGCGGCTGTCAGAACGACCGAAGCCGTCAGTACCCAGAACGCGATAATCATCCGCTGGTACGTAAGTACGAACCTGCTCAGCGAACAGTTTCATATAGTCAGTAGATGCCACCGCTGGTGCATCGTTCATCACCTGAGCGATGTACGGAACGCGCGGAGTTTCCATTGGGTGCAGCATGTTCCAGCGTTCACAATCCTGGCCATCACGCGCCAGTTCAGTGAAGGAGGTCACGCTGTACACATCGGAACCCACACCGTAGTCTTTCGCCAGGATCTGAGCCGCTTCACGAACGTGACGCAGGATAGAACCGGAGCCCAGCAGCTGAACTTTACCTTTGCTACCTTCGAGGGTTTCGAGTTTGTAGATACCTTTACGGATACCTTCCTCGGCACCTTCCGGCATAGCCGGCATGTGGTAGTTTTCGTTCAGCGTGGTGATGTAGTAGTAAATGTTCTCTTGCGCTTCACCGTACATACGGGTCAGACCGTCGTGCATGATGACTGCCACTTCGTACGCGTAAGACGGGTCGTAAGAGATACAGTTAGGGATAGTCAGAGACTGAATGTGGCTGTGACCATCTTCGTGCTGCAGACCTTCACCGTTCAGAGTCGTACGACCGGAAGTACCACCGACCAGGAAGCCACGAGCCTGTTGGTCGCCAGCCTGCCAGCACAGGTCACCGATACGCTGGAAACCGAACATGGAGTAGTAGATGTAGAACGGAATCATCGGCAGGTTGTTGGTGCTGTAAGAGGTCGCAGCAGCCAGCCAGGACGCGCCTGCACCCAGCTCGTTGATACCTTCCTGCAGGATCTGGCCTTTCTCGTCTTCTTTGTAGTATGCAACCTGCTCACGGTCCTGCGGGGTGTACTGCTGGCCGTTCGGGCTGTAGATACCGATCTGACGGAACAGACCTTCCATACCGAAAGTACGCGCTTCGTCGGCGATGATTGGAACCAGACGATCTTTGATCGACTTGTTCTTCAGCATCACGTTCAGGGCACGCACGAAAGCGATGGTGGTAGAGATCTCTTTGTTCTGCTCTTCCAGCAGCTGAGAGAAGTCTTCCAGCGCAGGCAGTTCGAGTTTCTCGGTGAAGTTAGGCTGACGAGCAGGCAGGTAGCCTTTCAGCGCCTGACGACGTTCGTGCAGGTACTTGTGCTCTTCAGAACCTTCCGGGAAGGTGATGTAAGAGAGGTTTTCAACCTGCTCATCGGTCACTGGAACGTTGAAACGGTCGCGGATATAACGCACGCCGTCCATGTTCATTTTCTTAACCTGGTGAGCGATGTTTTTACCTTCAGCGGTATCACCCATGCCGTAACCTTTAACGGTGTGGGCCAGGATGACGGTCGCTTTACCTTTGGTTTCCTGCGCTTTTTTCAGTGCAGCGTAGACTTTCTTCGGATCGTGACCACCACGGTTCAGCGCCCAGATCTGCTCATCAGTCCAGTCTGCAACCAGTGCGGCAGTTTCAGGGTATTTGCCGAAGAAGTGCTCACGCACGTAGGCACCGTCTTTGGATTTGAAGGTCTGGTAGTCGCCGTCAACGGTTTCGTTCATCAGCTGGATCAGTTTACCGCTGGTGTCTTTACGCAGCAGCTCATCCCAACGACCGCCCCACATGACTTTAATCACGTTCCAGCCAGCACCCGCGAAGATGCCTTCCAGTTCGTTGATGATCTTGCCGTTGCCGGTTACCGGACCATCCAGACGCTGCAGGTTACAGTTGATGATGAAGCACAGGTTGTCCAGCTTCTCACGGGTCGCGATGGTGATCGCACCCTTAGATTCTGGCTCATCCATTTCGCCGTCGCCCAGGAAGGCGTAAACGGTTTGCTCAGAGGTGTCTTTCAGACCACGGTGTTCCAGATACTTCAGGAATTTAGCCTGATAGATCGCACCGATTGGACCCAGACCCATGGATACGGTCGGGAACTGCCAGAATTCAGGCATCAGTTTAGGGTGCGGGTAAGAAGACAGACCTTTACCGTGAACTTCCTGACGGAAGTTGTTCATCTGCTCTTCAGTCAGACGACCTTCCAGGAAGGCACGTGCATAGATGCCCGGAGAGATGTGGCCCTGGAAGTACACCAGGTCGCCGCCGTCTTTCTCGTTGGCCGCACGGAAGAAGTGGTTAAAGCACACTTCGTAAACGGTGGCAGAAGACTGGAAGGATGCCATGTGGCCACCCAGTTCCAGGTCTTTCTTGGATGCGCGCAGAACGGTCATGATGGCGTTCCAGCGGATTGCAGAACGGATACGACGTTCCAGATCCAGATTGCCCGGGTATTCCGGTTCGTCTTCGACGGCAATCGTGTTTACGTAGTTGTTAGCCCCTGCACCTGCAGCCACTTTCACGCCGCCTTTGCGAGCTTCAGAAAGCAGCTGATCAATCAGATACTGAGCACGCTCAACACCTTCTTCACGGATGACCGATTCGATCGCCTGTAGCCAGTCGCGAGTTTCGATCGGATCCACGTCATTTTGGAGACGTTCTGACATGGGGGTATTCCTTATCTATCTAATACGTTGATTTGTCTGGAACCTGTCCCATTGTATTTTCGCCAGAAAACACAATAAGACAGGTTCTGCGTTTAGTTGCCGCGCTCTAAAAAACTGGCGCTTAATCCTTTCGTTGCTGTATGCGGCGTAATGAACGTTCGCGACGCGACTGTTCACGGCTGCGGTCCAGCAAGATTTCCTCAATGAAAGCCAGGTGACGGTGCGACGCTTCACGCGCCTGCTCCGGCTCCCCGGCCATTATCGCCTCGAATACTCGGGTGCGATGGTTGCTTACCAGTGGGAGCATTTCCCGACGGGCATACAACAATTCAAAATTCTGACGAACGTTCTGGGCCAGCATCGGCTCCATGCAGCGTAGCAGATGGAGGAGCACAACATTGTGGGCTGCTTCGGTAACAGCGATTTGATACTGGACAACGGCATCGGACTCGGCGTCTAAATCGCCGGACTGCTGTGCCCGTTCAATGGCTTGATGCAGTTCGCGAATACGGTCGCGATCGGCATCATTGCTGCGCAGGGCCGCGTAATAAGCCGCGATGCCTTCAAGCGCGTGACGGGTCTCAAGCAAGTCAAACTGGGATTCTGGGTGGTCAGAGAGAAGTTCTACCAGCGGATCGCTGAAGCTCTGCCACAGGCTGTTTTGCACAAAAGTTCCGCCGCCCTGGCGACGAAGCAGCAGGCCCTTGGCTTCGAGACGTTGGATCGCCTCACGCAGCGAGGGGCGGGAAACGTCGAACTGTTTTGCCAGCTCGCGTTCAGGCGGGAGTTTTTCGCCGGGGCGCAGTGTCCCCTCGAGGATTAAAAACTCCAGCTGCTGCTCTATCACATCAGAAAGTTTAGGTTGGCGAATTTTGCTGTAGGCCATATTCCCTGTCTTACGCCTTTTGCCCGGAGTAAATTGGTCTTACCAATTTCATGTTCGTATCGCTAAAGTAACAAAGTATTCACCTTGTGTCCATATTGGTTTTGATTGAAATCATTAAACCCGGCACATTTTAACAACCTTACAGAAATAACGTTTCAGAAATGTAACTTTGCCCAAATGAAATTATTACCCATAAAGAGGCAGTTTTAACTTTAATGAAACGCAAAATACTCAATCTGAACCGATTCACCTCGCCAAATTATGAAATATGCGCCACTTAGAGAGCATTTTTATTCTATACACAGATAAAAGGGGTTAAACGAGTCGATTAACAACTGGTTTCTTTTTATTCAACTCGTCATCGTCCCTTCATAAAGCAGGTGCATTCGCGGGCGCTTAACACTATTCTGGCGTTAACGGAAGTCATGTCCTGTATTTTAGGTCAACTTCACCGTAAAGAAATAAATACATGAAATGGAATTTCATAATTACACACGCCTGAGCGTGAACATAACAAACACACACGAGGTTTCATGATGGAAGGTCAACAGCACGGCGATCAGCTAAAGCGCGGCCTTAAAAACCGCCATATTCAGCTTATCGCGCTGGGCGGCGCTATTGGCACGGGTCTGTTCCTGGGCAGCGCGTCCGTTATTCAGTCTGCGGGTCCTGGCATTATTCTGGGTTATGCCATTGCCGGCTTTATTGCATTTCTGATTATGCGCCAGCTGGGGGAAATGGTCGTGGAGGAGCCTGTAGCGGGTTCATTCAGCCACTTCGCCTATAAATACTGGGGAAGCTTCGCCGGGTTTGCATCTGGCTGGAACTACTGGGTGCTGTACGTCCTGGTGGCGATGGCTGAGCTGACCGCGGTGGGTAAATACATTCAGTTCTGGTACCCGGAAGTCCCGACCTGGATTTCCGCTGCAGCCTTCTTTGTCATTATTAACGCCATCAACCTGACCAACGTAAAAGTGTTTGGTGAGATGGAGTTCTGGTTTGCCATTATTAAAGTCATTGCCGTCGTCGCCATGATCCTGTTCGGCGGCTGGCTCCTGTTCAGCGGTAACGGTGGTCCGCAGGCCACTGTGCGTAATCTCTGGGAACAGGGCGGGTTCCTGCCGCACGGCATGACCGGTCTGGTGATGATGATGGCGATTATTATGTTCTCCTTCGGCGGCCTGGAACTGGTGGGCATTACCGCCGCCGAAGCCGACAACCCGGAGCAGAGCATCCCGAAAGCGACCAATCAGGTTATCTACCGTATTCTGATCTTCTATGTGGGTTCACTGGCCGTGCTGCTCTCGCTGCTGCCGTGGACGCGCGTTACCGCTGACACCAGCCCGTTCGTACTGATCTTCCACGAGCTGGGTGACACCTTTGTGGCAAACGCGCTGAACGTTGTTGTCTTGACCGCTGCGCTCTCCGTTTACAACAGCTGCGTTTACTGCAACAGCCGTATGCTGTTCGGCCTGGCCCAGCAGGGCAATGCCCCGAAAGCGTTGCTTAACGTCGACAAGCGTGGCGTACCGGTGAACACCATTATTGTTTCAGCCGTGGTCACTGCATTGTGCGTGCTGATCAACTACCTGGCACCGGAATCGGCCTTTGGCCTGCTGATGGCGCTGGTGGTTTCTGCCCTGGTCATCAACTGGGCCATGATCAGCCTGGCGCACATCAAGTTCCGCCGTGCCAAGCAGCAGCAGGGCGTCAAAACGCGCTTCCCTGCCCTGCTCTATCCGCTGGGTAACTATGTCTGTCTGCTGTTTATGGCAGCGGTGCTGGTGATTATGCTGATGACGCCGGGTATGGCTATCTCTGTGTATCTCATCCCGGTCTGGATCGTGATCCTCGGCGTGGGCTACCTGTTTAAGCAAAAGAACGCCAAAACGGTAAAAGTACAGTAATCCTGCCTCTCTCTGTGCCCCTCTGCGGGCACAGAGCCTGTTACCTTCCTCACACTTTCTCATCCATAGCACATTCTTCCATATCAGCGCCTTTATACTGCAACGCATAAATTGCTTTGGCAGCAAATAATTCTCTCCATATCGTAACGCGGAGAAATGTCGATGGATAACAATAAACTTTCAGTGAAAGAAAAGATCGGCTATGGGATGGGTGACGCGGGATGTAACATCATCTTCGGCGCCATAATGTTGTTTGTTAACTATTTTTATACGGATATTTTCGGGCTGGCGCCTGCGCTGGTCGGCGTATTACTGCTGTCGGTGCGCGTCATCGATGCAATAACCGATCCGATTATGGGGGCTATCGCCGACCGAACCCGCAGCAAATATGGTCGTTTTCGTCCATGGTTGTTGTGGATTGCCTTCCCTTACGCGCTGTTTAGCATTCTGATGTTCACCACCCCAGAGTGGAGCTATAACAGCAAAGTTATCTATGCGTTTGTCACCTATTTCCTGCTGTCACTGACCTATACGGCCATCAATATTCCGTACTGCTCCCTCGGGGGCGTGATCACCAATGATCCTAAAGAGCGCGTGGCCTGCCAGTCTTACCGTTTTGTCATGGTCGGTATTGCCACGCTACTGCTGTCGCTGACATTGCTGCCGATGGCTGACTGGTTCGGCGGAGAAAACAAAGCGAAAGGCTACCAGATGGCAATGACGGTGCTGGCGCTCATTGGTACCTGTATGTTCCTGTTCAGCTTCTCTACCGTGCGCGAACGAGTACGCCCTGCGGTACAGACCAACGATGAACTCAAAAACGACCTTAAAGACGTATGGAAAAACGACCAGTGGGTGCGCATCCTGCTGTTGACCATCTGCAACGTCTGCCCGGGCTTTATCCGCATGGCCGCCACCATGTATTACGTCACCTGGGTTATGGGTGAAAGCACTCATTTCGCCACCCTGTTTATCAGCCTGGGCGTGGTGGGCATGATGATCGGCAGCATGCTGGCGAAAGTGCTGACTGACCGCTGGTGCAAACTGAAAGTCTTCTTCTGGACCAATATCGTGCTGGCGATATTCTCTTGCGCCTTCTACTTCTTCGACCCTAAAGCCACGATGACCATTATCGTGCTCTACTTCCTGCTGAACATCCTGCACCAGATCCCGTCTCCACTGCACTGGTCGCTGATGGCGGATGTGGATGATTACGGCGAGTGGAAAACCGGCAAACGTATTACCGGTATCAGCTTCTCCGGCAACATCTTCTTCCTGAAGCTGGGTCTGGCGATTGCCGGGGCGATGGTCGGTTTCCTGCTCTCCTGGTATGGCTACGATGCGGGTGCCAAAGCGCAAAGCGCTGACGCCATCAACGGGATCGTCCTGCTCTTTACCGTCATTCCGGGCGTAGGGTATCTGATTACCGCAGGTGTGGTTCGTCTGCTGAAAGTCGACCGTGAAACCATGAAGCAGATTCAGGCGGACCTGGAAAAACGCCGTACCAACTATCGAGAGCTGAGCGACTATCAGGATTTGAAAGCCGCAGAGACCAAATAAGGAGCGCGAAATGCGTCACTGGCCAAACCCGTTTATTGAGCAACGTGCCGATCCCTATATTCTCCGGCATGAGGAACAGTATTACTTTATCGCCTCGGTGCCGGAGTACAACCGGCTGGCGATTCGCCGCGCCGATACCCTGGAAGGCCTGCGTGATGCGCAAGAGGTGGTGGTCTGGCATAAACCGGACAGCGGCCCGATGGGTAATCTCATCTGGGCGCCCGAGCTGCATGCGATAGACGGCAAGTGGTATATCTACTTTGCCGCCGCCCATACCCAGGCGCTGGATGAGCTCGGGATGTTCCAGCATCGAATGTACGCGCTGGAGTGTAGCGACAGCGATCCGCTCACCGGTACGTGGGTGGAGAAAGGGCAGATTAAGACGCAGTACGATACGTTTGCCCTGGATGCCACCACCTTTATTCATCAGGGCAAACGCTGGTATTTATGGGCGCAGAAAGCACCGGATATTGCCGGAAACTCCAATCTTTATCTGTGCGAAATGGAGAATCCCTGGACGCTGAAAGGCGAACCCGTTCTGCTAAGCAAACCGGAATTCGACTGGGAGTGCCGGGGCTTTTTGGTGAACGAAGGGCCGGCTATCTTAAGCCATGGTAATCGTCTGTTTATCAGTTACTCCGCCAGCGCGACCGATGAAAATTACTGTATGGGCCTGCTGTGGATCGAGAAAGATGCCGACCCGCGTAATCCGGCGAACTGGCACAAATCGCCGCAGCCGGTCTTCACCACCAGCTATGAAAACCGTCAGTACGGCCCGGGGCATAATAGCTTCACGCAGACGGCTGATGGGGAAGATGTGCTGGTCTATCATGCGCGCAACTATACCGAGATAGAAGGCGACCCGCTTTACGATCCCAACCGCCATACCCGCCTGAAGTTAGTTCACTGGAACGAAAACGGGATGCCAGATTTCGGCATCCCGCCTGCAGATAGCGAGTAACAGTTACGGCACGCGGGTTTAGATCAGCGTGCCGTAAATCGTTAGCAGCGCCACAATCACCACGATAACAAACGAGGTTTTCTTGGCCATCGACACGGCAGCTTTTGGCGTGGCGATTTTGTCGGTATGCGGCTCGCGCGCCAGCGAGAACTGCGCAAGTCGGGTCAGAACCTGATATTGCGAGGTGCGGCGATCCCCGAGCGACGCAAACCAGGCAGGTAACGCTTTTTCACCATGACCAATCAAGGCATAGACTACACCGACCAGGCGCACCGGCAGCCAGTCCAGCACATGCAGAATGGCATCAATGCCTGATTGCAGTCGTTCGTGTGGTGTCAGGTAGCGCGCCAGCCAGCTCTGCCAGGCGCGTAAAAACGCATAGCCCATCAGCAGCACCGGGCCCCACGGGCCGCCAACCACAAACCAGAACAGCGGCGCCAGATAGAAACGGTAGTTAATCCACAGCAAGGCATTTTGCAGCTCGCGCAGAAACTCCCGCTCGTCGCAGTCAGGCGGCACACCGTGAATAAGAGTTAACTCGCTGGCCATGGCACCCCGGGCGTGGCTGTCGTTGCGCGCAGCCGCTTTCAGGTAAGCGTGGTAGTGCAAACGCACTTTCCCGGCACCAATACAGAGCACGCCGAGCAAAATCCAGACCACCAGCAAAGGGACGTTAAAAAAGAGGCCGTGTAAGGCGCGTAACAGCAAGAAGACCACCAACATGACGCCGGCGGTCATTATTAACGTACGCAGTAACGAGAAATGTTTAATCCGACGGAAAAAGATCTCCGACCGGTGATCCAGTTGCCAGTGTTCGCCCAGCTTAAATAAGCGCTCAGCGATCATAACCAGCAGTATGGTGAACAACGTCATGTCATCTCCTTGTCTGACGAAGCGTTAAGCATGGCGTGGAATCGGCTCCAGTCAAAGGCCGGGCCGGGATCGGTTTTTCTTACCGGTGCGATATCACTATGCCCGGTAATGTGGTTAGCCATTTCCGGATAGCACGCGATCAACAGGCGGGTTATCGCAACCAGCGCATGATATTGCGCATCGGTATAGGGCAGCACATCTGTGCCTTCCAGCTCTATTCCGATGGAGAAATCATTACAGCGTTCTCGCCCTTGATAAGTCGATACGCCCGCATGCCAGGCTCGCTTGTCAAAAGGAACATACTGGACGATTTCGCCATCACGGCGAATCAGGCAGTGGGCAGAAACCCGCAAATGCGCGATTTCCGCAAAGAAGGGGTGCGCGTTGGGATCTATCGTTCCGGTAAAGAGCGCGTCAATCCATGGGCCCCCGAACTCCCCCGGTGGCAGACTGATGTTATGCACCACCAACAGCGAGGGGGTGACCTCTTCAGGGCGGCAATCGTGGTGTGGCGAGGGCACACGCCGTGCATCCACCAGCCATCCATGTTCCAACTGCATGCGGGCTCTCCTTATTTATGGTGCTGATACCCGGTTCAGAGTAGCATGTTTCAATCTTATGATTCGTTACCAATTTGGAGTTTTATCATGCCGCCTCGCCGCTACAACCCCGACCAGAGACGTGACGCACTTCTGGAACGTATTAATCTGGATATACCGGCAAGTGTCGCGCACGCCCTGCGCGAAGATCTGGGAGGCGATGTTAACGCCGACAACGACATCACTGCTCTGCTTTTGCCAAAAGAAGCGCACTCTCACGCGGTGGTGATCACCCGTGAAGCGGGGATCTTCTGTGGTAAACGCTGGGTAGAAGAGGTCTTTACCCAGCTGGCGGGAGATGAGGTGCAGGTTACCTGGCATGTTGCGGATGGCGATAGCGTGACCGAAAATCAGCCGCTGTTTGAACTCAATGGCCCTTCCCGCGTATTGCTGACGGGTGAACGCACCGCACTCAATTTTGTGCAAACCCTGTCAGGCGTGGCCAGCGAAGTACACCGTTACGTGGCCTTACTGGAAGGTACGCATACTCAGCTACTGGACACCCGTAAAACTCTACCAGGCCTGCGCACGGCGCTGAAATACGCCGTCATCTGCGGTGGTGGAGCGAACCATCGCTTAGGGTTATCCGATGCGTTTCTGATTAAAGAAAACCACATTATCGCCTCTGGCTCCGTACGCCAGGCGGTAGAGAAAGCCTTCTGGCTGCATCCGGATGTGCCGGTAGAAGTGGAGGTAGAAAGCCTGGATGAACTGGAAGAGGCGCTGAAAGCCGGGGCCGATATCATCATGCTGGATAACTTCACGACCGATCAGATGCGTGAAGCGGTGAAGCGTACCCAGGGCCAGGCTCGCCTGGAGGTCTCGGGCAACGTCACGCATGAAACAATCCGTGAGTTCGCCCAGACAGGCGTTGACTATATCTCCGTCGGAGCGCTGACCAAGCACGTACGCGCGCTCGACCTGTCGATGCGTTTTAAATAGTTCCCGCTCACCCGGCCGGCGCTCCGGTCGGGCTTTTCTCCGCCCCTTTTTACGATCCTTCTCGCAGCGTTGTATCTCCTCTCTGCAAGCGCGTCATAACCTTCTGAAGCCGCCTCCACGAAACCATTTTTGTCGCTCGCCCTGACGATAACAGGCTGACACAGTGTCGCCAGTTAACCACAGGAGCGACACATGAACAGACAACAAGGATTTACGCTAATTGAACTGATGGTGGTCATAGGGATCATCGCGATACTGAGCGCCATTGGCATCCCCGCTTATCAAAACTATCTGCGAAAAGCGGCCCTCACCGACATGCTACAAACCTTTATTCCTTACCGCACCGCAGTCGAACTCTGCGCGCTGGATCATGGCGGAACGGATAGCTGCGACGCGGGTGCGAATGGTATCCCCTCTCCGGCGACGTCCCGCTACGTCTCTGCGATGTCTGTCGCCAATGGTGCTGTGACCCTGACGGGTCAGGAGAGTCTGAATGGCCTGAGCGTAGCCCTGACCCCAGTCTGGGATAATGGCAACGGCATTACGGGCTGGACTCGCACTTGCACGATCAGCGATGACAGCGCCCTGAAGCAGGCCTGCGAAGATGTGTTCCGCTTTACGGATCCAGCAGGAGAGGCAGATGAATCCTGAGAAACTGATGGCGCTGTGTCAGCGCCATAACGCGCTACTCCTCAACAGCACCGAGGCACGGTTGAGCATTGCCGTGCTGGGCCAACCGGCGCCAGAGATGCTGGATGCACTGCGCTTCGCAACGCAAAAAAACGTCGATATTGAATGCTGGAGTGCCGAACGCATGGAGAAATACCGGCAGGCGGCCTCGCAATCCCATCTTCCCGTCCAGGCCGATACCGGGCGTTCGGCGGTGGAGATCCTCAACCGTACGCTGAGTCACGCCCTTGAACAGCGCGCTTCGGATATTCATATCGAACCTGCAGATGAGAGCTGGCAAATTCGGCTACGCATTGATGGCGTGCTCTATTCCCAGCAGCCCCTCTCCGTGGCGCTGGGTACTAGCCTGACGGCACGACTTAAGGTGCTTGGCAATCTCGATATCGCCGAACGTCGGCTGCCGCAGGATGGGCAATTCACGGTTGAACTCTCGGGCGCACCGGTGTCATTTCGCATCGCCACCCTGCCCTGCCGTCGCGGCGAAAAAATCGTACTCCGCCTGCTTCAACAGGTACAACAAGCCCATCAGCTTGACCAGTTGGGGATGGCCTCTTCTCAGTTGCACTGTTTTCGTGAGGCGTTGATGAAACCACAAGGGCTAATCCTGGTGACCGGCCCCACCGGCAGTGGGAAAACAGTCTCCCTATACAGTGCCCTTCAGGCGCGCAATGCGCCTGAAGTGAACATCTGCAGCGTTGAGGATCCCATCGAAATTCCCCTGGAGGGGCTGAATCAGACGCAGATCAATCCCCGGGCAGGATTGACGTTCCAGAGCGTGCTGCGCGCTTTTCTTAGGCAAGACCCGGATATCATTATGGTGGGCGAAATCCGTGACGGTGAAACAGCGGAAATTGCTATGAATGCGGCTCAAACCGGACATCTGGTGCTTTCCACCCTGCACACCAACTCAACCGCAGAGACGCTGGTGCGTTTGCAGCAGATGGGGGTGGCGCGCTGGATGATCTCATCGGCGTTATCGCTGGTTATCGCGCAACGCCTGGTACGACGACTCTGCCCTCATTGCCGCCAACAAACAGAGCGCGAAGTGCCGCTGCCCGGCACATTGTGGCCAGGGCCGCTGCCGCACTGGCTGCCCGCTGGCTGTGACCGTTGTTATCATGGTTTTTATGGCCGGGTGGCGATATTTGAAGTGATGGCGATCAGTAGCGATCTTCGCCTCGCCATTGCGCGTGGTGCGCCAGTTGAAGAGATTGAAGCGCATGCACGTCAGGCAGGCATGATGACGCTGTTCGAACATGGCTGTATGGCCGTGGAAGAAGGGAAAACCACGCTGGAGGAGCTGGTGCGCGTGTTAGGAATACCTCATGGCCAGTGAACAGCTGTGGCGATGGCGCGCCCTTAATCAGCAGGGCGTAAGCATAGAGGGGGCCATCCTGGCCCCTGACCGTGAAAGTGCATGGCAAAAGCTGCAAGATAAGGCGCTTTTCCCGCTGTCATTGCGTCGCGGCACGCTGCGTCAGGCGCACTGGCAGCCCCAGCATCGCTATGAGGTCATCCATCAGTTGGCTACGTTGCTACAGGCAGGTTTAACGCTATCGGCCTCTCTGGAGCTACTTGCACAGCAACATCCGGTTAAACACTGGCAGGCGCTATTGCAGAGCGTCGCCGAGGATCTCAGCGCGGGTAGCCCCTTTTCCGACACGCTCAAGAAATGGCCTGGCGTGTTCCCGCCGCTCTACATCTCAATGATGAAAACCGGAGAACTGACCGGTAAGCTCGATGAGTGTTGCCGTCAGCTCGCTATTCAGCAAAAAACGCAACAGCAGCTCAGCGCAAAGGTTAAAAAGGCACTCCGCTACCCGATTATCATCCTTTCGCTGGCCATCGCCGTCGTACTGGCGATGGTGACGATGGTCTTACCCGAATTTGCTGCTATCTACAAAACCTTTAATACACCTTTACCCGCACTCACGCAGGGCGTGATGGCCGCAGCCGCGTTTTTACAACGCTGGGGTTGGGTCTTTTTGGTTCTGCTGGTTGCTGCTGGTTTAGGCCTGATGGGCCTGCGTCGCCACCCGCCATGGCAAAGCGTGACGATGCGCCTGCTCCTTAGGTGCCCCCTGATCGGTACGCTTGTGCGGGGTCAAAAGCTTAGCCAAATATTTACCGTGCTGTCACTCACCCAACAGGCAGGCATCACCTTTCTGCAGGGGCTGGAGAGCACCGAAGAGACGATGGAGTGCCCATTCTGGCGCGACAAACTGCAGGCGATTCGCCAGCGTGTGATGCAGGGCTCGCCCATCTGGTCAGCATTCAACACTGCCGGCCTGTTCACGCCACTCTGCATTCAACTGGTTCGCACCGGCGAAGTTTCTGGCGCACTGGATACCATGCTCTATAACCTGGCGCAGCATCATAATGCACAGACCTTTCAACACGCGGATGACCTCGCGTCTCTGCTGGAACCACTCCTGTTGATTGTGACGGGCGTCATTATTGGCACGCTGGTGGTGGCGATGTACTTGCCTATATTTCATTTGGGGGATGCGATGAGCGGGGGATAACGCTGGCGCGCTGAGGCGCCAGCGAGAAGGATTACAGGCTATTGAAAACGCGGTTTTCCTGTTCCTGAACGCGGATAAAGGTCGTGCGCTTAGTCAGCTCTTTCAGGCGAGATGCACCCACGTAGGTACAAGCTGAACGCAGGCCGCCCAGAATGTCGCGTGCGGTGTGATCCACCGGGCCACGCAGAGGCAGCTTCACGGTTTTTCCTTCAGCGGCGCGGTATTTCGCCACACCGCCGACGTGTCGGGTCATGGCGGATTCGGAACTCATGCCGTAGAAGAGCATGAATTTCTCGCCATTCTCTTCAACGATGTTGCCGCCGCTCTCTTCATGCCCTGCCAGCATCCCACCCAGCATCACGAAATCTGCGCCGCCGCCGAACGCTTTAGCCACGTCACCGGGTGTGGTGCAGCCGCCATCGCTGATGATTTGCCCGCCCAGGCCATGCGCCGCATCGGCACACTCAATGACTGCAGAGAGTTGGGGATAGCCGACACCGGTTTTGACGCGAGTGGTGCAGACGGAGCCCGGACCGATACCAACTTTTACGATGTCAGCGCCAGAAAGAATCAGCTCTTCACACATTTCGCCGGTTACCACGTTGCCCGCGATAATGGTCTTCGTTGGCCAGGCTTCGCGCGCCTTACTAACGAACTGTACGAAGTGTTCGGAGTAACCGTTAGCCACATCGATACAGACAAAGTTCAGGGCCGGGTTAGCGGTAAGGATCTGTTTGGTTTTCTCGAAATCGGCATCAGAGGTGCCGGTAGAAACCATGACGTGCTTCAGCACGTTCTCGGAAGCGGCGCTGGCGAACGCACTCCACTCTTCCACGCTGTAATGCTTATGCACCGCGGTCAGAATGTCGAAGCTTGCCAGTGCAGTCGCCATTGCAAAAGTACCCACGGTATCCATGTTGGCGGCGATAATTGGCACACCAGACCAGGTCTGACCGGAATGTTTGAAGGTGAATTGACGTTCGAGTTCAACGTCTGAGCGGCTCTTGAGGGTAGAGCGTTTAGGGCGGATAAGAACGTCTTTAAAACCTAACTTCAGATCTTCTTCGATACGCATTAGCGGATTCCTGGGGTCAATGGCGAAAAACGAAACTCACAACTCCAGTGACGCTATCATACGCACTAATACTGGCTGCGCAAGACTGCGAAATTCTCTTTTTTTACGCTACAATCCTATAAATTTACCTGCTCAAAAGTAAGTAAACAGGGCTAAACCTTGATTGCTGAATGATTAAATTTTAAGCAATTGATTTTAATAATGAATAATTCCCAGGATTTTGTTTAATGGGGTACATCGTTGCGTTAACGGGGGGCATTGGCAGTGGCAAAAGCACTGTTGCTGACGCCTTCTCTCATCTGGGTGTCACGATAATTGACGCCGATATTATTGCCCGTCAGGTGGTAGAACCCAATACACCCGCACTTCAGGCCATTGCCGAACATTTTGGTAGCCAGCTTATTGCGCCGGATGGCACGTTAAATCGTCGCATGCTGCGCGAGCGTATCTTCTCTCATCCCGATGAAAAAGCCTGGCTCAACGCCCTCCTCCACCCCTTAATTCAGCAAGAGACTCAACGGCAGATTGCTGCAGCAACCTCACCTTACGTAATGTGGGTGGTCCCCCTGCTGGTGGAGAATCGTCTGCACGATAAAGCCGATCGGATTCTGGTGGTCGACGTCTCTCAGGAGACCCAAATTCAGCGCACCATGGCGCGTGATAACGTTGCGCGCCATCATGCGGAAACTATTCTGGCCGCGCAGGCCACGCGTGAAGCACGCCTTGCCGTCGCGGATGATGTTATTAATAATGACGGCGCACCGGATGCCATTGCATCCGCTGTTGCCCGCCTGCATGCACAATACCTGCAACTTGCAGCGCAGGCCGATTCACAGGAAAAGCCATAATGCACACCCACATTCTGTTTGAGCATCCGCTCAATGAAAAAATGCGTACCTGGTTGCGCATCGAGTTTTTAGTCCAGCAGCTGTCAAATTCTCTTCCGGTTAATAACCACACCTCAGCCCTGCACTTCTTTCGCAATGTTGGCGATCTGCTGGATGTGTTAGAGCGCGGTGAAGTCCGTACGGAGCTGTTAAAAGAGCTGGAGCGCCAGCATCGCAAACTGCAGGCATGGGCTGAAGTCCCTGGAGTAGATAACAGTCGTATCGACGCGCTGCGTCAGCAGCTAAAAAACAGCAGCGGAATACTGATGAGTGCGCCGCGTATTGGCCAGTTCTTGCGTGAAGATCGCCTGATTGCGCTGGTACGTCAGCGTTTGAGCATCCCGGGTGGCTGCTGTAGTTTTGATTTACCCACCCTGCACATTTGGCTGCATATGCCCCAGGCGCAACGTGATGCGCAGGTCCAGAGTTGGCTTCAGAGCCTGGAGCCGCTTATTCAGGCCTTATCCTTAATTCTGGATTTGATTCGCAACTCGGCGCAGTTCCGTAAACAGACCAGTCTGAATGGTTTTTACCAGGATAATGGAGAAGATGCCGACCTGCTGCGTCTGAATCTGGCGCTGGACGAGCAGCTCTACCCGCAGATTTCAGGCCATAAAAGCCGTTTTGCGATCCGTTTTATGCCGTTAGATAGCGAACATGGCGTGGTGCCAGAACGTCTCGATTTCGAGCTGGCGTGTTGTTAAGGAGTAAAGATGTCTGATGTTACGACAGTAAACTGCCCGACCTGCGGTAAAACCGTGGTCTGGAGCGAGCAAAGTCCGTTTCGCCCATTTTGTTGCAAGCGTTGTCAGCTTATTGATCTGGGTGAATGGGCTGCCGAAGAGAAACGTATTCCCAGCGCGGGCGATCTCTCAGACAGCGATGACTGGAGCGAAGAACAGCGCTAAGACGCAAAGCCTGCCGGCGCATAGTCCGGCAGACTCACTGGCCCCGTTTCAGGCGTGAAATCACCGGCTCATTCGCAGGTGGGAACTTCTCCGCATCCAGCTCACTTTGCGCAACCCAGCTCCCTGGCTGCCCCTCCTTGCCCCACGGCTCACCGTCCCAGCTCTCCACCAGCCAGAACCACAGAGTGATATGGCGATCGGGAAACTGGTACTCCAGTTTTTCATAAAGCGTCGCACCCTGAGGAGTGATGCCAACCTCTTCCTGTAATTCACGCACCAGCGCCTGCTCTGCACTTTCGCCCGCTTCAATCTTACCGCCCGGAAATTCCCACTTGTTGGCCATATGGGCATCGGCGGCACGCTGAGTGATAAAAATTTGCTGTTTCGCGTTACGGATAATACCGGTCGAGATATTCAATACTTTCATCGAATTACACCTATAAAAAAGGCGCAGAACGCTGCGCCTTTTTAGTCAGTTCATCACTTAGCTCAGGCGACCGTGGCACGCCTTATATTTTTTACCCGAACCACATGGGCAAGGATCATTACGACCCACTTTGCGATCCCCACTCTGCGCGGCAATGGCGGCTGCAGCCTCGCTGTCATCCGTCTGGTGGCTCAGCTGCTGCATCTGAGCCAGACGCTCGGCTTCTTCACGACGCTGCTGCTCCATTGCTTCCACCTCTTCCGGCATACGGACCTGAACTTTGCTCAGGGTGCTGATCACTTCATATTTGAGTGACTCCAGCATGGCGGCGAACATCGCAAAGGATTCACGCTTGTACTCCTGCTTAGGATCTTTCTGCGCATAGCCACGCAGGTGGATACCCTGACGCAGATAATCCATCGCAGCCAGGTGCTCTTTCCACAGAGAGTCCAGCGTCTGCAGCATTACGCCTTTTTCGAAGTGGCGCATCATCTCTGCACCCACAACCTCTTCTTTGCGTTTATAGACTTCTACCGCAGAAGCGAAGATGCGTTCACGCAACGTCTCTTCATGCAGCTCTGGCTCTTTATCCAGCCACTCTTTAATCGGCAGGTCGAGATCGAAGTCGTTTTTCAGGCGCTCCTGCAGCCCTTCCACGTCCCACATCTCTTCCAGGGACTGCGGAGGAATATGTCCGTCGATAGTCGCTTTGAAGACGTCTTCGCGGATGCTGTCGATGGTTTCGCTCACATCAGACACGTCCAGCAGTTCGTTACGCTGGGTGTAGATCGCACGACGCTGGTCGTTCGCTACATCATCGTATTCCAGCAGCTGTTTACGAATATCGAAGTTGCGGCTTTCTACTTTACGCTGTGCGTTGGCAATCGCTTTGGTCACCCATGGGTGCTCGATGGCTTCGCCCGGCTTCATCCCCAGCTTACGCATCATGCCGGAAACGCGGTCGGAGGCGAAGATACGCATCAGGGCATCTTCCATAGACAGGTAGAAGCGAGAAGAACCGGCATCACCCTGACGACCCGCACGGCCACGCAGCTGGTTATCGATACGACGTGATTCGTGACGTTCCGTGCCGATAATATGCAAGCCACCTGCGGCCAGCACTGCGTCGTGACGCACCTGCCACTCGGCTTTGATCTGAGCAATCTGCTCCGGAGTTGGATTTTCCAGCTCGGCCACTTCAGCCTGCCAGCTACCACCCAGCATGATATCTGTACCACGGCCTGCCATGTTGGTGGCGATGGTCACGGCAGAGGGATAACCCGCCTGCGCAACGATATCTGCCTCTTTCGCGTGGAATTTGGCGTTCAGTACGTTGTGCTTGATACCTGCTTTCGTCAGTTCATTCGAGACCACTTCCGATTTTTCGATGGAAATCGTACCTACCAGCACCGGTTGACCGGCAGCGGTACGATCGCGAATATCTTCAATGATGGCCTGAATTTTTTCTGCTTCGGTCATATAGACCAGATCCGGCATGTCCTTACGGATCATCGGACGGTTGGTCGGCACCACAACGGTATCCAGCTTATAGATAGAGCTGAATTCGAAGGCTTCAGTATCTGCCGTACCGGTCATGCCTGCCAGCTTCTCGTACAGACGGAAGTAGTTCTGGAAGGTAATAGACGCCAGCGTCTGGTTTTCATTCTGGATGTCGACGCCCTCTTTGGCTTCGACAGCCTGATGCAAACCGTCGGACCAGCGGCGGCCCTGCATGGTACGGCCAGTGTGCTCATCAACGATGATCACTTCGCCGTCTTTCACAATGTAATCAACGTCGCGGGTAAACAGGACGTGTGCACGCAGCGCAGCGGTGACGTGGTGCATGAGCATGATATTGGTCGGGGAGTAGAGTGACTCACCCTCGTCCATAATGCCCTGCGCAACCAGCAGCTCTTCAATTTGCACCAGGCCGCGTTCGGTCAGGTTAACCTGACGCGCTTTTTCATCCACAGAGAAGTGGCCTTCACCCTGGAAGGTATCCGAGTCCTCTTTTTCCTGACGAATCAGATGTGGGATGATTTTGTCGACTTTGCGGTACATTTCAGAGCTGTCTTCCGCCGGACCGGAGATGATCAGTGGCGTACGTGCTTCATCGATGAGAATGGAGTCAACTTCATCCACCAGCGCATAGTGCAGTTTACGCTGTACGCGCTCTTCCGGGCTGAACGCCATGTTGTCACGCAGGTAGTCGAAGCCGTATTCGTTGTTGGTCCCGTAAGTGATGTCGGCGTTATACGCTTCACGCTTGGCGGGTGCTGGCAGACCAGACATGTTGATGCCTACGGTCATGCCTAAGAATTCGAACAGGGGACGGTTGTTTTCGGCGTCACGCTGCGCCAGATAGTCGTTGACGGTTACTACGTGAACGCCTTTACCGGAGAGCGCGTTCAGGTACGCCGGCAGCGTTGCGGTCAGGGTTTTACCTTCACCGGTACGCATCTCTGCGATGCAGCGATCGTTCAGGACCATACCACCCAACAGTTGCACGTCGAAGTGACGCATCCCAAATACGCGCTTACTCGCCTCACGTACCACAGCAAATGCTTCAGGGATCAGGCTTTCTACGGTCTCGCCTTTTTCAAGACGCGCGCGGAATTCAGCGGTCTTCGCTTTCAGCTCGTCATCGGACAGTTTTTCCATTTCTGGCTCAAGGCCATTGATGACGGTGACAGCTTTACGCATGCGGCGCAGGGTACGATCGTTACGACTACCAAAAACTTTAGTTAATAATTTGATTAGCATAATAAAATCTCAAACATCCCGGTCAGGATAGATAAATTAAGTGATTAAAAAACGATTAATTTAACTGAGATGTTGAGGCCCGGCGCGGATACCCTGCACCTGGCTTATCCAGGCGGATACAAAGAAGGTCGATTCCGGGGCTAAGGAGATAACCGCAGGCTGAGGCAGGGTAGCCAGCGGTTTACTCTGCTGCGTTAGCAGCGTGTTGAGCGTATCAAGCAGCGCCAGATGGTGCGCCTGTACTGGCAGCGACTCTTCGATGGCAGGCAGCGCCTGCGGCGCCATCGCAAATGAGAGATGACGAATGACGGTACGAATCGCATGCTGGTGCCAGTAATCCACCGTGAAATTGGTACGGCGGTTCGCTTCCAGCAGCGCAAGATTGGTGAAATTAACGCGGGTGGTGAAATCATGGGTGGCGGACGTCTTCGCCGGCGTCGATGCCTCAGCGCTGTTGCTGAGCGCAGGCAAACCGAGACTCGCCGCGACCATCCCCAACAGGAGATGCGGCCAGAAGTAACGTCTGCCAAATTGTCGCCAGCGCGTCAGAATTCCGCTCAATTGCCCCACCACAATAAGAGAGCCACAAGGCTCACAATTTGATTTTGTTTATTTTCGCGTCCAGATATTACCACTAAAGGCCATACACAGCAGCAGTAATGAGGCACAGAGAGAGTTAAAAATGGTCATGAAACCAGCAAACGCGCCGTTGACCGCAAAATTCCGGAAAGACAAAAACAAAAAAGACTGGTATCCCTGGCCGGAGAGAGTGCCAGGTTAACCAGTCTATTTTAGTTAACGGGTGTAACCGTTAGGCCAGAACAGTGCTTGGTGCTTTGAACGCCAGCGGCAGTTCTGCTTCGTCCTGGAAGGTCACATATTCCCATGCTTCCTGTTTAGCCAGTACAGCCTGCAACAGTTTATTGTTCAGCGCATGACCGGATTTATACGCGGTAAATGCACCAATAATGTTGTGACCACACATAAACAGGTCGCCAATCGCATCCAGCATTTTGTGACGAACAAATTCATCTTCAAAACGCAGGCCGTCTTCATTCAGTACGCGATAATCGTCAACAACGATGGCACAATCGAAGCTGCCGCCCAGGCACAGGCCACGGGATTGCAGATATTCGATATCACGCATGAACCCGAAAGTACGGGCGCGACTGATTTGACGCATAAACGCATCAGCAGAGAAGTTCATCGCATAACGTTGGGTGCTGGAATCAATCGCCGGATGGTTAAAGTCGATGGTAAAGTCCAACGAAAAACCATTAAACGGTCTGAATTCAGCCCATTTGTCGCCATCTTCAACGCGAACGGTCTCTTTGATACGAACAAATTTCTTCGCACTGTTCAGCTCTTCGATGCCGGCATCCAGCAACAGATAGACAAACGGTGCAGCACTGCCGTCCATAATCGGGATTTCTGGCGCATCGACTTCAACAATAATGTTGTCGATACCCAGACCCGCCAGCGCGGCGTTAAGGTGCTCTACGGTAGAAATCCGCACGTCATGCTCGTTCACCAGGCAAGTACAGAGCATAGTATCACGCACAGATTTGGCATCGGCCGGGAAATCTACCGGTGGATTCAAGTCGGTGCGACGATAGATGACCCCGGTGTTTGCCGGCGCAGGGCGCAGCGTCAGCGTGACTTTCTTGCCGGTATGTAAACCGACACCCGTCGCCTGAACGATACGTTTTAATGTCCTTTGTTTGATCATCGTATAATCTCGCCAAATTACTTATCCAACCGAGAGTGTATATCACTATCGGCAGGGCAGTTTAGCACAAAGAGCGCAAATCCCCAAATTCCAGCCTAATCCTAGTCAGCTTGCTTACGCAGGAACGCTGGGATGTCCAGATAATCCGGTTCTTTCTGGGTTTGCGGTGTATTGTCATTAACCACTTTCGCGGCCGGTTTCTGCTCCTGCGTCAGCGGGGTCATACCGTGCTGCGGGTAGCGATCCATAACTGGCTGCTGAGTCTGTTTGTTAGTGACAAGCGTGATCTCAGGGCGCTTGTCCATGCCGATGCCAGTTGCAACAACGGTAACGCGCAGTTCGTCGTTCATCTCTGGATCCAGAGAGGTACCGATAACCACGGTCGCGTTGTCGGAAGCGAACGCACGAATGGTGTTACCCACCGTTTCGAACTCATCCAGACGCAGGTCGAAGCCGGCGGTGATGTTAACCAGCACGCCGCGCGCACCAGAGAGGTCGATATCTTCCAGCAGCGGAGAAGAGATCGCCATTTCTGCGGCTTCTTCAGCACGGTCTTCACCGCTTGCCACGCCGGAGCCCATCATCGCGTAGCCCATTTCGGACATCACGGTGCGAACGTCTGCAAAGTCGACGTTCATCAGACCCGGACGGGTAATCAGCTCAGCGATACCCTGAACGGCGCCTTTCAGCACGTCGTTCGCAGCACCGAAGGCATCCAGCAGGGAGATACCGCGACCCAGCACTTTCAGCAGCTTGTCGTTCGGGATAGTAATCAGCGAGTCCACATGTTTGGACAGCTCAGTAATACCCTGCTCCGCAAACGCCATACGTTTTTTGCCTTCAAAGTTGAAAGGCTTAGTGACGACAGCAACGGTCAGAATACCTAAATCTTTTGCAACTTCAGCCACCACTGGCGCAGCACCCGTGCCGGTACCACCACCCATGCCAGCTGCGATGAACACCATGTCTGCACCATCCAGCGCAGCACGCAGTGCTTCACGGTCTTCTTCGGCTGCGTTACGGCCGACTTCCGGGTTAGCCCCAGCGCCCAGACCTTTCGTGATGCCGCCACCGATCTGAATCGTCTGGCCGACAGCCGTCTTTCGCAGGGCCTGAGCGTCGGTGTTAACTGCAAAGAATTCCACGCCTTCGATGCGTTCACGCACCATGTGCTCTACGGCGTTACCGCCGCCGCCACCGACGCCGATGACTTTAATCACCGCGTCGTTGGTTAATTCCATAGGTTCAAACATAGTTTCTCTCTCCGTTGTGCCTGTCGCCCGAAACCGTTAATTCTCTCCGGTCTCTTAAAAAAATTAAAACTCTTTTCGTAGCCAGGTGTTGATTCGTTTAATCCACGACCCCACCGACGCACGTTTTTCCACTTCTGCTTCACCGCTGAGATGGGTTTCCTTCCCGTAGTGAAGCAGGCCCACGGCCGTAGAGTAATAGGGCTCCTGGGCATAATCTGTCAGACCGGTGATATTCAGCGGGGCCCCGATACGCACCTGCGTATGGAACACGCGCTGTGCGCAGGCCGCAAGACCTTCAATTTGCGCCGCACCGCCGGTTAATACAATCCCCGCCGCAAGATGATGTTTCACTCCCTGCTGGCGAAGCTGTTCCTGTAATTGCAAAATCTCTTCGTTAACAAGGTTCAGCAGCTCGGTGTAACGCGGCTCAATAACCTCTGCCAGAGTCTGACGCTGCAGACTGCGAGGAGGACGTCCCCCTACGCTTGGCACTTCAACGCTCTCGTCTTTACCGACGATAGAGCCGAGCGCACAGCCATGGCGCACTTTAATCGCCTCTGCATCGCTCGGTGGCGTGCCGAAGGCGTAAGCGATATCGCTGGTTACCACGTTACCCGCATACGGGATCACTTTGGTATGACGCAATGCACCACCGGTATACACCGCCATGTCCATTGTACCACCGCCGATATCCACGACACAGACGCCCAGTTCACGTTCGTCTTCAGTCAACACCGAATAACTGGCTGCCAGACCGGCGAAAATAAGTTGGTCAACTTTGAGGCCACAACGTTCAACGGCTTTGACGATGTTCTTCGCCATATCGTTGTGACATGTGATCAAGTGCACTTTTGCCTGCATACGTACGCCTGAAAGCCCGACCGGATTTTTAATGCCTTCCTGATAGTCGATGGCATATTCCTGCGGGATCACATGCAGGACGCGATGCTCATCACGCACGCGCACGGATTTCGCCGTATGGACCACGTTCTCAACGTCTTCCTGTGTCACTTCTTCTTCTGAAATCGGCACCATACCGATTTCATTCTGGCAGCTGATATGCTTGCCAGAGAGCGCCAGATACACAGAGGAAATCTGGCAGTCTGCCATTAATTCTGCCTGATCGATGGCGCGCTGTACGCACTTCACCACCGACTCGAGGTCGTTTACCCCACCTTTATCCATACCACGAGACGGGCAACTGCCCACGCCAATGATATTGACCATACCGTCGGGCAGAACTTCCCCTACTAAAGCGGCTACCTTCGCGGTGCCTATCTCCAGTCCAACTACCAGTTTTCTGTCCGTCGCCTTGATCATTGTTGTTCTGCCTGTACCTGTGCCTGATTTTGTTGCTGCCTGGTTTCCTCATCCGGCGCCGGGATCCACCCCACCGACGCGCCTGAGTCATAGCGCAAATCAACGTAGCTTATCCGTTTGCCATCGGCCTGCGCCTGTTGTTGCAGAACCGGATAGAGTTCTACAAATCGCGCCAGACGCTTCATGGTGTCGCCGCGGCCAAGGTTAAGCTTGATGTCATTCGTCAGCGTTAACTGCCATGAACGTCGCGCTGTCATCGCCGCATTCTTTAACGTAAACCGATCCTTAGCCAACACCTGCCCCATGTTACGAAAACCTTCCAGCACCTCATTTTCGCTGCCTTCCGGCCCATATAACATGGGTAAATTTTGCTTGCTGACGCGATCGGCAGGGACGCTGAAGGAATTTCCGTCTGCGTCAACCATATGCTGATCATTCCACCGCGCAATGGGCACAAATTCAACCAGATGAATCTTCAATTCATCGGGCCACTGCTTGCGTACGCTTGCCTGTTTTATCCACGGCAGACGTTCAATCTGGCTCTGGATGATGTTGACGTCCTGAGTCATAAAGGTTCCCGGCGATCCCAACGCCAGGATTGACTGGCGTATATCATCGTTACGGGTGTAATGACGATCGCCGGTCACCACCAGTTTCGACAGGGGTAACCGCTGCGCATCTTCCATCCAGCCCAGCACCATCCAGCCGCTGACAAACACGGTACATAGCACGGCAAGCAGGAAGATAATCCCTGCAAGACGCGTTCCATTATTGCGACGAGACGAATACTCTTCCTCTTCGTCACGATTTCGCGTGTTCAGCGCAGCCTGAGACATATCAGCGCGCCTGATCCAGAATACGTACAACAAGCTGGGAGAAACTCATGCCCGCCTGACGCGCCGCCATGGGCACCAGGCTGTGGCTGGTCATTCCTGGAGAGGTGTTCGCCTCCAGCAGGTAAAACTGCCCATCACTGTCCTGCATCACATCAATACGACCCCAACCGCGACAACCTAAAACAGTCCATGCTTTAAGGACCAGAGACTGTAACTGCGCTTCATCCTTCTCTTCCAGACCTGCAGGGCAGAAATATTGCGTCTCATCAGAGAGATACTTCGCCTCATAATCATAGAAGGTTCCGGCTGGTTGGATACGAATCGACGGTAAAATTTCTTCACCAAGCATGGCGACGGTAAATTCCGGCCCGCTGAGCCATTTTTCAATCAGAACTTCTTCATCATGTTGAAATGCCAGCGCTAATGCCGAAGATATATCGCCTGCATTGTCCACTTTAGACATGCCAACGCTGGAGCCTTCGCGGCTGGGCTTAACAATAACCGGCAAACCCAGCGCGGCAATTCGCGAAATAACGCTGTCTGGCAGGCCTAATTCAAATTCGCGGCGCGTAACAGCAACCCATGGCGCGACCGGTAAGCCCGCACCCTGCCACAACAATTTGCTGCGCAACTTATCCATAGAAATGGCCGACGCCATGACGCCACTGCCGGTATAGGGCAAGCCAATCAAATCCAGTAACCCCTGCAGGGTGCCATCTTCACCGCCACGACCGTGGAGGGCGATGAAAACCTTATCAAATCCCATCTCTTTCAGGCGCGTGACATCCGTCTCCTTTGGATCGACCGGGTGCGCATCAATGCCACCTTCGCGAAGACCCGCCAGTACTGCTGCGCCAGAGTTCAGAGAAACGTCGCGTTCAGCGGAAGTCCCGCCAAGCAGGACGGCGATCTTATCAGCCATGGCGTTCTTCCTCCGAATTTTGCGGCTTCAGTTTGATTTCAGCTAAGTTACGGGCGATCTTGCCGATATTTCCCGCACCCTGAACCAGAATCAAATCATTACCGGTCAGCACGGGGGCGAGCATCGCCGCTACCTGTGCGTGGTCGGGGACCAGAATCGGGTCAATCTTACCGCGCCCACGAATGGTACGACACAGCGAACGGCTGTCCGCGCCCGGAATTGCCGCTTCACCCGCAGAGTAAACATCCAGCATCAGCAGGGCATCCACCTGTGACAGGACGTTAGCGAAGTCATCATAGAGATCGCGGGTACGGGTATAGCGATGAGGCTGGAATACCATCACCAGATTTTTATCTGGCCAGCCGGCACGCGCCGCCTTAATGGTGGCATCCACTTCCGTAGGGTGATGACCATAGTCATCTACCAGCATAGCGGTACCGGTTTTGCCGTTAACCTCTGCCAGCGGGAACTCCCCAAGGAAATCAAAACGACGGCCAGTGCCCTGGAAGCTCTCCAGCGCGCGCAAAATTGCCTCGTCTTCAATGCCCTCTTCCGTTGCTACGGCAACCGCCGCCGCGGCGTTTAGCGCGTTATGGCGACCCGGCGCGTTCAGCGTGACCTGCACCAGCTCTTTATCCTGGCGGGCCAAGGTAAAGTGTCCCTGAGCGCCAATCTGCTGATAGTTCTCAACGCGCACATCGGCATCTTCACTGAAGCCGTAAGTAGTTATCTGACGCCCCACTCGCGGCAGCAGCTCGCGGATGACCGGATCGTCCACACACATTACTGCACGTCCATAAAACGGCAGATTGTGCAAAAAGTTGATGAATGTTTGCTTTAAATTTTCGAAATCGCCCTGGTAAGTATCCATGTGGTCGGCTTCGATGTTGGTAACAATCGCCACCATCGGTTGCAAATGCAGGAATGACGCATCACTTTCATCCGCTTCAGCAATCAGGTAACGGCTGTGACCCAGACGTGCATGCACGCCTGCCGCTTTGACCAGCCCGCCGTTCACGAACGTTGGATCGAGACCCGCTTCGGCATAAATACTGGAGACCATCGCCGTCGTCGTGGTCTTACCGTGAGTTCCGGCAACAGCGATGCCGTGACGGAAACGCATCAACTCAGCCAGCATTTCGGCGCGGCGGATTACCGGGATACGCGCTTCGTGCGCAGCCACAATCTCCGGGTTATCGGCAGAAATCGCGCTGGATACCACCACCACGCTCGCGTCACTGACGTTTTCCGGGCGATGGTTGAAATAGATTGTTGCGCCAAGCGACGCCAACTGTTGCGTAACAGGGTTCGGCGCCAGATCAGAACCGCTGATCTGGTAACCTTCATTCGCCAGCACTTCGGCAATACCGCCCATACCGGCGCCGCCGATGCCAACGAAGTGAATGTGCCGGACGCGACGCATCTCGGGCACGATTGAACGCAGTTTCGCCAGTTGTTGTGTATTCATTCTCTAAACGCCATCGACTACTTAAAATTCGTGCAGCGCAACACGCGCTGCGAGGGTTAAGCCTGGGCTGCCAGGCTCACTTCTTTTGCTACCCGCTCGGTGGCATCCGGGATCGCGGCCGCGCGTGCGTGCTGCGCCATCTCCAGTAATGTCTCCCGGTTCCAGCCCGCCAGGGTGGTGGCGACCGCATCTGCGGTAAACTGCGGCTGTTCAAAGATTTTTGCGGCGCCCGCTTTTTCAAGTGGCAACGCATTCCAGTACTGCTGACGGTCTTTATGCTGGAACGGCACAAACAGCGCCGGCAAACCGGCGGCAGCGATTTCGCTTACCGTCAATGCACCAGAGCGGCAAACTACCACATCGGCCCAGGCGTAAGCGGCGGCCATGTCGTCGATAAATTCGGTGACCTTATGCTGCGGCTGACCGGCCTCTGCATAAGCTTGCTCAACGGTCTGCTGAGCGCCTTTACCGCTTTGATGCCAAATTGTCACAGCCTCACCCAGCTTCGCGGCCACCTGCGGCATCGTCTGGTTCAACACGCGCGCGCCCTGCGAGCCTCCGACGACCAGCACCCGCACCGGCCCTTCACGACCGGTGAGTCGCGCCTGGGGTAGCGGCAGCGCCAGCACATCAACGCGCACCGGGTTACCCACGACATCGGCTTTCGGAAACGCTCCCGGGAAAGCCTGCATCACTTTGCTGGCAATTTTCGCCAGCCATTTATTGGTGAGGCCCGCGATACCGTTCTGCTCATGCAGCACAACGGGGATACCCAACGACCATGCCGCCAGGCCACCCGGGCCAGAGACATAACCGCCCATGCCCAACACCACGTCCGGCTTAAAGCGTTTCATGATGGCGCGCGCCTGACGCCAGGCATTGAAAATGCGTACCGGTGCGAGCAGCAAAGCTTTCAGTCCCTTGCCCCGAAGACCGGAAATACGAATAAAGTCGATCTCGATACCATGTTTCGGCACCAGATCGGCTTCCATGCGGTCTGCGGTTCCTAGCCAGCGTACTTGCCAGCCCTGATCCATCAAATGGTGCGCAACCGCCAGCCCCGGAAAGACATGTCCGCCGGTACCGCCTGCCATCACCATTAACCGCTTCGGTTGATTCATCGTGAACCTCGTGTAAACGCCTGGGCATTCTCCAGACGCGTTTCATAATCTATACGTAGCAAAAACATAATGGCGGTCGACATAATCAACAGACTCGAGCCACCATAACTGATCAACGGCAACGTCAGCCCCTTTGTGGGCAGCATGCCGGCCGCCGCGCCGACGTTCACCAGAGCCTGGAAACTGAACCAGATCCCGATCGAGCACGCCAGAAAGCCCGAGAAGCGATGGTCAATCACCAGCGCTTTTCGGCCAATCGACATGGCGCGGAAAGCGACGAAGAATACCATTAAAAGTGCTAATACCACACCGATATAACCCAGTTCTTCCCCAATGATGGAGAAGATGAAGTCGGTATGTGCCTCCGGTAAATACTCAAGTTTTTGGACGGAATTCCCCAGCCCCTGCCCCCAGAATTCACCCCGTCCAAACGCCATCAATGACTGGGTGAGCTGATAACCGCTGCCGAAGGGATCTTCCCACGGATTCCAGAACGAGGTGACGCGGCGGATACGGTAGGGTTCAGCCAGAATCAACAGCACGACGGCAGAGATGCCCATCCCGATAATGGCGATGAACTGCCACAATTTGGCGCCAGCGAGAAACAGCATGGCCAGCGTGGTGACAAACAGCACGACCACGGTACCCAGGTCAGGCTGCGCAAGCAGTAATACCGCCAGCACCAGAATCACGCCCATCGGTTTTAAAAAGCCGCGCAGGTTGTTACGCACCTCATCGACTTTACGCACCAGGTAGTTGGCCAGATAGCAGAAGAGCGACAGTTTGGTAAACTCCGCAGGCTGAATACGCAGCGGGCCAAAGGCAATCCAGCGCGATGCCCCGTTAACAGAACTGCCCACCACCAGAACAATCAGCAGCATGACGATAGAGGCGATAAGCATTGCGGTGCTGTGCCGCTGCCAGAACTCCATCGGCAGACGCAGTGTCACCATCGCCAGACAGAATGCGAGAATAATGTACAAACCATCACGCTTGGCAAACAGGAAAGGATCGTTCGCCAGACGCTGCCCCACGGGCATCGAGGCGGAGGTCACCATAATAAAGCCAATAGCGGCCAGCCCCAGCGTAAGCCAGAGCAGCACACGGTCATACATGATAAGGCTATCGGAATCTTTATCCCGTGAGCCCATGACCCAGCCTTTCAGCGCCGCGAAGATCCACGCCAGGATACCGAATCCCGGAAGGCGCGGCAGGCGAAGGCGAGGGAAAGATAAACGCATCAGCCTAACTCCTGCGCCAGGCGGGTGAAGAGATCGCCACGCTGTTCAAAGTTTTTAAACTGATCAAGGCTGGCGCAGGCAGGAGAGAGCAACACCATATCGCCCGGCTTCAGCGTGGGGGCGAGCAGGCGCATCGCCTGTTCCATGGTTTCTGTCTGCTGTGCGACCTCCGGACGTAATGCCGCCAGCTCTGCGCCATCCCGGCCGAAGCAGTAAAGGCGCACGTTGTCGCCCTTCAGATACGGTTTCAGAGAGGAGAAGTCAGCCGATTTGCCATCACCGCCAAGCAACAGATGCAGCGTACCCTCTACGTGCAGGCCATTCAACGCCGCCTCGGTGCTACCCACGTTGGTGGCTTTGGAGTCGTTGATCCAGCGCACGCCGTTGTGTTCCAGCGCCAGCTGGAATCGGTGAGCAAGGCCGGTAAAGGTGGTCAGGGCTTTCAGACTGGACGCACGCGGTAACCCGGCGGCATCCGCCAGCGCCAGTGCGGCCAGCGCATTGGTGTAGTTATGCTGCCCGGAGAGCTTCATCTCTTTTACGTTCAGCACTTTTTCACCCTGCACGCGCAGCCAGGTTTCGCCCTGCTGACGATTCAGATGATAGTCACCCATGTTGATACCAAAGCTGATGCAGCGCTCATCGGCGCCGCGAACCGGCATGGTCAGCGCATCATCGGCGTTAACCACACAAACTTCTGCATTCTCGTAAACCCGCAGTTTGGCTGCACGGTATTGCTGCAGACCAAACGGGTAACGGTCCATATGATCTTCGGTTACGTTGAGGATCGTGGCGGCCACGGCCTTCAGGCTGGAGGTGGTTTCCAGCTGGAAGCTGGAAAGCTCCAGAACATACAACTCGCGTCCCTGATCGAGCAGCATTAAGGCGGGCAATCCAATGTTTCCGCCGACACCGACGCTCACGCCTGCCGCTTTTGCCATCTCACCCACGAGGGTCGTGACGGTGCTTTTACCGTTAGAGCCGGTAATGGCGACGATTGGCGCCTGTGCTTCACGGCAGAACAGTTCAATATCACCCACAATTTCAACGCCCGCATCGGCTGCGGCGCTTAACGAAGGGTGCGCCAGCGCCATACCGGGGCTGGCAACGATCAGATCGGCTGCCAGCAGCCAGTCATCATTAAGACCACCAAGGTGGCGTTCAACCTGTTCCGGCAGTTTGTCCAGCCCAGGCGGAGAGATACGCGTATCCATTACGCGCGGCGTCACGCCGCGCGCAAGGAAAAAGTCCACGCAGGAGAGCCCGGTAAGGCCCAGCCCGATGATAACGACTTTTTTACCCTGGTAATCTGCCATGATTAACGTACCTTCAGCGTTGCCAGGCCAATCAGCACCAGCATCAGCGAAATAATCCAGAAGCGCACAATCACGCGCGGCTCCGGCCAGCCTTTCAATTCATAGTGATGGTGAATCGGCGCCATACGGAAGATGCGCTGACCGCGCAGCTTGAATGAGCCCACCTGCAAAATCACTGACAGGGTTTCAACCACGAACACCCCTCCCATGATCACCAGCAAGAACTCCTGACGCAGCAGCACGGCGATGATGCCCAGTGCACCACCCAGCGCCAGCGAACCGACGTCACCCATAAAGACCTGCGCCGGATAGGTGTTGAACCACAAGAATCCGAGCCCCGCGCCCACAATCGCCGTACAGACAATCACCAGCTCGCCGGCATGACGCAGATAAGGAATGTGCAGGTAGTTCGCGAAGTTCATATTCCCGGTTGCCCACGCCACCAGCGCAAACCCGCCAGCCACGAAGACAGTCGGCATAATAGCCAGGCCGTCCAGACCATCGGTCAGGTTCACCGCATTACCGGTACCCACAATGACGAAGTAAGCCAGCAGGATGTAGAAGATCCCCAGCTGTGGCATCACATCCTTGAAGAACGGCACCACCAACTCGGTGGCCGGGGTATCTTTGCCGGCCAGGTAGAGCGCGAATGCCACACCCAGCGCAATCACCGACATCCAGAAGTATTTCCAGCGGGCTATCAGCCCTTTGGTATCTTTGCGTACCACTTTGCGGTAATCATCGACAAAACCAATAATCCCGTAGCCCACCAGCACAACCAGCACACACCAGACATAGGGGTTAGACGGGTAGGCCCACAACAGCACGGAAACGACGATCGCCGTCAGAATCATGATGCCGCCCATGGTTGGCGTACCACGTTTGCTGAAGTGTGATTCCGGACCATCGTTACGGACAACCTGGCCGAAAGAGAGCTTTTGCAGATGGGCAATCATGCGCGGGCCCATCCATAAAGAGATGAACAACGCAGTCAGCAGGCTGACAATGGCGCGAAACGTCAGATAGGAAAAGACGTTAAAGCCTGAATAATATTTGACCAAATGTTCGGCCAGCCAAACTAACATGTCCCATTCTCCTGTAATGCGCGCACAACGTCTTCCATGGCTGCGCTACGTGAACCTTTCACCAAAACGGTGATGATTTGTTTTTCCTGAATCAACGCCTTCAGGCGGGTGATCAGGGCGGCTTTGTCAGCAAAGTGCTCACCTGCGCCGCTTGCCTCACTAAGTGTCTGGCTTAATGCTCCGGTGCTTAACACGCGATCAATACCTGAAGCTTTCGCTGCTTCCCCCACCTGGCGGTGACACGCAACGCTTTCATCACCCAGCTCTGCCATATCACCGACCACCAGCACGCGGTAGCCCGGCATTTCGGACAGCACCTGAACCGCAGCGGTCATCGACCCGACGTTGGCGTTATAGGAGTCGTCCAGCAGCAGTTTGTTTTCCCCCAGTGGGACCGGGAACAGACGACCTGGTACCGCGGTCAAATTTGCCAGTCCGGTTTTGATAGCGCTCAGGGGAGCACCGACCGCCATGGCCAGCGCCGTCGCGGCCAGCGCGTTGGCGATGTTATGGCGCCCCGGCAACGGCAGCAGAACGTCCGTGCTGCCGGTTGGCGTTTGTAAGGTGAACTCTGTACCGTGCGAGGTCACATGGATATTGGTTGCCGTAAAGTCGCTGTTGGCGGCATTCGGTGAAAATCGCCAGGTTTTGCGATCGCCAATCACGCTCTTCCAGTTCAACTGGTCGTTATTATCGGCGTTCATGATGGCGATACCGTTCTGCGGCAGACCGGTATAGATTTCGCCCTTCGCTTTCGCCACGCCTTCGAGCGAGCCAAACCCTTCGAGGTGAGCGGCCGCCAGATTATTGACTAACGCCGCCTCCGGTTTAGTCAGGCTGACGGTCCAGGCGATTTCGCCCTGGTGGTTAGCACCAAGCTCAATCACGGCATACTCATGCTCTGGCGTCAGACGCAGCAGAGTCATCGGCACACCGATGTCATTATTCAGGTTCCCGGCAGTGTAGAGAGTATTACCGCATTGGCTCAAAATGGCCGCGGTCATCTCCTTAACCGAGGTTTTACCGGATGAACCGGTCAGCGCCACGATCCGCGTAGGGACCTGTTGGCGCACCCATGCCGCCAGTTCACCAAACGCCTGGCGGGTATCTTTCACCACCACCTGGGGCAAATCGACATTCAGCTTACGACTCACTAACAGTGCGCCAGCGCCGGCCTCTTTGGCTTGATCGGCAAAATCATGAGCGTCAAAACGCTCGCCCTTCAGTGCCACAAACAGGCACCCTGGGGTGATTTTACGGGTGTCCGTTGTTACCGCATCACAGGTCAGATCCTGTCCCTGTAGTTCACCGTGCAAAATGCCGGCGAGTTGGTTTAGCGATACGCTAATCATGCTACGACCCCCAGCAGACGCGCTGCGGTCACACGATCGGAGTAGTCCAGACGGTTGGTCCCCACGATCTGATAATCTTCGTGCCCTTTACCCGCCAACAAGACCACGTCGTTTTCACCGGCCTGCATAATGGTGTTAGTGACCGCTTCGGCGCGCCCTTCAACAACGCGAGCACGTCCGGCGTCCAGCATCCCGGCCAGGATATCGTTAATGATGGCGCGCGGCTCTTCGGTACGTGGGTTGTCATCCGTCACGACCGGAATGTCTGCAAACTCTTCCGCGATGGCGCCCATCAACGGACGTTTGCCTTTATCACGATCGCCGCCACAGCCAAACACGCACCAGAGTTTGCCGGCACAGTGCAGACGAGCTGCCTGCAGCGCCTTCTCCAGTGCGTCCGGAGTGTGGGCATAATCAACCACTACGGTCGGTTTACCCGGTGCGCTGAAGACTTCCATGCGGCCACATACCGGCTGCAGGCGAGCAGAGATTTTAAGCAGTTCTGCGAGTGGATAACCCAGTGCCAGCAGCGTTGCCAGCGCCAGTAGCAAATTGCTAACGTTAAACGCGCCCATCAGACGGCTTTCAATTTCGCCTTCGCCCCAGGAGGAGGCGAAACGGATGGTTGCACCGCTGTCGTGGTAGTCCACTTCCGTGGCTTTTAGCCAGCGGCCATGACAGTTCGGGTTGATATGATCGTCCATCGACACGGCAACAGCGTCCGGCAGCTTAGCTAGCCAGCGGCGGCCGACTTCATCGTCGGCATTAATGATCGCCTGACCGCAGTGGTGAGTAGAATAGAGCAGCCATTTCGCGGCCTCGTAATTTTCCATATCACCGTGATAATCGAGGTGATCGCGGCTCAGGTTGGTGAACACCGAGGCGGCAAACTTCAGCGCCGCCACACGATGTTGAACCAGCCCGTGAGAAGAGACTTCCATTGCAGCGAAGGTTGCCCCCTGCCCTGCCAGACCCGCCAGCACGTGCTGGACGTCAACCGCAGAGCCGGTGGTGTTTTCTGTTGGGATCACTTTGCCCAGCAAACCATTACCGACGGTGCCCATCACCGCACCGGTCTCGCCAAGCAGCTGCGCCCACTGCGCCATAAGCTGCGTGGTGGTAGTTTTGCCGTTCGTACCGGTTACGCCAATAAGACGCAGTTGTTCAGACGGTTCATGATAAAAACGCCCTGCCAGTGCAGAGAGACGCTCATTCAGCTGGCTGAGAAAGATTACCGGCACGCCGTGCATTTCACGGATTTCACCGTCGGTCGCCTCATCTTTTGCCTCAGCAATAATGGCAGCTACACCTTGCGCAATCGCCTGCGGGATATACCGACGCCCGTCCGCCTGATGACCGACCACCGCTACAAAGAGATCGCCCGATGCAGCCACACGGCTGTCGAGTACCATCTCCCGCAGTGCTCGCTCCGGTGCGTTTGGCACCCATGGAGCAAGAAGGTCGCGCAAATTACGATCTGCCACCTGTTCCCTCACCTTGATTAATTACAAATTCACTTTTCTCGCCCGTTGCCAGCGCATCCGGTTCGATGTTCATGGTACGTAAAACGCCGCCCATGATGGCACCAAACACCGGCGCGGAAACGGCGCCACCGTAGTATTTACCCGCCTGTGGATCGTTAATTACTACCACCAGCGCAAAACGCGGATTGCTTGCAGGCGCTACGCCTGCGGTATAGGCAATGTATTTATTAATGTAGCGACCGTCCGGCCCTACTTTTTTCGCTGTACCGGTCTTAATCGCAATACGATAGCCTTTAATTGCGGCTTTGACCCCGCCGCCGCCTGGCAGCGCCACGCTCTCCATCATATGCACAACCGTACGTACGATAGACTCCGGGAAGACACGCTCGCCGGGGACCGGGGGATCAACTTTGGTAATCGACAGCGGACGATAGATGCCATAGCTGCCAATCGTTGCGTAGACTCGCGCTAACTGTAACGGGGTTACCATTAGCCCGTAGCCGAAAGAGAAGGTGGCCCTCTCTATGTCAGACCACCGTTGTTTTTGAGGATATAAGCCACTGCGTTCTCCGACCAACCCCAAATTGGTCGCCTTTCCTAGCCCAAAACGTGAGTAAGTTTCTACTAACGCTGAGGACGGCATCGCTAACGCCAGCTTAGAAACACCGACGTTACTCGACTTCTGCAGAACCCCGGTCAGGGTCAATTCGCTGTAGCGCGCCACGTCTTTGATTTCGTGGCCGTTAATTCGATAAGGAACGGTGTTCAGCACCGTGTTTTCATTGACGATACCGCGTTGCAGGGCGGTCATGACGACCATAGGCTTCACGGTTGAACCCGGTTCAAACACGTCGGTAATGGACCGGTTACGCATTGCGTCTTTGGCGGTACCGGCGAAATTGTTCGGGTTATAGGAAGGACTGCTGGCCATCGCCAGCACTTCGCCGGTGCTGACGTCGACCAGCACAGCGCTACCTGATTCAGCTTTGTTGAAAGCGACGGCGTTATTCAGCTCACGGTAAACCAGCGCCTGCAGACGCTCATCGATGCTGAGGGCGAGGTTGTGTGCCGCCTGGCTATCGGTAGAGGAGATATCTTCAATGACGCGGCCATAGCGGTCTTTACGCACGATACGCTCGCCTGGCTGGCCGGTGAGCCATTTATCGAAACTCTTCTCGACGCCTTCAATACCCTGGCTATCCACGTTGGTAAAGCCGATGAGGTGAGCGGTAACTTCCCCTGACGGATAGTAACGGCGTGACTCTTCACGCAGATGGATCCCCGGCAGTTTCAGCTTTTTAATGTAATCAGCCATATCAGGATTGACCTGGCGCGCCAGATAGATGAATCGCCCTTTCGGGTTGGCATTCACCCGCGCGGCGAGCTGATCCAGCGGCATTTTGAGCGCGTCAGAGAGTGCTTTCCAGCGGTTATCCAGAGAGATCCCGCCGGCGTCATGCAGCTCCTTCGGATCGGCCCAGATCGCTTTTACCGGCACGCTGACGGCCAGCGGACGACCAGAACGATCGGTGATCAACCCTCGTGATGTCGAGACCTCTTGTACGCGAAGGGAGCGCATGTCCCCCTGACGTACCAGCATATCCGGTGCGATGATCTGTAGCCACGCCACCCGCCCCAGCAGAAAGCCCAGCGCCAGTAAGATACAGCCGCATAACAACGCAAAACGCCAGCTGATAAAGCTGGCCTGTTCTTCCTGACGTTTTGGTTTTAGCGCTTTTGCCGCTGCTCTCATGCGTCGCGTTTTCCCTTATTTTTGTACTACGATATTTTCCTGAGAAGGATCAACATGCTGCATCTGCAGCTTTTCCGTTGCGATCCGTTCAACCCGGCTATGATCGCCGAGCGCATTTTCTTCAAGAATCAAATTTCGCCACTCAATGTCCAGCGCATCACGTTCCAGTACCAGCTGTTCACGTTGCGCCGTTAACAAACGGGTGTGGTGTGCGGTGGTGACCACCGTTACGGCCGTTACGATAATGCAGATGAACAGGCAGAGTGGCAGTTTCCCAAATCGCAAAAGATCGTCACCGATCACGCCAGGCAAGGCATGGCGCTCGTTGCTTCCTAACGATCCCGTCACTTTGCTGAGGGTCTCTGTCACTCTGCTGATCATGCGTTCGTCCTTTCTGCAATGCGCAGTACTGAACTACGGGCACGTGGATTTTCAGCCACTTCTTCTTCGCCCGGCATTAACTTGCCTAGTGCACGCAACTGACGGCCGCCCAGTTTCCTGAGTTGCTCTTCAGTCATCGGTAACCCTGCCGGAACCTGCGGACCGCGGCTCTGTTCGCGCATAAAACGCTTCACAATGCGGTCTTCCAGCGAATGGAAACTGATGATTGAGAGCCGCCCTCCCGGGGCCAGCACGCCGAGCGAGCTTTTTAGCGCCTGCTCTATCTCTTCCAGTTCACTGTTTACCCAGATGCGCACCGCCTGGAATGTACGGGTCGCGGGATGTTTGTATTTATCCTTCACCGGCATCGCCGCTGCGATAACTTCCGCAAGCTCTTTGGTACGGGTCATCGGCTCAATACGGTTACGCTCAACGATGGCGCGGGCAATGCGCTTACCAAAACGTTCTTCACCAAAGGTTTTGATCACCCAGGCGATATCCGCCTCTTCGGCCGTCAGCAACCATTCGGCGGCAGACTGTCCGCGCGTAGGATCCATACGCATGTCCAGCGGGCCATCGCGCATAAAGGAGAAGCCGCGCTCTGCGTCATCAAGCTGTGGTGAAGAGACGCCAAGATCGAGAAGAATACCGTCGATCTTACCGGTCAGATCGCGTTCAGCGACATAGTCAGCCAACGCAGAGAAAGGGCCATGTACGATGGAAAAGCGCGGATCATCGATGGTCTTCGCCACGGCAATAGCCTGCGGATCGCGATCGATTGCCAGTAAGCGACCTTCTGCTCCCAGTTGGGAGAGAATCAGACGCGAGTGACCGCCGCGACCAAATGTCCCATCAATATAAATGCCGTCAGGACGAATATTCAGGCCGTTTACGGCCTCGTCCAACAGCACCGTCGTATGTTTATAATTTTCCATCATTTTTATAGAGACAAATCCTGCAATCGATCCGTTAACATCGCGGAATCGGACTGCTCAGCGTCGATATCATCCTTGACCTGTTGATACCAGGTCGTTTCGTCCCACAGTTCAAACTTGTTGAACTGTCCGACCAGCATCACTTCTTTCGTCAGACCAGCATGTTGCCGCAGTACCGGGGCGATCAATAATCGGCCCGCACTGTCCATCTGACATTCACTCGCATGCCCCAACAACAAACGCTGCACGCGGCGTTCCTGTGGATTCATGCTCGACAGTCGAGACAGCTTTTGCTCAATGATTTCCCATTCAGGCAAGGGGTAAAGCAGCAGGCAGGAGTGGTTGATGTCAATGGTGCACACCATTTGACCAGAAGCGCTCTCGTTCAGCTCATCACGATATCGGGTTGGTACCGATAAACGCCCTTTGCTGTCGAGATTGACTAACGTCGCTCCACGGAACATGCCAGCCTCACCCCCTCAATACCACTTTAACCCACAAAATCCCACCCGAAGGAGTTTACGGAGCGAGGGAAAACCTTGTCAAGCCAGGACTTCCGCCATACCAGACTAAATACGCCAAGTTTACGGACGTAACCTGACCCGGCTAATAACTGAACAACCGGCGAGGCAAATTAACGTTATGAATATTTGTAAGAAAAAATCGAATAAACATAGTGGCGTTAAAGATCACTTCTCTCATCGCAAGGAAATATAAAGTGTCAGTTTGCGACGCGGGCAGCATTTTAAGACATATTGCAGGGGGATAACAGCGCCAGTTGCACGGCTATGTGTCGCAGCCTGCCGCGGTACTGCGCTGGGGAGGTTCAGATGGGAAAAAATGGCTGATAATTCAGCACCGCGCTTCAGGAATGTTACAAAATAATACAACATGGTAAACGAATAACATTGAAATAAGCAGGAAACTGACAAATTTAAATGTTCGAGTAATTGAAGAAGGGGGCTGGCCCTTTTTTAAAGAATTATCCTAAAAAAAATATGGCCATTATTTTTAGAGTATTTAAGCAAAATAACAGGGCAGCCCACCTGCCCTGTCAGGCTATTACACGCGGCTGAGTACACCACGGCGATAAAGATTACGCCGAATACGGGTTAATCCCGGTTTAGGTTTGCGCGGCTCATCCAGGCTTGCCAGCACGATTTCCAGCACTCGTTCCGCCACATCGCGGTGGCGCTGGGCAACGGCCAGTACCGGGCACTGCAGGAAATCGAGCAGTTCATTATCCCCAAAGGTGGCGATAGCCAGATCCGAGGGTAATTTTCCTTCACGACGCAGCGTCACGTCCATCACCCCCTGCAACAGGGCAAAAGAGGTGGTAAAGAGCGCCTGCGGCATCTCGTGCGTCTCTAGCCACTTCTCAAAAAGCTGCGCAGAGGCTTCACGTTCATAGCTATTGGCATAGAGGAACTCCACTTTGCGCGGATCGTCTTTCCATGCGGTCCGGAAGCCCTGTTCACGCAGGTAGCTGACAGATAGCTCTGGCAACGCGCCCAGATAGAGGACTTTCTCTGCCGGGAAGGTGCGCAGCTCTGCCGCCAGCATTTCGGCGTCGTCCTGATCCGCCCCCACAACACTGGTGAAATGTTCGCGATCCAGCGCACGGTCCAGAGCGACAATTGGCAGCGGATCGTTAGCCCAACGCTGATAAAAAGGGTGCTCCGGTGGCAGGGAGGTTGAAACAATGATCGCATCAACCTGACGCTGCAGCAGATGATCGATACAGCGCATTTCGTTATCAGGCTGATCTTCCGAGCAGGCGATAAGCAGCTGATAGCCACGCTGGCGCGCCTGACGTTCCAGATAATTTGCAATACGGGTGTAGCTGGTGTTTTCCAGATCCGGAATGACCAGACCTATTGAACGGGTGCGTCCGGCGCGTAAACCCGCCGCTACGGCATTCGGATGGTAGTTATGTTCACGAACCACTGCCATGACTTTCTCAACGGTCTTATCGCTCACACGATATTGCTTCGCTTTACCGTTAATCACATAGCTTGCCGTAGTTCGTGACACGCCGGCGAGCCGGGCGATTTCATCCAGTTTCACAATTGCCCCTCAAAAAAAATAAAAGAGTCCATGACCTCAACAGGGTTATGGCTAAATCTTTTAACATCTAAGCGCAGAAAAGAGTGTGCGGCAACCGCTTTTGTCTGCACAAAGGTGCAGGCCACAAAAAAAAGCCCGGTTATGAAGACCGGGCATGTTCGAGAGAGGCTCGTTGAGACTTAGCGCATCACTTTATCGCCGCGGGATAACCCTACGACGCCAGAGCGAGCCACTTCAACGATTTTTGCCACATCTCTTACCGACGCGAGGAAAGCATCAAGCTTGTCACTGGTACCCGCAAGCTGCACGGTATAAATAGACGGAGTAACATCGATGATCTGGCCGCGGAAAATCTCCGCGTTACGTTTCACCTCTTCGCGCCCGTAACCGGTGGCCTGAACTTTTACCAGCATGATTTCCCGTTCAACATGGGCCCCCTGCCCCAGCTCGCTCACGCGCAGTACATCCACCAGCTTATGCAGTTGCTTTTCGATCTGCTCCAGCACTTTGGCATCGCCTACGGTCTGAATGGTCATCCGCGAGAGGGTAGGATCGTCGGTGGGCGCCACGGTCAGGCTTTCAATATTGTAGCCGCGCTGTGCGAAAAGCCCGATGACTCGCGATAAGGCCCCAGACTCGTTTTCCAGTAAGACAGATAATATCCGGCGCATATCAGGTTCTCTCCGTTTTGCTTAACCACATTTCATCCATTCCGCCTCCGCGAATGTGCATCGGATAGACGTGTTCAGTGCCGTCTACGATCACATCGACAAACACCAGGCGATTGTTTTTCACCTGTTCAAGCGCTTGCGCGAGCTTCGCTTCCAGCTCTGCCGGATCGGAAACCCGGATCCCAACGTGGCCATAGGCTTCTGCCAGACGAACGAAATCAGGCAGTGACTTCATATATGAATGAGAGTGGCGGCCCGAGTAGATCATGTCCTGCCACTGCTTCACCATCCCCAGATAACCATTGTTAAGGTTTAACACCAGCACCGGAAGGTCATATTGCAGCGCCGTGGAGAGCTCCTGAATATTCATCTGGATACTGCCATCACCCGTCACGCAAACGACGGTTTCCGCTGGCAGCGCCATCTTCACGCCCAGCGCGGCAGGCAGGCCAAAGCCCATGGTTCCCAGACCGCCAGAGTTAATCCAGCGGCGAGGTTTATCAAACGGATAGTAGAGTGCCGCAAACATCTGGTGCTGACCTACGTCTGAGGTGACATAAGCATCGCCGTTTGTCAGACGCCAGATCGTTTCGATTACCGCCTGCGGTTTGATGTGCTCGCTTTGCGTGTCGTATTTCAGACACTGACGCGTACGCCACTGTTCGATCTGCAGCCACCAGTCACGTATGTCGTCGAGCGGCTGCGTGGTTGTCTCCTGCGGCAGTAGCTCCAGCATCTGCAGCAGCACCTGGCGCGCATCGCCCACAATCGGAACGTCCGCCGCGACGGTTTTAGAGATCGAGGTGGGATCGATATCGATATGCAGTACGGTCGCGTTCGGACAATATTTCGCGAGATTATTGGTGGTGCGATCATCAAAGCGAACCCCGACGGCGAAAATCACATCGGAGTTGTGCATCGTCATGTTGGCTTCATAGGTGCCGTGCATGCCAAGCATCCCCAACGCCTGACGATGGGTGGCCGGAAATGCCCCTAATCCCATCAGTGAAGAGGCTACCGGCAGGTTGAGCTTTTCAATCAGCTCACGCAGCGGTTCTTCACAATGGGCATTAATGGCCCCGCCACCGACATAGACAACCGGTTTTTTCGCCGCCAGCAGCGTTTGCAGGGCGCGCTTAATCTGCCCTTTGTGTCCCTGGGTTGTCGGATTATAAGAGCGCATACTGACCGAATCAGGCCAGACGTACGGCAGCTTATTCGCCGGGTTGAGGATATCTTTTGGCAGATCCACCACGACCGGGCCAGGACGGCCGCTGGCCGCCAGCCAGAATGCCTTTTTCAGCACGCCCGGAATGTCTTCCGTCTGTTTCACCAGGAAGCTGTGCTTGACCACCGGCCGGGAGATCCCAACCATGTCACACTCCTGAAAGGCGTCATAACCTATCAGCGATGTCGCGACCTGACCGGAGAGGATCACCAGTGGGATAGAGTCCATATAGGCGGTGGCAATCCCGGTAATGGCATTGGTTGCACCAGGGCCAGAAGTGACAAGCACCACGCCCACTTCGCCGGTCGCGCGCGCCAGTCCATCAGCCATATGCACCGCCGCCTGCTCGTGGCGCACCAGCACGTGGTCAATACCGCCAACGGTATGTAGTGCATCGTAAATATCGAGGACTGCGCCCCCAGGATAACCGAACACTTGCTTCACGCCCTGATCGATTAACGACCGGACGACCATTTCGGCGCCAGACAACATCTCCATGCTTTGCCTCCAGGCATCACGTTACAGACGGACAGCAGAGATCATTTCTGCTCCATCTTTATTGACCAGGGTGACCCCAGTCATTTTTATTGTGCAGAGTGACAGTTAACATAACCGCTTGCCCTCAGGCAGGCAATTCGCGCTCCCCCGAAGGGGATAGCCTAAGAAAGTAGAATCAAGGGGTATAAGGTTGAGTTATGGATAAATATACTGCCAGCAGGAAATGCACCGACCAATAATCACATAAACTGGAAGCGTCACAGAAATTCATCCATTTTTGTGACAAAGAAGGCGAGGTAAAAAAATGGCTGACAGTATAAAATTTCATAACGCTTAAAAAATGCAGGATAAACAACAAATATGGTGCTTATCCTGTGATGTTTTAGCGATGACAGACATTCACTAATAACTCTTCCATCCACTGATGACCTTTATCGCGCCCCGCCGCTTCATGCCAGGAGAGATAACAGGTCCGCGTATTCAACTGCAGAGGCAACGCCTGAATACGTAAGCTCAGCGGTTCGGCAAATTTCTCAGCCAGCCAGCGCGGAGCGATAGCGACCAGATGTGTTTGCGACACAATATTTAATACACTAACCATTGCCATGCCCTGATAAGCAACGCTGGCTTGTTTATCCGGCGTGTCATACCACGGCTGACTGAAGGAAGCATATCTGTCCAGGGCAACAACGGCGTGCTGCTCATTATAAATATCGCTTTCATGCAGCGTGCCATGCAGACGCGGATGTTTTTTACTGGATACCAGAACCATTTCATCTTTGAATAAAGGCACGCAGGAGAATTCCGGGCGACGAAACTCTTCATAACCAATAACAAACTCCGTCTCCTGATAACGCAGTTGATGTTCCGTGTTTTGATTGAGAGAGGATTTGAAGACAAGTTGAATATTGGGGGCGATCTCACCCACTTTATTATAAATAATCGAGGTTAAATAATTATCCAGCGGGCTGCATACACAGAGATGGAAAATACGCTCGCTAACTAACGGCTCAAAACCGGAACCCGGTAGTTCATTTTGCACCAGTTGCAGCGCTTGTCGCACCGAAGCGAACAGCTGGTACGCGCGGGCGGTGGGCTGAATCCCTCTGCCATACCTTACAAATAATTCATCATTAAACATGACTTTAAGTCTTGCAACCGCATTACTTACTGCCGGTTGCGACATCCCCAGGGCGTGTGCCGCCCGGGTAATATTTTGCTCCTGCATTACCGCATCAAAGACGGTAAGCAGATTAAGATCCACGGTACGCAACTGAGGTTTAGTATTCTCATTCTGCGGTGCTTTTTCACTATTTTCGTCACACATATCCATCTTCACTGTCATGCTAAGCTCCTTTTACTTGTGCGCAATAATAAGCTGACAAAATATGATTTATCACGCATATAAAACAAGCAAAAGAGAAATATATAAATTTCAGAAAACATCAAGCTCTGTCACAAGCGATAAAAAGGAGCTCTATACCTTAAAAAGGGAGTTACCTCGTCAAAACATACTAAATAGTTTAGTAATCCAATGAAATCATAATCCCTATAAATATACAATATGGCATCTAATTAAGGATTATTTAAGCCACTATTAATTGTTAACAACTTTCTAGAGGTAATCATTAACAATGAATTATCAACCTTATCACTTTATTCTTCATCACAAAAAAAGAGCCTAAACAACCTTCTGATTCAAAAGGCAATAAAGAATATTACCGATATGTCGCAAAATCTGTACAAATGCAAACAAACATCTTCTTTTAATTCCAGCGATGAATATGCAAATTAATCGCAGAGCATTTAAATTGTCTTCAACGAAAAAAGCAGCACAATTAGCTCATTTCATCTTTGGTTGTCTGCCCCCTCGTCCGCCCTTTTCACCCTTGCGGGGTTGACATCAATGCGCGTATCCAGTACCACTAAAAGCATATCGCATTTAACCGAGGCTAGATTCATGATCCGCAGCATTCGTTTCACCGGTCTACTACTACTAAACGCATCCATTGTGCGCGGTAGACTGGCGGACGAAATTCAGCGTTGAATCGTCTCTGGTAAACAAAAAACCCGCGCCACTGCGCGGGTTTTTTTATGCTCGTAGCAAGGCGCCCAAATACAGACAAGGACCTAACCCATGAGCCAGCAAGTCATTATTTTCGATACGACCTTACGTGATGGTGAACAGGCATTACAGGCCAGCCTGAGTGTTAAAGAAAAACTGCAGATTGCTCTGGCCCTCGAACGTATGGGCGTAGATGTCATGGAAGTGGGTTTCCCGGTCTCCTCCCCGGGTGATTTTGAATCTGTACAGACCATCGCCCGCACGATCAAAAACAGCCGGGTTTGTGGTCTGGCGCGCTGTGTAGAAAAGGATATCGACGTCGCTGCCGAGTCGCTGAAAGTGGCTGAAGCTTTCCGTATCCATACCTTTATCGCCACCTCGCCAATGCACATTGCAACCAAATTGCGTAGTACGCTGGACGAAGTGATTGAGCGCTCCATCTATATGGTAAAACGCGCCCGTAATTACACTGATGACGTGGAATTCTCATGCGAAGACGCGGGCCGCACCCCAATTGCTGACCTGGCGCGCGTCGTCGAAGCCGCCATCAGCGCAGGCGCAACCACCATCAATATCCCGGATACCGTCGGCTATACCATGCCGTTCGAGTTCTCCAATATCATCACCGGGCTGTATGAGCGTGTGCCTAACATCGACAAAGCCATCATCTCTGTGCATACCCACGACGACCTGGGCCTGGCCGTAGGTAACGCCATTGCCGCCGTCCACGCGGGTGCCCGCCAGGTTGAAGGCGCGATGAACGGTATCGGCGAGCGCGCCGGTAACTGTTCACTGGAAGAGGTCATCATGGCCATCAAGGTGCGCAAAGACATCATGAATGTGCACACCCGCATCAATCACAACGAAATCTGGCGTACCAGCCAGACGGTCAGCCAGATCTGCAACATGCCGATCCCGGCGAATAAAGCCATCGTCGGCACCGGCGCCTTTGCCCACTCCTCGGGCATTCACCAGGATGGCGTGCTGAAAAATCGCGAAAACTACGAAATCATGACCCCGGAATCCATCGGGCTGAATCAAGTGCAGTTGAACCTGACCTCCCGTTCCGGCCGTGCGGCGGTGAAACACCGTATGGAAGAGATGGGTTACAAAGAGGCCGACTACAACATGGATCAGCTGTATGACGCGTTCCTGAAGCTGGCGGATAAAAAAGGTCAGGTATTCGATTACGATCTGGAAGCTTTGGCGTTTATTAATAAGCAGCAAGAGGAACCAGAGCACTTCCGTCTGGATTACTTCAGCGTGCAGTCGGGCTCCAGCGATATTGCCACCGCCTCCGTCAAACTGGCCTGTGGTGAAGAAGTGAAAGCCGAAGCGGCTAACGGAAACGGCCCGGTCGATGCGATCTATCAGGCCATCAACCGCATCACCGACTATGACATTGAGCTGGTGAAATACGGTTTAAGCGCCAAAGGTCACGGCAAAGATGCGCTGGGTCAGGTAGACATTGTGGTCAACTACAACGGCCGTCGCTTCCACGGCGTAGGTCTGGCGACCGATATCGTCGAATCCTCCGCGAAGGCGATGGTGCATGTCCTGAACAACATCTGGCGCGCCGCTGAGGTCGAGAAAGAGTTACAACGCAAAGCTCAGAATAAAGAGAACAATAAGGAAACCGTGTAATGTCGAAGAATTACCATATTGCTGTGTTACCGGGTGATGGAATTGGCCCCGAAGTTATGGCACAGGCGCTGAAAGTACTGGAAGCGATTCGCACCCGTTTTGCGATGAAAATTACCACCAGCCACTATGATGTGGGCGGTATCGCCATTGATAATCACGGTACGCCGTTGCCACAGGCCACGGTCACCGGCTGTGAAAACGCCGATGCCGTTTTGTTCGGCTCCGTGGGCGGCCCGAAATGGGAGCATCTCCCTCCTGCCGGGCAGCCTGAGCGTGGTGCTCTGCTGCCGCTGCGTAAGCATTTCAAATTATTCAGTAACCTGCGTCCGGCCAAACTCTACCAGGGCCTGGAAGAGTTCTGCCCACTGCGCGCCGACATCGCCGCCAACGGTTTCGATATCCTTTGCGTACGTGAATTGACGGGCGGGATCTACTTCGGCCAGCCGAAAGGCCGCGAAGGCAGCGGTCAGCATGAAAAAGCATTTGATACCGAGGTCTATCATCGCTTTGAGATCGAGCGCATTGCCCGCATCGCCTTTGAATCTGCACGCAAGCGCCGTCACAAAGTGACCTCAATTGATAAAGCCAACGTCCTGCAATCCTCCATTTTGTGGCGTGAAATCGTGAACGAGATCGCTCAGGAGTATCCGGACGTTGAGCTGTCACATATGTACATCGACAACGCGACCATGCAGTTGATCAAAGACCCGTCACAGTTCGACGTACTGCTCTGTTCGAATCTGTTCGGCGATATTCTGTCTGACGAGTGCGCCATGATCACCGGCTCTATGGGCATGCTGCCCTCTGCCAGTCTGAACGAAGAAGGTTTTGGTCTGTATGAGCCTGCTGGTGGCTCGGCGCCGGATATTGCGGGTAAAAACATCGCTAACCCTATTGCGCAGATCCTCTCCCTGGCGCTGCTGTTACGCTACAGCCTGGATGCAAACGATGCGGCAACCGCCATTGAAAATGCCATTAACCGCGCCTTAGAAGAGGGCGTGCGGACAGGCGATTTAGCCCGCGGTAACGCGGCAGTCAGTACCGAAGAAATGGGCGATATCATTGCCCGCTATGTCGCTGAAGGGGTGTAATCATGGCGAAGACGTTGTACGAAAAAATTTATGATGCTCACGTGGTTTACGAAGCGCAGAACGAAACCCCGCTGCTCTATATCGATCGCCATCTGGTACATGAAGTGACCTCTCCGCAGGCGTTTGACGGCCTGCGTGCTCATCATCGTCCAGTGCGCCAGCCGGGTAAAACCTTCGCGACCATGGATCATAACGTTTCCACCCAGACGAAAGACATTAACGCGTCCGGTGAGATGGCGCGGATTCAGATGCAGGAGCTGATCAAAAACTGCAACGAGTTTGGCGTAGAACTCTATGATCTGAACCACCCTTACCAGGGTATCGTGCACGTGATGGGCCCTGAACAGGGTATCACCCTGCCGGGGATGACCATAGTCTGCGGCGATTCCCACACCGCCACCCACGGCGCATTTGGCGCGTTAGCATTCGGTATCGGCACCTCTGAGGTCGAACATGTTCTGGCGACCCAGACCCTGAAGCAAGGGCGCGCGAAGACCATGAAGATTGAGGTAAAAGGTCAGGCCGCCCCTGGTATTACCGCAAAAGATATTGTCCTTGCGATCATCGGTAAAACCGGCAGCGCTGGCGGCACCGGTCACGTGGTGGAGTTCTGCGGCGATGCCATCCAGGCGTTGAGCATGGAAGGACGTATGACCCTGTGCAACATGGCTATCGAAATGGGTGCCAAAGCGGGCCTGGTCGCGCCGGACCAAACCACCTTTGACTATGTGAAAGGGCGTCTGCATGCGCCAAAAGGCCAGCATTATGACGAGGCAGTTGCCTACTGGAAGACGCTGAAGACCGATGACGGCGCCACCTTCGATACTGTGGTAACCCTGCAGGCCGAAGAGATCGCACCGCAGGTCACCTGGGGGACTAACCCGGGGCAAGTTATCTCCGTGAACGACGCGGTTCCGGATCCCACCTCCTTTGCCGATCCGGTTGAACGCGCCAGCGCCGAGAAAGCGCTGGCCTATATGGGCTTACAGCCGGGCGTACCCTTAACTGAGGTGACGATCGATAAGGTGTTTATCGGCTCCTGCACCAACTCGCGCATCGAAGATTTACGCGCCGCGGCAGAGATCGCCAAAGGCCGCAAAGTGGCACCGGGCGTTCAGGCGCTGGTCGTCCCTGGCTCTGGCCCGGTGAAAGCGCAGGCGGAGGAAGAGGGTCTGGATAAGATCTTTATCGACGCCGGCTTTGAATGGCGTCTGCCTGGCTGCTCTATGTGTCTGGCCATGAACAACGACCGTCTTAACCCAGGTGAACGCTGCGCCTCTACCAGCAACCGTAATTTCGAAGGCCGTCAGGGTCGCGGTGGACGCACGCACCTGGTCAGCCCGGCCATGGCAGCGGCCGCCGCCGTTACCGGCCATTTCGCCGACATCCGCAACCTGAAATAAGGAAGACAATCATGGCAGAGAAATTTACCCAGCATACGGGCCTGGTTGTCCCTCTGGACGCGGCCAACGTCGACACCGACGCCATCATTCCAAAGCAGTTTTTACAGAAGGTGACCCGCACCGGCTTTGGCGCGCACCTGTTTAACGACTGGCGTTTCCTCGATGACAAAGGCGAAGTACCGAACCCGGAATTTGTGCTGAACTTTCCGGAGTTCAAAGGGGCTTCCATCCTGCTGGCTCGCGAAAACTTTGGCTGCGGCTCCTCGCGTGAGCACGCGCCATGGGCATTGACCGATTACGGTTTCAAAGTGGTTATCGCCCCCAGCTTTGCCGACATCTTTTATGGCAACAGTTTTAACAACCAGCTGTTGCCGGTGACCCTGAGCGATGCGCAGGTAGACGAGATGTTTGCGCTGGTGAAAGCGCAGCCGGGGATCACCTTTGAGGTGGACCTGGAAGCTCAGGTGGTGAAGGCGGGCGAAAAGTCTTACAGCTTTAAGATTGATGATTTCCGCCGCCACTGCATGCTCAATGGCCTGGACAGCATCGGCCTGACGTTACAGCATGAAGAGGCAATCTCCGCCTACGAGAACAAACAGCCTGCGTTTATGGGCTAAAAAACAGGCCCGCGTCTGGCGGGCCTGTTTTCCCTTACCTGTTTTTCCTTCCCTGTATTACCTTTCCCTTTAATAAAATATAAATAAATAATAATTATCAAAATAAAATAATCATTATTTCCGCATATAAATAACGCCATTCCGACCTCATAATAAATAATAAAACCAAATTCAAAGCGCCTTATTTAATGATCAAAATCAACAGGGTCCAATATTAATAACACTTATACTTGGCGGACATGATAATTTGCAAGGAGCACTACCATGAATAAACGTCGTTTTGTCGCCATCGTATTATCGACTCTGCTTTTAGCCGGTTGCGGAATGAGTCCGGCCGTAACAGAGAAAGAGATGAAAGATGCCGCGTCATTTGCCCTGAATGTCGACGCCAGCAAGGTAACCATCTCAAATGTGGACAAAAAAGGGGTTAAAACCAATTTCGTCGCCACCGTCAATAACACGGCCCACCGTTGCTACGTAACCAAAGTCGGCGCGGCAAAATTATATGGCGTGATTCCATTAGGCGCTGAGGATACGGTATCCGATGCGATTTGTGCCGGCACTAATAACGGCACCAGTAATACCACATGTGATGCGCTTTCCAGGAAAGCCGGTCGTTGTTAATAAAAGAGTCAAGGCTAGTGGAGATATTTCCCCCCTCCGCTAGCCTCACACCCTGCATAGGTTTCAACAATAATAACGGCTCGTCGTTTTTTACCGTTAAATACTCTACTTACTCACGGTTCTTCATTATTCCCTTAATAAGAACCGCCATCCTGTTTTTATTCTTTCCCGAACCGCTTAATCACGGTCAGACATCTTTCACCCGGGAGGTGATCGCTAAGGTCACCACCGAGATAGCCGCAATCGTCCAGTAAACCGCTGCATGTCCGTAGCTCTGGGCCAGAGCGCCCTGAATCATCCCCGCCAGAATCACCCCCGTAGAGATGCTGTTTGTGAACAGGGTGGTGGCCGAGCCCGCCCGGCCGGGCATCAAATCCTGGAACCAAAGCATCCCTATCCCGGCAACGATCCCGATAAAAATGGCATTAAACAGCTGGAGCGCCAGCAGCGCCTCACGGCTATGAAACAGAATTAACCCCACGTAAAACATCACCCCCGCCGCCACGGCAAGGGTCATCATTCGGCGTTTACCGAAGCGTTTTACGTAATATCCCGCCAGGATCATGGCCGGGATCTCAAGCCCCGCGGCCGTGCCCATCAAAATACCCGCCAGCTTATCCGGCAACCCCAGATCGCTGCTGATCCACAAAGGCATATCAATGATATACATGGTGTTACAGGTCCACATCAGCGTCGAGGCGATAAACAGCAGGCGGACATTTTTGTTATGCCAGCCGCTCACCTGGGTCACCGGGGTATCCACTGTCTGCTCTACCCGTGCGACAGAGGGCAGCGCAAAGGCGATAAGCCCCAGACTGATGGCGAAGATTGCCGCCGCGATGGAGAACATGGCGGTAAAGCCGTAATTGAGGGCCAGCATAAAGGCCAGCGGCGGGCCGATTACCCACGCCAGCGAGAGCTGAGCACGCATGACCGAACTGAACATCACCACTTCCCGCGCGGAGTTGTCGGCGTATTCACGGGCCAGGGCAAAGAGCTGTGGCATGGCGGTGTTCGCCAGCGCCGCCAGCAGAACCCCGCAGGTAAGTAAGGTCATGTAATGGCGGTTAAATGCAAACAGCAGTGCGTTAGCAATGGCCATGGCGCAGCAGAAGAGGATCAATTTACGCCGGTCGCCCTGACTGTCGGAGCGCTTCGCCAGCCACAGGCTGACCAGAATCCCGGCGATGGCATTGACCGTGTAGAACAACCCTACCCAGAAAGGTTGCGCCCCGACTTCACGACTCAGGAACAGGCTTAAGGTCGGAGCCTGCAGCGCGCCGGCGACGCCCATCATAAACGCCACTATCATAAACGCGGCATAGACACCGTTGAGGCGGCGACCCATCGTCATTAACCAGAGCATGACCCTATCCTTAAGCGCAAAAGAAATGAAAAAAGCCAGCAGATAATAACTGCTGGCGTGGTGATTAGCACCAATACTCAGTCACACATGATCGAGGCGAGTCAGCGTTCAGAAGTCGGCGTTGTAACGTCCCACTGCATCAACTCTTCCAGTATTTTGAACCGTTGTGCTTCACACTGGCGGGCCAGCCAGGACACTCCCTTTGTCGCGGCAAAGTACTGTTGGAAAAACTGACGTGCGGTCGACTTCCTCATATTCACCTCCTCGCTTCATCGAAGAGAATTATTGGCTTAATATAGGGATTAATAAATTGCTGATTTTTTGTCAGGAGTTCCTCTTTTATGGCCTCTGGTCGCCTGCAACAACAATTCATCCGCCTGTGGCAATGCTGTGAAGGCCAGACCCAGGATACTACCCTCAGTGAACTGGCCGCGCTGCTTAACTGTTCGCGCCGCCATATGCGTACCCTGCTCAATACGATGCAGCAGCAGGGCTGGCTGAACTGGGAGGCCGAAGCCGGACGCGGTAAACGCTCGCGCCTCACGTTTTTGTATACCGGCCTGGCGCTGCAGCAACAGCGGGCCGAAGACCTGCTGGAGCAGGATCGGATCGATCAACTGGTGCAGTTAGTCGGAGATAAAGCCGCGGTGCGGCAGATGCTGGTTTCTCATCTGGGCCGCAGTTTCCGCCAGGGGAAGCATATCCTGCGCGTCCTCTACTATCGACCGATGAAAAACCTGATGCCGGGTAGCGCATTACGTCGATCCGAGACCCACATGGCGCGGCAAATCTTCAGCGGGCTGACCCGCATAAATGAGGAAAACGGGGAACTGGAAGCCGATATCGCGCATCACTGGCAGCAGATTGCCCCCCTTCACTGGCGCTTTTTTTTACGGCCCGGCATCCATTTTCATCATGGCCGTGAACTGGAGATGAGCGATGTGATTGCCTCGCTTGAGCGCGCCAGAATGTTGCCGCTCTATTCCCACATCGTTAGCGTTCAGTCTCCTACCGCGTGGACGCTGGATATTCACCTCTCTGAACCAGACCGCTGGCTGCCGTGGCTGCTGGGTTACGTCCCTTCAATGATTTTGCCGCGTGAATGGGAATCGATGCCTAAGTTTGCCAGCCAACCCGTGGGGACAGGCCCCTATGCGGTGGTGCGCAATAACAATAATCAGTTAAAGATTCAGGCCTTTGACGATTACTTTGGCTATCGCGCGCTGATCGATGAAGTAAACGTCTGGGTATTACCCGATATCAGTGAAGAGCTGAGTCCAGGGCTGACGCTTGAGGGGCCGACCGAAGGGGAGAAAGCGGTAGAGAGCCGTCTGGAAGAGGGGTGCTATTACCTGCTCTTCGACGCGCGATCCCGACGCGGTGCCAGCCAGGAGGTCCGTCAGTGGATCAGCCAGATCCTCTCTCCCGCTAAATTGATCTATCAGGCGGAAGCGCAGTACCAGACTTACTGGTTCCCCGCCTGGGGCTTGCTGCCTCGCTGGCACCATGCCCGGCCAGGATGTGGCGAAAAACCTGCAGGTCTTGAGAGCATTACCTTGACTTACTACCGTGAACACGTTGAACACCGGATCATCGGCAGAATGATGAGCGCTATGCTGGCCGCCGAAGGGGTAAAACTGGAAATAGTGGAAGTGGATTATGACGCGTGGCATCGCGGCGATATCGTCAGCGATATCTGGCTAAATAGCGTGAACTTTACTCTGCCGCTCGATTTCTCGCTCTTCTCGCACCTGTATGAGGTCCCGCTGCTGCAAAACTGCATTCCCCGCGACTGGCAGCAAGACGCCGCCGAGTGGCGGGCGGGTGAGATGAACCTCGCGGTGTGGTGCCAGCATCTATTGGCACAGCAAGCGATGGTACCGCTTATTCACCACTGGCTGATGATTCAGGGTCAGCGCAGTATGCGTGGTCTGCGGATGAACACGCTCGGCTGGTTTGACTTTAAATCGGCGTGGTTTGCGCCGCCGGAGCCATAACACTTTCGTAATATTCACCAAATCATTACAATACTGCCGTTCTCAACGGGGTGCTGCGCGAAAGCGTGTGCTGAGAAAATACCCGTCGAACCTGATCCGGATAACGCCGGCGAAGGGATTTGAGGCTGTCACTCAAAATCCTTTGCCACTCAACATTGAGGTGCAAAGTGTTAAAAAAAGCTCTTCCCCTGCTGGCCCTGCTGGCGCTGCCTGCTTTCGCTAAACCCGTGCTGACGGTCTATACCTACGACTCCTTCGCCGCTGACTGGGGCCCTGGCCCGGTGGTCAAAAAAGCCTTTGAAGCCGACTGCAATTGTGAACTGAAGTTCGTGGCGCTGGAGGATGGGGTTTCCCTGCTCAACCGGCTGCGCATGGAAGGTAAAAACAGCAAAGCCGACGTCGTGCTGGGGCTGGATAACAACCTGCTCAATGCGGCCACCCAGACCGGATTGTTTGCCAAAAGTAATGTCCCGAACGATGCAGTAACTGTGCCGGGTGGCTGGAAAAATGACACCTTTGTGCCTTTCGATTATGGTTACTTCGCCTTCGTTTACGACAAAACCAAACTGCATAACCCACCGAAGAGCTTGAAAGAGCTGGTTGAAAGCGATCAAAAATGGCGCGTGATCTATGAAGATCCCCGCACCAGCACGCCGGGTCTCGGCCTGCTGCTGTGGATGCAGAAAGTCTATGGCGATAAAACCCCGGAAGCCTGGCAGAAACTGGCTGCCAAAACGGTGACCGTCACTAAAGGCTGGAGCGAAGCGTACGGGCTCTTCCTGAAAGGAGAAGGGGACCTGGTGCTGAGCTATACCACCTCCCCGGCCTATCACATCATCGAAGAGAAAAAAGAGAACTATGCTGCCGCTGACTTTGCAGAAGGACACTACCTGCAGGTGGAAGTGGCTGCCCGCACCGCAGCCAGCAAACAGCCAGAACTGGCAGAGCAGTTCCTGAAGTTTATGGTCTCGCCGGCCTTCCAGAAGGCAATCCCGACCGGTAACTGGATGTACCCGGTGACCGATGTTGCGCTGCCTGAGGGCTTTAATAGCCTGGTCAAACCGAAAAATACGCTGGAGTTCACCCCGCAACAGGTTGCGGATAAGCGTGCTGGCTGGGTAAGTGAATGGCAACGCGCCGTCAGCCGTTAATCGCGGGCTGGCTCATACCGGGGCTGACGGCCGCCACGCTGTTGGTGGCTGTCGCTCTGGGCGCCTTTCTGTCGCTGTGGTTCAGTGCGCCCGACGCCGACGTCTCTGCGCTGTGGCACGACAGTTATTTATGGCACGTCGTACGCTTCTCATTCTGGCAGGCCTTTTTGTCAGCCCTGCTCTCCGTCGCGCCCGCCATTTTGCTGGCGCGTGCGCTGTATCGCCGTCGTTTTCCCGGCAGGCAAGCCCTGCTGCGCCTGTGCGCTATGACGCTAATACTGCCCGTGCTGGTCGCCGTGTTTGGCATACTCAGCGTCTATGGCCGTCAGGGCTGGCTGGCCCAAATTTGTGCAGCGATCGGGCTGAACTGGCGCTTCTCTCCCTATGGCCTGCAGGGGATCTTACTGGCCCACGTCTTCTTTAATTTGCCTATGGCCACCCGCCTGCTCTTACAGGCGCTGGAGAACATTCCCGGCGAGCAACGCCAGCTTGCCGCCCAGCTCAATATGCGCGGCTGGTCCTTCTTCCGCTTCGTTGAATGGCCATGGCTACGCCGCCAGATCCTCCCTACTGCCGCACTAATCTTTATGCTCTGCTTCGCCAGTTTTGCCACTGTGCTCTCACTCGGCGGCGGGCCGCAGGCGACCACCATTGAGCTGGCTATCTACCAGGCCCTGAGCTATGACTATGATCCTGGCCGGGCGGCGCTGCTGGCAATCATTCAGATGGTCTGTTGTCTGGCTCTGGTCTTACTGAGCCAGCGTCTGGGCAAAGCCCTCGCCGTAGGCACAAGCCAGCTCAGCGGCTGGCGCGATCCCCAGGACAGCCTGCGTAGCCGACTTACGGACGCTATGCTGATTACGCTGGCACTGCTGCTGCTGCTGCCGCCGCTACTGGCGGTCGTGGTGGATGGCCTTAACGGGAATCTTTTCAGCGTGCTGCAACAGCCGGTGCTCTGGCAGGCGTTAACGACCTCGCTACGCATTGCCGCAGGCGCCGGCCTGCTCTGCGTGATCCTGACCATGATGCTCCTCTGGAGCAGTCGTGAGCTCTATGCCCGGCAGGCCACTGCCGCAGGACAGCTGCTGGATTTGAGCGGCATGCTGATTCTGGCGATGCCCGGCATCGTACTGGCGACCGGCTTTTTCCTGCTGTTTACCCGCACCGTCGGGCTGCCCGCTTCGGCGGACGGCATTGTCATTTTTACCAATGCGCTGATGGCCATCCCTTATGCCCTTAAGGTTCTGGAAAACCCGATGCGCGACCTCAGCGCCCGCTATACGCTGCTTTGCGGATCATTAGGGATGCAGGGGTGGCAACGGCTAAAGGTGGTGGAACTGCGCGCCCTGAAACGCCCGCTGGCGCAGGCGCTGGCCTTTGCCTGCGTACTCTCGATTGGTGATTTTGGGGTGGTGGCGCTGTTTGGCAATGACGATTTCCGCACCCTGCCGTTCTGGCTCTATCAGCAGATTGGCTCCTATCGCAGCCAGGACGGAGCCGTTACGGCGCTTCTGCTCCTGATGCTCTGCTTTGCCTTGTTTACCGTTATTGAAAAACTTCCGGGGCGTGATGCTAAAACTGACTGATGTGACCTGGCTTTACCAGCACCTGCCGATGCGTTTTACCCTCTCTGTGCCGCAGGGAGAGTCGGTTGCCATCCTCGGCCCAAGCGGTGCGGGGAAAAGCACCCTGCTCAATCTGATCGCCGGTTTTCTGCAGCCCGCCAGCGGGACAATCTTGATAGAAAACCGGGATCACACCTGGACGCCCCCTTCCCGGCGCCCGGTGTCGATGCTGTTCCAGGAAAACAACCTTTTTACCCACCTGAGCGTTCGGCAGAACATCGGGCTGGGGATGCACCCTGGCCTGAAGCTCAATGGCGATCAACAGCGCAAGCTCGCGACCATCGCCGGCCAGATGGGTATCAGCGATCTGTTGGACAGGTTGCCAGGAGAGCTCTCCGGGGGCCAGCGCCAGCGTGCCGCGCTGGCGCGCTGCCTGGTGCGAGAACAGCCGATATTACTGCTGGACGAACCCTTTTCCGCCCTCGATCCTGCTCTGCGTCAGGAGATGCTATTGCTGGTCAAAGAGGTCTGCGAGCGTCAGCAGCTCACCATGTTGATGGTGTCGCATAGCGTGGAAGATGCGGCCCGCATCGCCAGACGTTCGATAGTCGTGGCTGACGGGCGTATCGCCTGGGACGGTGAGACCCGCGTGCTGCTTAGCGGCGACGCCAGCGCCTCGCATCTGCTGGGCATTGCGCGCGGTTAACGGCTCACGACCTTCAACAGAATCTCACCATAGACGGGCATCAGCGGGTGGCGAATAAGCGCCACCAGCGCCACCACCGCCACGCCCAGCAGCAGGGGTGCCAGCCACAGTAATCGCGATCGCGGCAGCCAGGCGCTCAGCTTATCGACGTTAGCCCGGGTACTGCGCCACAGACGCCAGCAGAGCCAGGCCGCCAGCCAAAGCAGCAATGCCGTTGCCAGCAGTAACCACTTAAAGCCGCCGCTATCCTGACCTGCAGGAATATCGATAGCCGCTCCGGCCAGAATGCCAGGCAAGAAGTAGAATGGCGGCCAGAAGAGGCAGCCAATGATATTTGGCACAATGAATTTTTTGATCGGCAGATCGAGCATGCCAGCCACCATGGGCACCAGCGGACGCGTCGGGCCAACAAAACGTCCCACCAGAATCGTAAACATGCTGTGTTGATGCAGGGCATGCTCGGTTTTATCCAGCAGCGCTTTGTTCTTTTTCATGAAAGACCAGCGATGCAGCGGCTTTTTGAAACGCCAGCCCAGCCAGAACGAGATCCAGTCGCCCAGCAGGCAACCGATAATGCCCGCCAGCCAGGCCTGCCAGAAATTAACCTCGCCGCTACCTATCAGCGCGCCAAGACCAGCCATCATCACCGTACCGGGGAGGATCAGCCCGACCAGCGCCAGCGATTCCAGAAAAGCCACCAGCGCAACGGCAATGAGGGAGTAAGTAACGGACTGGGTGATGAAGTGTTCCAGCAATGCCTGCATAACTTTTCCGGTCAGATAACGAAGCAGGGATTCTGCGAAGAGCCGCCTGCTGCGTCAAGACATCAATTGTCTGAATAGTTTACCGGGTGTGAACAGACTTGCGCCATGTCGTTTATCTTTTTTTACGCTTTATTCACAACCTGCACGGAATTCGCTGGGGCTGGCGCCGGTGCATTTCTTAAAGACGCGAGAAAAATAGAGCTGATCCTCAAACCCGACATTGCGCCCGACGCTGGCGATCGGCATGCGGGTGGTACTGAGCAACAGCTTGGCCTGGCTGATACGCTGATCTTCGCGCCAGCTCAACACGCTCACCCCCAACTGCTGGCGGAACAGATGCGAGAGGCGTGACGGCGACAGGCAGACATGCTGGGCTACGCTGGCAATATCAAACTGGCTGTCCGCCAGATGATCGCTAATGTACTGGCAGGCATCGCGCACCCGGTGATCCAGCGGCGGGTTAAGGGATTCATTGATGGCTTCCATACGTCTGAGCAGCAGTTGCTCCAGCAGGTTAATTGCCAGCAGCTCGGCATAGCGCCCCCCCGCCTGCCCTGCCTCGATGATCTGCGCAAACAGTTCACGAAACAGCGGTTGATGCACCTCGTCCGGGCGATAGAAACCGGTGTGGGCAAACATGGATGGCCAGCTCAGCCACTCCTGCCAGTAAGCGCGCGGACGGAAGTAGACCCACTGGTGATACCACTCGCTGGCATCCGGATGACGACCATAGTGGTGAACCTCCCCGGGAGGAAAGAGGAGGATGTCGCCCGGACGGCAGACAAAGGTCTGATCCTGATTTTTAATCACGCCTTCGCCACGCACCGTCAGGTTAAGGATATAGCCCTTCATACCCAGCGGGCGATCGATATAAAAATCGAGATATCCCTCAGCCTCAATAGGGGTCAGCCCCGCCACCAAATGCGCGTTGAACGAATAGCCTGGCAGTAAGGGATCGTTTTGCGTTTCAGCCATAAATTCAATACTCCTGGCAGAGGGTAAGGAAACCAATTGTCCATATCTACAGAGCCGACCTGAAAAAAGGCGTCTGAAAGCCGTGAACGGGATGACTTCTCGTTAAGGTACGGCGCTTTAGCGTACTGCGTCACATTTTCGCCGTATCAGAGGCCGATAATCAGTAACAAAAGTGTCTATAACTACGGCAGAAATGTCCACATTGAATATTTGCACAGCGTCACACTTTCCACAGGCATAGCAAAATTATCCATAAGATTAGCGAATCCTGCCTGACGATTTTTCCCCCCACTCTCTAATGTTCTTCCATACCTGTATTTTGATGGAGCAGCACCATGGCAATTGCAATTGGCCTCGATTTTGGCAGTGACTCGGTACGCGCCCTGGCAGTGGAGTGCACAACCGGTCAGGAGATAGCGACAAGCGTGGAGTGGTATCCGCGCTGGCAAGAGGGGCGTTATTGCGATGCGCCGAACAACCAGTTTCGTCATCACCCCCGTGACTACATCGAGTCGATGGAAGCGGCGATCAAAACCGTACTCGCCGGGCTGAGTGCGGACCAGCGTAGCCAGATTGTGGGCATTGGCGTGGACAGCACCGGCTCGACCCCCGCCCCCATTGATGCCGACGGCCACGTTCTGGCGCTGCGCCCTGAATTTGCCGATAACCCGAATGCTATGTTCGTGCTCTGGAAAGACCATACCGCAGTTGAAGAAGCCGAGGCCATCACCCGTTTGTGCCATCAGCCGGGTAAGAGCGATTACTCACGTTATATCGGCGGTATTTATTCCAGCGAGTGGTTCTGGGCCAAAATCCTGCACGTGACCCGCCAGGATCCCCGCGTTGCCCAGACAGCAGTGTCGTGGATCGAGTTATGCGACTGGGTTCCGGCCCTGCTGTCTGGCACCACCCGCCCGCAGGATATTCGCCGCGGCCGCTGTAGCGCCGGCCACAAATCCTTGTGGCACGAAAGCTGGGGCGGTCTGCCACCCGCGACCTTCTTTGACGAGCTCGATCCCATCATCAATCAGCATCTCGACCACCCGCTGTTTACCGATACCTGGACCGCAGACGTGCCGGTGGGCAACCTCTGCGCCGAGTGGGCTGAACGTCTCGGTCTGCCACAAACCGTAGCGATCGCCGGCGGCGCGTTTGACTGCCATATGGGCGCCGTGGGCGCAGGTGCGCAGCCAAACACCCTGGTGAAAGTCATCGGCACTTCGACCTGCGACATCCTGACCGCCGATAAAGCCAGCGTCGGCGAGCGTGCGGTAAAAGGTATTTGCGGCCAGGTTGATGGCAGCGTCGTCCCCGATTTTATCGGCCTGGAAGCGGGTCAGTCGGCGTTTGGCGATATCTATGCCTGGTTTGGCCGCGTGCTGGGCTGGCCGCTGGATCAACTGGCAGCGACCCATCCGGAACTGAAAACGCAGATTGCCGAGAGTAAAAAACAGCTGCTGGTGCAGCTCACCGATGCCTGGGCGAAAAACCCCTCCCTGGAGCATCTGCCGGTGGTGCTCGACTGGTTTAACGGCCGCCGTACCCCCTTCGCTAACCAGCGCCTGAAAGGGGTGATTACCGATCTTAACCTGGCGACAGATGCGCCGGCGCTGTTTGGCGGTCTGATTGCCGCTACCGCCTTTGGCGCACGCGCCATTATGGAGTGTTTCACGGAGCAAGGAATTGCCGTCAACAACGTGATGGCGCTGGGCGGTATCGCCCGTAAGAACCCGGTGATCATGCAGGCCTGCTGCGACGTTCTGAATCGACCGCTGCAAATTGTCGCCTCCGATCAGTGCTGCGCGCTCGGTGCCGCCATCTTTGCCGCCGTGGCCGCTGGGGTCCATGCCGATATTCCTGCTGCGCAACAGCATATGGCCAGCGCCGTGGAAAACACCCTTCAGCCGCGTACCGCCCAGGCGCAACGCTTTGAACAACTTTATCAGCGCTACCAGCAGTGGGCGAAAAGCGCTGAGCTTCACTATCTCCCTGTCGCCGCACCGGCAAAAAACAGCCCGGAATCCACGGCAACCCTGACACATTAAGGACACGATAATGACGATTTTTAATAATTATGAAGTGTGGTTTGTGATTGGTAGCCAACACCTCTACGGGCCGGAAGCCCTGCGCCAGGTGACGCAACACGCTGAACATGTGGTCAATGCCCTGAATGCCGAGGCCAAACTGCCGTGCAAACTGGTGTTGAAACCGCTGGGCACCTCCCCGGACGAGATCACCCATATCTGCCGCGACGCAAACTACGACGATAAATGCGCAGGCATGGTGGTGTGGCTGCACACCTTCTCCCCGGCAAAAATGTGGATCAACGGCCTGTCCATTCTCAATAAGCCGCTGCTTCAGTTCCATACCCAGTTCAACGCGGCCCTGCCGTGGGACAGCATCGACATGGACTTTATGAACCTGAACCAGACCGCTCACGGCGGCCGCGAGTTCGGCTTCATTGGCGCGCGTATGCGTCAGCAGCATGCCGTGGTCACGGGCCACTGGCAGGATGCTCAGGCACACAAACGCATTGGCGCCTGGATGCGTCAGGCGGTCTCTAAACAAGATACCCGTCAGCTCAAAGTGGTGCGCTTCGGCGACAACATGCGCGAAGTGGCCGTTACCGACGGCGACAAAGTGGCTGCGCAGATTAAATTTGGTTTCTCCGTGAACACCTGGGCCGTGGGCGACCTGGTACAGGTGGTGAATGAAGTTGCCGACGGCGACGTTAGCGCGCTGGTGGACGAGTATGAGAGCAGCTACCGCCTGACGGCCGCCGCGCAGATTAACGGCGACAAACGTCAGAACGTGCTGGATGCCGCGCGAATCGAACTGGGGATGAAACGCTTCCTTGAACAAGGCGGCTTCCATGCCTTTACCACCACCTTCGAAGATCTTCACGGCCTGAAACAGCTACCAGGCCTGGCGGTTCAACGTCTGATGCAGCAGGGCTACGGCTTTGCGGGCGAAGGCGACTGGAAAACTGCCGCTCTGCTTCGCATTATGAAAGTGATGTCAACCGGTCTGCAGGGCGGCACCTCCTTTATGGAGGATTACACCTACCACTTCGAAAACGGCAACGATCTGGTACTGGGCTCACACATGCTGGAAGTATGCCCAACCATCGCCGTGGAAGAGAAACCGACCCTCGACGTGCAGTATCTGGGCATTGGCGGTAAAGCGGATCCGGCACGCCTGATCTTCAATACCCGTACCGGCCCGGCTATCAACGCCAGCCTGATCGACCTGGGCGATCGTTTCCGTCTGCTGGTGAACTGCGTGGATGCGGTCGAAACCCCGCACGCCCTGCCGAAGCTGCCGGTAGCCAACGCCCTGTGGAAAGCACAGCCAGACCTGGCGACCGCCTCCGAAGCCTGGATCGTGGCGGGCGGTGCCCACCATACCGTCTTTAGCCATGCGCTGGATCTGAGCGACATGCGTCAGTTCGCTGAACTGCACGACATTGAAATTGCCGTCATTGATAACGACACCCGCCTGCCAGCCTTTAAAGACGCGCTGCGCTGGAACGAAGTCTACTACGGCTCAAAACGTTAACAGGGGAACCTTTGGCCTGCCGCAGGGCGGGCCTCTTTTTCCTGGAGGAATGCATGTTAGAAGATCTGAAACGTCAGGTACTGGAAGCGAATCTGGCGCTGCCGAAGCACAACCTCGTTACCCTCACATGGGGTAACGTCAGCGCTGTCGACCGTGAGCAAGGTGTCTTTGTCATCAAACCCTCAGGGGTGGATTACAGCGTTATGACCGCTGAAGACATGGTGGTGGTCAGCATTGCCACCGGCGAAGTGGTGGAAGGAACCAAAAAGCCCTCTTCCGATACGCCAACCCACCGCCTGCTTTATCAATCATTCCCGTCGATTGGCGGCATTGTGCACACCCACTCACGTCATGCCACCATCTGGGCTCAGGCCGGTCAGTCTATTCCCGCCACCGGAACCACCCATGCGGACTACTTTTACGGCACCATCCCCTGCACCCGTCTGATGACCGATGCCGAAATTAACGGCGAATACGAATGGGAAACAGGTAACGTCATTGTCGAAACCTTCGAGAAACAGGGGATCGACGCGGCGCAGATGCCGGGGGTGTTGGTTCACTCCCACGGCCCGTTTGCCTGGGGTAAAAACGCCGAGGATGCGGTTCATAACGCCATCGTGCTGGAAGAGGTGGCTTATATGGGCATCTTCTGCCGCCAGCTGGCGCCGCAATTACCCGATATGCAGCAAACATTGCTGGATAAGCACTACCTGCGTAAGCACGGCGCAAAAGCCTATTACGGGCAGTGAGCACCGCCTCTCCCCTGTCGGGGGGAGGGGTAAGCCAGGGCCTTCCGGCCGAACACACCTGTATAAAACCCCAGCAAAAACCCTTTAACCAGGCTATAATCACGCCTGGTTTTGTTTGATGGGATAATGGCGTGACGCAGGCGCGAGAAGGCTTTTTACTGACCCGACACTGGCGAGACACGCTGCAAGGTACCGAGGTGGCGTTCTGGCTGGCTACGGACGAGGGTCCGCTGCATGTTACGCTACCGCCGCAGGAATCGGTGGCCTTTATTCCCGAACCTCATGTTGAAAAGACCCGAACGTTGCTGCGCGACGAAAACGGCTGGCGCCTTACGCCGCTTGCATTAAAAGATTTCCAGCGCCGCACGGTGTATGGCCTTTACTGTCGCGGTCACCGCCAGCTTATGCGCTTTGAAAAAGTGCTGCGCGAGGCGGGCGTTACCCTCTATGAGGCCGATATCCGGCCGCCTGAGCGTTTTTTAATGGAGCGCTTTATCACCGCCCCCGTCTGGGTCGATGGCACCCTGCAGGGTAACCGGCTGGTCAATGCGCGGCTAAAACCAAATCCTCACTATCGCCCGTCGCTAAAATGGGCCTCGCTGGATATCGAAACCACTCGTCACGGTGAGCTCTACTGCATTGGCATTGAGGGGTGTGGCCAGCGGGTTGTCTATATGCTGGGGCCGCCGAATGGCGAGGCTTCTGGCCTCGATTTCCAGCTGGAATATGTTTCAAGCCGCCCCCAGCTTCTCGAAAAACTCAACGCCTGGTTTGCCCAGCACGATCCCGATGTGCTCATCGGCTGGAATGTGGTGCAGTTCGATCTGCGCGTTTTGCAAAAGCATGCGGAACGCTATCGTATCCCCCTGCTTCTGGGGCGCGACAACAGCGAGCTGGAGTGGCGCGAGCACGGCTTCAAGAATGGGGTCTTCTTTGCGCAGGCCAATGGACGCCTGATTATCGACGGCATCGAAGCGCTGAAATCCGCCTTCTGGAATTTCTCGTCATTTTCCCTCGAAGCGGTGGCCCAGGAGCTGCTCGGCGAAGGAAAAGCGATCGATAACCCCTGGGACAGGATGGACGAAATTGACCGCCGTTTCGCCGAAAACAAACCTGCCCTCGCTACCTATAACCTGAAAGATTGCGAGCTGGTGACCCAGATTTTCCATAAAACGGAAATCATGCCTTTTTTGCTGGAGCGCGCCACGGTCAACGGCCTGGCGGTGGATCGTCACGGGGGCTCGGTAGCGGCCTTTAGCCATCTCTATTTTCCTCGCATGCACCGGGCGGGCTATGTGGCCCCGAATCTCGGCGATGTGCCGCCGCAGGCAAGCCCTGGAGGCTACGTGATGGACTCCAGGCCAGGGCTGTATGACTCGGTGCTGGTGCTGGATTACAAAAGCCTTTATCCCTCTATCATCCGCACCTTTTTAATTGATCCTGTGGGTCTGGTAGAGGGGATGGCGCAGCCAGATGACACCCACAGCACCGAAGGCTTTCTCGGGGCCCATTTTTCCCGTCAGAAACACTGCCTGCCCGAGATCGTCAGCCAGATCTGGCATGGCCGCGACGAAGCAAAGCGTCACGGCAATTCGCCTCTCTCTCAGGCACTGAAGATCATCATGAACGCCTTCTATGGCGTGCTCGGCACCAGCGCCTGCCGCTTTTTCGATCCCAGACTGGCCTCGTCGATCACCATGCGTGGACATGAGATCATGCGCCAGACGAAGGCGTTAATCGAATCCCAGGGCTATGAGGTGATTTACGGCGATACGGACTCGACCTTTGTCTGGCTAAAAGGCCAGCAGAGCGAAGACCAGGCCATGGCCATTGGCAAACGGCTGGTCGCCTACGTCAATGACTGGTGGCAAAACCATTTGCAAAAAGAGCGGTTAACCAGCGCGCTGGAGCTGGAGTATGAAACCCATTTCTGCCGTTTCTTAATGCCCACTATTCGGGGTACCGATCAGGGCAGTAAAAAACGCTACGCCGGGCTGATTCAGCAGGGCGATGACCAGCGCATGGTGTTTAAAGGGCTGGAGACGGTGCGTACCGACTGGACGCCGCTGGCCCAGCGTTTCCAGCAAGAGCTCTACCTGAAAATCTTCCGCAATGAGCCCTACCAGGACTATGTCCGGGAGACCATTGCCAGCCTGATGGCGGGCGCGCTGGATACACAGCTGGTCTACCGTAAGCGGCTGCGTCGGCCGCTGGCGGAATACCAGCGCAATGTGCCGCCGCACGTGCGTGCTGCCAGGCTTGCCGATGAAGAGAATGTCCGTCTGGGGCGTGCGCAGCAGTATCAGAACCGCGGCACGATCAAATACGTCTGGACTACCAGCGGGCCTGAGCCGGTGGACTATCAGCGCTCGCCGCTTGACTATGATCACTACCTCACAAAACAACTTCAGCCCGTGGCGGACGGAATTTTACCCTTCCTGGACGACGATTTTGCTACACTGATGACTGGGCAGATGGGGCTATTTTGACAGGTGACGAAATCGCTGCCATCCAGTACCATAGCGCCCTTTCCATTCCCGGACCCATATTTTAATGACTGTCGATCTTCGACGGTGGTTGAACTATTGCCTGCAATTTAAAGAGTAGAGCCGAACATATATGCCTTTTACACTTGGTCAACGCTGGATCAGCGATACAGAAAGCGAACTTGGATTAGGAACGGTTGTGGCGCTGGATGCGCGAATGGTGACTCTCCTCTTCCCCGCTACCGGTGAAAACCGTCTGTACGCTCGCAATGACTCCCCTGTTACCCGCGTCATGTTCAACCCGGGCGACACCGTGACCAGCCATGAAGGCTGGCAGCTGAAGATTGAAGACGTAAAAGAAGAGAATGGACTGCTTGCCTATATTGGCACGCGCCTCGACACGGACGAGAGCGATGTGATGCTGCGCGAGGTGCTGCTTGATAGCAAACTGGTCTTCAGCAAACCTCAGGATCGTCTGTTCGCCGGTCAGATTGACCGTATGGACCGTTTCGCCCTGCGTTATCGCGCGCGTAAATTCCAGAGCGAACAGTACCGCATGCCCTGGAGCGGCCTGCGTGGCCAGCGCACCAGCCTGATTCCGCATCAGCTCAACATTGCCCATGACGTAGGCCGTCGCCACGCACCGCGCGTACTGCTGGCAGATGAGGTTGGCCTGGGTAAAACCATCGAAGCGGGCATGATCCTGCATCAACAGCTGCTCTCCGGCGCCGCCGAGCGCGTGCTGATTATCGTTCCGGAAACCCTGCAACACCAGTGGTTGGTGGAGATGCTACGTCGCTTCAATCTGCGTTTTGCGCTGTTTGACGACGAGCGTTACGCCGAAGCCCAGCACGATGCAGATAACCCCTTCGAAACCGAACAGCTGGTGATCTGCTCGCTGGACTTCGTCCGCCGGAGCAAACAGCGCCTCGAACACCTCTGCGATGCGGAATGGGATCTGATGGTGGTGGATGAAGCGCACCATCTGGTCTGGAGCGTCGATGCGCCAAGCCGCGAATATATGGCTATCGAAGAGCTGGCCGAGCGCGTGCCGGGCGTATTGCTGCTGACCGCTACGCCAGAACAGCTGGGGCTGGAAAGCCACTTTGCCCGCCTGCGCCTGCTCGATCCGAGCCGTTTCCACGATTTCGAGCTGTTCGTCGAAGAGCAAAAAAATTATCGTCCGGTTGCCGATGCGGTAGCGCTACTGCTGGCAGGCAAACATCTTTCTAATGATGAGCTTAATACTCTGAGCGATCTGATTGGCGAGCAGGATATCGAGCCGCTGCTGCAGACGGCCAACAGCGGGCATGACGGTGCAGAAGCTGCACGCCAGGAGCTGGTCTCTATGCTAATGGACCGCCACGGCACCAGCCGCGTGCTGTTCCGTAATACTCGCCATGGTGTGAAAGGCTTCCCGAAACGCGAACTGCACACCATCAAGCTGCCGCTGCCGACCCAGTATCAGACGGCCATTAAGGTCTCCGGCATTATGGGCGCGCGTAAAAGCGCTGAAGATCGCGCCCGTGACATGCTCTATCCCGAGCAGATCTATCAGGAATTCGAAGGGGATACCGGTACCTGGTGGAACTTCGACCCGCGCGTTGAGTGGCTGATGGGCTACCTGACCGCGCATCGCTCCCAGAAGGTGCTGGTGATTTGCGCCAAAGCCGCCACTGCGCTGCAGCTGGAGCAGGTGCTGCGCGAGCGCGAAGGTATCCGCGCCGCCGTGTTCCACGAAGGGATGTCCATTATCGAGCGCGATCGCGCTGCCGCCTGGTTTGGCGAAGAGGATAGCGGCGCTCAGGTACTGCTCTGCTCCGAGATCGGTTCTGAAGGGCGTAACTTCCAGTTCGCCAGCAACCTGGTGATGTTTGACCTGCCGTTTAACCCGGACCTGCTGGAGCAGCGTATTGGCCGTCTGGACCGTATTGGGCAGGCGCACGATATTCAGATCCATGTGCCTTACCTGGAAAAAACGGCTCAGAGCGTGCTGGTGCGCTGGTTCCACGAGGGTCTGGACGCGTTTGAACATACCTGCCCGACCGGTCGCACTATTTACGATCAGGTGCATGGCGATCTGATTGGTTACCTGGCCGCGCCGGAAGAGACCGAAGGCTTTGACGAGCTGATTAAATCTTGCCGTGAAAAACATGATGCGCTTAAAGCGCAGCTGGAACAGGGCCGCGATCGCCTGCTGGAGATCCACTCCAATGGCGGCGAAAAAGCACAGCGCCTGGCCGAAAGCATTGAAGAGCAGGATGACGATACCAGTCTGATCAGCTTCTCTATGAATCTGTTCGATATCGTGGGCATTAACCAGGACGATCGTGGCGAAAACCTGATTGTGCTGACGCCTTCCGATCATATGCTGGTGCCGGATTTCCCGGGCCTGCCGGAAGACGGGTGCACCATCACCTTTGAACGTGATGTGGCCCTCTCACGCGAGGATGCGCAGTTTATCACCTGGGAACATCCGCTGATCCGCAACGGTCTGGATCTCATTCTCTCCGGCGATACCGGCAGCAGTACCATCTCGCTGCTGAAAAACAAGGCCCTGCCGGTGGGTACCCTGCTGGTAGAACTTATCTACGTGGTTGAGGCCCAGGCGCCAAAACAGCTGCAGCTTAACCGCTTCCTGCCCGCGACGCCGGTACGCCTGCTGCTGGATAAAAACGGCACCAATCTTGCCGCGCAGGTCGAGTTCGAAAGCTTTAACCGTCAGCTCAGCGCGGTAAACCGCCATACCGGCAGCAAACTGGTGAATGCGGTACAACAGGACGTTCATGCCATCCTGCAACTGGGTGAAACGCAGATTGAGAAAGCGGCTCAGGCATTGATTGACGCGGCGCGCAGCGAAGCGGATGAAAAACTCTCTGCCGAGCTCTCTCGCCTCGAAGCCTTGCGTGCAGTGAACCCGAACATTCGTGATGATGAGCTGGCGGCGATTGAGAGCAACCGTCAGCAGGTGCTGGAAAGCTTGCAGCAGGCTGGCTGGCGTCTGGATGCGCTGCGCCTTATCGTCGTGACGCATCAGTAACCGGAGCGCAGCATGCAAATGGAGCCCTACAATCCGCCGCAGGATCCCTGGCTGGTTATCCTGTATCAGGATGAACATATCATGGTGGTCAACAAGCCGAGCGGTCTGTTATCCGTACCGGGCCGTCTGGATGAACACAAAGACAGCGTGATGACGCGCATTCAGCGCGATTATCCGCTGGCAGAGTCGGTTCATCGTCTGGATATGGCCACCAGCGGCGTGATTGTGGTGGCGCTGACCAAAGCGGCGGAGCGGGAGCTTAAACGCCAGTTCCGCGAGCGTGAGCCCAAAAAAGAGTATGTTGCCCGCGTCTGGGGGCACCCGGAGAAAGCCGAAGGGCTGGTGGATCTGCCCCTGATTTGCGACTGGCCTAACCGTCCGAAGCAGATGGTCTGCTATGAGACAGGCAAACCGGCGCAGACTGAGTATGAAGTGCTGGAGTACGCGCCGGATAATACGGCGCGGGTCCTGCTAAAACCGATTACTGGCCGTTCACACCAGCTGCGCGTGCATATGCTGGCATTGGGGCATCCGATTCTTGGGGATCGCTTCTATGCGCCACCGGAGGCGCGCGCGCTGGCGCCTCGCCTGCAGCTGCATGCCCGGATGCTGACCATCACCCATCCCGCTTTCGGGAATGCGATGACCTTTAAAGCCCCGGTCGACTTCTAAAATAACGCCCGGCTATACCGGGCGTATCTTATTTAAAGCCTTTCTGCTCTTTTATGAGCTCATACGCTTTCTGAATCTCCTGCGCTTTCTGCTTCGCCATCTCCATCATTTCTGGCGGTAACCCTTTCGCCACCAGCTTATCCGGATGATGTTCGCTCATCAGTCGACGATAGGCGCGCTTAATGGTTGGGCCATCGTCCGTTGGCTTCACGCCCAGCACGTTACAGGCATCTTCCAGCGTCGGGCCACGTTGCGCCTGCTGCCAGCCGCCGCCAGAAGATTGCTGCTGTTGGTAACCGCCACCGAACTGCGCTCCGCCCTGCATCATGCGCAGGAACTGGTCAAACTGCATTCGTGAGATACCGAGCTCTTCCGCAATGACATACAGCACGTCGCGTTCGTTCGGATGAAGCGAACCATCGGCAAAGGCTGCCTGAATCTGGATCTCAAGGAACATACGAATCAAATCAAAACGACCGAAACAGACGCTGCGGAACTGACGCATCTTTTCACGCAGGGGATAGTTATCCGCCTTACCTACGCGAAATGCATGTTGCGCCGCCGCACGCGAATCCCCGTGCAGGTTCATTCGGTCCATAAACTGGCTGGCGACATGAATGTCCGCCTCCGTCACGCGCCCTTTTGATTTAGTCAGATGCCCCATCACTTCGAAGGTCGTCGCAAAAAAGAGAGCCTGACGCTGTTGCTGATTGGCGAACCAGGCCATCTTACGACTGCGAGCTTTATCAAACATATGGCCGATAATCAGCCCCAGAATGATGCCCCAGAAGCCTGCGCCCATCATTAATGCGAACGCCACGCCGATAATTTTTCCCCAATACTGCATATACTCCCCAAATGGTGATGGATCTGATCCTGTGCAATGCCATCATTCCTGTGGGCTCGCCACGGTCAATTGAAGGACATCGCCTATAATTTGCATTATCATACTCGTCATTCAATAGCGAGCCTATCACCACGGCTCGCAAACGGGCAGGATTAACGCTGGCACTGCGATGATGAGTAAGATAGTCTCTGACCGTTTGCCAGCGTATAGCCACTGATGACGGAACAACAAATAAAACGTATGAAAAAACGTATCCCCACCCTTCTGGCCACAATGATTGGCACTGCCCTCTATACTCAACAGGGACTGGCAGCCGATCTCGCCTCGCAATGTATGCTGGGTGTTCCCAGCTATAATCGCCCGTTGGTTCAGGGTGATACGAACGACTTGCCGGTCACCATCACTGCGGATAACGCAAAAGGTAATTACCCTGACAATGCCGTTTTCCACGGCAATGTCGATATTGCACAGGGTAACAGCCGTCTGCAGGCCGATGAGGTTCAGCTTCATCAAAAACAGCCTGACGGTGCCGCCGAACCGGTGCGAACTGTTGATGCGCTGGGTAATGTGCACTATGACGATAATCAGGTCATTCTGAAAGGTCCGAAAGGTTGGGCAAATCTTAATACCAAAGATACCAACGTCTGGGAAGGCGATTACCAGATGGTGGGTCGTCAGGGTCGCGGTAACGCCGATCTGATGAAACAGCGCGGTGAAAACCGCTATACCATTCTGGAAAACGGCACCTTCACCTCCTGTCTGCCCGGCTCTAATACCTGGAGCGTAGTGGGAAGCGAAGTGATCCATGACCGCGAAGAGCAAGTTGCAGAGATCTGGAACGCCCGCTTTAAGCTCGGCCCGGTGCCGATCTTCTACAGCCCATACCTGCAGCTGCCGGTTGGCGATAAGCGCCGTTCAGGTTTCCTGATCCCGAATGCGAAATACAGCACCAGTAACTACTTCGAGTTTTACCTGCCGTACTACTGGAACATCGCGCCGAACATGGATGCCACGATTACGCCGCACTATATCCATAAGCGCGGCAATATCATGTGGGAGAATGAGTTCCGCTATCTGTCGCAGGCGGGCGCGGGTGTCATGGAGCTGGATTATCTGCCTTCAGATAAAGTCTATGAAGATGAGCATCCCACTGAAGGCGATCGCCATCGCTGGTTGTACTACTGGCAACACTCCGGAGTGATGGATCAGGTGTGGCGTTTTAACGTCAACTACACCAAGGTCAGCGACTCGAATTACTTTAACGATTTCGATTCCAAATACGGTTCCAGTACCGATGGCTATGCGACGCAGATTTTCAGCGCCGGCTATGCGGTACAAAACTTCGACGCGACGGTTTCTACCAAGCAGTTCCAGGTCTTCAGCAACCAGACTCGCAGCACCTATGCTGCCGAGCCACAGCTTGATGTTAACTGGTATCAAAATGATGTCGGTCCGTTCGATACCCGCGTTTATGCGCAGGCGGTGCACTTCGTTAACACCAATGACGATATGCCAGAATCCACGCGTGTGCACATTGAACCGACTATCAACCTGCCGTGGTCGAATAACTGGGCGAGCCTGGATACCGAAGCCAAGCTGATGGCAACCCACTATCAGCAGGAGAACCTGGACTGGTATAACAATCGTTATGGCACCGATCTGAAAGATTCTGTTAACCGTACCCTTCCGCAATTTAAGATGGACGGTAAGCTGATTCTTGAACGCGACATGAACCTGGCGAACGGCTACACCCAGACGCTTGAGCCGCGCATTCAGTATCTTTACGTCCCTTATCGCGATCAGAGCAACATCCAGAACTACGACTCGTCCTTCCTGCAGTCTGACTACAGCGGCCTGTTCCGTGACCGTACCTACGGCGGTCTGGACCGCATTGCTTCTGCTAACCAGCTGACGACCGGGGTAACAACCCGCATCTTTGATGATGCTCAGGTTGAACGTTTTAACGTTTCTGTTGGTCAAATCTACTATTTCACCGAGTCTCGTACTGGTGATGACGATATCAACTGGGAAGAAGACAACAAAACGGGCTCCCTGGTCTGGGCCGGAGACACTTACTGGCGCATGACCGATCGTTGGGGCCTGCGCGGCGGCGTACAGTACGATACCCGTCTGAATAACGTCTCCACCGGCAGCGGCTCCATCGAGTATCGTCGTGATGAAGACCGTCTGGTGCAGTTGAGCTACCGTTATGCCAGCCCGGAATACATCCAGGCGACATTGCCGAGCTTCGCTACGGCGCAGCAGTACAAAGAGGGCATTTCGCAGGTGGGTGGCACAGCAAGCTGGCCGATCGCCGATCGCTGGTCCGTTGTGGGTGCGTACTACTTTGACACCAACACCAGCAAGCCGGCCGATCAGATGGTGGGGCTGCAGTATAACTCCTGCTGCTACGCTATCACTGTCGGCTACGAACGTAAGCTGAACGGTTGGGATAGAACTCGCCAGCAGAGCGAATACGATAAAGTTATCGGCTTTAACATCGAACTGCGTGGCCTGAGTTCGAATTACGGCCTGGGTACTCAGCAGATGCTGCGTTCTAACATTCTGCCGTACCAAAATTCTCTGTGATGTACTTGAATGACAACGTAATCCGCATTTGCGGTTAATTGAAATGGAAAAAGTATGAAGAACTGGAAAACGCTGCTGCTCGGTATCGCCATGGTTGCGAATACCAGCTTCGCGGCCCCACAGGTTGTCGATAAAGTCGCAGCCGTTGTGAACAACGGTGTAGTACTTGAGAGCGACGTTGATGGTTTAATGCAGTCTGTGAAGCTCAACGCGGGTCAGGCAGGTCAGCAACTTCCGGATGATGCCACGCTGCGTCATCAGATCCTTGAACGTCTGATCATGGATCAGATCGTTCTGCAGATGGGTCAAAAAATGGGTGTGAAGATCTCTGACGAACAGCTCGATCAGGCGATCGCGAACATCGCTAAACAGAACAACATGTCTGCAGATCAGATGCGCAGTCGTCTGGCCTATGACGGTATTAGCTACTCAACCTATCGTAATCAGATTCGCAAAGAGATGCTGATTTCTGAGGTGCGTAACAACGAAGTCCGTCGTCGTGTCACCATCCTGCCTCAGGAAGTGGATCAGTTGGCGAAACAGGTGGGTAACCAGAACGATGCCAGTACAGAGCTGAACCTGAGCCACATCTTGATCCCACTGCCGGAAAATCCGTCCTCCGATCAGGTTGCTGATGCGGAAAACCAGGCGCGTTCCATCGTCGATCAGGCGAAAAACGGCGGTGATTTTGGCAAACTGGCAATCACTTACTCTGCCGACCAGCAGGCGCTGAAAGGCGGCCAGATGGGTTGGGGCCGTATCCAGGAGCTGCCGTCTATCTTCGCTCAGGCTTTGAGCACCGCGAAGAAAGGTGACGTCATTGGTCCGATCCGCTCGGGCGTTGGCTTCCACATCCTGAAAGTGAACGACCTGCGCGGCCAGAGCCAGAGCATCTCGGTCACGGAAGTGCATGCCCGTCATATCTTGCTGAAGCCATCACCGATCATGAACGACGATCAGGCACGCGTGAAGCTGGAGCAGATTGCTGCAGATATTCGTAGCGGAAAAACCTCTTTCGCCAATGCGGCAAAAGAGTTCTCTCAGGATCCAGGCTCTGCTAACCAGGGCGGCGATCTGGGCTGGGCGGCAGCCGATATCTACGATCCGGCCTTCCGTGATGCGCTGATGAAGCTGAACAAGGGCCAGATGAGCGCGCCGGTTCACTCCACCTTTGGCTGGCACCTGATCGAACTGATGGATACCCGCAGCGTGGATAAGACCGATGCGGCGCAGAAAGATCGCGCGTATCGCATGCTGTTCAATCGTAAATTCTCGGAAGAAGCGGCGACCTGGATGCAGGAGCAACGCGCCAGCGCTTACGTGAAAGTATTGAGCAACTAATGAAACACCACCGTGTTGTCATCACTCCCGGCGAACCCGCCGGGATTGGTCCGGACCTCGTTGTCCAGCTCGCGCAACGTAGTTGGCCGGTAGAGCTGGTCATCTGTGCTGACGCCAAACTGTTACAAGACCGGGCGGCACTGCTCGGTCTGCCTTTATCTCTCCTCCCCTATGATGCCGCCCTGCAGCCGGTTCCACAGCAAGCGGGGACCTTAACCCTGCTCAATGTCCCGCTGCGCACACCCGTGATTCCCGGCCAGCTCAGCACCGAAAATGGTCACTACGTGGTTGAGACCCTGGCGCGTGCCTGCGATGGCTGTCTGAACGGCGAATTTGCGGCGCTGATTACCGGTCCGGTGCACAAGGGGGTGATCAACGACGCAGGTATTGCCTTTACAGGGCATACCGAATTCTTTGAAGAGCGCTCGCATAGCCCGAAAGTGGTGATGATGTTGGCCACTGAAGAGATGCGCGTGGCGCTGGTCACCACCCACCTGCCCATTAAGGCGATTCCTGATGCCATTACCCCGGCACTTTTGCGGGAAATTATCGGGATTCTGCATCACGATTTGCAGACTAAATTCGGTATTGAGCAACCGCACGTACTGGTCTGCGGCCTGAATCCCCATGCCGGGGAAGGCGGGCACATGGGTACAGAAGAGATCGACACCATTATCCCGGTCCTCAACGAGATGCGTGCGAAAGGGATGAATCTCAGCGGGCCACTGCCTGCCGATACCCTTTTCCAGCCCAAATATCTTGAGAATGCCGATGCCGTGCTGGCGATGTACCACGATCAGGGCCTTCCCGTGCTAAAATACCAGGGATTTGGCCGCGGCGTGAACATCACCCTCGGTTTACCCTTTATTCGAACGTCCGTTGACCACGGTACTGCACTTGATTTAGCAGGCCTGGGCCAGGCAGATGTCGGCAGTTTTATTACGGCGCTTAATCTCGCCATCAAAATGATTGTTAATACTCAATGAATAATCGCGTCCATCAGGGCCACTTAGCCCGTAAACGTTTCGGGCAAAACTTCCTCAACGATCAGTTTGTGATCGAAAGTATTGTTTCGGCTATCAATCCACAGAAAGGCCAGGCGATGGTCGAGATCGGCCCAGGTCTTGCTGCGTTGACTGAACCGGTCGGTGAGCGTCTCGACGCGCTGACGGTTATCGAGCTGGACCGCGATCTGGCGGCGCGCCTGCAAACGCACCCCTTCCTCGGGCCGAAGCTGACTATCTATCAGCAGGATGCGATGACCATGAACTTTGGCGAATTGTCAGAGAAAATGGGCCAGCCGCTGCGCGTATTTGGTAACCTGCCGTACAACATCTCGACGCCGCTGATGTTCCACCTGTTTAGCTATACTGATGCCATCGCCGACATGCACTTTATGTTGCAGAAAGAGGTGGTGAATCGACTGGTTGCAGGGCCGAACAGTAAAGCGTATGGTCGACTGAGTGTAATGGCGCAATATTATTGCAACGTCATCCCGGTACTTGAAGTGCCGCCGACGGCCTTTACGCCACCGCCAAAGGTAGACTCTGCGGTAGTGCGTCTGGTTCCTCATACCACGATGCCTTATCCAGTAAAAGATCTGCGCGTACTGAGCCGCATTACGACGGAAGCCTTTAACCAGCGCCGGAAAACGATCCGCAACAGCCTGAGTAACTCGTTTACCGTTGAGGTGTTATCTGAGCTGGGCATCGATCCGGCAATGCGTGCGGAAAATATTTCTGTCGAGCAGTACTGCAAGCTGGCTAATTACATCAGCGAAAATACGCCGCCGAAGGAGAGCTAAGCCATGATTGATTCGCCCCGCGTATGTGTTCAGGTGCAAAGTCTCTATATCGAATCGCAATCCACGCCGGATGAAGAGCGTTATGTCTTTGCCTATACCGTCACCATCCGTAACCTGGGGCGAACGCCTGTGCAACTGCTTGGGCGCTACTGGCTGATCACCAATGGCAACGGCCGTGAAATCGAAGTCCAGGGGGAAGGCGTCGTTGGTGAACAACCGCATATCGCCCCTGGCGAAGAGTATCAATACACCAGCGGTGCGGTCATCGAAACGCCGCTGGGCACCATGCAGGGCCATTACGAAATGGTCGATGCCGACGGCAATACCTTCCGTATTGCCATTCCTGTTTTCCGTCTGGCTGTCCCAACACTCATTCACTAAAACATGTCTACATACCTTATTGGCGACGTTCACGGTTGCTACGATGAACTGATCGCGTTGTTAAAGCAGGTGGAGTTTACACCGGGCAAAGACACGCTGTGGCTGACGGGCGATCTGGTCGCGCGCGGCCCAGGCTCGCTGGAAGTGTTACGCTACGTTAAATCACTCGGCGATAGCGTTCGCGTCGTACTGGGCAACCACGATCTCCATCTGCTGGCGGTCTATGCCGGCATCAGCCGTAACAAGCCAAAAGATCGTATCACTCCGCTGCTGGATGCGCCGGATGCCGATGAACTCATCAACTGGTTACGCCGTCAGCCGCTGCTGCAAATCGATGAAGAGAAGAAGCTGGTGATGGCCCACGCGGGGATTACGCCGCAGTGGGATCTGCAAACCGCTAAAGAGTGCGCGCGTGATGTAGAAGCGGTGCTGACCAGCGACTCTTACCCCTTCTTCCTCGATGCCATGTACGGCGACATGCCGAATAACTGGAGCCTTGAGCTGAGCGGTCTGGCACGCCTGCGATTTATCTCCAACGCCTTTACCCGCATGCGTTACTGCTTCCCGAACGGTCAGCTGGATATGTACTGCAAGGATGTTCCCGAGAGTGCGCCTGCGCCGCTGAAACCCTGGTTTGCTATCCCCGGGCCGGTGACGGAAAGCTATAGCGTGGCCTTTGGTCACTGGGCATCACTGGAGGGGAAAGGCACGCCAGAGGGCATTTATGCTCTGGATACCGGCTGTTGTTGGGGAGGTGACCTCACCTGCCTGCGCTGGGAAGATAAAGCCTGGTTTATTCAACCATCGAATCGTCAGCCGGATTTAGGCGACGACGAGGCGGTTGCCTCTTAAGGAAAGTACGCACCTCTCGTCAAAAAGAGGTGCGTAACGCAGTTAGCGACGCTCAAGGATCTCAAAGCAGTAGCTGTGCGAGTTTTGTGCGTCCGCATCGTGAAACTCACTGAATACCGACTCCCATTCATCCGGATCGTAATCCGGGAAATGGGTATCGCCTTCCACTTCCGCATCAATATGGGTCAGGTAGAGTTTCTGGGCTTTTGGCAGGAACTGCTCGTAAACACGGCCGCCGCCAATCACCATAATTTCTTCCGCGTCGCCACAGGCGGCGATAGCTTCATCGACAGATTTAACCCACTCAACGCGATCATCGGTGCCTGGCTGGCTACTGATGACAATGTTCTTACGGCCAGGTAAAGGGCGACCAATTGACTCCCAGGTCAGGCGGCCCATCACTACTGGCTTGTTCAGCGTCGTACGTTTAAACCATGCGAGATCGGCAGGCAGGTTCCATGGCATGGCGTTTTCCATACCGATAACGCGATCTACCGCCAGCGCTGCAATCAGACTGATCATTGAAAAATTTCCCGGATATAAAAATTGCCGCCACTATACGTAAAGCTTAATCTTTCGTCGACGGGCGGCAGAGTAAAGAAGCGGAAATATTTAAATATTGCTGTCGAGGCCTCTTCAGGTCATAGGTTTACTCTCTGGCTCATCCGCAGGGTTGCCCGTATGCTTACCCTCTTCGGTCCCTTGCCATCCATGACGCTGAATCAGTGAAAGATGATTACGATCTTCGCTGATGATTTCAGTCAGCATCGCGCTGGTACGTTTGACGACCGCGGCACGCGACGACGCGTCACTTTCGGTCATTGCGGCCATCTCTTCCACCATCTCAATGTTAAAGCGGCGGAACAGATCGGCACGCTCTCGCGCCTCGTAGGCACCCAGCCCCAGCTTTTCCAGCGCCAGACGCCCTGATTTAAGCGCCCCTTCGAAGGTTTCACGCTCGGGAGCTTCAACACCGGCCTGCCGTAGCTGGATGTAATGATCCACATCGCGCGCACGAGAGATGATCTTCAGGTGTGGGAAATGTTCCTGCGCCAGCTTCGCCAGCTGCAGGCTGGTTTCAGGATCGTCGATGGCGTTGATCAGCACCTCAGCCTTACTGGCACCCGCCGACTCCAGCAGATCGACCCGGGTGGCATCGCCATAGAATACCTTCATATCAAATTTACGCAGCGTTTCGATATGGTCCGGATCGTGATCAAGTATGACCATCTTTACGCCGCTCGACAGCAGTAAGCGGCCAGTAATCTGACCAAAGCGGCCAAACCCGGCGATAATCACGCGAGGTTGTTCTTCATCAATCTCATCAGCCTCACGCTCGTGGCCGCTGCCCGCATTTTCCAGGCGAGTTAACAGTACTAGCAAGAGTGGCGTAACCGCCATCGAGAGCGCCACCGCCAGGGTTAAGGCTTTTGCCCATTCAGGATCCAGTACGTTCGCCATCTGCGCCGCGCCAAAAACCACGAAGGCAAATTCACTCCCCTGCCCCAGCAATACGGCAAACCAGCGACACTGTTGATTAGGCACGTTCAGCGGACGGGCAATCAGCCATAACACCGCCATCTTAATGACCAGGAAACCGACCAGTAGCACCAGGATCCGCAGCGGATGCGTCACCAGCGTACCAAAGTCGACCGACATCCCAACGCCAATAAAGAACAGCCCAAGCAACAAGCCTTTGAATGGCTCAATATCGCTTTCCAGCGCATGACGATATTCCGAGCTGGCCAGCAGTACCCCGGCCAGGAATGCCCCCATCGCCATCGATAATCCGGCCTCTTCCAGCAGCAAACCGAAGCCAAAGACCAGGAACAATGCCACGGCGCTGAAGACTTCACGCAGGCCAGAGCGCGCGACAAAGCGCAGCAGCGGCCGGGTAACATAGCGTCCCAGCAGGATCACCAGCGCCAGCGCGCCCGCAACTTTCAGTGCCGAGAGCGCAAACGCCCCCAGCGTTGTCGAGGCGCCAGAGGCTGCCAGTAGGGGGATCATTGCCACCAAAGGAATGGCGGCAATATCCTGGAACAGCAGCACCGAGAACGTGCTGCGCCCCATTTGCGAAACAGTCAGATTACGTTCGTTCATCGCCTGCATGGCAATGGCGGTAGAGGAGAGCGCCAGCGTCATGCCGATCAACTCCGCCACTTTCCACTCCATACCCAGCAGCATACAGAACCCACCCAGCAGCAGGCCGCAGGCAATCATCTGTAGCGCCCCGCCGCCAAATACCGATGCCCGTAGCGTCCATAAACGACGCGGATCCAGCTCCAGACCGATAACAAACAGCATCAGCACTACGCCGATTTCCGCAAAATGCAGGATCGACTCGGCATCTGTTACTAAGCGCAATCCCCAGGGGCCAATGACACAGCCAGCGATGAGATAACCGAGAACCGATCCCAGCCCCAGCCGTACCGCAACCGGCACGATCAGTGCCGCCGCGCCTAAATAGATCAGCGCCTGAATCAGCGTATGGCTATCCATGGTGCTTCTCCTGCAAGTCGAGTAAACGTTGTTTATAATGACGCGCCTGCGCTTGCAGCGTTTCATCGTCGCAAACGAAGGTGCAGTGCATCGCGAAAGGCGGGAGCCAATGTAATCCACAATAGAGCGCGGTCGCCTGAAGTGGCTGCGCCAGCACATCAAAGCCCGGGAAATCGCCGATATCGAAGTGGCTCTCTCCCCCGCCGGTGGTCACCGCCCAGAGCAGACTTTTGCCCTGCAGCGCTTGACCGTTGTGGCCATACGCCCAGCCGTGCGAGAAGACTTTATCGATCCAGAGTTTTAACAGAGGTGGCGTGCTGTACCACTGCATAGGATGTTGCCAGACGATGAGATCGGCACGAGATAGCGCTTCTTGTTCGGCGGCGATATCGATATTGAAATCGGGATAGAGTTGATACAGCGAGCGTACTTCTACGCCGTCGAGATTCCTTACCTGCTCCAGCATCCGCTTATTCGCATGCGAGTGCTGCGGATAAGGGTGAGCATAAATAATTAAGATCATGTATTAGCCTGTTGATTTACTGCTCTCTTTTAAGGAAAGAGTGTAGTCAGTAATCTAACAGGCTAATAGTGAATAATATTGACGAGCTAAATGGGTAAATCTGAACTAGTTATCCAGTTCGCCCATTGATTTTACCTGATCGCGGTTAATCTGCTCTGTCTGCCCGGTTTCAGCATTTTTGTAAGAAACCAGACCCGTATCATCATCCACCTGCGGTTTGCCGTCGGTGACAATAGTTTTACCGTCAGTCGTTTTTACTGACTGGTTAGAAGAGCAGCCGGCAACGGTAAACAGAGCAGCGGCAGCAAAAATGGAGGTCATCAGCAGTTTGTTGTTCATTGTATTCTCCCTGGGTCAGTCAAGACGTGTCGTTTAGCGTAATACTATAGTGGAATATTCCGCCTGCAGGGGTAAATACAGAACACTCTTAGCTTTTTACCGGCAGGCCCTCTTTATAGATCACCGTCTTCACCACTTTTCCGTTGGCATCGTAGGTCTTCGCCTCTCCGTTAGCCTCACTCTCTTTAAAGGTGATGGTCGAATGCAGTTTGCCGTCCTGGGTGTAGCCCTGAGAAACCCCGTTGGCTTTGCAATTGACCAGCGGCGTATGGCTTCTTAACACGCCATTGGGATAGTAGACATCAATGTACTCATCAAAACAGCGGTTTTTGACCACGGTTTCAAACTTCTTGCTGCCATTGTCGTACTTCTCCACCAGCTTGCCTTCCGGCACGTTGTCCGCCACCTTCACCTCAGGTGTCGTGAGCTTTTTCTGCCCCTCCAGATCCTCTTTCAACCCTTTGGCATAGTCGGGCGTCATACCCATGCTATCGATGGTATTGGTAACAGAGGAGGCGAAATCCGCGCATCCAGAGAGCAACGCCACCAGCGAGATCAGCGCAATTGTACGATTCACAAGAAACTCCTTTTAAGATGAGTGCGCTAACCATGCGGCCACTATTCTGTAAGCGCAACCGCCAATATTGGTCGTAAAGGCAATAAAAAACCCGCCGAAGCGGGTTTTAAGAGCATTCTGATGCTTACTTCGCGATTTGCGCGTGCATTTCCTGCACTGAAATCACCTTCTCTGTAGCGTCTGCATTCAGCGCCATCGCGGTGGCGAAACCGCCATTCAGCGTGGTGTCATAATGCACTTTATACTGCAGCGCACTGCGGCGAATCAGCTTGGAGTCTTCAATCGCCTGACGGCCCGCGGTGGTGTTGATGATGTAGGTGTACTCGCCATTCTTGATACGGTCCTGAATGTGCGGACGACCTTCATGCACCTTGTTCACCAGACGTGGGTTGATGCCCGCTTCACCCAGTACAATCGCCGTACCGTGAGTTGCATCCAGCTCGAAGCCGTACTTCAGCAGCTTAGCGGCCAGGTCGACCACACGCTCTTTGTCGCCTTCGCGTACGGAGAGCAACGCACGACCCTGTTTCTTCATGGTGGAATTGCTGCCCAGCTGTGCTTTGGCGAACGCTTCCGCGAAGGTGCGGCCCACGCCCATCACTTCCCCGGTAGAGCGCATTTCAGGCCCTAACAGCGGGTCAACGCCCGGGAACTTGTTGAACGGCAGCACCACTTCTTTCACCGAGTAGTACGGCGGGATGATCTCTTTGGTCACGCCCTGCTGCGCCAGCGTCTGACCAGCCATCACGCGCGCCGCTACTTTCGCCAGCGGTACACCGGTGGCTTTAGAGACGAACGGTACTGTACGTGCCGCACGCGGGTTCACCTCAATCAGGTAAACTTCGTTGTCTTTCACCGCGAACTGGACGTTCATCAGGCCGCGAACCTGCAGCTCAAAGGCCAGCTTCTGCACCTGCTGACGCATCACGTCCTGAATTTCCTGACTCAGGGTGTAGGCTGGCAGAGAACAGGCGGAGTCACCGGAGTGCACGCCCGCCTGCTCGATGTGCTCCATGATGCCGCCAATCAGCACCATTTCGCCATCGCAGATCGCATCCACATCGACCTCTACCGCGTCATCCAGGAAGCGGTCGAGCAGAACCGGCGCATCGTTAGAGACGCTCACCGCCGTCTGGAAGTAACGGCGCAGGTCGGCTTCGTCGTAGACGATCTCCATCGCGCGGCCGCCCAGTACGTAGGATGGACGCACCACCAGTGGGTAACCAATCTCTTTCGCCTTCTCCACCGCCATTTCAATCGCGGTCACGGTGGCGTTCGCCGGCTGCTTCAGCTTCAGACGGTCAACCGCCTGCTGGAAACGCTCGCGGTCTTCGGCGCGGTCAATCGCATCCGGGCTGGTGCCGATAACCGGTACGCCTGCTGCTTCCAGCGCGCGCGCCAGCTTCAGCGGGGTCTGGCCGCCGTACTGCACGATGACGCCCTTCGGCTTCTCGATGCGCACGATTTCCAGCACGTCTTCCAGGGTAACCGGCTCGAAGTAGAGGCGGTCAGAGGTGTCGTAGTCGGTCGAGACGGTTTCCGGGTTACAGTTGACCATGATGGTCTCGTAACCGTCTTCGCGCAGCGCCAGCGAGGCGTGGACGCAGCAGTAGTCAAACTCAATGCCCTGGCCGATACGGTTAGGACCGCCGCCCAGTACCATGATTTTGTCGCGGTCGACAGACGGATTCGCTTCACACTCGTCTTCATAGGTGGAGTACATGTAGGCGGTGTCGGTGGAGAATTCCGCCGCGCAGGTATCCACGCGCTTGTAGACCGGGTGCAGGTCATACTGGTCGCGCAGCTTGCGGATTTCCGCTTCGCGCACGCCAGCCAGCTTAGCCAGACGCGCATCGGCGAAGCCTTTACGCTTCAGGACGCGCAGGAAGTCAGCGTCCAGGCCGTTAATGCCCAGCTCTGCCACTTTCTCTTCCAGACGCACCAGCTCTTCAATCTGCACCAGGAACCAGCGGTCAATGTTGGTCAGGTTGAACACGCCGTCAACGGAGAGGCCAGCACGGAAGGCATCGGCGATGTACCAGATACGCTCAGCGCCCGCGTCTTTCAGCTCGCGGCGAATTTTGGTCAGAGCTTCCGGATCATCCAGGCTCACTTTCGGGTCAAACCCGGTGGCGCCCACTTCGAGGCCACGCAGCGCTTTCTGCAGGGATTCCTGCTGGGTGCGGCCAATGGCCATCACTTCGCCGACAGATTTCATCTGGGTAGTCAGACGGTCGTTCGCGCCGGCAAATTTCTCGAAGTTGAAGCGTGGAATTTTGGTCACAACGTAGTCGATAGAGGGTTCGAAAGACGCTGGCGTGCGGCCGCCGGTGATGTCGTTCATCAGCTCGTCGAGGGTGTAACCTACTGCCAGTTTCGCCGCCACTTTCGCAATCGGGAAGCCGGTGGCCTTGGAGGCCAGCGCAGAGGAACGGGAAACACGCGGGTTCATTTCAATAACAATCAGACGACCGTTTTTCGGGTTGACCGAGAACTGGACGTTAGAGCCGCCGGTTTCTACGCCAATCTCACGCAGTACCGCCATCGAGGCGTTACGCATGATTTGGTACTCTTTGTCGGTCAGGGTCTGGGCCGGGGCCACGGTGATGGAGTCACCGGTGTGGATGCCCATCGCATCGAAGTTTTCGATAGAGCAGACGATGATGCAGTTGTCGTTTTTATCACGCACCACCTCCATCTCGTACTCTTTCCAGCCAATCAACGATTCGTCAATCAGCAGTTCGTTGGTTGGAGAGAGATCCAGGCCACGCGCACAAATCTCTTCAAACTCTTCCCGGTTGTAAGCGATACCGCCGCCGGTGCCGCCCATGGTAAAGGAGGGACGGATAATGCACGGATAACCCACATCAGCCGCGACGGCCAGCGCCTCTTCCATATTGTGCGCAATACCGGAACGCGCAGTATCGAGGCCGATTTTCTTCATGGCAACGTCGAAGCGACGGCGATCTTCCGCTTTATCAATCGCATCGGCGGTGGCGCCAATCATGGTTACGCCGAACTCTTCCAGTACGCCCTGACGCTCCAGCTCCAGCGCACAGTTCAGCGCGGTCTGGCCGCCCATGGTTGGCAGAACCGCGTCCGGGCGCTCTTTCTCAATAATTTTGCGTACGACTTCCCAGTGAATCGGCTCGATGTAAGTCGCATCGGCCATTTCCGGGTCGGTCATGATGGTGGCCGGGTTGGAGTTCACCAGGATAACGCGGTAACCCTCTTCACGCAGGGCTTTACACGCCTGCGCACCGGAGTAGTCGAATTCACAGGCCTGACCGATAACAATCGGGCCAGCGCCAAGGATCAGGATGCTTTTTATGTCTGTACGTTTTGGCATGGTCTTCTCGGCTCCTGATTATTTAGCGGTCTTACGGTATTGCTCGATGAGTTCGATAAAGTGATCGAACAGCGGTGCGGCATCGTGCGGGCCAGGGCTGGCTTCCGGGTGACCCTGGAAGCTGAACGCGGGCTTATCGGTGCGATGAATCCCCTGCAGGGTGTGGTCAAACAGCGACTTGTGCGTCACGCGCAGGTTCGCAGGCATAGAAGCTTCATCGACGGCAAAGCCGTGGTTCTGCGCGGTAATCATCACCGTGTTGTTGTCGATATCTTTTACCGGGTGGTTACCCCCATGGTGACCGAACTTCATCTTCACGGTTTTGGCACCGCTCGCCAGCGCCAGGAGCTGATGGCCCAGGCAGATGCCGAAGACCGGGATATCGGTTTCGAGGAAAGCTTTGATCGCGTCGATAGCGTAATCGCACGGCGCCGGGTCACCGGGACCGTTGGAGAGGAAGATGCCGTCCGGGTTCATTTTCAAGACTTCATCGGCCGGGGTTTTCGCCGGAACAACCGTCAGGCGACAGCCGCGATCCACCAGCATGCGCAGGATATTGCGCTTGGCACCGTAATCGTAGGCCACTACGTGGAAAGGCAGTTCACTCTCTTTTTTGGCTTCTGGCAGGTCGCCAGCCAGCGTCCAGCTACCCTGCGTCCAGCTATAAGCTTCTGCGGTAGTGACTTCTTTCGCCAGGTCCATGCCGTTGAGGCCGGGGAAGGCTTTTGCTTTTTCCAGCGCCAGCGCCGCATCGAGGTTGTCCCCTGCGATAATGCAGCCGTTCTGTGCGCCTTTTTCGCGCAGAATCCGGGTCAGCTTACGGGTATCGATATCGGCGATTGCCACAATGTTATGGCGCTTCAGGTATGAAGAGAGGTCTTCAGTGTTGCGGTAGTTGCTGGCAATCAGCGGCAGGTCACGAATGACGAGGCCTTGTGCATGTACCTGGGAAGATTCTTCATCGGCGGCATTGGTGCCGACATTGCCGATATGGGGATAAGTAAGGGTGACGATTTGGCGGGAATAGGAAGGATCAGTGAGGATTTCTTGATAACCGGTCATTGAAGTATTGAAAACGACTTCCCCAACCGCCGAACCTGTTGCCCCTATGGCCCGACCGATAAACTGGGTTCCGTCTTCCAGAACCAATAGCGCTGACTTAATCAAAACACCCTCCAGAGAATATTCACTCACTTTATCTGCATATTAATTCACAACCATGTTGCGGATCAATGCAAATTTGTTGCCTGTGGATTTTCGGCAAACGGCGGCATTCTGGAGATTTCAGGGGGGAAAGTCAACTTAAAACGCGTATTTTATTTGTTATTTTGCGTCACTGGTGGCAAAGAGAGGTTTTAAGCGCTGAAAAGATCAAATAAATCACACAGGAAATCGCTTGCGGAGCGGTTTAACCAACAATTCTCAATGAGGAGGGTCTAAAAGTGGACCAGATGGTCAAATTTTACAAAAACGCAACGATAAATACGCAGATAATTGTTAATAACAACTGCTTTAAAGCAATAACTAGACATAAAACCTAAAATAAAGGGGCAATAAAATATTGCCCCGTGCAATCAAGTGCTTATGACTGCCATAACCACATCACGAAGGGTAATAATCATCATAAATTGTTGAGATCGAGTACATCTCTCATATCAAAAAGACCTTTTTCCTTATCTTTTAACCACAAACCCGAACGAATCGCCCCGTTGGCGAATGTCATACGACTCGAAGCCTTATGGGTAATCTCTACGCGCTCGCCGATATCGGCAAACATAGCAGTATGCTCGCCTACAATGTCGCCTGCGCGAACGGTAGCAAAACCGATAGTACCTGGCACACGCTCGCCAGTATGTCCTTCACGAGAGTACACCGCGCAGGACTTCAGATCTTTATCCATGGCCTGAGCAATGGCTTCGCCCATTGCCAGCGCTGTCCCGGATGGGGCATCCACTTTGTAACGGTGATGCGCTTCGATAATTTCGATATCGGTGTAATCACCCATGACTTTTGCCGCCTTCTCCAGCAGCTTGAGCATCACATTGACGCCGACGCTGAAGTTGGCCGCAAAAACGATAGCGATCTCTCCAGACGCGTCCTGAATGGCCTGCTTACCCGCGTCATCAAACCCGGTAGTCCCAATGACCATTCCCTTGCCGTGCTGACGGCAAAACGCCAGGTGATGCAGTGTGCCCTCTGGACGCGTGAAGTCGATGAAGACATCGAAATCCTCTTTTACCGCCTCAAGGCTGCTCTGAACGGTGACGCCAGTTTTCGCGGTTCCTGCCAGTTCACCGGCATCAACCCCCAGCAGAGAAGAGCCTTCGCGCTCCAGTGCGGCACCCAGCGCAACGCCATCCATCTGGAGCGTAGCCTGAATCAACTGACGGCCCATACGGCCGCCTGCGCCCGCGATTGCGACACGGACCTGTGCATCATGCATAGTTATTCTCTTACGTTAAAATGATGTAAATCGTTTTCAGATTAACCAGCCTCCGCCGAAGCCGCCATCTGAAAACGTCGATAATTAGAATTTAATGATAAACAGCAGGAACTATCAGTAAAAGACATGATTTACCGCACTGGGCGGTAAAACAAAAAAGCCAGCAATGAATTGCTGGCTTTGGAAGGATTACTCCACTTCTCGTGCGTCGATTCGCAGCTCTTTAGGGACTTCGAAGACAATATTCTCTTCGCGCCCTTCCAGCGGTACCGCCTCGCCGCCGCCCAGTTCCTGCAGACGGGAAATGACGTTCTGCACCAGGATATCCGGCGCGGAAGCTCCGGCCGTTACGCCAACGCAGGCTGCGTTTTTCACCCACGCTTCCTGAATATCCGTAGCGTCGTCGATCAGAAACGCCGCTTTCCCCATACGCTGGGCCAGCTCGGCCAGGCGATTGGAGTTTGAGGAGTTTTTCGATCCGACCACCAGCACCACATCCGCCTGTTCAGCCAGCGCACGCACGGCTTCCTGACGGTTGGTGGTGGCGTAGCAAATGTCGTCTTTACGCGGCCCGACGATTTTCGGGAAGCGCTGGCGCAATGCGTCGATTACATCAGAGGTGTCATCAACGGAGAGCGTGGTCTGGGTCATAAACGACAGCTTCGCTTCGTTTTTCACGTTCAGCGTTATTACATCTTCCGGCGACTCAACCAGATACATCCCCCCTTCCGGGTTACTGTACTGGCCCATCGTGCCTTCGACTTCCGGGTGGCCTGCGTGACCAATCAGAATAGATTCTTCACCACGACGGCTGGCACGCGCGACTTCCATATGTACTTTTGTCACCAGCGGACAGGTGGCATCAAACACAGTCAGATCGCGGCTTTTCGCCTCGTTACGTACCGCCTGGGAGACGCCGTGGGCGGAGAAGATGAGGATCGCCCCGTCCGGCACTTCACTGAGCTGTTCAATGAAAATGGCGCCGCGCTCGCGCAGGCTGTCGACCACGTAGCGGTTATGCACCACTTCATGACGCACGTAAATAGGGGCGCCGTAAATTTCCAGCGCATTTTCAACAATGCTGATAGCGCGGTCTACACCGGCGCAGAAACCGCGCGGGTTAGCCAACAGGATCTGCATTTCAGGCCTCCAGTGCCGGATCGATCTCCAGCACTTCGATATCAAAATGGACCGTACGCCCGGCAAGGGGATGGTTGAAATCGACGGTAATAGAGTCACCGTTAATTTCGCGGATCACGCCAGGCATTTCGCTGCCATCCATTGCGGTAAAGAGCATAATTGCCCCAATCTCAGGTTCACCCGCATCCATAAATTCACGGCGCGAGAAATACTGGATCAGGTCCGGGGTCGGCACGCCAAATGCCGCGTCCGGCTCCAGAGAAAAGGCTTTTGTCTCACCCTCTTTCAACCCCAGAAGCTGCTGCTCCAGGCCTTCAGAAAGCGAGGTATCACCAAGACGAAACAGCGCAGGCTTACCATTATTGCGGGTAGACTCAGCCGTGGAACCGTCATCAAGTTTCAGAGTGAAGTGAACGAGGATCGCGCTGTTGCTCTGTACGGATTTAGACATGCAAGTTGCTCGCTGGTTTTGCCCGGTGACGCTACACCACCGGGCGAGTATGTTACGCCTGCTCTTTTGCGGCCGGTTTCGGCAAGAAGCCTTCCAGCACGATTAACACCGCGCCTACGCAAATTGCGCTATCGGCCAGGTTAAAGGTGGCGAAGTGCCAGTTGCCGACATAGAAGTCGATCATATCGACCACAAAGCCGTGCCACAGACGGTCAAACAGGTTGCCCAGCGCGCCGCCAATGATCAGCGCGTAAGCGATATTGTTAAGCTTCTGCGTCGCCTTAGCGCGGTACATCAGCACTGCCAGCACCACACAGATACCGAAAGCGATACCCGCAAAGAACCAGCGCTGCCAGCCGCCGCTGTCGGCGAGGAAGCTAAAAGCCGCACCGTAGTTGCGCGCATAATGCAGATTAAGCGACGGGAACAGCGGGACCGTATCCCCCAGAGCGAAATTCTGGAGGATCAGGAACTTGCTACCCAAATCGATAATCAGCACAACCACGACCAACCACAGCCAGCGCAGTCCCGTTGAACTCAGAGATTTACTCATCAGGCAAACTTACGTTTTTCGCCATCACCGGCGACGTTGCTGACACAGCGTCCGCAGATATCTGCGTGTTCCGCCACCTGGCCAACATCGGTGGTGTAGTGCCAGCAGCGCGGGCACTTCTCACCGTCGGCTTTGCTCAGCGCGACTTTCAGTCCTTTGAGCAGTTCACTCTGCTGAGCATCAGCAGAAGCGTCAGCATAATCCGCAACTTTCGCACCGGAGGTCAACAGGACAAATCGCAATTCATCGCCCAGCGCCGTCAGTTTTGCCGCCAGCTCAGGTTCCGCGTACAGGGTGACTGCCGCTTCCAGTGAACCGCCAACTTTCTTGTCAGCACGCGCCTGCTCAATCACCTTGTTCACTTCGCCACGCACTTTCAGCAGCGCGTCCCAGTAAGTATGGTTCATCGCTTCAGTGCTGGAGAGATCAAACAGACCTTCATACCACTCACCGGTGAAGACATACTTCTCGCGATCGCCCGGCAGGTAGCCCCAGATTTCATCTGCGGTGAAGGACATGATCGGTGCCATCCAGCGTACCAGCGCTTCTGCAATGTGATAAAGCGCGGTCTGGCAGCTACGACGCGCCACGCTGTCCGCTTTCGCGGTGTACTGACGGTCTTTGATGATGTCGAGGTAGAACGAGCCCATTTCGATGGAGCAGAAGCGCATCAGGCGCTGCACCACTTCGTGGAAGTCGTAAGACTCGTAAGCTTTTACGATGTCTTCCTGCGCCGCTTTGGCGCAGCCTACCGCCCAGCGGTCCAGCACAACCATCTCTTCCGGTTTCACCATGTCTTTTGCCGGATCAAACCCGTTAAGGTTCGCCAGCAGGAAGCGCGCGGTGTTACGGATACGACGATAGCTGTCGGCGGCACGTTTCAGAATTTCATCAGAAACGGCCATTTCGCCGGTGTAGTCGGTAGAGGCAACCCACAGACGCAGAATGTCCGCGCCCAGTTTGTTCATCACGTCCTGCGGAGAGACGGTGTTGCCGATAGATTTGGACATCTTACGGCCCTGACCATCGACGGTGAAACCGTGGGTCAGTACCTGACGGTATGGCGCTTTACCTTTCATGGCGGTGGAGATCATCAGCGATGACATGAACCAGCCGCGGTGTTGGTCAGACCCTTCCAGATACATATCGGCGGCGTGACCGGCAAACTCAGGGCGCACATCCACGACGGAAGAGTGGGTAGAACCGGAGTCAAACCACACGTCCAGAGTGTCTGGCACTTTCTCGTAGTTGTCTGCGTCCGCGCCCAGGATGTCGCGGGCGTCGAGATCCCACCACGCCTGAATGCCGTCAACTTCGACGCGCTTCGCCACTTCTTCCATCAGCTCCAGCGAGTTCGGATGCAGCTCTTGCGTCTCTTTATGGACGAACAGAGACATCGGCACGCCCCAGGTACGCTGACGGGAGATACACCAGTCAGGACGGTTAGCCACCATAGATTCGATACGCGCCTGGCCCCAGTCCGGGATCCACTGCACGCCTTTGATCTCTTTCAGCGACTGCGCGCGCAGACCTTTCTGATCCATGCTGATGAACCACTGCGGGGTCGCACGGAAAATGATCGGTGATTTGTGACGCCAGCAGCACGGATAGCTGTGCTGCATTTTCTCAACGTGCAGCAGCGCGCCGCTGTCGCGCAGCATGTTGACGATAATGTCATTCGCTTTAAAGACGTTGATACCGTCCAGCGCCGGGTAAGTGCCTGGCAGGTAAGAGCCGTCCGGACCCACTGGGTTCGCGATCTCCAGACCGTATTTCAGGCTGATGTTGTAGTCGTCAGGACCGTGGCCACCGGCGGTGTGAACCGCACCGGTACCCGCGTCCAGCGTCACGTGGTCACCCAGGATGGCCGGAACGTCGAAGTCCAGGAACGGGTGTTTAAAGCGCATCAGCTCCAGGGCGTCACCTTTGACGGTGCCCAGAATGCTGTAGTCGGTGATGTTCGCGCGTTTCAGTACGCTCTCGACCAGATCTTTCGCCAGGATAACCGCGCGGCCTTCAATCTGCACCAGCGCGTATTCAAACTCGCTGGAGAGGGAAATTGCACGGTTGGCTGGCAGGGTCCACGGGGTGGTGGTCCAGATCACCAGAGAGATCGGGCCATTTACGCCAGGCAGACCGAATTTACCTTTGACTGCATCCTGATCGACCGCTTCGAAAGCAACGTCGATAGATGGCGAGGTTTTGTCGTAATACTCAACTTCCGCTTCTGCCAGCGCAGAACGGCAGTCCACGCACCAGTGCACCGGCTTCGCGCCTTTATGCAGGTGGCCGTTACCGATGATTTTGCCCAGCGCACGGATGATGTTGGCTTCGGTTTTAAAATCCATGGTCAGGTACGGGTGCGACCAGTCGCCCAGCACGCCCAGACGGATAAAGTCTTTACGCTGACCATCAACCTGCTGTGCTGCGTATTCGCGGCATTTTGCACGGAACTCGGCCGCGGTGAACTTCTCACCCGGTTTGCCATATTCCTGCTCTACTTTCAGCTCGATTGGCAGACCATGGCAGTCCCAGCCCGGTACGTAAGGCGAGTCATATCCCGCAAGTCCTTTGGACTTCACGATAATGTCTTTCAGAATCTTGTTTACAGAGTGACCAATATGAATGCTGCCATTCGCATATGGAGGGCCATCATGCAGAATGAAGGTTTTTTTGCCTTTCTTGGCTGCACGGATGATGCCGTACAGGTCATCATCGGTCCAACGCGCCAGCATTCCCGGTTCGCGCTTGGCGAGATCGCCGCGCATTGGGAACCCTGTTTCCGGCAAATTCAGGGTTGATTTATAGTCACTCATCAGATTCTCGGTTCCGTATTTATCACTCAGGCGTTACGCCGGGTTTGAAAGCCCAAAAAATTCCCGGGCCGTTAACTCATCTCTCGCGATTTGCGCTTTCAACTCATCAAGCGAAGCGAATCGCTGCTCATTGCGTATTTTTTTACGCAGGATTACATCTATATGGCGACCGTAGAGGTCCATTACAACGTCCAGCAGATGCACTTCCAGTTGCTGACGTACGCCAGCAACTGTCGGACGGGTGCCAATATTGGCCACGCCCGGCAAGGGCTTATCGCCCAGTCCTGTCACTTCTACCGCATAGACCCCTTTTACCGGGGAGACCTGACGACGCAGCGGTAAGTTCGCCGTCGGAAAACCAATGGTGCGGCCCAGCTCATCACCATGCACGACGCGTCCGGAAATAGTAAACGGACGCCCTAGCAGGTTCTCTGCCGCGTCGAGTTTATCTTCCGCCAGCGCTTGCCGCACAGCCGTGCTGCTGACGCGCACTCCGCCTTCACAGAAAGTTTGCGTGCTGGTCACGTCAAAGCCGTACTCGAGGCCAGCCTTCTGTAATAGCAAGAAATCCCCCTGACGACCAGCGCCAAAGCGGAAATCATCACCCACGGCGAGAAACTGTACGCCAAGTCGCTTCACCAACAGGTCGCCAACAAAATTTTGCGCCGTCAGTGCGGCAAAACGTCTGTCAAAACGCACGCACAGCACGTAGTCGACGCCGCATTGCGCCAGATAGCGCAATTTCTCGCGCAGGCGAGTCAGACGCGCAGGGGCTTTTTCGCTGGCAAACAGCTCCAGCGGTTGTGGTTCAAATATCATGACCACTACCGGCAGGCCACGCGCCCGCCCCTCTTCGCGTAATCCTTGCAACAGCGCCTGATGCCCACGATGCACGCCGTCGAAATTACCAATAGTCAGCACACACCCGTGCGGGGCCTGACTGAGATTATGTATGCCGCGTATCAGCTTCATGACTGGCTCAAAACAGTGAAAATCGCCCGAGTATACCTTGTACAGCGATTAAGGTTAACCGGCGATTGTCGCCGTAAAAGAGAAAGCCGTAATGATTTCATCACGCTTGCCTTTCAAAGCGAAAAAATCTGCCTGTGTTAGACGTTTTTTGTGCCGAAAAGCTGTATTCAGCCCTCACAAGCTGGTAGAATCCTGCGCCATCAATACGTAACGAGCGTTGTCACACTAACGGCGCTTATTTGCACAAATCCATTGACAAAAGAAGGCTAAGAGGTCATATTCCTCGGCCTTTGAATTGTCCACATAGATCATATTTGGGAGTTGGACCTTGGCTAATATCAAATCAGCTAAGAAACGTGCCGTTCAGTCTGAAAAGGCTCGTAAGCACAATGCAAGCCGTCGCTCTATGATGCGTACTTTCATCAAGAAAGTATACGCAGCTATCGAAGCAGGCGACAAAGCTGCTGCACTGAAAGCATTTAACGAAATGCAACCAATCGTGGATCGTCAGGCTGCTAAAGGTCTGATCCACAAAAACAAAGCAGCGCGTCATAAAGCAAACCTGACCGCGCAGATCAACAAACTGGCTTAATCGCCGCTTGTTGTTGCTTGTTTTAAAAGAACCCGCTTAACGCGGGTTTTTTTATGCCCTTAGCGCACGAGTGGCGTAAACAGCGACGCGTAGTTCTGATTACAGATGCGCTGCACCGCCGGGTGCTGGATCATTCGTTCAGCAAAAATGGCGTGGTACTCTTCCATCACATTGTCCACTCTGCCAATCTCGGTCACTCTGTCGTCGGTATAGAGATCGTGTGCATAAAGCGTCGGTGCCACGAAGATAGCGTTGTGCGCCTCGCCGAAAGCTTTCATTAGTGCGGCATCATCAAACTCCCCCAGAATCTCAACATTAAGCCCCTGTGAGGTAAACCAGTTCAGCAGCTTGCGTCCTAACATAGAACGACGACCTGGCACCAGCAGGCGACGCTCTTCAAGACAGGCGGGGAAGGGTTTTTCCGGCGGAGGATTGATGCACCAGAAACTGACACCGCATTCGCCGATTTTTACCGAGAACAGCCCTTCCTGCTGCGTGGAATCAATGGGGCAGTCGGAGATAATAATATCCAGCTTATGCTGGCTCAGTTGCTCCAGCAGCATCTCGTGGGTCGATTCAAAACAGCGCAAGTGAATTTGTTCATCTGCCACCACCGCCGCATCCAGCACGCCGCTCACCAACCGTTTTGAGAGCGCATCCGCCACCCCCACATCGAAGAGCAAGTTCGACTCTTTGCGGTAGTTAACGATATCCAGCATCTCCTGGCTCAGGGTGAACATTTTATCGGCGTAGCGGAACACCAGTTCGCCCAGTTCGCTTGGTTCAATGCCCCGTCCTTTACGCTTAAAGAGTTTGCCCTGCAGGCGTTCTTCAAGCGCTTTGATCTGCCCGGTAATGGTCTGGGGCGTGAGATAGAGCGCCTCAGCAGCCCCTACCACCGAGCCCTCTTTATAGACGTGCCAGAAGTAGTACAGATGGTTGTAATTAATATGAGACATGCGTGCTTCTCTCCCTGCTAATTTTGACGGGAGGGCACCCTTGCCCTCCCCCGATTCTCTTTAGGCCGGATGCTGCTGCTCCGGTAGTTTCATCTTCAGTAAGGTGTAGCCCACAAACGCGGCCAACAACGAGCCTGTTAAAATGCCCAGTTTAGCCCAGACGATAAGCTCCGGGGCATGCGAGCCAAACGCCAGCGTCGAAATGAAAATCGACATTGTAAAACCGATACCACATAGCACGCCGACCGCCATAATTTGTCGACCGGTGGTGCCGTGCGGCAGCGATGCCAGCTTCAGTTTCAGCGCCAGCCAGCAGAACAGGCTAATCCCCAGCGGCTTACCAATAAACAGCCCGGCGATAATCCCCAGCGGCAACATGGAGGTCAGGCCCGCCAGCGTTACACCGTCCAGCGATACCCCCGCGTTCGCAAAAGCAAACAGCGGCAGGATCAAAAAGGCGACCCACGGGTGTAAAACATGCTCGAGCTGTTTCGCCGGAGATTTACCCTCCTGCTGCTTCAGGGGGACGAAGAAACCGACGATGACCCCGGCCAGGGTCGCATGGACCCCCGATTTCAGTACCGCCGTCCATAAGACCATGCCCACCAGCACATAGATGCCCACCCGGCGCACGTTACAGATATTCAAAAGTGCCAGTACCGCAATCGCGGCCGCCGCGACGCCCAGAGAGAGCATCGACAGATCGCTGGTGTAGAACAGTGCGATGATTATAATCGCGCCCAGATCATCGATGATAGCCAGCGCCATCAGGAAGATTTTAAGCGCCATGGGCACGCGATTGCCGAGCAGTGCCAGCACCCCAAGGGCAAACGCAATATCGGTCGCAGCCGGTATCGCCCAGCCGTGACGCGCAACAGGATCCTGGTAGTTAAACGCCAGGTAAATCAGCGCTGGCACCACCATCCCGCCAAGGGCGGCAATCACCGGAAAGGCTGCACGCTGCCGGCTGGCCAACGATCCCAGTACCAGTTCGCGCTTCACCTCCAGGCCCACCAGCAGGAAGAAGACCGCCATCAATGCGTCGTTAATCCACAGCAGCATGTTTTTATTGATCTCCAGAACCCCGACTTTTAGCTCGACGGGGGTTTCCAGAAAAGCGTGATACATGCTCTGGGTGACATTCAGGTTCGCCAGCATCATTGCCAGCGCCGCGGCAATAATCAGAATGATGCCGCTGGACGCTTCGCTATTAAAGAAACGCTGTAATAATTTCATTTAAGTTCTCTCTTACCACAATACCTCGATAAAACCATAATACCAAGCCACACATATCGGTAAAAACAGATATATATTGCCAATACATTCAGTTTTACCGAGCAATCTCTGCAAAAACAAAAAGCCCGGAATCGCTTCCGGGCTTTCAGAGACAGGCTTCTGCTAAGTGATTAGCGAGTCAGGTCATCAAAGAATTTTTTGACGCCATCGAAGAAGCTTTTAGAACGCGGGCTATTCTTTTCACCCGTCGGACCGCCGAAGCTCTCCTGCAACTCTTTCAGCAGCTGTTTCTGCTTATCATTCAGGCCGACCGGGGTCTCTACCACCACGCGGCACAGCAGGTCACCCTGCGCACCACCGCGGACAGATTTCACGCCTTTACCGCGCATACGGAACAGCTTGCCGGTCTGAGTTTCACCTGGCACTTTCAGGTTCACGCGCCCATCCAGCGTCGGCACTTCGATTTCACCACCCAGCGCAGCCATGGCGAAGTTGATCGGCACTTCACAGTAAAGGTTATTGCCCTCACGCTCAAAGATAGCGTGCTGCTTCACCTGAACCTGAACGTACAGATCGCCTGCCGGTGCACCGTGCTCGCCCGCTTCGCCTTCGCCAGCCAGACGGATACGATCGCCCGTATCCACACCTGCCGGGATTTTAACCGACAGCGTTTTGGTTTTCTCGACGCGACCGTGGCCATGACACTTGTTGCAAGGGTCTTTAATCAGCGTACCGCGACCATGACAGTGTGGACACGCCTGCTGTACCGCGAAGAAGCCCTGACGCATCTGTACCTGGCCGGAACCGTGACAGGTCGGACAGGTTTGCGGCTGCGTACCCGCTTTGGCACCGCTACCGTGGCAGATGTCGCACTCTTCCAGAGTCGGAATGCGGATCTCTTTAGTCACACCGCGAACGGCTTCTTCAAGAGACAGCTCCATGTTGTAGCGCAGATCGGCGCCACGCGCCGCGCGCTGACGACCACGGCCGCCGCCAAAGATATCGCCAAACACGTCGCCAAAGATATCGCTGAAGTCCGCACCGCCGCCGCCGAAGCCACCGCCGTATCCGCCCCCACCGCCTTGTTCAAACGCGGCGTGGCCATACTGATCGTAGGCAGCACGTTTTTGGGCGTCGGTCAGGATCTCATACGCTTCTTTAATCTCTTTAAATTTCGCTTCGGCCTCTTTGTCACCCTGGTTACGGTCCGGGTGAAACTTCATGGCCAGGCGCTTGTAGGCCTTTTTGATTTCACGCTCTTCCGCACTTTTCGGAACGCCTAAAATCTCGTAATAGTCTTGCTTTGCCATTGTTTTTTTTAAGCCCCTTAACATGCAAGCACGGGCGGAGAGGAAACCTCTTCGCCCGTGCCGGTTAATTACCCTGCATCAGGGCGATTATTTTTTGTCTTTAACTTCTTCGAACTCAGCATCGACAACGTCGTCGTCTTTTGCGTTGTTCTGGGAAGCGTCAGCACCCGCGCCAGCCTGCTGCTGAGCGTGTTGCTGCTGAGCGATTTCCATCAGTTTCTGGGAAACCTGCGCCAGCTCCTGCATCTTCGCTTCGATATCTGCTTTATCTTCGCCTTTCAGAGACGTTTGCAGTGCAGTCAGCGCCGCTTCGATTGCAGTTTTGTCGTCAGCTGGCAGCTGTTCGCCTGCTTCTTCAACCTGCTTACGGGTGCTGTGCAGCAGATGGTCGCCCTGGTTACGGGTCTGTACCAGCTCTTCAAACTTACGGTCGGATTCGGCGTTTGCTTCCGCTTCCTGAACCATTTTCTGGATCTCTTCTTCATTCAGACCGGAAGAGGCCTTGATGGTGATCTTCTGCTCTTTACCGCTGTTTTTGTCTTTCGCGGAAACGTGCAGGATACCATCAGCATCGATATCGAAGGTCACTTCGATCTGCGGCATGCCGCGCGGTGCCGGGTTGATACCATCGAGGTTAAACTGACCCAGAGATTTGTTATCGCCGGCACGTTTACGCTCACCCTGCAGCACATGGATGGTTACCGCAGACTGGTTGTCTTCAGCGGTAGAGAACACCTGGCTGTGCTTGGTCGGGATGGTGGTGTTTTTGTTGATCAGCGCAGTCATCACGCCGCCCATGGTTTCGATACCCAGAGAGAGCGGGGTAACGTCCAGCAGCAGTACGTCTTTCACTTCACCAGTCAATACACCACCCTGAACGGCAGCACCGATAGCAACGGCTTCGTCCGGGTTAACGTCTTTACGCGGCTCTTTACCAAAGAATTCAGCGACTTTCTTCTGAACCATTGGCATACGCGTCTGACCACCGACCAGGATAACGTCCTGGATGTCAGACACGGACAGGCCAGCGTCCTGCAGTGCAACTTTCAGCGGCTCGATAGAACGGTTAACCAGGTCTTCTACCAGGCTTTCCAGCTTCGCACGGGTCACTTTGATGTTCATGTGTTTAGGACCGGTCGCGTCTGCAGTGATGTACGGCAGGTTCACGTCGGTCTGCTGAGCGGAAGAGAGTTCAATCTTCGCTTTCTCAGCGGCTTCTTTCAGGCGCTGCATCGCCAGCGGATCGTTACGCAGGTCAATGCCCTGATCTTTCTTGAATTCGTCAACGAGGTAGTTGATCAGACGGGTATCGAAGTCTTCACCACCCAGGTGGGTATCACCGTTGGTTGCCAGAACTTCGAAGGTTTTTTCGCCATCAACTTCGTCGATTTCGATAACAGAGATATCGAAGGTACCACCACCCAGGTCGTAAACCGCGATAGTACGGTTGCCAACTTCTTTATCCAGACCGTAAGCCAGTGCAGCCGCGGTTGGTTCGTTGATGATACGCTTAACTTCCAGACCTGCGATACGGCCAGCATCTTTGGTTGCCTGACGCTGAGCATCGTTGAAGTATGCAGGAACGGTAATAACTGCTTCAGTTACCGGTTCGCCCAGGTAATCTTCCGCCGTTTTCTTCATTTTCTTCAGCACTTCTGCAGAGATCTGCGGTGGTGCGGTTTTGGTGCCTTTCACATCAAGCCATGCGTCGCCGTTATCGGCAGCAATGATTTTGTACGGCATGATGGAAACGTCACGCTGCACTTCTTCGTCCTGGAAGCGGCGGCCAATCAGGCGTTTGATCGCAAACAGGGTGTTTTGCGGGTTTGTCACTGCCTGACGTTTAGCCGGCTGACCAACCAGAGTTTCACCATCCTGGGTATAAGCAATGATAGAAGGCGTGGTGCGATCGCCCTCGGCGTTCTCCAGCACACGTGCAGTAGTGCCGTCCATAATCGCTACACAAGAGTTGGTAGTACCCAGGTCGATACCAATAATTTTACCCATCTAAACGTCTCCACTAAAAATTCGATCAACATGTGGTTGTGTACCTGTAATAAGGGCAGAAGGTGCTTTTTCAACTGCCCAGATCTGTTTTTTTTCAGGTCCACTCACTGCGGTTGACTACAAGATGGGGTCGCCACGGCATCCATCAAGGGGGAAGGATAAAAAATATTTTAATTTCACCCTGATCAGATCATAGACGGCATCGATAGCGCCCATTATGATGCCGCGCCCCGTCAGGGAGAATTGACGCGGGATTCACCATTTCACCATATTAATGATGATTTTTTTGAGGACTTATGGGCAACACTAAGTTGGCTAATCCGGCTCCGCTGGGCCTGATGGGTTTTGGCATGACCACCATCCTGCTGAACCTGCATAACATCGGGCTCTTCCCGATGGATGGCATTATCCTGGCGATGGGCATTTTTTACGGCGGTATCGCGCAAATCTTCGCGGGCCTGCTGGAATATAAGAAAGGCAATACCTTCGGTTTAACGGCATTTACCTCCTACGGTTCGTTCTGGCTGACGCTGGTCGCAATTCTGCTGATGCCTAAAATGGGTCTGACAGAAGCGGCGAACGGCCACTTCCTGGGTGTCTACCTGGGCCTGTGGGGCGTCTTCACCCTGTTCATGTTCTTCGGTACGCTGACCGGCAACCGCGCGTTGCAGTTTGTGTTCCTGAGCCTGACCGTCCTGTTTGCCCTGCTGGCAATCGGCCATCTCGTGGATAACGAAGGCATCGTTCATGTCGCGGGCTGGATTGGCCTGGTTTGCGGCGCAAGCGCTATCTACCTGGCAATGGGTGAAGTGCTGAATGAGCAGTTTGGTCGTACCGTGTTGCCTATTGGTGAAAAACACTAATCCGCTCTTTAACGTGCCTGCCCTCGCAGGCACGTCTCCTCACCCGCTTACTTTTCCAGCAAAACCCAAACAATTAATCAATGAAAGAGCAATAACTCCATCATTGAATTGATAAGCATTATCACTTTGCATACCCTCCCCCGGTATCTCCCGGATAATGGATATCAGGCAGCACGACCAACAGGAAGGTGGGAGACAGACGATTTTGTTGTGTTGCTTAAGGTTATCCAATGAATTCCAGCCTTGCCGCCGCCGTAAAGCCTGACGAAACGACCGTTGCCGCCCACTATCGCCGTGTGGTGCTACGCCGCTACGCACTCGCGGGCGTGCTTCTGCTATTTATACTCTGCTCGCTGCTGCTTGATTTCACCCTTGGCCCTTCGGGCATGTCGGTATCAACGCTCTGGCATACGCTATTCCATGCCGAAGCCGCTGATGCAGGTACGCGCGTTATCGTCTGGGATATCCGTCTTCCTTTCGCCCTGATGGCGATCGTCGTCGGGATGGCGCTGGGACTGGCGGGCGCAGAGATGCAGACCATCCTGAATAACCCCCTTGCCAGCCCCTTTACGCTGGGCGTTTCGTCGGCCGCCTCGTTTGGCGCCGCGCTGGCAATCGTGCTTGGTCTTGGCATCCCCGGCGTACCGGATCAATGGTTTATCTCAGTCAACGCCTTCATCTTTGCCCTGATGGCCTGTTTTATTCTCGATGGTATTAGCCGTTGGACGCGCGTGGCGACCTCCGGGGTGGTGCTCTTCGGCATCGCCCTCGTCTTTACCTTTAATGCGCTGATCTCAATTTTGCAATTTGTTGCCAGCGAAGACACGTTACAAGGGCTGGTTTTCTGGACCATGGGCAGCCTCGCCCGCGCTTCATGGGATAAGCTTGGCATCCTGACACTGGTCCTGCTTGTCGTCGCGCCGCTGTCATTGAAAAACGCCTGGAAGCTCACCGCCCTGCGCCTTGGTGAAGATCGTGCCGTGAGCTTTGGCATTAATGTTCGTCAGCTACGCCTGGCAACCTTGCTGCGCATCAGCATCATTTCAGCGTTGACCGTGGCCTTCGTCGGTCCGGTGGGCTTTATCGGCCTGGTGGCCCCTCATATTTCACGCATGATGTTTGGCGAGGATCACCGTTTCTATCTGCCGGGCAGCATGTTTATTGGTGCGCTGGTGTTGTCGCTGGCGTCGGTGATGTCTAAAAATATCGTCCCTGGCGTCATCATTCCTGTGGGCATTGTCACCTCGCTGGTCGGCGTACCCTTCTTCCTGAGCATTATCATTCGCCACCGGGGTACGCTGTGATGGACGGCCTGCTGATTCGCGATCTTCATACGGGCTACCGTAAAAAGAACATTATCGAGGGGCTCACTACCCCACTTCTGCCGCGCGGCAAAATCACTGCCCTGCTGGGGCCCAATGGCTCAGGCAAATCCACGCTGTTGCGCGCGCTGGCCGATCTTAATCCGGCCGAAGGCAGCATTGAACTCAACGGCGAAAACCTGATGCACTTGTCGGGCGCTGAGCGCGCGCAAAAAGTCGTTTATCTGCCCCAGTCGCTGCCTGCAGGAGTGCATTTGCACGCGCTGGAGTCGGTGATGGTGGCGCGCCGCGCCAGCGGATATCAGCAGCAGGGTAATGCCGAGCAAGAGGCCTTTGCGATCCTCGACAAGCTGGGGGTTGCTCACCTGGCCATGAGCTTCCTCGACCAACTCTCCGGCGGACAGAAACAGCTGATTGGTCTGGCGCAGTCGCTGATCCGCCAGCCCGATCTGCTGCTGCTGGATGAACCCTTAAGCGCTCTCGATCTCAATTATCAGTTCCACGTCATGGATATCGTCGCACGGGAAACGCGCCTGCGAAATATCGTCACCCTGGTGGTTATCCATGACATCAACATCGCGCTGCGCCACGCCGAGTACGCCACGATGTTAAAAAACGGCGCGCTCATTGCCAGCGGCAGGCCCGACGAGGTCGTTACGCCCGCCAATCTGGCGACGGTATATGGCGTAGAAGGCCGGGTGGAATATTGTTCGCAAGGGCTGCCACACGTGGTAGTGGATGGTTTAACGATATAACTAGAATCTGCAGACAGGGGAAATCATGGCAATAAAGAAAGCACTTCTTGGCGTAGCGCTACTGCTCTCGCCACTACTGGCGCTGGCACAAACCTGGCCCGTTACCGTAAAAGATATTGATAACCGCACGGTGACCATTCCACAGGAGCCGCAGCGCATCATATTGCAGGATGGTCGGGATATCCTCACCCTGGCAATGCTGGAACCTAAAGACCCCTTCGCCAAAGTTGTGGCCTGGAACAATCTGCCTAAAAAACAGGACACCGAAACCTGGAACGTTTTGAAGCGCAAATGGCCGGAGGCTGAGCGCATCCTCGGCATGAAATTCTCCGACCAGGGCAATGTGGATTTGGAAACTGTCATATCGCGTAAGCCGGATCTGATGATTGCCCAACTGCGGGCCAAACCCGCTCTGACCCAGAGTGGAGTCTTAACACAGCTTGAGGCCCTGCATGTGCCCGTGGTGTTTGTGGATTACGAGTTACATCCCGTTGAAAACACCCGCGCCAGCATTTCTCTGTTAGGCAAGGTGCTGGGCCAGCCCGAGCGGGCGCAGGCTTATGTCGACTTCTATCAACAGCGCCTGGACCAGATCCATCAACGCCTGGCCAAAGCCGGGAAAAAACCGCTGGTATTTATTGAGCCCATAGCCGGTGTTGCGGGGCTCGACAACGGCTGCTGCTTTACCCATGCGCGAAACGGCTGGGGCGGTCTGGTAGAGGCTGCGGGTGGGGCAAATATCGGTTCTGCCCTGCTGCCGGGCGCGACGGGGACAGTCTCGGTAGAAAAGATCATTTCAATGAACCCTGACTATTACCTGATGACCGGCTCCAAACGCCCGGGCAAAGGCACCGCCATCATTCCGTTTGGCTACAACGTACAGGCGAATACGGTGCAATCGGCCTTCACGGCGTTACTGGCGCGACAGGGGGTTAGCAGTATCCCGGCGGTAGAGAAAGGCCATACCGGGGCGCTGTATCATCATTTCTACAACAACCCCTACAACATCATTGCCATCGAAGCGTTGAGTAAAATTTTCTACCCAACGCTGTTTGCCGACGTGGATCCGCTGGCGGATTATCATCTGCTTATCACACGCTTCACTCAGATTCCGGATGACAACATTATTTTGAGCTATACCCCTCATTAACCGGCGCAGGCGCCATCATCTGATGGCGCTCACCGCGTAACCAGAGACCGATTCCCAATCCCATCAATGAGAGCGCCAGTACGTACCAGGCGGGTGCCATCGGCGATACGCCCATTAACAACGTAACGGCGATGGGGGTTAAGCCACCGAAGATGGCGTACGAGACGTTATAAGAGAATGAGATGCCGGTGAAACGTACCTCTGGCGGGAAGGCGCGAACCATCACGTAGGGCACTGCCCCCACGACACCCACGCAAAGCCCCACCGTGCCATACAACAGGAACAGCTGTTCTGGATGGGCTCCCGCCAGATGATAGAAAGTCCAACTGGCGCCGGCCAGCAAAAGGCTTCCGATAATAAAGGTCACGCTGGAGCCAAAACGATCCACCACCAGGCCGGCAATCAGGCAACCGAAGCAGAGCATAATCGTGGCGATGCTGTTGGCCTGCAGGGTTACCGCCGGCGCGAAGCCATACTGTTTTTGCAGCCAGACGGGCGACATCAGGATCACGACCACGATACCGGCGGAGAGCAGCCAGGTCAGCAGCATGGAGACCACGACGGCTCGTTTATGACGTACCACTACCGCCTTCACCGGCAACTCTTGCGCCAGCGCTTTACGCTGCTGCATCTCCAGGAAGATGGGGGTTTCTTGCAGCCAGCGGCGAAGATACATCGCCACCAGGCCAAATGCGCCGCCCAGCAGGAACGGGATACGCCAGCCCCAGTCATGCACAGCCTGTTGCGTCATGCTGGTATTGATAAGGGTAGCGACCACCGAGCCGAGCAGGATCCCTATGGTTAACCCGGCGGTTAAGGTTCCGCAGGCGATACCAATGCGGCGTGCCGGAACGTGTTCCGCCACAAAGACCCAGGCGCCGGGGACTTCGCCACCGATGGCTGCACCCTGCAGCAGGCGCATCAGCAGCAGCAACAGCGGAGCAACGATACCCATTGAGGCATAGGTTGGCAGCAGACCGATCGCCAGCGTCGGTACTGCCATCAACAGAATACTGAGCGTAAACATCTTCTTACGCCCCACCAGATCGCCAAAATGCGCCATGATAATGCCGCCCAACGGACGCGCCAGATAGCCTGCAGCAAAAATGCCGAAGGTCTGAACCTGACGCAGCCATTCCGGGATATCAGCCGGGAAGAAGAGCTCTCCTACCACGGCCGCAAAAAAGACGAAGATGATGAAGTCGTAAAACTCCAGCGCGCCACCTAAAGCAGCGAGCGTGAGCGTTTTATAATCCTGACGATTCAGAGGCCGGGTGTAATGTGACATAGCGAACCTGTTTATCTGTGTTGTTGATTTATTTTTACAGCGATCGTAAAGAAAAAATTACTATACCGAAAAACCAACCGCACGCTATCAGCGCTGCAGCTTATGTCACAAAAGCACTAATTTCAGGAGATTGTTTCGCGTCGCGCGCTTTTAGGACGAAAAGCTGCTATCACCTGCGGATCGGTTTCGACGTAAGGACCATCCAGCAGCTGTATACAATACGGTACACTTGCAAAAATACCGGCGACGACCACTTTTCCATCTTCCTCTTTTACCCCTTCCAGCGTCTCTTTAATCGACTTTGGCTGGCCTGGCAGGTTGAGGATCAGTGCTTGCTTACGAATCACTCCAACCTGTCGAGAGAGAATAGCCGTCGGCACAAAGTGCAGGCTAATTTGTCGCATCTGCTCGCCGAAGCCCGGCATTTCGCGATCGGCGATGGCGAGGGTGGCATCCGGTGTCACGTCGCGCCGTGCAGGGCCGGTGCCGCCGGTGGTTAATACCAGGTGGCAGCTCATCTCATCCACCAGCTCGCACAGTGTCTGTTCGATGATGGCCTGTTCGTCGGGGATCAGCCGGGTCTCTATTTCAAATGGGGTTGTCAGTGCGCTGCCCAGCCACGCTTCTAGCGCAGGCAGGCCTTTATCCTGATAAACACCGCTGGAGGCGCGGTCAGAAATCGAGACTAAGCCGATGCGTAAGGTATTCATATTCATTCCATTCAAACAATACTGATTGAAGTGAATGATACACGCAGAGGAGGAATTCAGACAGGAGACAAAAGAAGACGCGTGACCGGGAGTCCGGTCACGCAGAGTGATTACAGCAGATCGCCGATCATTTTTTCCAGTTTTTCCTGGTCGATAGCAAATTTACGGATACCATCCGCCAGCTTGTCTACAGCCATTGGATCCTGGTTGTGCTGCCACAGGAACTCAGACTCGGTAATGCGCTCTGGACGCGCTTTCACTTCGCCGGTGTAAGAGAGTTTACGCTCAATGGCACCTTCGCTCTCTGCCAGCTCTTTCAGCAGCGCAGGGGCGATGGTCAGGCGGTCACAGCCAGCCAGTTCGATGATCTCACCAACGTTACGGAAGCTTGCGCCCATAACGACGGTCTCGTAACCGTGCTGTTTGTAGTATTCGTAGATCTCAGAAACAGAAACCACGCCCGGATCTTCAGCAGCGGCATACTCTTTCTTGTCGGTGTTGGCTTTGTACCAGTCCAGAATACGGCCCACGAACGGAGAGATCAGGTACACGCCCGCTTCCGCACATGCACGCGCCTGCGCGAAGGAGAACAGCAGAGTCAGGTTACAGTTGATACCGTCTTTTTCCAGCTGCTCGGCAGCACGGATACCCTGCCAGGTAGAAGCCAGTTTGATCAGGATACGGTCATTGCTGATGCCCGCATCGTTGTACAGTTTGATCAGACGTTTTGCTTTGGTAATTGACGCTTCGGTGTCGTAGGACAGGCGGGCATCAACTTCAGTAGAGATACGACCTGGAACCAGTTTCAGGATTTCCAGACCGATGTTAACAGCCAGTTTATCAGTGGCATCCACAACCTGCTGCGCACGGTCGTTGCTCTGCGCTTTCGCCCAGGTAACAGCGTCGTCGATCAGCTTGCGGTATTCAGGGATCTGGGCGGCGTTAAGGATCAGAGAAGGGTTGGTGGTGGCATCCTGCGGCTGATACAACTTCATTGCCGCGATATCTCCGGTGTCAGCTACGACAGTGGTGAACTGACGAAGGGAGGTCAATTTATCCGTCATGATAGTGTTTCTCTTTACTTGCCCTGGATAATTCACGTAACCGGCAGGATGCCAGAAACGGAAAAATGACAGGTTTACTTGTTAGGGGGATGTAACCGGTCTGCCCTGATGATAACACGACGGAATGACAGCGCAACCGCAGACAATGCGCTTACGGAGAGTATGATAAACTCAAGAGATTATCTGCTCGCCAATGGCCTGGTTGTTCAATCAGTCATAGCCCTTATCTATGCACTTCGGCATCAACAAGAGGGATGTTAATGCCTGATTTCTTATCCTTTATTAATGAAATTCTCTGGGGTTCGGTGATGATCTACCTGCTTTCTGCGGCAGGTATCTGGTTCACCTTTCGATGCGGTTTTATTCAATTTCGCGCCTTTCGCTACCTCGGAAAAAGTCTGAAAAACAGCCTCTCCCCGCAGCCGGGGGGATTAACCTCATTTCAGGCGCTCTGTACGAGCCTGGCGGCGCGCGTCGGCAGCGGTAATCTTACCGGCGTGGCGCTGGCCATCAGCGTCGGTGGCCCTGGCGCCGTTTTCTGGATGTGGGTCACCGCGCTCTTCGGGATGGCCACCGCCTTTGCCGAATGCTCGCTGGCTCAGTTGTATAAAGAGCCGGACAAGCAGGGACAGTTTCGCGGCGGCCCGGCCTGGTATATGGCACGCGGCCTGGGCATGCGCTGGATGGGCGTGCTGTTCTCCATCTTGCTTCTCATCGCCTATGGGCTAATTTTTAACACCGTTCAGGCTAACTCGGTCTCTCACGCCCTGCGTTTTGCCTTTGATTGCCCGGAAATTGTCACCGGCAGCGTGATGGCAATGGCGACGTTGCTGGTGATTGTCACCGGTATTAAAGGGGTTGGCCGCATAATGCAGTGGATGGTGCCGGTCATGGCGCTGCTGTGGGTAGCGGCCAGCCTGGTAGTGAGCGCGCTCAATATTGAGCAACTTCCCGATATCTTCAGGCTAATCATGAACAGCGCCTTCGGCTGGCGCGAAGCGGGCGCCGGAGTAATGGGCTATACCCTGAGCCAGGCGCTGGCTGCGGGTTTCCAGCGCGGCATGTTTTCAAACGAGGCCGGGATGGGATCTACCCCCAATGCCGCTGCGGCTGCCGCCTCCTGGCCACCGCATCCGGCTGCGCAAGGGATCGTGCAGATGATTGGCGTTGTTGTGGATACCCTGGTTATCTGTACCGCCAGCGCAATGATTGTGTTGTTGGCCGGGCCTGTTGATGATGAGCAGAACGTGGCTGGCATCCAGTTGGTACAGCAGGCGCTCATGAACCTCGCCGGCGGCTGGGGCGCCGGTTTCGTGGCGCTGATTGTCATCCTCTTCGCCTTTAGCTCCATCGTGGTGAATTATATCTATGCGGAGAATAACTTAATCTTTCTCCACCCCACGGCCGGCAAATCGCGCTGGCTGCTGCGCGGCAGTGTAGTCGCCATGGTGGTGATGGGATCGTTACTGAGCCTGCCGCTGGTCTGGCAGCTGGCTGACGTGATCATGGCGCTGATGGCGATCACCAACCTGACCGCTATCCTCCTGCTCTCGCCGGTGGTGCTGCTCATTGCCCGGGATTATCTGCGCCAGCGGAAGCTTGGCATCCAGCCCGTCTTTGATGCAGCCCGCTACCCGGACATCGAGGCGCAAATCGCCCCCGGTGCCTGGGATGATTTGCCGCGTCAATAACAGCTATTGATCAACCGTAACGGTTTATTTGATAAAATCGCACCAAATTTCCCGCAAGGACTGGATATGCTGATTCTGATTTCACCTGCCAAAACGCTCGATTACCAGAGCCCGCTTGCCACCGAGCGCTATACCCAGCCTGAGCTGTTGGATCACTCACAACAACTGATTCGCGAAGCGCGCAAACTCAGTGCCCCGCAAATCGCGAAGCTGATGAGTATCAGCGATAAACTGGCGGATTTAAATGCTACCCGCTTCCACGACTGGCATCCCGATTTCACACCGGCTAACGCCCGCCAGGCGATTCTCGCCTTTAAAGGTGACGTTTACACCGGTCTGCAGGCGGAAACATTTAGCGAAGCTGACTTCGATTTTGCACAGAAGCACCTGCGCATGCTCTCGGGTCTGTATGGCGTGCTGCGCCCGTTGGATCTGATGCAGCCCTACCGTCTGGAGATGGGTATTCGTCTGGAGAATGCGAAAGGCAAAGATCTTTACCATTTCTGGGGCGAGACCATTACCCAGACGCTGAATGACGCGCTTAAAGAGCAAGGCGATAACGTCGTCATTAACCTGGCCTCTGACGAATACTATAAATCTGTGAAGCCAAAACTACTGAATGCCGTGATCATCAAACCGGTCTTCCTTGATGAGAAGAACGGCAAGTTTAAAGTCATTAGCTTCTACGCCAAAAAAGCCCGTGGGCTGATGACCCGTTACATCATTGAAAATCGCCTGACACAACCGGAACAGCTGACCGCGTTTAATAGCGAAGGGTACTTCTTCGATGAAGAGGCTTCCGAAAACGGTGAGTTAGTCTTTAAGCGTCACGAGCAGTAATAACAAACCCCGCCATCAGGCGGGGTTCTTGTTAGTGGTGCTTCCAGCCCGGTCCCGGACGGCGATCGTCCCGGCGGTCGTGGTGGTCATGGTGGTCATGGCGGTCACGATGCGCGTCATGGGCGCGCCAGCGGTTATCACGCCATTCGTAATGTGACTTCCACCAGCTATGGTCGCGCCAGTGGCCGCCATCCCAGTAGTGTCCGTGATTATCCCGATCGCCAATCTGCAGTTTTACCGCAGGTAACAGCGTGATTTCCGATGCCTGTACCGCCATGGGAGCGACCAGCATCAGTGAAAGTGCGATGAGAGCAGGTTTCAGTGTAGACATGGGTGACTCCTTATTCAGCTTGCCCAGCGTGGGCCGATGTAAGGAGATTACGCGAGGAGTTAAGAGGACGTTATTCTCTGCAATCCTATTCTGTAAGTTACCGCATTTATTGGGAATTTCTGCTTTTTTACTGCTATTTTTCTCCATAATTTCTTCACAAAAAAGCCCGAAAAGGCGATCTCGCCTTTCCGGGCCTGTGTCACTGCTAAGGGCTTTTACGCGCGCGTCATCATCAACTTACGCAGCTCGGCAAAGTCTGCCGGCAGCGTATGGGAGAGCAGCGGTAAATCGGCTCGATCCGCCAGCTCTTTTGGCAACGGCAGCGATTCACCCAGAATTTCATCCACGCTCTCCTTAAACTTCGCCGGATGCGCCGTGCCAAGGAACAGACCATATTCACCCGGGTTCAGTTGATCGCGCAGGGCGCGATACGCCACCGCCGCGTGCGGCTCGGAGGTGTATCCCAGTTGCTTCAGTTCGCGCATGGTCTCTTTAGTGGTTTCATCGGTGACAGAGGCGTAGCCCAGGTCGCCCAGACGCCAGATCTTGCGACGGAACAGCTCTTCCACGCGTGGCCAGTTGTTAGGCTGGGAAACGTCCATCGCATTCGAGAGCGTCGCCTGCGTCGCGTTTGGCGTCCATTTGCCCTCTTTCAGGAAGCGCGGCACCGTATCGTTCGCGTTGGTGGCGGCGATAAAGCGCTTCACCGGCAGCCCGAGCGATTTTGCCAGCAGGCCTGCCGTCAGGTCGCCGAAGTTACCGCTCGGAACAGAGACCACCAGCTGATTACGCGCTTCCTGCGGCAGCTGCGCCACGGCTTCGAAGTAGTAACAGATTTGCGCCAGCAGACGGCTGATGTTGATGGAGTTTGCCGAGTTCAGGCCCAGCGCCGTTTTCAGCTCTTCGTCATCGAAGGCCTGTTTTACCAGCGCCTGGCAGGCATCGAAATCCCCGTCGATAGCGACGGTTTCAATATTGCCGCCGAGGGTGCAGAACAGTTTTTCCTGCAGTGGGCTGATTTTGCCCTGCGGATAGAGAATGACTACGCGGACGTTTTTCAGACCATAAAACGCATGCGCCACGGCCGCACCGGTATCACCGGAGGTCGCGGTCAGAATGGTTACCGGCTTGTCGCCGCTGATGTGCGTCAGCATCTGGGCCATAAAACGGCCGCCGAAATCTTTGAATGCCAGGGTCGGGCCGTGGAACAGCTCCAGGCACCCTACGTCCGGCTCCACTTGGCTCACCGGCGCCGGGAAGGCAAACGCCGCGCGAACGCGCTCTTCCAGCAGCTCCTGCGGAATTTCGTCGCCAATAAACGCGGAGAGAATTTTGGTGCTGCGGCTGACAAAATCCATCTCCAGCATCGCATCAATATCGGTCAGGCTAAATTCCGGCAGATCGTGCGGAAAGAAGAGCCCCTGGTTTTTACCCAGCCCCTGAGTCACCGCCTGCGCGAAGCTGACCTGCTCATTGTGATCTTTAAGATTGTAGAGTTTCATCGATTATCCCAGTACTCGTGCGCCCGCCGTGTCCAGACGGCAAATATGAACAAAGCCTTCCTGATTTTGCAGGTAATTTTTACCCAGCCACTCCGCGACGCGCTGCGCGGTATCCGGCTTATCGCACAGTGCGAACAGCGTCGGACCGGAGCCGGAAATACCGCACGCGACCGCGCCGATCTCCAGGGCGGCGCTACGCGCCTCGTTAAACCCTGGTAGCAGCCTGGTGCGGTACGGCTCGGCTATTACGTCTTTCATCAATTTCGCCGCCAGTTGAGGCTGACGGGTATAACAGGCATGAATGAAGCCTGCCAGGTGACGACCATGCGCGATACAGTCCTGGCGACGATACTGCGCCGGCAGAATGGCACGCGCTTCGGCGGTCGAAACTTTAATGCCCGGATAGGCCAGCACCCATAGCCACTCATCAAAGCCGGGGACCTGCTGACTGATGATGCCATTCTCTTCAATCATCAACTGCATGCCGCCCAGGAAGCAAGGGGCCACATTGTCGTAATGAATGCTGCCAGAGATGCGTCCTTCCAGCTCGCCCATCAGCGCCAGCAGACGGGTATTGTTCAGCGGTTTGCCGCAGTGTTCGTTCATCGCGACCAGGGCCGCAACGACGGAGCAGGCGCTGGAGCCCAGACCTGAGCCAATCGGCATCCCCTTTTCAAGGGTCATAGCCACCGGAACGGTTTTCCCTATCTCCTGACAAAAACGTTCCCAGCACTGGTAAACAATGTTTTCACGCGGTTCCGTTGGCAGCTTGCTGGCAAAACGCCCTACATTTTGCAGGCTAAACGTCTGAGCCGCTTCGACAGTGACGATATCGCCCAACAGAGAGCCCTCGGTTGGCGTAACAGCCGCCCCCAGAACATCAAACCCGACGCTCATATTGGCGCTGGAAGCCGGGGCATAAACTTTAACCATCTTAAACTCCTAACTTCCATGACAGGGTACGCAACAGATCGGCAAATACCCCCGCCGCTGTCACATCATTCCCTGCGCCATAACCGCGAAGCACTAACGGCAATGGCTGATAATAGTGACTGTAAAATGCCAGCGCATTCTCGCCGTTTTTAACTTTGAACAGCGGATCGTTACCGTCCACTTCTGCAATTTTCACGCGACAGACGCCGTCCTCTTCGATATTGCCAACATAGCGCAATACGCAACCTTCATCACGGGCTTTCGCTACGCGAGCAGCAAAGAGATCGTCCAGCTGCGACAACCGGCTCATAAAGTCAGCCACGTCGCCCTTGTCATCGAAGGATGCGGGTAGCACAGGTTCGATCACTATGTCGCTCAACTCCAGTTCGCGCCCGGTTTCACGGGCGAGGATCAGCAGCTTACGCGCCACATCCATACCAGAAAGATCATCACGTGGATCCGGCTCGGTGTAGCCCATCTCACGGGCTAATCGGGTAGCTTCAGAGAGGCTCATGCCCTCGTCGAGTTTACCGAAAATGAACGAGAGCGAGCCTGAGAGGATCCCGGAGAAACGTTGCAGTTCATCGCCGGCATTCAGCAAGTTTTGCAGGTTTTCGATAACCGGCAGCCCTGCCCCGACGTTGGTATCGTAAAGGAATTTGCGTCGCGATTTTGCCGCTGCGTGGCGCAGTTGATGGTAATAGGCCATCGACGAAGTGTTGGCTTTTTTGTTCGGGGTGACCACGTGGAAGCCTTCCCGCAGGAAGTCGGCGTACTGATCGGCGACGACCTGGTTCGACGTACAGTCGACAATGACCGGGTTGAGCAGATGGTACTCTTTCACTAGGCGGATCAGGCGCCCAAGGTTAAAGGGCTCTTTGGCTTCGGCCAGTTCAGCCTGCCAGTTTTCCAGATTCAGGCCATGCACGTTGGTCAGCAGCGCTTTTGAATTCGCCACGCCACAGATGCGCAGATCGATATGTTTGTTCTTCAGCCACGTCTGCTGGCGCTTGACCTGCTCCAACAGCGCGCTGCCGACGCCGCCTACACCGATCAGGAACACTTCGATCACCTGATCGGTGTTGAACAGCATCTGGTGGGTAACGCGCACACCGGTCGTCGCATCGTCATTATCCACCACCACGGAGATTGAACGCTCAGAAGAGCCCTGCGCAATGGCCACGATGTTGATATTGGCGCGAGCCAGTGCGGCAAAGAACTTCGCGGAGATGCCGCGCAGGGTACGCATGCCATCGCCTACAACCGAGATAACGGCCAGACGCTCCTGAATGGAGAGCGGCTCAAGCAACTCCTCTTTCAGCTCCAGATAGAACTCCTCTTCCAGCGCCCGGCGTGCACGCAGACAGTCGCTCTGAGGGACGCAAAAACTGATGCTGTACTCAGAAGAGGATTGGGTGATCAGTACCACCGAGATGCCATTGCGCGACATGGCGGCAAACACGCGGGCCGCCATCCCGACCATGCCTTTCATTCCGGGGCCAGAGACGCTGAACATCGCCATGTTGTTCAGGTTAGAAATGCCTTTCACCGGCAGGCCATCTTCATCGCTGCTCGCCCCAATCAGCGTGCCAGGTGCCTGCGGATTACCCGTATTTTTAATCAGGCAGGGGATCTGGAATTGGGCAATCGGAGAGATGGTACGCGGGTGGAGCACTTTGGCGCCGAAGTAGGAGAGCTCCATCGCCTCCTGGTAAGACATTGACTTCAGCAGGCGCGCATCCGGCACCTGGCGCGGATCGCAAGTATAGACCCCATCGACGTCAGTCCAGATCTCACAACAGTCGGCGCGCAGGCAGGCCGCCAGTACCGCGGCAGAGTAATCAGAACCATTACGCCCCAGCACGACGAGCTCGCCTTTCTCATTTCCGGCGGTGAAGCCCGCCATCAGGATCATGTGGTCGGCAGGAATTTTCCCTGCAGCGATACGACGGGTTGATTCGGCAATATCAACGGTAGATTCGAGGTAGTGACCTACGGCGAGAAGCTTTTCCACCGGATCGATCACGGTGACGTTATGGCCACGTGCTTCCAGTACGCCTGCCATGATGGCGATAGAGAGTTTTTCACCACGGCAGATGAGCGCCGCATTGATGCTATCCGGGCATTGCCCTAACAGGCTGATACCATGCAGTACGTGTTTGATCTGCGCGAACTCTTGCTCAACAAACGCTTTCAGTTGCGCGAGGGGAAAACCGGGCTGGGCATCGGCCAGGCCCTGCAACAGCTCGGCGAAAATGCGTTCGGCGTCGCTGATATTCACCAGCGCGTCCTGGCCACCGATGGTTTTTTCAATCATCGCCACCAGATGGTTAGTAATTTTGGCCGGGGCAGAGAGCACCGTTGCTACCTGCCCCTGCCTGGCATTGCTTTCCAGGATGTCGGCAACCCGCAGAAAACGTTCTGCATTTGCCACTGATGTACCGCCGAACTTCAACACTCGCATGGTATTACCTCATGATCTTTGGCCGAAAAAAAAGCCCGCACTGTTCAGGTGCGGGCTTTTTTCTGTTTTTCCTGTACGCGTCAGCCCGCATCGTTACCTGTGGTAATGATGGTGGTTGTAGTAATGGTGGTGATGCTGATGCGTTTCATGGATGTTGTGTACTCTGTAATTATTATCTGTCTGTGCTGTATCCCTATATTGGTTAAAGTATCCGGGCGGCTAAGTCAACGAATTTCTATTTTAAGCCCCTGACAGGGAGCTTTTACGTCTCGCTGCTGAGGGGTTTATTTCATTCCGGATCGGACCGAAATAGCTCACCAAACCCGGAGCTTTATCCATAACAAAAAGTGATAACAGAATTTTACTCTGCCAGTTTTTTTTCAATATCGTGCAGCAATCGGTGCAACATTGCCGTGTCTCGTTGCTCAAGTAAGCCAATGCGCTGGGCTATCCAGTCAGCCATTTTTTGATCATCTGCCACATTCAGCGTCGATAAAAGACGTTCTACCCTGGCACGCAATGCCTGAAGCTGATTTTCATCTGCCTGGTCGACAGGCGCTGCGGGAATTTGCATTAGGGAAGCTAATTGATAACAGTAAACCATCACCGCCTGACCCAAATTGAGTGAAGGATAATCGGCCACCATAGGCACCCCTGTCAGCACATCGGCGAGCGCCAGTTCTTCATTAGTGAGACCCGAATCCTCCCTTCCAAAGACCAGCGCCGCCCGATTTATCCATTGGCTTTTTTCCTGCATCAGCGGCACCAGTTCGGCGGGCGTCGCATAGTAATGGAATTTTGAACGACTGCGTGCGGTGGTCGCGACGGTAAAGGAAACATCGTGCAGCGCGGCTTCAAGCGTTTCGTAAGTAGTTATATTATCGAGTATTTCCCCCGAACCATGGGCAACGCGACGGGCACCCTCTGCCAGGTGCGCTTCGCTGGCTACGATGCGCAGATCGGTAAACCCCATGGTCTTCATAGCGCGTGCGGCAGCGCCGATATTTTCCGCTCTTGCCGGGGCTACCAGCACGATAGACAAATGCATTAATGCTCTCTTTTTAGGCAGTTAGCGCGTAAAATTGTGATGTCCATCAACATATTACGCAGCACGAATTTACAAAATTGCAACACGAATCACCGAAATAGCGTTTCATAACAAATTAAAATCGCTAAACTATTTATGAACGAAACTTCAGCGATAATGTTAAAAAAAGCTGGTTATCCTCATGTTTATTAATGATAATATCATTACAAGATGTTGCAGGACATTGGATTCGCCTCGTTTATCAATCAATCAGCGCAACTAGTTGGTTTATTGAAAATTTGTGACAAAGGCTAGCAATCCGCTACGAGGATTTCATCAAACTGTTAACGTGCTACAATTGAACTTGATATATGTCAACGAAGCGTAGTTTTATTGGGTGTCCGGTGTCACTTAGCCTGTTATGTTGCTGTTAAAATGGTTAGGATGACAGCCGTTTTTGACACTGTCGGGTCCAGAGGGAAAGCACCCACGACCAAGCTAATGATGTTGTTGACGTTGATGGAAAGTGCATCAAGAACGCAATTACGTACTTTAGTCACGTTACGCCGGTCATGTTAATTTGCGACATGTATCAGGCAGGTCAGGGACTTTTGTACTTCCTGTTTCGATTTAGTTGGCAATTTAGGTAGCAAACATGCAGACCCCGCACATTCTTATCGTTGAAGACGAGTTGGTAACACGCAACACGTTAAAGAGCATTTTCGAAGCAGAAGGCTACGATGTCTTTGAAGCGACCGATGGCGCAGAGATGCATCAGATCCTTTCTGAAAATGATATCAACCTGGTTATTATGGACATCAATCTGCCCGGGAAAAACGGCCTTCTGCTGGCGCGCGAATTGCGTGAGCAGGCGAACGTGGCGCTGATGTTCCTGACAGGCCGCGACAATGAAGTGGATAAAATCCTCGGCCTGGAGATCGGTGCGGATGACTACATCACCAAACCTTTCAACCCTCGCGAGCTGACCATTCGTGCGCGCAACCTGCTGTCCCGTACCATGAACCTGGGCACAATCAGCGAAGAGCGCCGCAGCGTAGACAGCTACAAGTTCAACGGTTGGGAATTAGATATCAATAGCCGCTCCCTGGTTAGCCCGAATGGCGATCAGTATAAACTGCCACGCAGTGAGTTCCGCGCTATGCTGCACTTCTGCGAAAATCCGGGCAAAATTCAGTCTCGTGCAGAACTGCTGAAGAAAATGACCGGCCGTGAGCTGAAGCCGCACGACCGTACCGTCGATGTCACTATTCGTCGCATTCGTAAACATTTCGAATCCACGCCGGATACCCCGGAAATCATCGCCACTATCCACGGTGAAGGTTACCGTTTCTGCGGTGATTTGCAGGAATAATCCAGCAAAAGACGTAAAAACGGCGCATCTCGCGCCGTTTTTTTTTTATTTCCATAGCCGCATTGAATCCTCATCTGGCTCACGCGGTTTTACGGTTGAAAACGCATACCAGTCCAGATGACGCGTCAGGTACATCACTGCAAACAGCGCCAGCACCAGTACGCCTGAACCCAGTAGCAGCGCGCTATCTTCAGAACGCAGCAGGAACCACATCACCGTATCCAGCATCAATAACGCGATGACGAAAACGACGCCGCGCTTCCAGCTTTTGAGCACCGCCTGTAAGTAAATGCCGTTCATCATTGCTCCCAGCAGGCTGGCAATGACCCATGCCGGCGTGAATCCTACATGCTCTGAGCAGGCCAGCAAAACCAGGTAAAAGAGCACTAGCGACAGGCCAACCAGCAGATACTGCATCGGATGCAGACGCAGCCTGGTCAGGGTTTCGTAGACGAAAAAGGCCATAAACGTCAGGGTAATAAGCAAAATCGCATATTTGATGGCACGGTCCGTCAGCTGATATTGATCCGCCGGCGTCGCCACCGTGACGCTAAACGCAGGGACGTTGTGCCATTCGGGGAGGGCTTTCTCGCTGAACAGGCTTTCAAGGTTATTCGCAAACCAGCTACTTTCCCAGTGTGCCTGGAACCCTGAGGCAGTGATGTCACGCTTTACGGGCAGATAGTCACCCATAAAGCCGGGATGCGGCCAGTTACTCGTCAGGTTAAGCTGGCTATTGCGCCCTACGGGCACCACCGAGAAGCTTCCTGTACCGTTCAGACTGAGTGACATCTCCAGGGCGATCGTTTTCTCTTCCAGAATTTTACCGCTCAAGGGAATATGAATGCCCGGCAGCTGCCCGGCCACACCCGAGCCGGGTTCAACGGTGAGCGTTTCGCCGTTGACGGGCGATACTTTCACCGCGCTAATACCTCGGGCATCCCCTACGCCGACCACAATAAACGGCTGCCCCAATGTCAGCGTTTCGCCTGTCAGTTGCGCCAGTTTTTCGGTGTTATACCGCGCCTGAAGCTTAAGATCGGTATGCCAAATCTGACCGTCATAAATGCCGATATTCCGGGACTCAACCTGCTGATTTCCGTCAACCACCAGGGATTCCGGCAGCAAAAAATGGAGGGAGCTGCGCTTATGCTCAACTTTTTTATCCTCCTCGAATTTGTAAAAGACCTCGGTAACCGGTATAGCGATTAACGGGCCCACCAGCTGCTGTGAACCACTGGTACTCTGGCGCAGCGCACTCTCCACCTCCTCGCGATAGCTGGCGCGCTCATCGGTCAGGTTACTGACCATCAGCAAGGGAACGAGCAGCAGCATAATGCAGCCGATAAGGGTAGTAACTTTCCAGAACAGGGGGGATTTTTTCATAACCTTCTCCTTTGTGATGGAGAAAGCGTACGGCAGCTCTGTGCGGGTAATTTGAAGTTATGTGAAGGGACGGTGAAGTTCCAGTACGGCCTCTAACCCACCCTCTTTGCGGTTGTGAAGATGGATCTCTCCCTGATGAAGGCGCGCCACTTCCTGCACAAAGGCCAGCCCCAGCCCACTGCTCTTAAGGCCGTTTTCCCGCGGTAAGGAGTAAAAGCGCTCGAATACGCGCTGCAGGGCGTAGTCAGGGATCCCACTGCCGCTGTCCGTCACGCACAGCATAACCCGCTGATGCGCTTCGCGGGCCGCAAACGCAAGGGTTCCTTCTGGCGACGAGAAATCCATCGCGTTATCCAGCAAATTCCCCAGCGCCTGCTCCAGCAACTCCTCATCACCCTGAACCATCAGCGATGATGTCGGGCAGATGACGTTAAGCTTTTTCGCCTGAATCTGTGCAGCACGGGCATCAAGGAGGCGGCGGAACAGTGCATCCACCGAAACAGCCGTAGCGCTGATTTCGATACGGTTTTCCAGCCGCGCCTGCGCCAGCAGCTTTTCGACCAGCGTCTGCATCCGCGCATTTTGCACCAGGATGTTATCCGTAAAGCGCGCAGTGACATCCGGCGGGGGCAATTCCCGTAAGATTTCTGCCGCGCCGCGAATGGCGGCTAGGGGGCTCTTCAGCTCATGGGTCAGGGCGTGAACATACTGCTCTATGTAATTTTTACCTTCCAGACGCATACGCATATTCTCCAGCGCCTGCGCCAGTTTGCGAAGCTCGCTACTTCCGGGATCGGGCAGCGGTAGCGGGTTGTCGCCGCTGACGGAATCGGCATAGCGTGACAGCGCGCTTATCGAACGGTTAATCCACCAGGCCACCGCCAGGCCAATAATCAGGGCAATACCCAGCAAAGCGCCACCGGCCCACAGAATACGGCGCTCACTGCGCTTGATCACCGGTGCCATTGCGCTATTGGGTTTGCCAACGCTCAGTACGCCAATAATTTTGTCGTTCTCCGTTACCGGAGCGGCCACATACATTACTGTGCTTTCGGGATCTGCGGGGTTGCTCTGCGTGCTCCGGGCGCCGTATTCACCGCGAAGCGTCAGCCAGACATCATTCCAACGCGAATAATCCTGCCCCACGGCTTTGCCAGCGGAGTCAAACACCACTCGCCCCTGGGCATCGGTCATGTAGACGTGATACTCGTTACGGACTTTATGAATCCCGCCAATATCGGCGCGAAACGGGCGCGCAGCGAGCCGGGAAAATGCCTGGGCCAGCTTGCCGTTTAGCGGGTCGCCCGACAGCAGGTCGTCGCGCCCGACTTCGGCCAGTAACGTAGCGGTATCGATGAGCGTCCCTTCGGTGGCGCGGCGAACCCCAGGTTTGACCTCTTGTACGAAGATGGAGAGCACAAACCAGGCGGCGATCGCCACAATCAAAAAATAACCCAGTAACAACCGCATTCCGATGCGCATTAATTCAGACCCAGACTGTAGCCGAGCCCACGATGGGTGCAAATGGGTGACAAATCGCCATTGATAGCCCGCAGCTTGGCGCGCAAGGTTTTGATGTGAGTATCTACGGTGCGGTCAAAACTGTCGCCCTCATCTCCCCAGACCATGTCCATCAGCTGCTGCCGTGAGTAGACGCGTCCTGGGGCACGCAGCAGCGTCTTCAAGAGTAAAAATTCATAGCGGGTCAGCTGCAGCGGTTTGCCGCACCAGCTGATGTGCGCCGCGGGCTCATTAAGCGCAAACTGTCCGATGTGTACGATCTCTGCAGGTGTGGAGAATTTCTGCAAGCGCCGCAGAATAGTCCGGACCCGGGCGCACACTTCACGTGGTGAGAAGGGCTTCGCCACATAGTCATCGGCCCCCATCTCCAGACCCAGCAGCTTATCCACCTCATCACTGCGGGCAGTGAGAAATAACACCGGCAGCAGAGGATGCTGCGCCAGCAGCTGGCGGCACAGCTCAAAACCGCTGATATCAGGCAAACCAACGTCAAGGATTGCCAGCGCCGGAAGTTGATGCCGGGCTTCCTCCAGCGCAGGCAGACCCCTGGCAAACGCTTTGACCCTAAACCCCTCCTGCGAAAGCATATAAATGAGGGTGTCGGCAATGCTGGCTTCATCCTCAACCAGCCATATCAACGGTTGCTGCATGCTGCGTCCTTATATTAATGCCACGGCATAATTGGCACCGCGCTGAGCGCGTTTTTCGGCGATCCTTCTACCACTTTATCGGAGTAGGCCAGGTAGGCCAGGGTGTTGCGCTTTGCATCGTAAAAACGCACGACCTGCAGTTTTTTGAAGACCAATGACGTGCGTTTCTGGAAGACCACATCCCCTTCTGTCTTACCCTTTTTGATCTTGTCGCTGAGCTCAATAGGGCCCACCTGCTGGCAAGAAATAGCCGCATCGGAGGTATCTTCAGCCAGCCCCAGGCCGCCCTTGATGCCGCCCGTCTTTGCCCGACTGATGTAGCAAGTCACATTCTTCACATCAGGATCGTCGAAAGCTTCAACCACGATTTTGTGGTCAGGGCCAAAGACTTTAAAAACGGTGTCAACGGAACCAATTTGCTCGGCCAGCGCGGAATGAGCGCCAGCAAAAAGGAGCGTGAAAGCGATCAAACTCTTGTATTTCATATTGTTACCATATCAGAAAATTGCGTTGCGTAATTATTCAACACGTGAGTAGAAAAAGGTAGCAAGATCACAGGATTAGAAAATAGTTCTCATATCCACTGGTCAAAACGCATCAATGCGCAAAAAAAACACCGAATGCTTAAACATCAAAAAATGCTATTATCCGCTAACCTGTTAGCAGGGCTCTTGCTGTTTTAAGGATGAGGATAGTATATGGATCAGTCTGGAATTATTCGCGATCTGCTTACCTGGCTGGAAGGCCACCTGGACCAACCTTTGTCACTTGATAATGTGGCGGCAAAAGCGGGTTATTCCAAGTGGCATTTACAACGGATGTTCAAAGATGTCACCGGCCACGCTATCGGTGCCTATATCCGCGCTCGTCGGCTCTCTAAATCAGCCGTCGCGCTTCGCCTTACCGCGCGTCCGATTCTGGACATCGCGCTGCAATACCGTTTCGACTCGCAGCAAACCTTTACCCGAGCCTTTAAAAAGCAGTTCTCGCTCACGCCGGCGCTCTATCGCCGCTCGCCGGACTGGAACTCCTTTGGGATGCGACCGCCGCTGCGCATGGGTGAATTCACTATGCCTAAGCATGAATTCATTACCCTGCCTGAAACGCACCTTATCGGCACCACGCAGAGCTACTCCTGCTCACTGGAGCAGATTTCAGAGTTTCGTCATCAGATGCGCGTACAGTTCTGGCGTGACTTCCTGAGCCATGCCCCGGCCATCCCGCCGCTGCTGTATGGCCTGAACGAAACGCGTCCGAGCCAGGAAAAAGATGACGAACAAGAGGTGTTCTACACTACCGCGCTGACGCCAGAGATGGCCAACGGCCATGTCCATGATGCCAAACCGGTGGTAGTGGAAGGCGGTGAGTATGTGATGTTCACCTATGAAGGGCTGGGAACCGGGGTGCAGGATTTCATTCTGACGGTTTACGGCACCTGCATGCCTATGCTCAATCTGAACCGCCGTAAAGGGCAGGACATTGAGCGTTACTACCCGGCCACCGATGTGAAGCCGGACGAACGCCCAATCGACCTGCGCTGCGAATACCTGATTCCGATTCGTCGTTAACGCTGCAGTTCGTCCAGTGCAGGGGCATCCAGATGCGAAATGTCCCCTGCCATCTCCACCACCCATCCCGACGCCAGCCACGGGCTTTCCTGATAGTCGATACGGGAAAGCGAGCAGTTGCGCAGACGCAGGCGGCGCTCAGCGTACGCCGGCAGTCCTAAAATAGTACTCACCAGGCAGCCCAGCGCCATACCATGGCTTACCAGCAACGGACGACTCCCCTCCGGCAGCTTCAGGCACTCTCCCAGCGCCGCGTGCATACGCTGGCTCAGCTCAAGCATGGACTCACCTTCAGGAATACGTCCATCTTCCGTACCGTTAACCAGCGTTCTACGCCAGTTCTCCTCTTCTTCTGTCAGGGAATCGACGTGACGCTGCTCCAGCACACCCATGTCCAGTTCGCGCAGGCGAGAGTCCAGGGTGATCTCGCATCCGCAGGCATCTGCGATAATGCGCGCCGTTTGTTGAGTGCGGCCCAGGTCGCTGGCAATGACGTGGGTGATCCCCAACGTTCTTGCACGCTCCGCTACTTGCCACGCTTGTTCCACCCCTTTGGAGGTGAGAGGACTGTCTGACTGGCCTTGAATACGTCGCTCGGCGTTCCACTGCGTTTCACCGTGGCGAACAAGGTAAACCTGTAACATGTTATTTTCCGTTATACTGCGATGAGTTTTTTTTGAATCGAGTTCAATTATGCACCATGTTGTCTCTGCTACCACTAATCCTGCCAAAATTCAGGCAATTCTAAAGGCTTTTGAAGAGATCTACGGCGAAAGATCGTGCCACATTGACGCCGTCAGCGTCGAGAGCGGCGTCCCGGAACAGCCTTTCGGCAGTGAAGAAACACGGGCTGGCGCACGTAATCGCATTGCCAATGCCAAAGCCGCGATACCGGACGCCGATTTTTGGGTCGCCATTGAAGCCGGTATCGACGAAGGGGCGACATTCAGTTGGGTGGTGATTGAAAGCCGGGATCAGCGCGGCGAAGCCCGCTCCGCAACCCTGCCGTTACCCGAGAAGATTTTAAGAAAAGTGCAAGAAGGTGAAGCGCTCGGGCCGGTGATGTCGCACTACACCGGCATCGATGAGATTGGTCGTAAAGAGGGGGCGATCGGTGTCTTTACTGCCGGGGCACTCACGCGCGCGAGCGTCTATCACCAGGCGGTGATCCTGGCGTTGAGTCCGTTCCACAACGCTATCTATCGCTGATCGCCCAGTAGAACAGAGTCGAGCCAGTGACGAAGCTCTACGGGAGCCGATTTCAGGCTGTTTGAGCCTCGGGTGATGGTGGCAATACCGGCGCCAAGTTCGCTTTTCAGCTCGCGCTGGCTCATCTTACCGCGCAGAAGCTCTTCGATAATACGCACCCGCGTGCCCAGCGCTTCGCGCTCATCGGGGGTGAGCATTAACTGCAGCAGCGGTAAGTGCAAGTCTTGCTCATAAGATTGACGAAGCAGCTCCACAAAACGAAGCCACTCCTGGTTGCGTTGTTCGGCCATTGCCGAGGAATACGGGGAATGCTGGGTCATGTTATGCCGCCTGTTGTACTCTTAAACGAGTACAAGCATAACATAACCCACCGCGATCAGTAACGTCGCTGCCACTCACTCTCACTCAACAGGGTATCTTTCTGCCCCATGAAGTGACGATAGTAGGCATCATAAGCCAGCACGTTTTTCACATAGCCGCGGGTTTCAGAGAACGGAATGCTTTCAACGAAGGCGACCGCGTCAATACGCCCGGCGCTGTTATTCAGCCAGGTGCGTACGCGTCCAGGACCGGCATTATAGGCCGCTGAGGCGAAGATACGGTTGTTACCAAACTGCTCATAAACATGCTGCAGATAGCTGGTGCCGATATTGATATTCATCTCCGGCTCCAGCAGCTGCGCAGAGCTACTGTAACCCGGGATATTAAACATCTTCACCGTATGCGTCGCCGTGGCGGGCATCACCTGCATCAGGCCACTGGCACCTACCGGCGAACGTACTTTTGGATTCCAGGCGCTCTCCTGGCGGGCGATCGCCATCGCGTAGCTCTGTGGGATCGCTTTGCCAGTGACGTACTGCGCAAAGAGATCGTTATAGGCCAGCGGGAAACGCTCCTCGAGATGATCCCACAGCTTGCCGGCGATCGTGGCCTGCACGCTAAGATCCCACCAGTGATTGTTAAAGGCATAGCGGGCCAGCTGCGCTTTTTCATCCTGGGTACGACTGGTCACCAGATTGGCCCACTCACTGCGCGCGGTATTATCCAGGTTCCAGTACATTAACTCGCGTACGCGCGCCATCTCTGGCCCCTGCACCAGCGCCGGGTCGATCGTTGTCGGCGCTTTATCGATCTTGTAGGTGTACTCTTCACCAAGACGCTGAGCGGAGATCATCGGATAGAAACCGCGCTGCTGCATCAGGGAATGCAGGATCGTCTTCGCCTCTTCCTCCCGGCCACGCTCCATCAGCAGATCGGCCTGCCAATAACGCCACTCGTCTTTCTCTTTCGCATCCATTGGCAGACGCGCCAGCCAGGTATTCAATCCCCGGCGATCGCCGCTTCCCAGCGCCATACGGACACGGCGCTCCACCAGCGAGGTAGAGTTCGAACGCATGATGGCATCATCACGCCAGCGTGCCTGTTCATCGGTAACATCATTGCCCATCAAACGCCAGGCAACGATGTCCCGTAGCGCTTGCGTCTGCTCCTCGTTGAGCTGCTGTGCCTCTGCCAGCGACGGGATCATCAGGCGGGCGTTTTCCGCATCCTCCCGCGCCACGCTGGTAAAGGCCACCTCCGCCATCTGACGCGTGAAATCGGTCGCGCCGGTCGTGCGGGCAAAATCCATCACCGTGTCTGGATTGTTCGCTAACTGGATAACCGCAGAGGAGATAGTTTGATACTCCGACGGCATCTGCCCGGCAAGGGTGGTCACCAGACGGGTGTTGCCAGCTTTCATTGCCAGGCGAATGCGTTCGAGCCAGGCCAGCGGATCTTGTTTGCCGGAGGCACGCCAGGCGCCGAAGAGGGAATCACAGGCGTTTGGCTGGCTTTTTCCGGACAGCCACAGCGCTTTCGCCCCCGCCCAGGCCTCGTCCTGCTGACCGGTAACCCATTTGGCGTAGTAGTAGTTGCACTGTGCTTCTGTGGTGCCCGGTTTTTCCGGGCTGAAGGCCAACAACCCGCGCCAGTCTTCCCGGCGCGCCAGTTCATTCACAAAACGTGACTGCAGAGTACGCGCAGGCGGCAACGTTGGGTTGGCCTGGATGAAATTGGCGACGGCGACGGTCGGCTGGTTCATCAAATCGTCAGTCAGCTGACGATATTCCAGGTAGGGATACAGCGGATAGTCTTTGAGGCTGGGCATCAGCGCCTGGACGGTGTCCATCTGGCGGCTGTCCCAGGCCTGCTTGATCTGCGCATAGCGGTTACGTTGTTCATCCAGTGAATCGGCGCGAGCCACGTGGTTTATCGTCATCACGCATACGCTGGCAGCCAGCAGACGCCAGACCACCTGTTTGGCTTTTTCCACAAGCTCTTCCTCTTGATTCATCATTAAATGCAGCATCTTGCCGCGTAAAAGCGTCACCCACTTATGCTAACCAGGCATCCGGCAGCGCGCCACGTTGCGGACACTTTTTTACCTTTTCTGCGCGTTTTAACACTCCAGGCGTCGGTGGCTGGGATTAGGGCGGGAAAAAGGCTACACTTCGCAGCTATTCTCATCACGATAAAAGAGGCGAAGTCCAACGTGGCTCAATTCGTTTATACCATGCATCGTGTCGGCAAAGTCGTACCGCCGAAACGTCATATTCTCAAAAATATCTCGCTGAGCTTCTTCCCGGGCGCGAAAATCGGGGTTCTGGGTCTCAACGGTGCCGGTAAGTCCACCCTGCTGCGCATCATGGCCGGCATCGATACAGACATCGAAGGCGAAGCCCGTCCGCAGCCTGGCATCAAGATCGGCTACCTGCCGCAGGAGCCGCAGCTGAATCCGGAACACACCGTACGTGAATCCGTGGAAGAGGCGGTTGCCGAAGTGGTTAACGCTCTCAAAGGGCTGGACGAGGTGTACGCAAAATACGCCGAGCCCGATGCGGACTTCGACAAGCTGGCTGCTCAGCAGGGCAAGTACGAAGAGATCATTCAGGCGCACGACGGCCATAACCTGAACGTGCAGCTGGAGCGTGCGGCGGATGCCCTGCGTCTGCCAGACTGGGATGCGAAGGTCGAGAAGCTTTCCGGTGGTGAACGCCGCCGCGTGGCGCTGTGCCGCCTGCTGCTGGAAAAACCAGACATGCTGCTGCTCGACGAACCAACTAACCACCTGGATGCAGAATCCGTGGCCTGGCTGGAACGCTTCCTGCACGACTTTGAAGGTACCGTCGTGGCCATTACCCACGACCGTTACTTCCTCGACAACGTGGCGGGCTGGATCCTGGAGCTGGACCGTGGCGAAGGTATTCCATGGGAAGGTAACTACTCCTCCTGGCTGGAGCAGAAAGACCAGCGTCTGGCGCAGGAAGCCTCTGCTGAAGCGGCGCGTCGCAAGTCTATCGAGAAAGAGCTGGAGTGGGTGCGTCAGGGTGCGAAAGGCCGTCAGTCTAAGGGTAAAGCCCGTCTGGCACGCTTCGAAGAGCTGAACAACACCGAATACCAGAAACGTAACGAAACCAACGAACTGTTTATTCCGCCTGGAGCACGTCTGGGGGATAAAGTGGTGGAAGTCAGCAACCTGCGTAAATCCTACGGCGACCGCCTGCTGATTGACGATCTGAGCTTCTCCGTGCCGAAAGGGGCGATCGTCGGCATCATCGGTCCGAACGGCGCGGGTAAATCCACCCTGTTCCGCATGATGTCCGGTCAGGAACAGCCTGACAGCGGCTCTATCACCCTGGGTGAGACCGTGAAGCTGGCCTCCGTTGACCAGTTCCGTGACGCGATGGATAACAGTAAAACCGTGTGGGAAGAAGTCTCCGGCGGTCTGGATATCATGCGTATCGGCAACACCGAGATGCCAAGCCGCGCCTACGTTGGCCGCTTTAACTTCAAAGGCACCGACCAGGGTAAACGCGTGGGCGAGCTCTCCGGTGGTGAGCGTGGTCGTCTGCACCTGGCGAAACTGCTGCAGGTAGGCGGAAACGTGCTGCTGCTCGATGAACCGACCAACGACCTGGATATCGAAACCCTGCGCGCGCTGGAAAACGCCCTGCTGGAGTTCCCGGGCTGCGCGATGGTTATCTCGCACGACCGTTGGTTCCTCGACCGTATCGCGACCCACATTCTGGACTACCAGGACGAGGGTAAAGTGGAGTTCTTCGAAGGTAACTTCACCGAATACGAAGAGTACAAGAAACGCACGCTGGGCGCTGATGCGCTGGAGCCAAAGCGTATCAAGTACAAGCGTATCGCGAAATAAAAGCAAAACGGCAACTTCGGTTGCCGTTTTTTATATTTGTCCCCGCTCCCCGTGGGAAGGGCATCAGGCCCCTTTTTCACACCCCCACGTAAAACCGCTTCACCTCATCAAACTGCATTGCAAACTCGATATAACTCATTAGCGCAGGCGAGTTCAGTTTGCGGCTCGGATAGGCCAGCCACAGGTCGTTTCCCTCGACGTTCCACTCCGGCAGCACCTTTACCAGCGCCCCTGTCTCAATCTTATCTTCCAGCAGGAACGCGGGAAGCAGCGTGATCCCGGCCCCGGCGATAGCACACTCCCGGGCGTAGACCAGGTTATCGGTCAGATGGGCATTATCCGGCAGATAGCGGTAATCCTCGCTCTCTCTTTGCAGCAACCACTCTGACCAGGCTTTATGAGTAATACAGCGGTGCTCTACAAGCAGGCTGGGATGGGTGAGCGGAGCCCGACTCGCCAGATAGTCCGGCGAGGCCAGCATGTAACGAGGACAGTGGCCAATCATGCGGCCAATCAGGGAGGAGTCCTGCGGCTTGCCGGTGCGCAACGCGACGTCAAAGCCCGACTCAACCAAATCCACCACGTCATCAGAGATGGACACATCCAGCGAAACGTCCGGATAGCGGCGCTGAAATTCGGCATTCAAATGGGCCAGCAACGTCGCGCCGAGACCCGCCGGGCAGGTGATGCGCAGCCGCCCGCTGGGGTTATCCCGTAGCCGCTGAATGGCATACTCGGCGCGTTCACTGGCGGCAAGCATCTCCCGACAGTGAATCAGGTAATGCTCCCCGGCAAACGTCAGATTGAGTTTGCGGGTCGTTCGGTTGAGCAGGCGGATCCCTACCTGCTGCTCAAGCTGGCTAATGCGCTGACTGACGCTCGACTTCGGCAGACCCGCCTTTAGCGCAGCCGAGGTAAAGCTGCCCAACTCCGCTACCAGCGCAAAGAGCGCCATATCCTGCAGCTGTTTAAACATGATTGTTCACCTTATGCGAACACTTCGTTCTTGATTGTCCATCTTATCACGCAACTGATGGCTTAATAGACTAGCCTCAACACAGCGCATTCCAATGAGGAGATCACCATGTCAGTTAAAGCCATTGCCGTTAACCCAGCGAACCCCGCCGCTTTTATTGAAATCACCCCGCCGATGCCGCAGCCTGGTGAGCACGATCTCCTGGTTGAAGTGAAGGCCGTCTCCATTAACCCGGTCGATACCAAAGTCCATGCCGGGATAGCTAAAAACGGCCTACAGGAACCGCGTATTCTCGGCTGGGATGCCAGCGGCATAGTCAAAGCCGCAGGAAGCGCCGTCACGGGTTTTAAAGAAGGTGATGAGGTCTGGTATGCCGGCGATATTACCCGTCCAGGCAGCAACACTACGCACCAGCTGATTGATGCACGCATTGTTGGCCATAAACCCACCCGCCTCGACTGGGCTGCTGCTGCCGCCCTGCCCCTGACGGCACTCACCGCCTGGGAGGGACTGTTTGAACGACTCAACGTGCAGGATGCCGACGCGGATAAAACGCTGCTGATTATCGGTGGCGCGGGCGGGGTCGGCTCGCTGGCGATCCCGTTTGCGAAGCACAACAGCAAGGTGAAGGTGATTGCCACCGCATCGCGTGAGGATTCCGCGCAGTGGTGTCGGGATCGCGGTGCGGATATGGTGGTGAACTACCGCGATCTAAAAGGTGAGCTGGCGAAACAGGGGATTAACTTCGTCGATTACATCTTTATTCTTAATGATACCGATGGCCACTGGGATGCAGTCAGTGAGCTGATTGCGCCGCAGGGGCATATCTGTACCATCGTTGAGAACGCGCATCCGTTGAATCAGGACAAGCTGAAGTCCAAATCCGCCGCCCTGCACTGGGAGTTTATGTATACCCGCAGCATGTACCAGACCGCAGATATGGCTCGTCAGGGCGAGATTTTAAACGCAGTGGCGAAGCTGGTGGATGAAGGTGTGGTGGAGAGTTCCCTCAGCGAGACGCTGCATGGTCTGAGCGTAGAGAGCATCACTGAGGCGCACCGTAAAGTGTTGGAGGGGCATATGCGCGGGAAAGTGGTGGTGGCGTATTGAGCGGTCTGCTGCCCTCACCCCGACCCTCTCCCAGAGGGAGAGGGAGGTGATAGGCTACTCACCCTGTAAGCAAAGGCGAAAAGACGACTCTGAACGATCCCCTCTCCCTGTGGGAGAGGGTTAGGGTGAGGGGTGGCAATCTACCCCTGCTCCCCCATCATCGCCTTCACCAGCTCTACGCAGCGCAGGAAACGGGTGTCGTAATCCGACGCTTCAACGTGCACAAACTCAACGTTATTTTCGTTAAGCATCTCCACCAGCATGGTCTGGAACTCTTTCCTGTCCACAGAACTGCCGAGGCTACGCATACCGTCTGCAACCCACGGCGTGTTGTTCTCCAGCAGGATCACCAGGTCGAAGCGATACTCATCAATCAGCGCCTGTACGAACGGGTGCTCGCGCCCTTCGTACTTTTTACAGAACGCCTGAGTAGTAACGAAATCGGTATCGATGAAAGCGACCTTATTGGCATATTTCACCGCGAAATCAATGTACTGGGCATGCCCAAGCGCAATTTTATCGTAATCAGAATACTGCAGCGCCATCTCGTCACCGCCCAGATGTGAGAAGACGTAATCCCGCCCGTACTCCCATGCGCTGGTAGTGTTAAAGATGTTTGCCAGCTTGTTCACCAGCGTCGATTTACCGCTCGACTCACCGCCCAGAATCGCCACGGTACGCACGAAGAATGGCTTAACCTCGGTGGGAATGTACTCCCAGTAGCGGAACGGGTTTTCGCGGATCTGCGCGCCGCTGATGTTCATGAACGTCCGTTTAGGATCGATAAGCACCGTTTCGGTTCCCAGATGCTGCAGATACTGGGATGCGTCAGACTCTTCAGAGGTGTAGATCGAGTTCGGCTGAATCCCCTTCTCTTCCATAAACGCCCGGATGCCATTACTCCAGACGTCCCAGCCGTGGGGATACGGCTCCATCCCCTCTTCGTTGAAAGCGTGGATACGGATATTTTTTTGATACTTAAAGGTCTGCAGCAGCCAGCGCAGACGATCCGACACCGTCGGCTGCTGGGACATCGCACTCGCCTCAAACAGCTCACGGTCGCGTTTATCGTCGTAGCCCATGATGATGTGCAGCTCATCCACCTGGCTACAGGCGCGCTGAATCAGATAGATATGGCCCGTATGCAGGGGGTAAAATTTGCCGAACACCACCCCGATGTTCTTCTGAAGGCGCGGGAATTCGAGCCCCAGAAAACGGTGCAGCGCTTCAAGTTTTTGCGCACTGGGGCTTTTGATTTTGGCGTTAAGCAGTTGGCTTAGGTAGCCTTTGGTCATGCCGCTGGCTTCCGCCACCTGCTGTAACGTACAGCCCTTCTGGCGAATCGCGGTCTTGATATAGTCAAATGACGACATAAATTACGGTGCCTCCTGCAACATCGAATGCATAATTATAAGTCGTCAAAAACGCTTAACGCATCAGAGAGTTTTTTAACCGGGAAGACTTTCATCCCTTCAGGCAATTTTTTCGGTACGTTGGCTGCCGGCACAATGGCCCGACGGAAGCCATGTTTTGCGGCCTCGGAGATACGCTCCTGGCCGCTCGGTACGGGGCGAATCTCCCCGGCCAGCCCCACTTCACCAAAGACCACCAGATCCTGCGGCAGCGGCCTGTCACGCAGGCTCGAGACCATCGCCAGCAACAATGCAAGGTCAGCGCTGGTCTCAGTGACCTTCACGCCGCCCACGACGTTGACAAAGACATCCTGATCCGCCATCTGCAAGCCACCGTGACGGTGCAGCACCGCCAGCAGAATGGCCAGGCGGTTTTGCTCAAGCCCCACCGCCACGCGGCGCGGGTTGCCCATCATGGAGTGATCCACCAGCGCCTGAATCTCCACCAGCAGCGGACGGGTCCCTTCCCAGACCACCATCACCGAACTGCCAGAGGTCACTTCATCGCCGCGACTTAAGAAGATGGCCGACGGGTTGCTCACTTCACGCAGCCCCTGTTCGGTCATGGCAAAGACCCCCAGCTCATTGACCGCGCCAAAGCGGTTTTTATGGCTGCGCAGAGTACGGAAACGGGAATCGGCGTCGCCATCCAGCAGTACCGAACAGTCGATACAGTGCTCAAGCACTTTTGGGCCGGCCAGCGAGCCATCTTTGGTCACGTGGCCCACCATCACAATGGCCACACCCCGCGTTTTGGCAAAGCGCGTCAGGTAGGCTGCGGTTTCACGCACCTGGGCCACGCTGCCCGGCGAGGACTGGACATCGGCCATGTGCATCACCTGAATGGAGTCGATCACCATCAGCTTAGGCTGCTCTTCATCAGCGATCATGCAGATCTGCTCGATGCTGGTTTCCGACAGCATGTTCAGGTTGCCGGTGGGCAGACCCAGGCGGTGGGCGCGCATTGCCACCTGCTGCAGCGACTCTTCCCCGGTGACGTACAGGGTTTTCATCTGTTCGCTCAGTTTGCACAGCGTCTGTAATAGCAGCGTGGATTTCCCGGCGCCCGGGTTTCCGCCAATCAGAATGGCGCTTCCCGGCACAACGCCGCCGCCCAGCACGCGGTCAAACTCTTTGAAACCGGTAGAGAAACGCGGCAGCGCTTCCAGGCTGATTTCAGACAGCTTCTGGACCTTCGAAACGCCCGCATTACCCGCATAGCCCGTCAGGCGCTCGTTGCGGGCAACGGTTGGCGAAGCGGCCACACGCACTTCGGTGATGGTGTTCCAGGCATGACAGGCGCTGCACTGCCCCTGCCAGCGCGGATAATCCGCACCACATTCATTACAGACAAATGCGCGTTTTGGAGCTTTCGCCACGGTTTACCTCGTTATTTCTGATTCAGGCTACCGGAGAGGATGCAGAACACCCCCATCAGGTCAGCATGACGGATAGTCACTTCCGTCTTTTCATTAACTTTTGGCTTGGCATGGTATGCCACGCCCAGCCCTGCCGCTTTAATCATTGGCAGATCGTTCGCGCCGTCGCCGATAGCCACGGTTTGCTCGAAGGGTATGGCGTATTTCTCTGCCAGACTCAGCAAGGTGTTCGCTTTGTACTGGGCATCCACGATATCACCGATCACCTGGCCGGTGAGTTTACCGTCCCGGATCTCCAGTTCGTTCGCCACCACCACGTCAAGACGCAGTTTATCGCGCAGATAGTCAGCGAAGAAGGTAAAGCCGCCAGACGCGATAGCCACTTTCCAGCCGAGCGTCTCCAGCTTGAGCACTAACTGCGTCAACCCTGGCATCAGCGGCAGCGTTTCACGCACCTGCATCAGGATATTGGCATCGGCATCTTTCAGGGTGGCTACGCGCTGTTTCAGGCTGGCGGTAAAGTCCAGCTCACCGCGCATCGCGCGCTCAGTGACTTCTGCCACCATTTCGCCGGTCCCCGCCAGTTTGGCGATCTCGTCGATACACTCAATCTGGATAGCCGTTGAATCCATATCCATCACCAGCAGGCCCGGCGTTTTCAGATGCGGGATTTTCCCCAGCGGCGCAACGTCCATCCCGGCATCATGTGCCAGGCGCGTGGCGCGCTGCGTTAAGGAGCCCGCCAGACGGATGACCTGATAATCTTCTACGCACCAGGCCGCAACGATAACCATCGCCGCGCCCAGCTTGCGCTGATATTTCGTCAGTTGCTGTTTATCCAGGCCGCGTCCGTACAGCAGCCAGCCGCTACGGCCAGCGTGGTAATCCAGTGGCATTACCTCATCGCCACTAAGAGAGAGCGGCAACCCTGGCCAGAGAGAGACATCATTAGGCAGGTCGCACCAGGTAATGTTTGGCATTAAAGCTCCTGTAAAATCGTTCGCGCCGGGAATCATCCAGGGGGAAAATAACGCATGAGGCTACCTTGTAACCATCACTTCTGGCAACATTAAGCCGAAAATTTTCAGCAGGTGGAATATGGCTCGCGCAAAACTGAAATTCCGGCTTCACCGTGCCGTGATTGTCCTCTCCTGTCTCGCCCTGTTAGTGGCGTTGATGCAGGGAGCGTCGTGGTTCAGCCAGAACCATCAACGACAACGGAATCCCCAGCTTGAAGAGCTGGCCCGCACACTGGCGCGACAGGTATCGTTGAATGTCGCCCCGATGATGCGTACCGAAACGCCCGATGAAAAACGTATCAGCCAGGTGTTGCGGGTGTTAACCGAAGAGAGCCGCATTCTGGATGCCAGCATTTACGACGAATCTGGCGAACTGGTTGCCCGCTCCGGCGAGCACGTCGAGGTGCGTGACCGACTGGCGCTGGATGGCAAAAAAGCGGGCGGATATTTTAACCAGCAGATTGTTGAGCCGATCCAGGGCAAAAACGGTCCGCTGGGTTACCTGCGCCTGACCCTCGATACCCACACGCTGGCAACCGAGGCCAAGCAGGTGGATAACACCACTAACATTCTGCGCCTGATGTTGCTGCTGTCGCTGGCAATCGGCGTGGTGCTGACGCGAACCCTGTTGCAAGGGAAACGTACCCGCTGGCAACAATCGCCCTTCCTGCTGACCGCCAGTAAATCGGTGCCGGAAGAGGAAGAGAGCGAAAAGAAAGAGTAGTGGTACAGTTGACTCCCCTTTCAGAAAAGGAAATCTGCATGTCTACATTACGCCTGCTTATCTCAGATTCATACGATCCCTGGTTTAACCTTGCGGTGGAAGAGTGCATCTTCCGCCAGATGCCCGCCACCCAGCGCGTGCTGTTCCTGTGGCGTAACGCCGATACGGTGGTCATTGGTCGGGCGCAAAACCCCTGGAAGGAGTGCAACACCCGGCGCATGGAAGAGGACAACGTGCGCCTGGCGCGCCGGAGCAGCGGCGGCGGCGCGGTGTTTCACGACCTGGGTAACACCTGCTTTACCTTTATGGCGGGTAAACCGGAGTATGACAAAACGATCTCGACCGCCATCGTGCTCAATGCGCTCAATTCGCTGGGCGTGACGGCAGAAGCCTCGGGTCGTAACGATCTGGTGGTGAAAACCGCGGAGGGCGACCGCAAAGTGTCCGGCTCTGCCTACCGGGAGACCAAAGATCGGGGCTTCCACCACGGCACGCTGCTATTGAATGCCGATTTGAGCCGTCTGGCAAATTACCTCAATCCGGACAAGAAAAAGCTACAGGCTAAGGGGATTACCTCGGTGCGTGGCCGCGTGGCGAATCTGGTGGAGCTGCTGCCGGGGATCACTCATCAGCAGATTTGCGACGCCGTGCGCGAGGCGTTTTTCGCCTATTACGGCGAGCGCGTGGAAGCAGAAGTCATCTCACCAGACAAAACGCCGGATCTGCCCAATTTCGCTGAGACTTTTGCGCGCCAGAGCAGCTGGGAGTGGAATTTCGGCCAGGCGCCGGCATTCTCACATCTGCTGGATGAGCGCTTTACCTGGGGCGGCGTAGAGCTGCATTTCGATGTTGAAAAAGGGCATATCACCCGCACGCAGGTCTTTACCGATAGCCTGAATCCGGCCCCGCTGGAAGCATTGGCGGCGCGTTTACAGGGCTGTCTGTACCGGGCCGATATCCTGCAGCAGGCGTGCGATGCGTTGTTAGGGGATTTCCCGGAGCAAGAGAAAGAGTTGCGGGAGTTATCGACATGGATTGCGCGGGCAGTACGGTAACGGGCGGTCTGATAACCGCATTCCAGCCCTCTCCCAAAGGGAGAGGGAGGACGAGATGATTAGGCTTTATCGCCCAGCAGAACGGATTCCAGCGCGATTTTAATCATGTCATTAAAGGTGGTCTGACGCTCAGCAGCAGTGGTCTGCTCGTGGGTACGGATGTGGTCAGACACGGTGCAGATGGTCAGCGCTTTTGCACCAAATTCCGCCGCGACGCCGTAGATGCCCGCCGCTTCCATTTCCACGCCCAGAATGCCGTACTTCTCCATCACGTCGAACATTTCACCGTCCGGAGAGTAAAACAGGTCTGCGGAGAAGATGTTGCCCACGCGCGCATCCACGCCCAGGTTTTTCGCCGCGTCTACCGCGTTACGCACCATATCGAAGTCCGCGATGGCGGCAAAGTCGTGATCTTTGAAACGCATACGGTTGACTTTGGAGTCGGTGCAGGCACCCATACCGATGACGATATCGCGTAGCTTAACGTCCATACGCACGGCGCCGCAGGAGCCCACACGGATGATCTTCTTCACGCCGAAATCGGTGATCAGCTCTTTGGTGTAGATGGAGCAGGATGGGATGCCCATACCGTGACCCATAACAGAGATTTTGCGGCCCTTATAGGTACCGGTGAAGCCGAGCATGCCGCGAACGTTGTTCACTTCACGCACATCTTCCAGGAAAGTTTCAGCAATGTGCTTAGCGCGCAGCGGGTCGCCCGGCATCAATACGACGTCAGCGAAATCACCCATTTCTGCATTAATGTGAGGAGTTGCCATCTTTCAGTTCCTTTTCATTGAGATTTTCCCTCTCCCTGTGGGAGAGGGTTGGGGTGAGGGCATCAGACCGCACCCTTGTTTATTATGTGCGAGGGCCGGGGTGCCGGCATCAGGCCGCACCCCTGTCACATCAGAACATGGCCTTGCCATATTCCATGTCGGACGTACCAAAGTATTTCGCGATGGTCTGGCCAATATCCGCGAAAGTTTCACGGTGTCCCAGAGAGCCTGGTTTCACTTTCGGGCCGTACACCAGCACCGGAATGTGCTCACGGGTGTGGTCGGTACCGGTCCAGGTCGGGTCACAGCCGTGGTCGGCGGTCAGGATCAGAATGTCGTCCTCACCCACCAACTCCATCAGCTCAGGCAGACGACGGTCAAATAACTCCAGCCCACCGGCGTAGCCTGCAACGTCGCGACGGTGACCCCAGGAGGAGTCAAAGTCTACGAAGTTAGTGAAGACAATGGTCTTATCGCCCGCCTCTTTCATCTCTTTGATGGTGGCATCAAACAGCGCGTCCAGACCGGTGGCTTTCACTTTTTTGGTGATGCCGCAGTTGGCGTAGATATCTGCGATTTTACCCACGGAAACCACCTGGCCATCTTTCTCGTCGACCAGTTTTTGCAGCACGGTCGGTGCCGGTGGCTCAACGGCCAGATCGTGACGGTTGCCGGTACGCTGGAAGTTACCCGCTTTGTCGCCGATAAACGGACGCGCGATGACGCGGCCAATGTTGTAGCCGCCTTCGGTCAGCTCTTCACGGGCGATTTCGCACAGCTCGTAAAGTTTATCCAGGCCAAACGTCTCTTCGTGGCAGGCAATCTGGAACACGGAGTCAGCGGAGGTATAGAAAATCGGCTTACCGGTTTTCATATGCTCTTCGCCAAGCTGGTCCAGAATCACGGTACCGGAAGAGTGGCAGTTACCAAGGTAACCCGGCAGGTTAGCGCGCTTAACCAGTTTATCCAGCAGCTCCTGCGGGAAGCTGTTTTCGTGATCGGAGAAATAGCCCCAGTCGAACAGAACTGGCACACCGGCGATTTCCCAGTGGCCTGACGGGGTATCTTTACCGGAAGAGAGCTCGTGCGCCCAGGCATAGGCGCCCACCACTTCCGCGTTACCGTCCATACCGGCGGCGATTTTGCCCGTCGCGCCTTCGTGGGCCTTCACCAGGCCAAGGCGGGTCAGGTTTGGCAGAGTCAGAGGGCCTTTACGACCGTTGTCCGCTTCGCCTTTTGCGCAGGCTTCAGCGATGTGACCCAGGGTATCGGAACCCACGTCACCAAAACGTTCTGCATCTTCGGTTGCGCCGATGCCGAATGAGTCCAGCACCATAATAAATGCACGTTTCATAATTGTTCTCCGTACGTAGTGCTTCAAAAATGAGTGATCAGATCAGTATACCGCTATTCAGTGACACGGCGATAGACCGTTGGCGTGGTTTCCGGCGCTTTATCGTCAAGGGAAATTGCCGCTTTCACCGCCTTCGCCGCTTCCTGCCAGCTGGCTTCGTCTTTCGCGTGGATCACTGCCAGCGGACGCTGTCCGTCAACGCTGTCACCCAGGCGGGCCATGTCGGTGAAACCTACGCTGTAATCAATAGTGTCCGAGGCCTGACGGCGACCGCCACCCATCGAGACGACCGCCATGCCAAGCGCGCGGGTATCCATCGCTGAGACGAAGCCTTCGGTATCGGCATACACGGCTTTGCTGAGCGTCGCCGTCGGCAGGTATTTGGCATAGTTTTCGACGAAGTCGGTTGGCCCTTTTTGCGCGGCAACCATCCGGCCAAAGATCTCGGCCGCTTTGCCGTTGTCCAGCACCGCCTGCAGCTTCGCCCGCGCCTCTGCATCGTCTTTGGCAAGCTTGCCGGAGATTAACATCTCGACGCACAGCGCCATGGTCACGTCGAGCAGACGTGGGTTACGGTACTCTCCGGTCAGGAACTGCACCGCTTCACGCACTTCGACGGCGTTACCCGCGCTGGAGGCTAGCACCTGGTTCATATCGGTCAGCAGTGCGGTGGTACGCACGCCCGCGCCGTTGGAGACGCCAACGATCGCTTCGGCAAGCGCTTCAGAGAGCTCATAGGTTGGCATAAAGGCGCCGCTACCCACCTTCACGTCCATCACCAGCGCATCCAGCCCTTCCGCCAGCTTTTTCGCCAGAATAGAGGCGGTAATCAGCGGGATGGAGTCCACGGTGGCGGTGATGTCGCGGGTGGCGTAGAAACGCTTGTCCGCTGGCGCAAGCGAACTGGTCTGGCCGATAATCGCCACGCCAACGTCTTTAATAATATCGCGGAAGCGATTGTCATCCGGGAAGATATCGAAGCCTGGAATGGCTTCCAGTTTGTCGAGCGTACCGCCGGTATGACCCAGGCCACGCCCGGAGATCATCGGGATGTAACCGCCGCAGGCTGCCACCATCGGGCCCAGCATCAGGGAGGTGACGTCACCGACTCCGCCGGTGGAATGTTTATCGACGATCGGGCCGTTAAGGTTAAGACTTTTCCAGTCCAGCACCGTTCCTGAATCCCGCATCGCCATGGTTAGCGACACGCGCTCAGGCATAGACATATCGTGGAAGAAGATGGTCATCGCGAGGGCGGCAATCTGCCCTTCAGAGATGGTGTTATCGCGAATGCCGTTGATAAAGAAGCGGATCTCTTCGTCGCTTAAGGCCTGACCATCACGTTTTTTACGAATAATTTCTTGTGCGAGAAACACGGTAACCTCCCGAAAATAGGCCGGGAGCGCAACGCGTCACCCGGCAATTCATACTTAGTAGCTGCTGGCGCTCTTACCGTCGCCATGACCCAGCGCTTTCAGCAGGCTTGCCAGCAGGCTGGATGCGCCGAAACGGTAGTGACGGGAATCCGCCCACTCTGCGCCAAAGAGTTCATCGGCAATGGCGAGGAACTGCTGGGCGTCTTCTGCGGTACGCACGCCACCAGCCGGTTTGAAGCCGACGGTTTTTTCCACACCCATGTCGCGGATCACTTCCATCATGATGCGCGCGCTTTCCGGGGTTGCGTTCACCGGCACTTTACCGGTAGAGGTTTTGATGAAATCGGCGCCCGCTTTGATCGCGATTTCAGACGCTTTACGAATCAGCGCCTCTTCTTTCAGCTCGCCGGTTTCGATGATCACTTTCAGCAGCACGTTTGCCGCGGCACAGGCCTCTTTACAGGCTTTCACCAGGTCAAAACCGACCTGCTCGTTGCCAGCAATCAGCGCACGATACGGGAAGACCACATCCACTTCGTCAGCACCGTAGGCAATGGCGGCGCGGGTTTCGGCCAGCGCGATCTCAATGTCGTCGTTCCCGTGCGGGAAGTTGGTAACGGTCGCTATGCGAACTTCCGGCGTGCCCTGCTCTTTCAGCGTTTTACGCGCAATCGGGATAAAACGTGGATAGATACAGACGGCAGCGGTAGTCCCCACCGGGGTTTTGGCCTGATGACACAGGGCGATCACTTTTTCATTAGTGTCGTCGTCATTCAGGGTAGTCAGATCCATCAGTTTCAACGCGCGCAGGCTGCTTGCGGTTAAATCGGTCATATCAGTCTCCAACGGCTTTGCCGTAAAATTTCACCTTGCGGGTCTGTGAATATTCTAACATCCGCCCGCATATACACTTCGACATTCATCACAGTTAATGAAAACTGCATACAAATTTGCATTACTGTAATGAGATCCAGTTCAAACAATCTCACCCTGACGGCTGAGGACGACGTCAGGCAGACGCGTAGTTTTTAAAAACCAGCCGCCACACGCTCTCTCCAGGTGGCTCATGCCAGACCGTAGTGCGTATTGTTATAATTCTAACACAGGAGGAAATTGAGCGTCGCGTAAAACAAATCTGCCGTCATCGCTATTGCGCTCGGCCTGAAGCCTTTTTGTAAGTGTATATCTGCCTGAAAGATGTGCACGTCACACGCACGAATGTATGCGCAGACGTAGAGTGGAAGACGACTGAGACAATTTTAACGTTGATCTATTATGCGCAGATGACGCCGGAAGTTCGCTGTTGGAGTTGGCAAAAGATATTTGCTTGTGCAGAAAATTTTACCTTAGCATCACATCGATGGATGATAAAATTTTCACAAATGGCGTTATTTCGTGGTCAGTTGTGACAACACACTGCCGCTGACAAAGATATCGGCGCAAGCGGGATCATAACGATCCCTCAGGCACAATCTTCAGAGCGGCAGATCAAAGAGCGCGCGGGTATTATCCAGCAGCGCCCCGGCGATCACCTCTGGGGGTTCATTTCGCAGTTCGCAGAGAGTGGCGAAGACCCGGGCCGCCTGCTCGGGGCGATTCGGTTGCCCCTGAAAACCGTTAAGCGGCATGTCAGGCGCATCGGTCTCCAGCAATAGCGCGGAGAGTGGCAGCTGCGCCATCACATCACGCGTTTTACTGGCACGCGGGTAGGTAATGGTGCCGCCGACGCCAATTTTGTAACCCATGTCGATAAACCGCTGCGCCTGCTGCAGGCTGCCGGCAAAGCCGTGCACCACCCCGGTACGCGGAAGATCCTGCCGCTTAAGGTGCATAGCCAGCTTATCGTGAGTACGGCGGGAGTGAAGAATCACCGGTAGCTCATAGCGTTTTGCCAGTTTTAACTGGGCCTCGAGGATCGCTTCCTGACGCGCAAACTGGGGATCAGCGCGATACAGATCGAGGCCGATCTCGCCGATGGCCACCAGCTTTTCAGGCCTGGCCTGAAGCGCCGCTTCCAGCGCCTCCAGATCGCGCTCCTGATGGGTTTCGATCACGATAGGATGCAGGCCGAGCGCAGCATACAGAGCCGGATGCTCGCCTACTAATTGCAATACCTGCTCAAAGCGCGCTGCCTGAATAGCGGGCACGATGATCGCTTCCACGCCCACCTTTGCCGCCCTCTCGATGCTGGCCGTCTCATCGCCAGTAAACGGGGGAAAATCGAAATGGCAATGGGTGTCTACAAAGCGGTAACTCACGCTAAATCCTCGTTATCAAACAGCGTATCGTTCGCCTGGGGAATATCCACCAGCGGCGTGGTAACGGCATCGTTGGCCACAGTTGCAGGCGGTACCACCACCGTAGCCGGGGGGATAAGCCGCGTATGGCGGCGCAGCGGTGGACTTTCCGCCAGCAGCTTGCCGAGGGTGGCAAGAAAATAACGCCCACACTGGCGCCCTGTTTTGTAATCTTCCCGCAGCGCGGGCAGACGACTGCCCAGCGCCATACTGCTTAAAGGCCTGGGCGGATAGATTTCGATGACGCGCACCTTTCCCGGCGGCTTATCGATGAATTGCTGGATCGCGTGATAGGTCGTCTCATGATGATGTACGAGGTTCATCAGCGGCTGCAGGCTGCTCTCCCCAAGCCAGCGCTCCATGCGCTTAAACCACTGGGGGGTGTAGTACATCTGGGAGGGAACCGTGCGGATCACCACGATTGTCTGTGCTCCACGCCGGGCCGCCTCCTGCACCGGAATGGCATCGCTAACGCCGCCGTCCAGATAGTTAATGCCATCCAGCGTGGCGCCATTGCGATAGAAACCCGGTATGGCACTCGAGGCGCGGATAATATCCAGCCAGTTCTCTTTCAGTGGGGAAAAATAGCCCGGCGTATAGTCATCGCTGCGACTTGCGCACATCCAGAAAGATTTACCGGTCTCAAACAGCCTCGCGGCGGTGTCCATCGCCAGCGGCATTTGACGAGAGGTAGAGTCCAGTAGCCAGTCGAGGTCGATCAGGTTTCCTCCCCGCACAAAACGTACCGGGTCAAAAAACTCCCGCGAGGTGGTGTAGCGCATAATGACCTTGCGGGCATAACCGGGCTGATTACAGACATAGGCAGAGAGATTTTGCGCACCCGCAGAGGTGCCGAAATAGAGATCGAAGGGGTTAAATTGCGCGCGCATAAACTCATCCAGCACCCCTGCTGTGAAGATGCCACGCTGCCCCCCGCCTTCGCAGACTAATGCTATCTGCCCGGGGCGAAAGGGTTTTATCGCCAGCGGCGCAATATTGCCGAGCGTAACGGGAATTCGCTGACCCACCTCTGCCTTCCTGTTTTTAATTATTGTGTCAGGACACAGTAACGCAAACGTGGCCTGTTCCTCAAACGGGAAAAGCCAGTCGCAAGGACTGGCTTTTAAGATGCTCCGGTATATCCGTGCTACGGATTAGCTGTTGCTACGGACGGCGTCGTCCGGTGAACAGGCTGACCAGGAACAGAACAATACCGACAACGAAGACAATTTTCGCCGCGCCAGCCGCGGTACCCGCCAGTCCGCCAAAACCAAGAGCGGCGGCAATTAACGCGATAACCAGAAATATAATGCCCCAACGAAACATAAGCCTCTCCTTTACCATAGTTAATGTCGACCGCTAAATCTGAGCGCTCAGATGCTCACGCGATATCTACAGGTGTAATTCTGATCTCGCCTTCTGGCCTCAGCCAGAAGGGCGAATTTAGATTTTTTATTTCGATTTCAGGTCGTTTTTAACGCTTTTCACGCCATCAACCGCTTTCGCGATGCTTTCAGCGCGGTCTACCTGCGCCTGAGAGTCAACCGTACCGGAGAGCTGAACCACGCCATCGGTAGTTTCAACTTTCACTTTACGTGACGGAACGATGTCATCTGCTAACAGTTTAGCTTTGATTTCGCTGGTGGTTGCAGTATCGCCTGCATAGCCTTTAACGCCCTGCTCTTTGCCATCACGGACATGCAGTTTGTCGCTGACTGAGGAGACACCCTCAACCTCTTTCGCCACTTTCACAGCCTGTTCGGCTTGTGCCTGGCTTTCAACGAAGCCACTCAGGGTGACGACAGCTTTTTCCGTTTTCACGGAGATATCGGTGCTCTTGATATTATCGTGATCCACCAATGCCGCTTTAACTTTAGCCGTGATAGCACTGTCATCCATGAAATTACCGACTTTATTCATAGAGCTATCGATTTTTTCACCTGCGCTGCTCGCGCTGTTTTGCGCCTTGTCCGTGGTGGTTTCTTCCGCCAGCGCGGAACCACTTACCAGGGCACTGCCCAACATGACGGCCAGCAGGGTTTTTGAAATCTTCACACTTTTCATATTCATCGATGTACTCCTGTTATCTACTCGTTATTCGAGCGACGAATATCCCTTAGATTCAGTCTTTAATATTGTGAGAGAACACAGGGTGAGGATGAGAGACTTATCAACACGCATTGAACAGAGCTTTCATCCACACCCGGTGTTAAACACTGAGTTAAATATAGATCACAATTTTAACGCCGCTTTCAGAATCGAGGAAAAAATGAACAACCAAAAGCAAATCGCGGTGATTTAAGAACATTCCGCAAGGAGTTAATAAGGCAGGGAATTAAGCAGAGCACGGCGGCAGCCGTGCTCTGAGAGGGGATTAGTGCTCGCGGGTTTTGCGGAACTGTACGTCAGGATAACGTTCTTGAGTGAGGTTCAGGTTCACCATGGTTGGCGCGATATAGGTGAGGTTATCACCCCCATCCAGCGCCAGTTGAACTTCGTTTTTGCGCTTGAACTCTTCGAATTTCTTCACATCGGCACATTCTACCCAACGGGCGGTCGCGACGTTGACCGATTCGTAAATCGCTTCCACGTTGTACTCGCTCTTCAGACGGGCAACCACCACGTCGAACTGCAGTACACCCACCGCCCCTACGATCAGATCGTTGTTGGCGATAGGGCGGAATACCTGTACCGCACCCTCTTCGGAGAGCTGGACCAGCCCTTTGAGCAGCTGTTTCTGCTTCAGCGGATCGCGCAGACGAATACGGCGGAACAGTTCCGGAGCGAAGTTTGGAATACCGGTGAACTTCATCATTTCACCCTGGGTGAAGGTATCGCCAATCTGGATAGTACCGTGGTTGTGCAGACCAATGATGTCACCCGGATACGCCTCTTCTACATGCGAACGGTCGCCCGCCATGAAGGTCAGCGCGTCGGAGATCACCACGTCTTTACCGATACGTACCTGGCGCAGTTTCATGCCCTTTTCGTACTTGCCGGACACCACGCGCATAAAGGCGACGCGGTCACGGTGTTTCGGATCCATGTTGGCCTGAATTTTAAATACGAAGCCGGTGAATTTCTCCTCCTGCGCTTCCACTTCACGGGTGTCAGTTTTACGTGGCATCGGCTTCGGCGCCCACTCCACCAGGCCGTCGAGCATATGGTCTACGCCAAAGTTACCCAGCGCGGTACCAAAGAAGACCGGGGTGATATCCCCGCTCAGGAACAGCTCTTTATCGAACTCGTGAGAAGCACCTTTGACCAGCTCCAGCTCATCACGCAGCTGCGCCGCCAGCTCTTCGCCAACCGCCGCGTCCAGATCCGGGTTATCCAGCCCCTTCACGATACGGACTTCCTGGATGGTGTGGCCTTTACCGGTCTGATAGAGGTAGGTTTCGTCTTTATAGAGGTGATACACCCCTTTGAACAGCTTCCCGCAGCCAATCGGCCAGGTGATAGGCGCACAGGCGATCTTCAGCTCGTTCTCCACTTCATCCATCAGCTCCATCGGATCGCGGATGTCACGGTCGAGTTTGTTCATGAAAGTAAGGATCGGCGTATCGCGCAGACGGGTCACTTCCATCAACTTACGGGTCCTGTCTTCAACACCTTTCGCGGCGTCGATCACCATCAGACAGCAGTCCACCGCCGTCAGAGTACGGTAAGTATCTTCGGAGAAGTCTTCGTGGCCCGGGGTGTCCAGCAGGTTGACCAGGCAGTCGTGATAGGGGAACTGCATCACGGAGGTGGTAATAGAGATACCACGCTGCTTTTCCATCTCCATCCAGTCAGATTTTGCATGCTGGCTAGAGCCGCGACCTTTTACGGTACCGGCGGTCTGGATCGCCTGTCCGAACAGCAGCACCTTTTCGGTGATGGTGGTTTTACCGGCATCCGGGTGAGAAATAATGGCAAAAGTGCGGCGCTTGGCCACCTCCTGCAAATAAGGAGACAACGTCATAATTAATCTTCTAAGTAAGCACGGCGAAGCGCCACGCATGATGAATACGAAAAATTGCGGCTATTTTACCCATCAACGGGGGGGAGGCAATCAGTGTTTACACAGGAGCTGCTCCAGTTCGCTCAACGAGGTAACGGTCCAGGTCGGTTCGATGCCTTCAGGCAGCGCGCGACCGTGCGCATTTAGCCAGCAGGTAGCCAGCCCGGCGTTCATGCCGCCGCGAATATCAGACTCTGCGGTATCGCCCACCATCAGTACGCGGGCGCGATCCGGATTACCGGCAAGCTCCAGCGCATAGTCAAAAATACGCGGATCCGGTTTTGGTACGCCGACCTCTTCTGAGATCACCAGCGCATCAAAGTAGTCACGCAGACCCGTGCGTTCGAGGCGGATCTGCTGCAGTGCTGTAAAGCCATTGGTGATAATCCCCAGCTTCGCTTTGCCTTTCAATGAATCCAGCAAAGAGACGGCACCCGGCAGCGGAGCGCAGATTTCAGCCATCGCATTAAGGAAGGCATCATTCAGTACGCCAGGGCTGACGTTCAGGCGGCCGGCCCAGAGGTCAAAACGCTGATGTTGCAGCTGTAACGCAGTGATGGCGCCATTCTGGTAATCGACCCACAAAGGTTTGTTCACCGCCTGGTAATCCTGAAAATCCTCAGCGGTAAAGGTGATGCTGTAATCCAGAAACATCCGCTGTAAGCCGCCAAACGAATCGAAAGTAAACAGCGTTTCGTCGGCATCAAAGAAAATCCAGTCCCAGTTCATTTTACAACCTTTTTAGTTATCCAAGCGGTAGAGCCATGATGATGGCGTCTTCACGTCCTTCTGCAGTGGGGTAATAGTTACGGCGAATCGTCGCCTCGTTGAAGCCTAAGCTTTCATACAGGGCGATGGCGGCGACGTTCGATGCACGTACTTCCAGCCACAGCGTGAATACGTCTCGTGTTTCCAGCTCGCGAATAAGGTGCTCAAGCAGCGCCCTGCCCAGGCCACGGCGCTGGAAAGCAGGATCGACTGCGATGTTAAACAGCGTCGCTTCATCCAGAACAACCTGCGTGATGGCGAAAGCCGCCATAGTGCTATCGACATCCATGCGATAGTTCAGATACCGCTCACCCTGGTTGCTGGCGAAGGTTTTTTCACTCCACGGAAAGGCGTGGGCGCGTTTTTCAATGGCAAACGCCTGCGCTAAATCAGTCGTCGTGAGGGAAGAAATTGTGTTCATGTTCGCAGATTTGTTGCCACAGCGCGCTGAGGGCGGCCGGGTTGGCTTTAAGTTCGTCCAGCGCTGGGGTAGCAAGATTGCTGCCGTTAAGCGCCATCGCTTCCGTCACGCCGAGCTGCCAGCTGTTACAGCGACTCCCTTCTGGCAACATCGCCACGCGCTCCGGAGTGAGCTGTAGCACCTCATCGGGCGTCAGCTTCAGGGCGCGAAGGACATCGGTCACGAAAGGCTCGCTCAGCGCGGGCAGATTATTTGCCACCATCACCAGGCGCACATGCGCAGGGAGGGAGATGGCGATTTCGCCCTGCAATGCCGCCGGGCGGCGCAGCGCCCACTGGGTAATGCCCAGCTGCTGTAATTGCCTGTCTCGTCGGGATGTCATTGCGAAAACTCCTGTCTGTCAGGCGCGCAAATATACCAAACTCGTCGAATCTGCGCCAACAAACAACTATAATCGCCGCCACTGATTATTGAGGAACAACTATGTCTGCATTTACCCCGGCAAGTGAAGTCTTGCTGCGTCACAGTGATGATTTCGAACAAAGCCGTATTCTGTTTGCCGGAGATATGCAGGATGACCTGCCTGCCCGTTTCGATTGTGCCGACAGCCGAGCGCACACTCAGCAGTACCACCACTGGCAGGTTTTAAGCCGTCAGATGGGCGAGCGTGCGCGCTTTAGCCTGGTCGCGGAGCAGAACGATGTGGCTGACTGCGACACCCTGATCTATTACTGGCCAAAGAATAAGCCGGAAGCCCAGTTCCAGTTGATGAACCTGCTCTCACTGCTTCCGGTGGGCTGCGATATCTTCATCGTCGGCGAGAACCGCAGCGGTGTGCGTAGCGCCGAACCGATGCTGGAAGAGTACGTCACGCTGACCAAAGTCGACAGCGCCCGTCGTTGCGGCCTCTATCATGGCCGTCTGGACAAAAAACCGGCGTTCGATGCCGAAAAATATTGGGGAGAATACGCCCTCGATACGCTCACCATCAAAACCCTGCCGGGCGTCTTCAGCCGTGACGATCTGGACGTAGGAAGCAAACTGCTGCTTTCAACCCTGACGCCACATACCAAAGGTAAAGTGCTGGACGTGGGCTGCGGTGCAGGGGTGCTCTCCGCGGTGCTTGCCAGCCATTCGCCGAAGGTGCGCTTAACCCTGTGTGACGTGAGCGCGCCGGCCATTGAAGCCAGCCGCGCGACGCTTGCCGCCAATGGTATTGAAGGTGAAGTGTTCGCCAGCAACGTCTTCTCGGACGTGAATGGTCGTTTCGATATGATCATCTCAAACCCGCCTTTCCACGATGGTATCGAAACCAGTCTTGAAGCGGCCCAGACCCTGATTCGTGGAGCGGTGCGCCATCTGAACAGCGGCGGCGAACTGCGCATCGTCGCGAACGCCTTCCTGCCATATCCAAAAATCCTGGATGAAACCTTTGGCTTCCATGAAGTGTTAGCCCAGACCGGCCGGTTTAAAATTTATCGCGCCATCATGACACGCCAGGCGAAAAAATAACGTCTCCTGCCCGGCGTAAGCCGGGCACCGTTAAAGCCCATTTTTGCACCGTTCACGCTGCCCCTACGCATTTTTCTGTTGACGTCCTTCTTAAAACATCTAGAATGCGCCTCCGTGGTTACGATACTTTTAAAGTATCGATGGTTTGCGAAGGTGGCGGAATTGGTAGACGCGCTAGCTTCAGGTGTTAGTGTCCTTTGGATGTGGGGGTTCGAGTCCCCCCCCTCGCACCATAAATCACGTTGATATTGCTCGCACTGGGCGAAGGTGGCGGAATTGGTAGACGCGCTAGCTTCAGGTGTTAGTGTCCTTAGGATGTGGGGGTTCGAGTCCCCCCCCTCGCACCAACGAGGCGATATCAAAAAAAGTAAGATGACTGTGCGAAGGTGGCGGAATTGGTAGACGCGCTAGCTTCAGGTGTTAGTGTCCTTAGGATGTGGGGGTTCGAGTCCCCCCCCTCGCACCAAATCTTACCTTCTCTCTTGCAGTACCCTTCACTTCAGATTCATCATCAGCACCAACATCCCACTGATTAGCGCAACACACGATGGCAGCAACACAAAGTGCCGTAATGTTTTATGCCAGATCATGACCGATGTCAGCAGTAACCCAGTGACGATAATCCCTTTCCAGATCGCCATAGGCAGATCGACAAAGGCCAGCGTGGCGATAATCATCGCCGGCAGTAATATCCCCCACCCACTCCCCAATGCTCTGCTTAACATAGTCTGTCCCGCACACTGATAATGATAACCAATATCATATGGTAATATTTCTCATTTGTCAGCACAGGCGGGAGTAAAATCCCTTGCGATCGGTTTTATCTATAGTTAGGATTGGCAATCATTATCATTTAGATTTTTATCCAATCCGCTTATGGCCATACAGTCCGCACAAGCCGTTGAAAATATTCTCTGGCGCGCACCTCTTCCCACCGGGAGGTCGGCGCTTGCGGATGCGTTGCACAACACCATCGCCCAGACGCGTGAGCATCTGCTGGAGTTCATTAAACTGGATGAAGCTCCCCCGCACAGCAGTATGACCCTGGCGCAGTGGCGCCGTCCGGTTGAGCTGCAATCGCTGTTGGCCGCCTATTCGGATCACATCTACCGTAATCAACCCAGCCTGACGCGTGAAAACAAGCCGCTCCTCTCTTTGTGGGCGCAGTGGTATGTCGGACTAATGGTGCCGCCGCTGATGTTAGCGCTGCTTGCGCAGGATACGGCGCTGGATGTCTCTCCCGAACATTTCCATGTGGAATTCCATGAAACCGGGCGTGCCGCCTGCTTCTGGATCGACGTCCATGAGGATAAGCAGACGTCCCGGCTTTCAGCTCAGCAGCGAATGGAAGTGTTGATTACGCGGGCGCTGGTTCCGGTCATTGAGGCGCTGGAAAAGACCGGGCAGATAAACGCGAAACTCATCTGGAGCAATACCGGTTACCTGATCAACTGGTATCTGAATGAGATGAAACCGCTGCTGGGGGAAGAGAACGTTGACGCATTGCGTCACGCCTGTTTCATGGACCGCTCGCTTTCTGATGGCAGCGATAACCCCCTTTTCCGCACCGTTGTTCTGCGCGACGGTTTGCTGGTGCGCCGTACATGCTGTCAGCGTAACCGCCTGCCCGATGTGCAGCAGTGCGGCGATTGCACACTGAAGTAGGTTTTTGAGGGCGGATGCCCTTCCCCACGGCCCCGCAACGAAATCGGTGCTTCGCACTGCGCTCACCTCCCGACCTCCTGCCTGCGGTCGGCTCAACTCGACGTCCCTGTCTCGCTTCGCCTCTGGCCGCCATCCATGGCGTCCAGCCCTTGTCATCCGGTCTCCGGTTCGCCGATTTCAGCGGGGAGTCAACACCCGTGCACCGGTCAGGCCGCAGAGGAACCGGCATAAAGCAGAGATGCCTTAGTGAACGGAACGATTCCACCGTGCTTAACCGATCGGCATTATAACCTCAGTTGCCGGTTTGCTTTTACCTAAGCCACCTGCTGGCTCTCCTCTTCCGCGCGCTGCGCCTCTTCAGCCTCCTGCGCGAGCAGCTGTTTCTCGTACACCTTGAAGAACGGGTAATAAATAATGGCAGAAACCAGCGCCAGCAGTATCACCAGTACGGCGGCCCTGAAATCCCAGCCCAGTGCCCATGCCGCGCCAACCGGAGCCGGGGCCGTCCAGGGGACCACCGATATCACGCGTCCAATCAGATCCAGTTTCATTGCCGCCCATGCCAGTACCGCATTGACCATAGGTGCCAGCAGGAAGGGGATAAAGAAAACGGGGTTCATTACGATAGGGGTGCCAAAAATCACCGGTTCGTTAATGTTGAAGATGCTTGGCACCACACTCAGACGCCCAATAGAGCGTAAATGCGCAGACCTGCTACGTAAGTAGCAGAAGACCAGCCCCATGGTTGCACCCGAGCCGCCAATCACGATAAAGAAGGTCCAGAACGCCTCCATAAAGATGTGCGGCAGCGGTGCGCTCTGTGCCAACGCCGTCTGGTTCATCCCGAGGTTAGTGAGCCAGAACATCTGCAGCATGCCAGAGACGATGGCAGCCCCATGGATCCCTGCAAACCAGAGCAGGTGCCCAATCAGCACCGCCAGCAGAATGGCTGGCAGCGAATCGGCAGCCGACACCAGCGGTTTGAAGATAGCCATAATGGCCTGCGGGATGAGCATATCGAACTGCGACTGAATAAACAGGCTCAGCGGATAGAGAGTTAACACCACCACCAGGACGGGAATCAGCAGATCGAAGGAGTTTTTGATCATTGGCGGCACCTGGTCAGGCAGGCGAATACCAATGTTGTGCGCTTTCAGGAAACGCATCATCTCCACGCAGTAGATCGCGACAAGGATGGCCGTAAAAATCCCCGTCCCGCCAAGGCTGTCTACCGGCATCGCCCCTTTCGTTTTAGGCGCGGCGATGAGTAAAAACGCCATTAAGGAGAGCATGGCGCACATGAACGGGTCAAGCTGATGCGAGTTAACGTAATGCTTGCCCAGGTTGTAGGCAATGGCCGCGCAGATGTAAATGGACATAATGCCCATGGTCATATCAAACGGGGTCAGGATTTGGCCTTCAAACTGTTTTGCCATATCAAGCCAGGCGCGGGCAAAGCCCCAGGTGGTATCTGGCGAGAATGGCGGATAGGCAAACACCAGCAGGAACGAACCCACAATCATAAACGGCATGGCTGAGATAAAGCCGTCGCGGATGGCCATAACGTGGCGTTGGGCAGAGATACGCCCGGCAACAGGACTGACATAATTTTCGACAAAACGGAATATCAGGTTAAACGCAGCATGGTTGGCAGACATAACGGCTCTCCTGTCACAGGTTCGTTTCGGGCGCCTGCGCGCCGCACGGTGTTCCATAAACCACTTTCACCACCTTGCTGGTTCGTCTACCAGCGGTACTGCTCAAACGGATAGGTTTCATAGTCGACTCTTATTATTGGATACAGGGGGAGTTACGTATTCAGTATTAATCTCTGCATACGGCAACTGCAACCGGTTACTGTAACCGGTTTCCGTGAATGTGAAGGCGATCCAGAAATCACTGATACGGGATTTTTGTTACTTAAGGGATATTTACAGAGCATAATTTGATATGAAAGATTACGCAGACTATTTCGCAGGAGAAAACAATGAGTTTGCAGTCTGTAAGGCAATTTTTTGCCGACAATGCCCCGGACATTGAAGTCATCGAGCTCAGCCAGAGTACCGCTACCGTTGCGCTGGCTGCGGCGGCACACAACGTTGCCCCCGGCCAGATCGCCAAAACCCTTTCACTGAAGGTTAAAAACGAGGTGATTTTAGTGGTGGCAAAAGGTGACGCCCGCCTGGATAACAAAAAATTAAAAGAGGCCTTTGGCGCCAAAGCACGCATGCTCAGCAGCGACGAAGTCGTGACCGTAACCGGCCATCCTGTAGGCGGCGTTTGCCCTTTTGGGCTGGAAAATCCGCTGGCAGTTTACTGCGATGTCTCTCTGCGGGAGTTTGAAGAGGTGTTACCCGCTGCGGGGGCCATTCACAGTGCCGTTCGCATTTCACCGGAGAGAATGGCCACGCTGACGGATGCCACCTGGGTGGATGTCTGTCAGTAAGCAGGGCGCCAGAGAAACCTCTGGCGTCATGTTCAGGAGTGATAAAGCATAAAGTTTTGTGGATTACGGCGATCCGGCATCGGGAAGTGGCTCAGGATGTCGGCAGCATTCAGCAATCCCATGTCGGAGTGAACACCCAACTTAACCATGGCGTTAAACTTATGTGCGCGAATGGTTTTGATATTGCGATCCAGACGCGTGGCAATCTCCGGGATTGAATATCCGCTGGACATAAATTGCAGAATGGCGCGCTCTGTCGGGCTCAGTAAGCGTCCACGATGCAGGTTCCAGTGATTATGAATACTGTCACTGCTCCGCCGCGTTTCGCTTAACAGCGCACCTAACTGCTCCTGTAACGCTTTGACCGATTCCGATTTAATCACAATACCGTGCAAATGCGACGGGGAGAGATGGTTGATAAGACTGGCCTCTTTAGTATCAGACGCCAGAACAATACGCTGAATATGGCTATGATTGGCGGCCAGCGACTTTAAACATTCCAGACAATAACGGCGCTCATTTCGCGAATCGGAAAGCGAATAGATAAGTGCTGAAAATGGAATAGTCTCAAGTGCTTCATTAAATTGCGCAATATCGCTGAAAATAGAGGGATGATAATTTTTAAGAGTCGGGCTGGAAAACAGATGTTCCAGACCAACGGCACTCATTGTGCACTTTTCGACGATAGCGATAGGTCTCTTAACGGCGCTCTTTTCCATTCGTCCTGTTCTCCATAGGCTGAAAAAAGATTCAGCTCTTTCATTCCCTTGTTACTGTTAATCCACGCGTACATTTCGGCATTACTGCGTAATGACAGTCGCCTCATGGCGCTATTTTTTTGGGCACTGACCGTTTTGTTGCTTTTTTTAAGCAAGGCGGCAATTTGATTTATGCCCCAGCCTTTTCCTAGTAGGCGTAATACCTTGCGTTCAGAGTGAGTCAACATCACCTCATCCCGACTTTCGTCGAGCTCCTCCAGCTCCGGTTTTAGCAGCGTCTGGCTAATGCGTTCTGCACTCTGGCTTCCGCCACGAATGGCGTTAATCACACCTTCAATGGGCTCGATATCTGAAAGCAATGAACTCTCTGGTCGTAGCAGAAGCTCTACCGCACAGGGATAGACCCGACGTGAAACTAAAAATATCCAGTGAATATCACGGTAATGATTCTGCAAAGAATAATATTCTTCGCAAATTCGACGCGGGTTACGTTGATCCCCGGAGATATCGGCAATAACAACATTCGCCCGACGTAATTGAAGAAGTGTAAGCTCTTCCTGAGAGCGGCAATAGGAAACTTCATAATCAGGCAAATTACGTGAGATAATACAACCTAAGCCCGTTTGCATTACCGGTAATTTACTGATAATAATTGCGTGCTGACAACTTATTGGCGTCATTTTTGTTTTGAGTCCTTTCCTGACGTTGATCAAACGCCGTTATCTTTATCGCATCCTCGATAAAGTAGTGCATCCTGTTTTTATACACCGCAAAAGTCGCTTACAATATCGCACACCCTGCCGAACTTGATAATGTACTATCACTGATCATTTTAAAAAGGTGAAGTTAGAAATTCTAAATATAACAAAAAGCGGAATGGATAGATTAATCATATAAAAATCCAGAATTAATAACGCTATTAATAACGCGAAAAATAAAATACCGATAGCCGAAAGTTTGATCTGCCTCAGCACCGGCGTTACAGCGATGTGTTGTAAAAGTAACCATTACGGGCTTTCAGGCATCACCATCGTCAGGGTAATCCATGCAGGTAGATCAATCATCGCAGCGCGCAACGACGCGGCTGTGTATTCAGTGCGGTCTGTTTTTATTACAGCACGGTGCGGAAAGCACGCTTGTTGAGGAGTTGTCCACCCGCCTGGGGCTGGCGCTGGGCATGGACAGCGTCGAAAGCGCCATCTCCTCCAATGCCATTGTGCTGACCACCATCAAAGAGGGTCACTGCCTCACCTCTACGCGCAAAAATCACGATCGCGGAATCAACATGCACGTGGTGACCGAGGTACAACATATCGTCATCATGGCCGAGCACAAGCTGCTGGATGGCAAAGATGTTGAAAAGCGCTTTAACCAAATCAAACCGCTCCGCTACCCTCGCTGGCTGGTAGTGCTGATGGTGGGGCTCTCCTGCGCCTGTTTCTGCGTGCTCAATAAAGGCGGCTGGGACGGGGCTGCCATTACCTTTGCCGCCAGCGCGCTGGCGATGTATGTGCGTCAGGTCCTTACCCACCGACAGATTCACCCGCAGATCAACTTCTGCATCACCGCCTTTGTGGCAACAACCGTCTCCGGCCTGCTGCTGCGGCTACCCGGCTTCGCCAGTACGCCCACTATCGCGATGGCCGCCAGCGTGCTTCTGCTGGTGCCTGGCTTTCCGCTGATCAACGCCGTGGCCGACATGTTCAAAGGCCATATCAATACTGGCCTTGCCCGTTGGGCTATCGCCAGCTTACTCACGCTTGCCACCTGTATTGGCGTCGTGACGGCCATGACCTTATGGGGGCTTCGCGGATGGGCGTAATCACGTTTTTACTGGCGTTAGTGCAGGACATGCTGCTGGCGGCAATTCCGGCTGTCGGCTTTGCCATGGTCTTTAACGTTCCCCAGCGTGCGCTGGCCTGGTGCGCCTTGCTGGGGGCTATCGGGCATGGTTCACGAATGGTGATGATGACAGCCGGACTCAATATTGAATGGGCAACCTTTATCGCCGCGATTCTGGTCGGCAGCATTGGCATCCAGTGGTCGCGCTGGTATCTGGCCCATCCGAAGGTGTTTACCGTCGCCGCGGTCATTCCCATGTTCCCCGGCATTTCGGCCTACACAGCGATGATCTCGGCGGTCAAAATTAGCCATCTCGGTTACAGCGAGCCCCAGATGATTATGTTGCTGACAAACTTCCTGAAGGCCTCCTCGATTGTCGGCGCGCTCTCCATTGGTCTGTCGATCCCCGGTTTGTGGCTATATCGCAAACGCCCTCGGGTATGAAATTTGTGTTCCCGGTCGGCCCCAGAGATAATCGCCTGACCCACCCGGCAATAAAAGGAAGCGATGTGGCATACCCTGACAGCGAAGCTGGCGAAATCACTGACGAATCCAGCCTGAAAGACAAAATTTTCCTCAGCGCCATCGCCCTGTTCGCCGAATACGGCCTGAACGGCGCGCGTATGGAGCAGATTGCCGAGAAGGCAGGTACCACCAAGCGCATGGTGGTTTACCATTTTAAAAATAAAGAGAATCTCTATCTGCTGGTGCTGGAGTATGTCTATACCCAGATCCGCGCCAGTGAAAGACAGTTGAGCCTCGATGGCATGCCTCCCGTCGAAGCGCTGGTGCATCTGGTGGAGACCACCTTCGATTACCACGCCGATCACCCGGACTATATTCGCATCATCTGCATGGAGAATATGCAGCGTGGCCGCTTTATGCAGCAATCCAGCTATTTGCGGCAGGTCAACCGCAGCGCACTGGAGTTGCTGGAGGCCATCCTCACGCGCGGCAAAGCAAAACAGCTGTTTAACCAGAGCGTGGATGCCCGGGATCTGCACCGTTTGATCAGCAGTTTTAGCTTTCATTATGTGGCGAACAGTTACACCTTTACCCTACTCTTTGAAGAGGGGGCAGACGAGCAGGCCCAACGACAGCACTACCGTAAGATGGCGGTACAGGTCGCCCTGCGTTACACCTGCCCATAAAATCGCTTGCAATTAAATTGCGCACTACCTATATTGAAGACATGAAAACGACACCCACTGATAACACCGCTGCGCTGTTGCTGGATAACCAGCTCTGTTTCGCCCTCTATTCGGCGAACCTGGCGCTGAACAAGCTCTATCGGCAACTGCTGGCGCCGCTTAATCTCACCTACCCGCAATATCTGGTGATGCTGGTGTTGTGGGAGCAGGATGACATTACCGTGTCGGATATTGGTGAACGTCTCTTTCTGGATTCCGCTACCTTAACGCCGCTGTTAAAGCGTCTTGAGGTTGCGGGCTTAATCGTTCGCCAGCGTTCGCGCCAGGATGAGCGTCAGGTGGCCGTCACCCTTACTGAAGCAGGTACTGCCCTGCAACAGCAGGCGCTGGGTATTCCCAATGCCGTAGGCTGCGCAGCCCAGTGTGATGTCGACACGCTGTCCGTCCTGAAACAGCAGCTGGAACAATTACGTCATCAGCTTCACCGCGCGTGAAGCTATAGTTTATATGTTTGCCACACGTAACTAAATCGCTCGCTATTAAATAGCAAGCAAAACACAAGATAAGGAACCTGCCATGTCTTTAGAAAAAGTTGTCTACACCGCCAAAGCGACCGCTACCGGAGGCCGTGACGGCCGTGCTACCTCTTCCGATGGCGTTCTGGATGTTAAACTGGGCGTACCCAAAGAGATGGGCGGCGCGGGCGGCGAAGCCACCAACCCAGAGCAGCTGTTTGCTGCGGGTTACTCCGCCTGCTTCCTCGGTGCCATGAAGTTTGTTGCGGGTCGTGACAAAATCAGCATGCCGAAAGAGGCCTTTATTGAAGGCGAAGTGGGTATCGGTCCGCTGCCGACCGGTTTCGGGATTGAAGCCAAACTGAACATTCACCTGCCAGGTATGGATCAGGCAGAAGCGAAAAAACTGGTCGATGCGGCCCACATTGTCTGCCCTTACTCCAACGCAACGCGCGGCAACATTGATGTGACTCTCAACATCATCGCGTAATCCGCTGGCTGCCCTTATCCTCTGGATAAGGGCACATTCATCCCCCCTTCTCTCTGTGCTACTATGTGCTGTAATCACGCCCGCAGTAATCCAGTTGAGAAAGTGCTATGTCCTCCAGAATCCTGACAACCCGCGTCACTGGCCTTGATGCCCTCACGCACGATCCTCGTGGCGTGCTGGCCAATGCCGAAGGCGGCGCCATCGCGGTCTTTGTCGATAATGCGCCTGCTTTTTACGCCATTACCCCGGAACGTCTGGCGCAGTTGTTGGAAACCGAAGCGCGGGTTGCCCGCCCGGCCAGCGATGTCACCCTGGATACGCAATTTTTCGAAGAACCTACCAGCGCCCCGGTCGCCGTACCGATGGGCAAATTTGCCATGTATGCCGGCTGGCAGCCGGATCCCGATTTTCAGCGTCAGGCGGCCTTGTGGGGCATTGCCCTCACCCAACCCGTCACGCCGGAAGAGCTGGCGGCGTTTACAGCTTACTGGCAGGCTGAAGGCAAAGTTTTTCACCATATTCAATGGCAACAAAAACTGGCGCGCAGCGTACAGATCAACCGCGCCAGTAATGGCGGCCAGGCCAGACGCGATATCAATTCATTTTCAGAACCGGATAAACAGATCCCCCACGGATTCCGAGGTGCCAAATGAAAGAGTTCGGCGAACTGATGAAACGCCTGCAGAAGATCATGCCGGCGAACGTAAAACCGGCGTTTACCACCGGCGAAGAGCTTCTGGCGTGGCAAAAAGAGCAAGGTGAGATCCGCGCCGCGGCGCTGGCCCGCGAAAACCGGGCCATGAAAATGCAGCGCACCTTTAACCGCTCCGGCATTCGCCCGCTGCATCAGAACTGCTCGTTTGAAAACTACAAGGTAGAGAGCCAGGGGCAACTGGCGGCGCTGACGCAGGCGCGTCAGTACGTGGAAGAGTTCGACGGGAATATCGCGAGCTTTATTTTTAGCGGCAAACCCGGCACCGGCAAAAACCATCTTGCCGCGGCCATCTGCAACGAGTTGCTGCTGCGCGGTAAGTCGGTGCTGATCATCACCGTAGCCGATATTATGTCGGCAATGAAAGACACCTTCAGCAATCGCGAAACCAGTGAAGAGCAGTTACTCAACGATCTGAGCAACGTCGACCTGCTGGTCATTGATGAAATTGGCGTCCAGACCGAATCCCGTTATGAGAAAGTGATCATCAACCAGATTGTCGATCGCCGCTCCTCCTCCAAGCGCCCCACCGGCATGCTGACCAACCACAACATCGATGAGATGACCCGTCTGCTGGGTGAACGCGTTATGGATCGTATGAAGCTCGGCAACAGCCTGTACGTAATATTTGACTGGGAGAGTTACCGTAGCCGTGTCACCGGGAAGGAGTATTAAGAAATCTCCCCGGGAAGTGTCTGGCCGTGGGGTTTATACTGGCCCCACTTCCGCCCCAACTCTTTGAGTAAGTCTTATGAAAACAGCATCTCTTCTCAGCGCCGTATTAAGCGCCACGTTAGTTCTGGGTTCCGCCCACGCCGCATCCTGGCAGGATTCGCTCTCCAGTGCCGCCAGCGAACTTTCCAAAAGCAGCGGTTCAGAAAGCGGCGGCCTCTCAGCCGGTACCCTGACCGGCCTGCTGGGCAACAGTAACCAGAGCCTGAGCGCGGGCACCATGAACAACGCCGCCGGGATCCTGGAGTATTGTGCGAAACAGAAACTGGCGTCGGTCACCGACACGCAGAATATTAAAAACCAGGTTCTGGGTAAGCTGGGTCTGGATACGCAAGAACAACAAGAAGATACCAATTTTATGGACGGTATCCAGGGTCTACTGAATGCACAGAATGGTCAGCAGCTGAACCTGAACACGCTGGGCGACTCCGCGCTGGGTAAAAAGGTCAAAACCAAAGCCTGCGATTTAGTATTGAAGCAGGGACTTAACTTCCTCTCCTGATCCTCCCCCTTTTTGACGACATCACGCCGCGATTAACAGCTTACGCTCGCCTTGCGGCGTGCACCCTTTATTTCCCCTGCCTGACATTGCCTGAGCCCCCGTATCGAGGGATGAGACGGCGCTCAAAGTTTGCAATATCTAAACCAAATCCTAACAACAGCACAATTTGATGACACTAGAATTGCAGCTACATGGCATCGCAATTACATTGTATTACCCAAAAAATAGACAGTTGGTTTGTTAACCCGCGGCTGCAATCGTTGAGGATAAGCTGTTGTCAGAGTTACTTTCTTTTACCCTGTTTCTCGCTTCGGTAATGGTTTATGCCTGGAAAGCGGGTCGCAACACCTGGTGGTTTATTGCCACGCTGCTGGTGCTGGGGCTTTTTGTTGTTTTAAATATTACCCTGTACGCCAGCGATTACTTTACTGGCGATGGCATTAACGATGCCGTTCTTTATACCCTGACCAATAGTCTTACAGGCGCGGGGGTTAGTAAGTACATACTTCCCGGTATCGGGATCGCTACCACGCTGGTCCTGGTGTTTGGTCTGTTGGGCTGGGTGTTGCGCCGTCGTCGCCACCATCCGCACCATCTTGGCTATAGTCTGCTGGCGCTGATACTGGCATTGGGCTCTGTGGATGCCAGCCCGGCATTTAATCAGATCACCGAGCTGGTAAAATCCCAGTCTCGCGACGGTGACCCCGATTTTGCCGCCTGGTACAAAGAGCCCGCAAAAACCATCCCCAACCCCAAACTGAACCTCGTTTATATCTATGGTGAAAGCCTGGAGCGCACCTACTTTGACAACGAGGCCTTCCCGAATCTGGCGCCGGAGTTAGGGGCGATCAAAAATGAAGGGATTGATTTCAGCCATACTGCTCAGCTGCCGGGTACCGATTACACCATTGCGGGCATGGTGGCCTCCCAGTGCGGTATCCCGCTGTTCGCCCCGTTTGAGGGCAATGCCTCGGCCTCGGTATCGAGTTTCTTCCCGCAAAATATCTGCCTGGGCGACATCCTGAAAAACTCCGGCTATGAGAACTATTTTATGCAGGGCGCCAACCTGCGCTTTGCCGGGAAAGATGTCTTTCTGAAATCTCACGGCTTCGACCATCTCTACGGGGCCGAGGAGTTAAAAACCACCGTCGCCGACCCGAGCTATCGCAACGACTGGGGCTTTTACGATGATACGGTCCTGGACGAGACCTGGAAAAAATTCGAAGCGCTGTCCAGGTCCGGTAAGCGTTTCTCGCTATTCGCCCTGACGGTGGATACCCATCACCCGGATGGCTTTATCTCCCGCACCTGCCAGCGCAAGAGCTATGCCATTGATGGCAAACCGAACCAGTCGTTTAGTGCCGTTGGCTGTAGCCAGGAGCACATTGCAGCGCTGATTGAGAAAATCAAAGCCTCGCCGTACTTTAAAAACACGGTGATTGTGGTCTCTTCCGATCATCTGGCGATGAAAAATACCGCCTGGGACGAGCTGAATAAGCAAGATCGCAGCAATCTGTTCTTCGTGCTGCGCGGCGATAAGCCGCAGCAGGAGACGCTCGCCGTTAAGCGCAACACCATGGATAACGGCGCCACGGTGCTGGATATTCTCGGCGGCGATAACTTCATCGGTCTGGGCCGCAGCAGCCTGTCAGGGCAATCCTTGTCAGAAATTTTCCTTAATATGAAAGAGAAAGTGCTGGCCTGGAAACCGGATGTCATCCGCCTGTGGAACTTCCCGAAAGAGCTAAAAGCGTTCACCGTCGATAGCGATAAAAATATGATGGCCTTCTCCGGCAGCCATTTCCGCCTGCCGCTGCTGCTGCGCGTTTCGGATAAGCGCGTCGAGCCGCTGCCAGAGAGCGAATACTCCGCGCCGCTACGCTACCAGCTGGCAGATTTTGCTCCGCGCGATAACTTCGTCTGGGTCGATCGCTGCTACAAGATGGGCCAGCTCTGGTCACAGCCGCTGGCGCTCTCTACCGACTGGTGCGTCTCTCAGGGCCAGTTGGGCGGTGAGCAGAACATTCAGCGTGTGGACAAGCCTCAGTGGCAGGGTAAAACAGCGTTCAAGGATACGGTCATCAGCACCGACCACTATAACCGCAACGTCGAGATGCTGAAGGTGGCCGATAACGACATTCGCTATAAAGCCGACAGCTTTGTCTTTAACGTCGCCGGTGCGCCAGAAGAGGTGAAGCAGTTTAGCGGCATCTCGCGTCCGGAATCCTGGGGCCGCTGGTCTAACGCCCAACTGGGCGACGAAGTGAAGATTGAATATAACCAGCCCCTGCCGGCGAAGTTTGACCTGGTCATCACCGCCAAGGCCTTTGGCCCCAATGCCAATCGCCCTATCCCGGTGAGGATTGGCCAAAGCGAGCAGACCCTGAAGCTCGGCAACGAGGTGACCACCACCACGCTGCATTTCGACAACCCTTCACGCAGCAGCACCCTGGTCATTGTACCGCCGGATCCGCAGTCCACTAACGAGGGCAATATCCTTGGTCACTCTCCGCGCCAGTTGGGGATTGGGATGGTGGAGATTAAAATCGTCAACGCCGAAGGCTAACCGCAGGAGAGGGCTGCCTCTCCTGCGCGGCAATAAAAAAACAGCGCCCAACACCACCCCGGGCGCTGTATGGCAAGACGTTAAAAGGCAATCACCCCTTTAATCAGCTGACGATTATTGATCACCCCCGGTTCGTAACTCTCTGCCAGCTCGTGAAAAGCGTAGCGGTGCGTCAACATCATGTCTGCGCTCAGCTTGCCCTCCGCCATCAGCCTGCCGACCTTTGCAAAATCCTCTGCGGTGGCATTCCGGCTGCCCATCAGGGTGGTCTCTTTCTTGTGAAATTCGGGATCCGAAAAACAGAGATCGCCCTTAAACAGGCCGACAAAAACAATGCTCCCCCCGTGACGAATCAAGTTCACGCTGTTGTTCATGGCGTGCGGGTTGCCGGTAGCGTCGATCACCGTCTGCGCCAGCGCCCCGTCAAAGTGCGCCCGTAGCTGGTCGGTAAAGTCCGCCGCCGCAGGGTCAACCGTCGACAGTCCAAGAGACCCGGCAACATGTTCACGCCTGGAAGCGCTGGTATCCGCAACGACCACCCGGGCGCCATCCGCATGGGCAATCGCCGCCGCCCCCAGCCCAATGGGCCCGGCCCCTACCACCAGCACCGCATCGCCGGGCTGTACGGCCGCACGGCGGACCGCATGGGCGCTGATGGCGAAAGGCTCAATCAACGCCGCCGCTTCGGGGTCGATACCCTCTGCCAGCAGCAAATTAGTAACGGGTACGGCGAGATACTCGCAGAAGCCGCCATCCTGATGCACGCCAATGACCGAAATCGCCTCGCAGCAGTTGGTCCTGCCGCTCAGGCAGGCGGGACAGCGCTGACAAGCCACATAGGGGATCACCGCCACCTGTTGCCCCGGGCGCAGCGTACGAATATTTTCCCCCACGCTAATGATTTCGCCACATATTTCATGGCCTAACACCCGGGGGTAATTAAAAAAGGGTTGATTCCCACCCCAGGCGTGAATATCGGTGCCACAAATCCCGACGGTTTTTATTTTTATTAGCGCTTCGTTTTCGCCCGCCACGGGAATGTCTCGCTGCGCCCAAATAAGTTTTTTTGGTTCCTGACACACCAGCGTATTCATTGTTGCCATTTTTTTGCCTCCCGTTTTTTTGTGGATTCAGATATTGATGAAAATAAGAAATAACGGGCAGGCAAAAAGCTGAAATGTGAAATCACGCGCACAAAGCCGTTTTAAATAGGGTTTTAATGCCCCTCCACCGGCAAAAGGAGCCCGTATGAGCCGCTCACAAAATTTGCGTCACAACGTGATTAACCAGGTCATCGACGATATGTCACGGGGGCATATTCCCTCGCCGCTGCCGTCGCAAAGCGCGCTGGCGGAGATGTATAACATTAGTCGCACCACCGTTCGCCACATCCAGTCTCACCTGTGCACCCGCGGCGTACTGGCCCAGGTGAACCATGACTATGTGATTATCCGTCAGCCCACCAGCGAGGATGGCTTCACCTGCGACGCGGCCCCGCTGGCCGAACAAAACCGATTATTTGAGCAGGCATTTTTTTCAATGATTAACCAGCGCCAGCTGCGCGCAGGTGAATCCTTTTCCGAGCTGCAACTTGCTCGTGCCGCCGGAGTCAGCCCTGTGGTAGTGAGGGAGTACTTACTTAAGTTCAGCCGCTACAACCTGATTGAGAGCGACAAACGCGGCCAGTGGAGTATGAAGCAGTTCGACCAGTCCTATGCCGAGCAGCTCTTTGAACTGCGCGAGATGCTGGAAACCCACGCCCTGCAGCACTTTCTGAACCTGCCAGACAACGATCCGCGCTGGCTACAGGCGAAAACCCTGCTTGAGGAGCACCGAGCCCTGCGCGACAGTATTGGCGACAGTTTTCGCACGTTTTCCCTGCTGGATCGCGACTTTCACTCGCTGCTACTCAGCGCCGCCAATAATATCTTTTTCAACCAGTCGCTGGAGATCATCTCCGTGATCTTCCATTTCCACTACCAGTGGGATGAAAGCGACCTCAAACAGCGCAACATCATCGCCATTGACGAGCACATGACCATTCTCAGCGCGCTTATCTGCCGCAACGATCTGGATGCCAACCTGGCGTTGCGTAACCACCTCTCTACCGCAAAACAGTCCATGATCCGCTCCCTGCAACAGAGCGCGACGGTCTTTTATTAAGTACCGATTAAAAACGACAAACTATTAAGGGCAGCACGCTTCCGATAAAAGGCCCGCGCGAGAAAAAAAAGGCTGCCTATGCTCACGAGAAGTCGACCTGGTGTTATTTCCCGTGAGTGACAGTGAATTTAAATTTACATCACTTGTCGTTATCAACATTCCTCTTATTTATAAAAAAAGAGAAATAATCAAAAATATTTCAGGAGTCAGGTGTGGAAAAAAACAATATTACTCTCGACCCGCAAACCACCTTCGACAAAGAAAAAACGCGGGATATTCCCGTACCGCCGGTGGGTGCCGTAGCGCGTTCTCCGCGTATTAAACGCATTCAGACGACCGCCATGCTGTTATTATTTTTTGCGGCGGTGATTAACTACCTTGACCGCAGTTCGCTGTCGGTGGCAAACCTCACCATTCGCGAAGAGCTGGGGCTAAACGCGACCGAAATCGGCGCCCTGCTCTCCATTTTCTCGCTGGCCTACGGTATCGCACAGTTACCCTGCGGCCCGCTGCTGGACCGCAAGGGCCCACGGCTTATGCTGGGGATAGGGATGTTTTTCTGGTCGCTCTTCCAGGCGCTCTCCGGCATGGTGCAGAACTTTACCCAGTTCGTGCTGGTACGCATCGGGATGGGGATTGGCGAAGCGCCCATGAACCCCTGCGGCGTTAAAGTGATTAACGACTGGTTTAACATCAACGAGCGTGGCCGCCCTATGGGCATCTTCAATGCCGCCTCCACTATCGGCGTGGCCATGAGCCCACCTATCCTGGCCGCGATGATGCTGGTCATGGGCTGGCGCGGTATGTTTATCACTATCGGCGTGCTGGGGATTTTCCTCGCCATCGGCTGGTACATGCTCTATCGCAACCGTGAAGAGTTATCGCTGAGCGGCCAGGAAGAGGCTTACCTGAACGCGGGCAGCGTCAACGCCCGCCGCGATCCGCTCACTTTTGCTGAGTGGCGGAGCCTGTTCCGCAACCGTACCATGTGGGGGATGATGCTCGGCTTCAGCGGCATCAACTACACCGCCTGGCTCTACCTTGCCTGGCTGCCAGGTTACCTGCAAACGGCTTATAACCTCGATCTGAAAAGCACCGGTCTGATGGCGGCCATTCCGTTTATCTTTGGGGCGGCAGGGATGTTAACTAACGGCTTCGCCACCGACTGGCTGGTCAAGCGGGGGATGGCGCCGGTGCGGAGCCGTAAAATCAGTATTGTTATTGGTATGCTCTGCTCAGCGGCCTTTACCTTTGTGGTACCGCAGGCAACCACGCCGATGAGTGCTGTTTTATTGATTGGGATGGCGCTGTTCTGCATCCACTTTGCGGGTACATCGTGCTGGGGATTGATTCATGTCGCCGTCGCTTCGCGCATGACGGCCTCGGTAGGTAGCATTCAAAACTTTGCCAGCTTTATCTGCGCGTCCTTTGCGCCCATCGTGACCGGATTTATCGTGGATACGACCCACTCCTTCCGCCTGGCGCTTATCATCTGCGGCTGCGTCACCGCACTGGGGGCGCTGGCCTATATTTTCCTGGTTCGCAAACCGATCGACGATCCTCGTCAGGCGTAAGTCTGAAATACGCGCCCCGGAACGGGGCGCGTGATTTATCAGAAGGTTTCCCAGTTGTCGCCAGCATCAGCGGTTGCGGTTTTACGCGCCATCGCCGGGGCAGCAACAGGTTTCAGCGACGCGTTAGCGCGCGCTTTCTGCTGCTCCTGCTGAATGCGGAAGACCGCTACAGCCTGCGTCAGACGGCTCGCCTGCTCTTCCAGCGCGGCGGCGGCGGCGGCGGACTCCTCCACCAGCGAGGCGTTCTGCTGAGTCACGCGATCCATCTCCGCAACGGCCAGACCTACCTGGTCGATACCGCGGCTCTGCTCATCAGAGGCCGAAGCAATTTCGCCCATGATGTCCGTAACGCGGGTTACGGCATTAACGATTTCACCCATGGTTTCACCGGCGCTCTCTACCAGGGTAGAGCCCAGATCCACGCGGCTCACGGAGTCTTCAATCAGACTCTTGATCTCACGCGCGGCCTGCGCACTGCGCTGGGCCAGGTTACGCACTTCGCCAGCAACAACCGCAAAACCACGGCCCTGCTCGCCCGCACGCGCCGCTTCAACGGCGGCGTTGAGCGCCAGGATGTTAGTCTGGAAGGCAATGCCGTCGATCACGCTAATGATGTCGGCAATTTTTTGCGAACTGCCGGCAATATCACGCATGGTCTGCACCACGTTATCCACCACTTTGCCGCCTTTCTGCGCGGTTTCAGAGGCGCTCAATGCCAGATGGCTCGCCTGACGGGCGTTCTCGGCGTTCTGCTTCACGGTGGCGGTAAGCTCTTCCATGCTGGCGGCGGTCTCTTCCAGAGAAGCGGCCTGCTGTTCAGTACGGGAAGAGAGATCGTTGTTACCCATGGAGATTTCGCTCGCGCCGCTGTAAATCGCGTTCGCGCCATTACGCACGTCGCCGACGGTACGCACCAGCTCACCCTGCATATGACGCAGCGTTTCAGCCAGCTGACCCATCTCGTTAGTCCCTTCCACATCGATGCGCTTCACCAGATCGCCGCTGGCGATATGACGAATGCTATCGATCAGACGGTTCATCGGGGAGATCAGGGCCTGACGGATACCCAGCCACACGCCAACAATCACCACCAACACCGCAACCAGAATGCTAATCAGCACCCAAATCGCCTGGCTGTAAGAGCTGTTGCTGTCATCAACCGCAGTCTGGTACAGCTTGTCGTTCTGCTGCAGGTAGTTAACGTACTCTTTCTCGAAAGCGTCCTGATAACCCTGAGTCGGCTGGTCAAAGAATTCGTTAATTTTACCCGCGCCCAGCAGCTGGATCAGCTCGGCCAGTGCGCCATGATAGATATCGTAGTTACGTTTAATTTCCAGCGCTGCGGCGTCGTTCTGACGCGGGTCGCGCGGCAGAGCTTCGTAGTCAGCCCAGTTTTTTTCCGCCTGCTTCAGGGAAGCCGCAGCAATCTGCATCAGATCGTTCACGGTCGCGCCGCTGCCGATATTATTCTGATCCATCATGTAGCGGATACCCGCACGGTTCAGGGTATTACGGGTTTGCAGCAACGCGACCCAACTGCCGTTAAGCGTGGATTGTTGCTGACGAATGGTTTGCAGAACGGTGAAGTTTTCTTTGTCATGCTTCAGGGCATTAAAGAAAAGACCACCGGATGTGAGTTGTAAAAGGCCAAAAATAGCTAATACTATCAACAAGCTAGTAACAATCTTAATACGATTTAACATTTTTTCTCTTTCCACCAGACAGATAACAGAATTTTCGGCCTGGTAAGGGAAAACTTTACGAAAATCGTCCTGATCGTTTGCAGAATTTACTCTTCATCCTGTCTGGCGGAGCGCTGCTGACCCAGCGCAATAAACTCCCGCAGTAGTCCGGTCAACTGCTGCATCTTCTCTGCGGTAAATTCCGCCTCGATCTGCTGATACACCTCTTCCACTTCGGCCTGGGCGTGGGCGTACAGCGCCTGCCCCTCTTTGGTAAGCGAAACATAGAGTTTGCGCTGGTCATTCACCGGTTTTAATCGCAACACCAGCCCTACGCTCTCCATCCGGGTGAGGATGCCGGTCAGGCTGGGGCGCAGAATGCAGGTTCGAAAGGCGAGATCGTGGAAATCCATATTCGGGTTTTCAGCCAGCACGCGCACGATGCGCCACTGCTGCTCCGTCAGATTATGGCGTTTGACGATGGGGCGAAACCAGGCCATCGCCGCTTCCCTGGCCTGAAGCAAAGCAATGGTGAGTGAGTCGTGCATAGCACCTCCCTTAAAATCATTAACAAGCTAACAATCATCTCCGACGGACTCTGACTGCCGCCTTCACGTGAAGAAAAAAGTCTAACAGAAAACAGATAAAAAAATTAACTCACTGTATATAAACATAATTATTATAAATATGTAAATTTATTGTTATTGATATCACAAATATTTCACTTCCGTTTGCCAATGTCCGAACGAAAGCCTAAAACCTATTCATTAATATATTAACGAACTCAAAACCGGGCAACAGAGCCTGAGGAGAGAGCAATGAAAGGTACGGTTTTCGCAGTCGCCCTCAACCACCGCAGCCAGCTTGCCGCCTGGCAAGAGGCATTTGGACAGCCCCCCTACAACACACCGCCTAAAACAGCGGTATGGTTTATCAAACCGCACAATACGGTGATTCAGGCCGGTGAGCCGATCCCCCACCCCGCCGGTGAAAAGGTGCTGAGCGGGGCGACGGTTGCGTTGATTGTTGGCAAAACCGCCAGCCGCGTGCGGGTAGACGAGGCGCAGCACTACATTGCCGGTTACGCGCTGGCGAACGACGTGAGCCTGCCGGAAGAGAGCTTTTACCGCCCGGCCATCAAGGCGAAATGCCGCGACGGCTTTTGCCCGCTCGGTGAACTGGCCGCCGTTGATAATATCGATAACCTGAACATCATCACCGAAATCAATGGCCGCGAAGCTGACCACTGGAACACCGGCGATCTCGAGCGCAATGCCGCCGAACTGCTGAGCGCCCTGAGCGAATTCGCCACCCTCCAGCCCGGTGACGCCATTCTGCTGGGTACCCCGCACACCCGCGCCGAGATCCGTCCCGGCGATCGCGTGCGCATTCTGGCTGAAGGGTTCCCGCCGCTGGAAAACCCGGTAGTGGATGAGCGCGAGGTCGCCATTACACCGGCCACACCCCCGCACGCCACGCTGTTTGCCCTCGGGCTGAATTACGCCGATCACGCCAGCGAACTGGCCTTCACTCCCCCTACCGAGCCGCTGGTGTTTATTAAAGCGCCGAACACCCTTAACGGTGATAACCAGACGTCGGTGCGCCCGAACAACGTCGAGTACATGCACTATGAGGCGGAGCTGGTGGTGGTCATCGGCAAAACCGCGCGTAAGGTCAGTGAGGCCGACGCGATGGACGTTGTTGCGGGCTACACCCTCTGCAACGATTACGCCATCCGCGACTATCTCGAAAACTACTACCGCCCCAACCTGCGGGTGAAAAGCCGCGACGGGCTAACGCCGATCGGCCCGAACATCGTGCCGAAAGCCGCCATTCCCGATCCGCACAATCTCACCCTGCGCACCTTCGTTAACGGCGAACTGCGACAGGAAGGCACGACGGCAGACCTCATCTTCAGTATCCCGTTCCTGATCGCGTATCTGAGTGAATTTATGACCCTGCAGCCGGGCGACATGATCGCCACCGGCACGCCGAAGGGGCTCTCCGACGTGGTCCCGGGCGATGAAGTGGTGGTGGAAGTGGAAGGCGTAGGTCGCCTGGTCAACCGGATTGTCAGCGAGGAGACGACAAAATGAAAAAGATAAACCATTGGATCAACGGCAAAAACGTGGCGGGTAGCGACTACTTCCACACCACCAACCCGGCCTCCGGGGAGGTCTTAGCGGAAGTGGCCTCCGGCGGTGAAGCGGAGATCCATCAGGCGGTCGCCGCCGCGAAAGAAGCCTTCCCGAAATGGGCCAACCTGCCGATGAAAGAGCGCGCGCGCCTGATGCGCCGGCTGGGGGAGCTGATCGACGAGAACGTCCCGGCGATCGCTGCCATGGAGACCGCCGACACCGGCCTGCCGATCCACCAGACCAAAAACGTGCTGATCCCGCGCGCCTCGCACAACTTCGAGTTCTTCGCCGAGGTGTGCCAGCAGATGAACGGCAAAACCTACCCGGTCGACGACACCATGCTCAACTACACCCTGGTGCAGCCGGTGGGCGTTTGCGCGCTGGTCTCACCGTGGAACGTGCCCTTTATGACCGCCACCTGGAAGGTCGCGCCGTGCCTGGCGCTGGGTAACACTGCGGTACTGAAGATGTCTGAACTCTCCCCGCTGACCGCCGACCGCTTAGGCGAGCTGGCGCTGGAGGCGGGTATCCCGGCGGGGGTGCTGAACGTGGTGCAGGGCTATGGCGCGACGGCCGGTGATGCGCTGGTGCGCCATCACGACGTGCGTGCCGTCTCGTTCACTGGCGGCACCGCCACCGGGCGCAACATCATGAAAAACGCCGGGCTGAAAAAATACTCAATGGAGCTGGGCGGCAAATCGCCGGTGCTGATTTTTGAGGATGCCGACATCGAACGCGCCCTGGACGCTGCCCTGTTCACCATCTTCTCCATCAACGGCGAGCGCTGCACCGCCGGTTCGCGCATTTTCATTCAGCAGAGCATCTACCCGGAATTTGTTAAACGCTTCGCCGAACGCGCCAGCCGCCTGCGGGTGGGCGACCCGACCGATCCAAACACCCAGGTTGGCGCGCTGATTAGCGCCCAGCACTGGGAAAAAGTCTCCGGCTATATCCGCCTCGGTATTGAGGAAGGGGCGACCCTGCTGGCGGGCGGGCCGGATAAACCCACCGATCTGCCTGCTCACCTGAAAGGCGGCAACTTCCTGCGCCCGACGGTGCTGGCGGATGTCGATAACCGGATGCGGGTGGCCCAGGAGGAGATCTTCGGGCCGGTGGCCTGCCTGCTGCCGTTTAAGGACGAAGCGGAAGGGCTGCGCCTGGCCAACGACGTGGAGTATGGCCTGGCGTCGTATATCTGGACCCAGGACGTCAGCAAAGTGCTGCGCCTGGCACGCAACATCGAAGCGGGCATGGTGTTTGTCAACACCCAGAACGTGCGCGACCTGCGCCAGCCGTTTGGCGGCGTGAAGGCCTCCGGCACCGGGCGCGAGGGCGGCGAGTACAGCTTTGAAGTGTTCGCCGAGATGAAAAACGTCTGCATCTCGATGGGCAACCATCCGATTCCAAAGTGGGGTATCTGATATGGGCACCTTAGCGTTAGCGGCAAAAATCACCCACGTGCCGTCGATGTACCTTTCCGAACTGCCGGGCAAAAACCACGGCTGCCGCCAGTCGGCCATTGACGGGCATAAAGAGATCAGCAAGCGCTGCCGCGAGCTGGGGGTCGATACCATTATCGTCTTCGACACCCACTGGCTGGTGAACAGCGCCTATCACATTAACTGTGCGGACCATTTTTCCGGCGTCTACACCAGCAACGAGCTGCCGCACTTTATCCGCGACATGACCTACGACTACGACGGCAACCCGGAACTCGGGCAGTTGATCGCCGACGAGGCGGTGAAGCTCGGCGTGCGCGCCAAAGCGCACAACATCCCGAGCCTGAAGCTGGAGTACGGCACGCTGGTGCCAATGCGCTACATGAACGCGGATAAGCACTTCAAAGTGGTTTCCATTTCGGCGTTCTGCACCGTTCACGATTTTGCCGACAGCCGCAGGCTCGGCGAGGCCATCGTCAGCGCCATCGAAAAATATGACGGCACCGTGGCGGTGCTCGCCAGCGGTTCGCTCTCGCACCGCTTTATTGACGACCAGCGCGCGGAAGAAGGGATGAACAGCTACACCCGCGAGTTTGACCGTCAGATGGACGAGCGCGTGGTCAAGCTGTGGCGCGAGGGCCAGTTCAAAGAGTTTTGCAGCATGCTGCCGGAGTACGCCGACTACTGCTACGGCGAAGGCAACATGCACGACACGGTGATGCTGCTGGGGATGCTCGGCTGGGACAAATACGACGGCAAAGTAGAGTTCCTCACCGAGCTGTTCGCCAGCTCCGGTACCGGTCAGGTTAACGCCGTTTTCCCGCTGCCCGCGTAAGGATCCATCATGCCGCACTTTATTGCTGAATGTACCGACAACATCCGCGAGCAGGCCGACCTGCCGGGGCTGTTTGCCAGGGTGAACGCGGCGCTGGCCGCCACGGGTATCTTTCCGATCGGCGGTATCCGCAGCCGCGCCCACTGGCTGGACACCTGGCAGATGGCCAACGGTAAACACGATTATGCCTTCGTGCACATGACGCTGAAGATTGGCGCGGGGCGCAGCCTTGAGAGCCGTCAGCAGGTGGGCGAGATGCTGTTTGCGCTGATTAAAGACCATTTCGCCGGGCTGATGGACGCACGCTATCTGGCGCTGTCGTTTGAAATCGAAGAGCTGCATCCGACGCTCAATTACAAGCAAAACAACGTGCACGCGTTGTTTAAATAATAGCGGCACAGCCAGTCCCCTCTCCCTTTGGGAGAGGGTTAGGGTGAGGGAAATCTCTGCGGCCTGACTGACGCCCTCACCCCGGCCCTCTCCCACAGGGAGAGGGAGAAAACAATACAACAGGATATCGCCATGCTCGACAAACATACCCACACCCTGATCGCCCACCGCCTGCATCAGGCGGAACAGTCCCGGGAGCAGATCCGCGCGATCTCGCTGGAGTATCCGGAGATCACCATAGAAGACGCCTACGCTGTTCAGCGCGAATGGGTGAGCCTGAAAATTGCCGAGGGCCGCTTGCTGAAGGGCCATAAGATCGGTCTGACCTCCAAAGCGATGCAGGCCAGCTCGCAGATTAGCGAGCCGGACTACGGCGCGCTGCTGGACGATATGTTCTTCCACGATGGCAGCGACATCCCCGTCGATCGCTTTATCGTCCCGCGCATTGAAGTGGAGCTGGCCTTCGTGCTGGCAAAACCCCTGCGCGGCCCAAACTGCACGATCTTCGACGTCTACAACGCCACGGACTATGTGATCCCCGCCCTGGAACTGATCGACGCCCGCTGTCACAACGTTGATCCTGAAACCCAGCGCCCGCGCAAGGTATTCGACACCATCTCCGATAACGCCGCCAACGCGGGGGTGATCCTCGGCGGCCGCCCGATTAAGCCCGACGAACTGGATCTGCGCTGGATCTCCGCCCTGCTCTATCGCAACGGCGTCATCGAAGAGACCGGCGTCGCCGCGGGCGTGCTTAACCACCCGGCGAACGGGGTGGCGTGGCTGGCGAACAAGCTTGCGCCGTATGACGTTCAGCTTGAGCCCGGCCAGATCATCCTCGGCGGCTCCTTTACCCGCCCGGTTGCCGCCAGCCGGGGCGACACCTTCCACGTGGACTACGGCAACATGGGGTCCATCAGCTGCCGCTTTGTCTAGGAGACGACCATGCAAAACGCATTCAAAACGGCACTGAAAGCCGGAACACCGCAAATCGGTTTGTGGCTGGGACTGACCAGCAGCTACAGCGCGGAACTGCTGGCGGGCGCAGGCTTCGACTGGCTGCTGATCGACGGAGAGCACGCCCCGAACAGCGTGCAGACAGTCTTAACCCAGCTGCAGGCCATCGCCCCCTATGCCAGCCAGCCGGTGGTACGCCCGTCATGGAACGATCCGGTGCAGATCAAACAGCTGCTGGACGTGGGGGCACAAACGCTGCTGGTGCCGATGGTGCAGAACGCCGACGAAGCGCGTCTGGCGGTGAGCGCTACCCGCTATCCACCAGCGGGTATCCGTGGGGTCGGCAGCGCGCTGGCGCGGGCATCACGCTGGAACCGCATCCCGGATTACCTGCAACAGGCCAACGACGCCATGTGCGTGCTGGTGCAAATCGAAACTCGCGAGGCGCTGAAAAACCTGCCGCAGATCCTCGACGTGGAAGGCGTCGACGGCGTGTTTATTGGCCCGGCGGATCTCAGTGCCGATATGGGATTTGCCGGTAACCCACAACACCCCGAGGTGCAGGCCGCCATCGAACGGGCCATCACGCAAATCCGCGAGGCGGGGAAAGCCCCCGGCATTCTGATGGCGAACGAGGCGCTGGCAAAACGCTATCTCGAGCTCGGGGCGCTGTTCGTCGCGGTCGGGGTCGACACCACCCTACTCGCCCGCAGCGCCGAGGCGCTGGCCGCACGCTTTATCGATAAACCGGTTACGTCAGTAAATAACAATAAATCTGTCTACTAAAGGTAAGATCAGGAGCGCAGCATGACGACCTCTACCCTGCAAGATGAAAAAGCTGTTGAACATCGTGCCATTAACAAGCTGTTCCGTCGTTTGATCGTGTTTCTCTTTATTCTGTTTGTCTTTTCGTTCCTTGACCGCATCAACATCGGCTTTGCCGGGCTGACAATGGGCAAGGATCTGGGCCTGACCTCTACCATGTTTGGCCTGGCCGCCACGCTGTTTTACGTCACCTATGTCCTGTGCGGGATCCCGAGCAACATCATGCTGGCGAAGGTAGGTGCGCGCCGCTGGATCGCCAGCATCATGGTGGTGTGGGGCATCGCCTCCACCTGTACGATGTTCGCCACCAGCCCGGAAACGCTCTACGTTCTGCGCATGCTGGTGGGGATTGCCGAAGCCGGCTTCCTGCCGGGGATCCTGGTCTATCTCACCTGGTGGTTCCCGGCATACCATCGCGCCCGCGCCAACGCGCTGTTTATGATCGCCATGCCGGTCACCATGATGCTCGGCTCGATCCTCTCCGGCTATATTCTGGCGATGGACGGCTTGTGGAACCTGAAGGGCTGGCAGTGGCTGTTCCTGCTGGAGGGGCTGCCCTCCGTGGTGCTCGGGGTGGTGACCTGGTTTTATCTTAACGACACACCGGACCAGGCGAGCTGGCTGGACGAGGACGAAAAGCGGGCGCTGAAAACAATGATCGCCCGTGAGCAGGAGCTGGCCATTGCGCACCCTTCCACCCCGCGCTCGACGCTGCGCGAGGTGTTAACCCCGGCGGTGATGCTCTACACGCTGGCCTACTTCTGTCTGACCAACACCCTGAGCGCCATCAACATCTGGACGCCGCAGATCCTCCAGAGCTTCAACACTGGCAGCAGCAATATCGTGATCGGCCTGCTGGCGGCGATCCCCCAGTTCTGTACCATCCTCGGGATGATCTGGTGGAGCCGCCGCTCCGACAGGCTAAAAGAGCGAAAAAAGCACACCATCCTGCCGTACCTGTTCGCCGCGGCGGGCTGGATGCTGGCCTCCGCAACGGATCACGGCCTGATCCAGCTGCTTAGCATCATTATGGCCTCAACCGGATCCTTTACCGCTATGGCGATCTTCTGGACCACCCCGGATCGGGTCATTAGCCTGCAGTCCCGGGCGGTGGCGCTGGCGGTGATCAACGCCATCGGTAACGTCGGATCGGCCGTCAGTCCGCTGCTGATCGGCATTCTGCGCGACGCGACCGGCAGCTTTAGCTCAGGTTTGTGGTTTGTCGCCGGGCTGCTGGTGGTTGGCGCGCTGGTGCTGACCCGTATTCCGATGACGCAGCAGGATCAACAGAGGAACGACCATGTGCCAGAGCCCTATCGCCAACATTGATATCAGCAAAGAGTATGACGAAAGCCTGGGCACCGACGATGTGCACTATCAGTCGTTTTCTCGCATGGCGGCCTTCTTTGGCCGCGACATGCAGGCGCACCGGCACGACCAGTATTTTCAGATGCACTTTCTCGATACCGGACAGATTGAGCTGCAACTCGACGATCACCGCTACTCGGTGCAGGCCCCGCTGTTTGTCCTCACGCCGCCGTCGGTGCCACACGCGTTCATCACCGAATCGGACAGCGACGGCCACGTGCTGACGGTTCGCGAGGATCTGATCTGGCCGCTGCTGGAGGTGCTCTATCCCGGCACCCGGGAGGCGTTCGGCCTGCCGGGGATCTGCCTCTCGCTGGCCGATAAACCGGACGAGCTTTTGGCGCTAAAACACTACTGGCAGTTGATAAAGCGCGAATCCACCGCGCAGCTGCCCGGCCGCGAGCATACGCTGGTACTTTTAGCCCAGGCGGTCTTTACGTTGCTGCTGCGCAACGCGAAGCTCGACGACCATGCTTCAAGCGGCATGCGGGGCGAGCTAAAGCTGTTCCAGCGCTTTACCCAGCTGATTGACGCGCATTACCACCAGCACTGGACGGTGCCGGAATACGCCAGCGAGCTGCATCTCACCGAATCGCGCCTGACGGATATCTGCCGCCGCTTCGCCAACCGCCCGCCAAAACGGCTGATCTTTGACCGTCAGCTACGCGAGGCCAGACGGCTGCTGCTTTTTTCCGACAGCGCGGTGAACGAGGTGGCCTGGAAGCTCGGCTTTAAAGACCCGGCCTATTTTGCCCGCTTTTTCAACCGGTTAGTGGGGTGTTCACCGAGCGCGTATCGGGCGCAGAAAGTACCGGTGTCGCCTGTTCCCTCCGGTGGTTCTGGTACGGTACTTAAACCCTATTAATGCGTATTTACCAGGTTATCACACCCGGCTGCGGTTATCGCCATAACGCAGGCAACTTACGACTCAGCTAATTTAAAAAGGGCAAAACCTTTCCTTTAATCTGGCTATTTTATACTTTGCGAGCACTCTTCAAGAATGGCGAGGTTACAGGACGGGCGGCCTGTTCCCCTAAACCGCCCTCAATAAAATTGGGTTTTTATGCACCCTCAAACCTCATCCCAAATATCTACTCATAATTTGTAATTATATTCTGAAAAAACGAGCATCCATTTTAATTCTAAAAATGTGGGCATATAGTTCATATGCGACATGACTTTTTTACTTAAAAAACAGGAAAAATAAAGTGAATGAAAAATTAAATGAATCGGATATTAAAGAGGTCCGCTTATATGCTGTAACCGGTGCTAAAACCAAAAGCAATGGCTTTATTATTGGCACATCAAGCCTTACTAGTTACGGCAAAAATATCGTGCTTCAAAACGATATCGTTACTTATCCTGATGGTACTACAGCCTTCGTTATGTCAGACACTACTACGCGAATGACTACCGAAGTAAACGGAAAAATGCTGTTCGCTGCCGCTAGCGGTACGTTGATAAGCAATGGTGATGTCATCGCTGATGCTGGGCAAACTTCAATGGCCCTGGTCATCTTCGAAAATAATACAGCTATATGCTGCGTTATGGATGAAGGGAAATACGAAGCTGTAAAGGCTGAAGGAATTATTAGATGCGCGGTATGATAGCAAAACACACCATATGGACAGGTGATACCACCAGTCATGGTGGCACACTTCATGATGGTTGCGAGAACGACACCTATAACAATACTCACCGTGCTGTGCTGGTTGGCCATAAATTCTGGTGCCCACAATGTATGTGCTGGTCGAAATTCATTGAAGGTACCCCCCGCTACTCCATTCGCGGCAGGGCTCGAGTTCTGGAAGGCTATAGGGCCTCATGTGGTGCTTTCGCCATTCACCGCCTCGACATCCCTGTAACCTGCTACGATCTCCCCTCTAATGAGCATAGAGAGCATTTACTGTCCCAGAATGCAAAAAAATCTGCCCTGGCAAACCAGCAAATCAATGGCGAATACTCGCATCAATTCTCAATCCTCAATTCAGGACAAGAGCCGCTCAGATATGTCATTTTCAAACAGGATGGAATGCTTGAAATGGGTACGGCCATAAAGAATGATTACAGCGGCCCCGGTATTTATACAAAAGTGACGACTGGAAATAGTGAAAAAATTTTTGTGGCCATGCAAGCACCAAAGCCACTGCTGAAATAAAGGAATGATTTATGGCAATGCACATATCCGGTATTGAGAAGGATCTCTATTTTCTGATGGAGGATGCTAAAACCAGACCGAACGAAATGAACTCTCAAAGCGAGGTTGAATTACAGCCAATTCGTATAAGCGAGATTCCTAAGGTGATGCGAAAAATTGGCTGGAAAAAATCTGCTAAGATGATGGAACGTTGGCTTAATTCTCCAGGCTGGAAATGCCCTGACACCTGGAAGAAGGGAAGCGAATTACCACAGGGACTGTATATCCCCGATCAGCATTGTGACGACTCCATCATTACGATGACATGGTTAATGCAGTACCCGTCGGCGGTTAGCTCCATGCGTACGCTGATGGCAAAAGCATGCTCTCCGGCCGCAATGAAAATGACCGTACAGCGATTGAAAGCGCTTGGGTGGAATGGCTCTGGTACTTATACCTTTGGTCGACGGAATCTAATAGGCAGGCCATCAATGTCTGCACGAGAACTGGAACAAAAATATCAGAATAACTTTGAAGCTGTAGGCGGAAATTTCGTCACACATATGTTCGATACGCTGGACGACATATATGGCGCTCTCGGTACATATTCATTGAAGATTGCGGTTATCGGTACTGCATTCCAACATACCAATGGTAAGCATTATCTCGAAGCCGAGTGGGCAGGCATTTACGTCAAAGATTTTTATGATTTCAATAATAATGGAGCATGGGATCAGCCGTTAGGATACTGGACAAACGAAGGGATATTACGCCGGGCTGATTCGGCTGTTTCAACAATCGCCGGGCAAAAGATTTACATTAACAAACGGATACGCAAGGTATCAGTTGTCCATAATTCTGACTTCCTTAAATATCGTGAAGCCACTGGAAAAGGGGGCGACTTTGTGGTGTTTTCAGACGTAAATTGGGAAAAGATAAGCGGCACTTACGAAATTCCATGGGAAGCGTAATCACCCAATAATGGGGCCATTGATATCGTTGGCAATGTAAAACAGAAACGTAATACCCACCAGATAAAAGGCGATCAGGCAATAAATGAATCGCCTTTTGTTTGGCACATCCCTCAGAACAGTCCAGCAAAACGTACCGACATAAAAAATTATTGCAACTAAGGCCGCTACGGTTGTCGTGATATAACCCATTCCGCTCATTACTCCCGTGTATGGAAATACCACCAGACGTAAAACTGGCGGCATCAGCAGCCCAAAGGGAACGAATAACATTATCCGACCGGTAGCAAAACGTTTAAATCCGACTAACCTCTGCGCTAACTCGCAGATAATGATAGAGAGCAGACCACCAACCACCAGCGCAATCATATCTGGCAGTATTATTGTTATACGTTCCATCGTTATTCTCCTGCCATAATCCATAAAAAATAAGTGGTTAAAGTGCCGCCAGTTTATGCAAAACCCACCACGATCACAAATCTCACATCCACCCGAAAAGTACCCGCCGTTGTCCCAATCGTCCCTTCACGTACCCTCCCTCTCAGGCTTCAATTAAACAACAAAAACAAAACATAAATTTAACAATCATCTTCCGATACGAGGTCCCTATGAAGCCTGAAGATTTCCGCGCCGATGCCAAACGCCCGCTCACCGGCGAAGAGTATTTAAAAAGCCTGCAGGATGGCCGCGAGATTTATATCTACGGCGAACGCGTTAAAGACGTCACCACCCATCCGGCATTTCGTAACGCGGCGGCGTCCATCGCGCAGATGTACGACGCGCTGCACAAGCCAGAGATGCAGGACACCCTCTGCTGGGGCACCGATACTGGCAGCGGCGGTTACACCCACAAATTCTTCCGGGTGGCGAAAAGCGCCGATGACCTGCGCCAGCAGCGTGATGCTATCGCTGAGTGGTCCCGCCTGAGCTACGGCTGGATGGGCCGCACGCCTGACTACAAAGCGGCTTTCGGCTGCGCGCTGGGGGCTAACCCGGCGTTCTACGGCCAGTTCGAGCAGAACGCCCGTAACTGGTACACCCGCATTCAGGAGACCGGCCTGTACTTTAACCACGCCATCGTCAACCCGCCGATCGACCGCCATAAACCGGCGGACGAGGTCAAAGATGTCTACATCAAGCTGGAGAAAGAGACCGACGCGGGGATCATCGTTAGCGGCGCGAAAGTGGTGGCAACCAACTCGGCGCTGACCCACTACAACATGATCGGCTTTGGCTCCGCGCAGGTGATGGGCGAAAACCCGGACTTCGCGCTGATGTTCGTCGCGCCGATGGATGCCGAGGGCGTGAAGCTGATCTCCCGTGCCTCCTACGAGATGGTGGCCGGTGCCACCGGCTCACCGTATGACTATCCACTCTCCAGCCGCTTCGACGAGAACGATGCGATCCTGGTGATGGATCATGTGCTGATCCCGTGGGAGAACGTGCTGATCTACCGCGATTTCGATCGCTGCCGCCGCTGGACCATGGAGGGAGGATTTGCCCGCATGTACCCGCTGCAGGCCTGCGTACGTCTGGCGGTGAAGCTCGATTTCATCACCGCCCTGCTGAAAAAATCGCTGGAGTGTACCGGTACCCTGGAGTTTCGCGGCGTGCAGGCCGATCTTGGCGAAGTGGTGGCCTGGCGCAACATGTTCTGGGCATTGAGCGACTCCATGTGCTCGGAGGCGACCCCGTGGGTCAACGGTGCATACCTGCCGGACCACGCGGCGCTGCAGACCTACCGCGTGATGGCCCCAATGGCCTACGCCAAAATCAAAAATATTATTGAGCGCAACGTCACCAGCGGCCTGATCTACCTGCCGTCCAGCGCCCGGGATCTCAACAACCCGCAGATCGACCAGTATCTGGCCAAGTACGTGCGCGGCTCCAACGGTATGGATCATGTCGAGCGCATCAAGATCCTGAAACTGATGTGGGATGCCATCGGCAGCGAGTTCGGTGGCCGCCACGAGCTGTATGAGATCAACTACTCCGGCAGCCAGGATGAGATCCGCCTGCAGTGCCTGCGCCAGGCGCAAAGCTCCGGCAACATGGACAAAATGATGGCGATGGTCGACCGCTGCATGTCCGAGTACGACCAGCACGGCTGGACCGTGCCGCACCTGCACAACAACACCGATATCAACATGCTGGACAAGCTGCTGAAATAACGCAGCGGGAGGTTTCAATGCAATTAGATGAACAACGCCTGCGTTTTCGCGACGCGATGGCCAGCCTGTCGGCGGCGGTCAACATTGTCACCACTGAGGGTGAGGCGGGACGCTGTGGCATCACCGCGACGGCGGTCTGCTCGGTTACCGATACGCCACCGTCCGTGATGGTGTGCCTCAATGCCAACAGCGCCATGAACCCGGTCTTTCAGGGTAACGGCAAACTGTGCATTAACGTGCTAAACCATGAACAGGAGCTGATGGCCCGCCACTTCGCCGGGATGACTGGCATGGCGATGGAAGAGCGGTTCAGCCTCTCCTGCTGGCAGAAAGGGCTGCTGGGTCAGCCGCTACTAAAAGGGGCGCTGGCAAGCCTTGAAGGCGAAATCAGCCAGGTACAGACCATCGGTACCCATCTGGTCTATCTGGTGGCGATCAAAAATATTGTCCTGGCTGAAGAGGGCCACGGGCTCATCTACTTTAAACGCCGTTTCCACCCGGTCATGATGGCACTGGAAGCCGCGCTTTAACCCTCTCTGCGCTGGCATTCTTTGATGACCAGCGCAAAATTTCCTCTCTTTTCCTCTCCTGCACAAAAAGCATTAATGTTTATCGCAAATCACGCCGTTATATATATCCATAAGAGAAATTTTCATGTCATTGACACGGCTGACATATTTTGTCAGCAGCGTGGGCATAATTCACAGCAATGCTTTAGTTTACGGGAACTTTATTATGACAATTCCGAGCAGGAGTCGATCAGCGGAGAGGCTGGTCGATATTCTGATGGAGCTGCATTTACACGGTGTGGTTAGCCGACATGCCCTGATGCACAAATTTAATATTACCGAGCGGACAGTCTATCGGGACCTCAATGCGCTCTCCCCTATTGTTGAACATACCGGAGGCGGACAATACCGCTTAATCCACGCAGTACAGAACTCAGCCGGACAGGGGTTGCACCATACCATTGCTAACTTCCTGAATGCCGACAGCTTTTTCCCGGACAGAGGCACGGAGTTCTGGCAAAAACTGGAGTCACGCGTCGACGAGAGTTATATTCAAATCCTTAACAATGATGCCGAACATTCGGTCGAAAACGATATCCGTCGATATTTACCGTCGATTGAGAAATCGATTAAAAATCGTAATGTTTGCAAGATCGTTTATAAAGACAAAAATCGTACTGTTCATCCCTATAAACTGATTAACAAAAAGAACATCTGGTATTTGCAGGCGACTGAAAATGGCCGTTTGAAATCGTTTTCTTTAAGCCAGATTAAATGGCTCGATATTCAGAATGCCACTTTTACCCCTGAAGAACACGCGTTAGCGCTACTGGAAAAGAACCTTAGCCCGTGGGTATCAGAAGATACTTTCGAAGTGAAAATATTTATTAACAATACTATCTCGCACTACTTTCGCCGCCGCAATTTGCTGCCGCAGCAAGAGATTCTGGAAGATCACGCCCAGGGCACCACTATTCGCTGCATGGCGGCACACGAGAATCAGATCCTGCCGCTGATTTTCTACTGGCTGCCCAATATTCAGGTACTGGAGCCCGCGTGGCTTAAGCAAAAGATGGTCAAAACGCTGGAGAGCTACCTGACGCCCGAAACCTGACCCGCAGGCTGCGTGATCCTTATCACACTCTCTCCTTCTCACACGGCGAGCCTCAACCGCTCGCCCTCTTTTTTGACCGTTCATCGCCCCATTTAACCACTCACGCATTTACCGTCCTTTACGCGCGCGGGGATCTGGCACGATCGCCGTAGCATTACTCACTACATCTACAACATACCCTGACCCTTTTTTCAGCTAAAAAACCAGGTCTTATTATGGATACCAAAAAACTACTTAAGCACGTGCCCTGGGCGCTCCTCGGGATCCTCGGCGCTTTCTGTCTGGCAGTGGTTGCACTACGCCGGGGCGAGCACGTTAGCGCCCTGTGGATCGTGGTCGCCTCCGTCTCTGTCTATTTAGTGGCCTACCGCTACTACAGCTTATACATCGCGCAGAAGGTCATGAAGCTCGACCCTACGCGCGCTACCCCGGCGGTCATTAATAATGACGGCCTGAACTACGTGCCAACTAACCGCTACGTGCTGTTTGGCCACCACTTTGCCGCGATCGCCGGCGCGGGTCCGCTGGTCGGCCCGGTACTGGCCGCACAGATGGGGTACTTGCCGGGTACCCTCTGGCTGCTCGCCGGCGTAGTGCTGGCAGGCGCGGTGCAGGACTTTATGGTGCTGTTTATCTCCTCGCGCCGTAACGGCTCCTCGCTGGGTGAGATGATCAAAGAAGAGATGGGCCGCGTGCCGGGGACTATCGCCCTGTTCGGCTGCTTCCTGATTATGATCATCATCCTCGCGGTGCTGGCCCTGATCGTGGTGAAAGCGCTGGCTGAAAGTCCGTGGGGCGTCTTTACCGTCTGCTCTACCGTACCGATTGCGCTCTTTATGGGCATTTACATGCGCTTCCTGCGCCCTGGCCGCGTAGGCGAGGTGTCGGTGATTGGTATCGTGCTGCTGGTGGCCTCAATCTATTTTGGCGGCATCATCGCCCACGACCCTTACTGGGGCCCGGCACTGACCTTCAAAGACACCACCATCACCTTTGCGCTGATTGGCTATGCGTTCATCTCTGCTCTGCTACCGGTCTGGCTGATCCTGGCCCCGCGTGACTATCTGGCCACCTTCCTGAAAATCGGCGTTATCGTGGGCCTGGCGATCGGGATTGTGATCATCAACCCTGAGCTGAAAATGCCGGCGGTCACCCAGTACATCGATGGTACCGGTCCGCTGTGGAAGGGGGCGCTGTTCCCGTTCCTGTTTATCACCATCGCCTGTGGCGCCGTGTCTGGCTTCCACGCACTTATCGCTTCCGGCACCACGCCGAAGCTGATGGCTAACGAAACTGACGCGCGCTTTATCGGTTATGGCGCGATGCTGATGGAGTCCTTTGTGGCGATCATGGCGCTGGTTGCAGCCTCCATTATCGAACCGGGTCTCTACTTTGCGATGAACACCCCGCCAGCCGGTCTGGGCATCACCATGCCAAACCTGCATGAGATGGGCGGCGAAAATACCGCAATGATCATGGCGCAGCTGAGAGAGGCCAGCGCACATGCGGCGGCAACTGTCAGCTCCTGGGGCTTTGTGATCTCGCCTGAGCAGATCATGCAGACCGCGAAAGACATCGGCGAACCATCGGTACTGAACCGTGCAGGCGGCGCACCGACGCTGGCTGTGGGTATCGCCCACGTGTTCCACAAAGTGCTGCCGTGGGCGGACATGGGCTTCTGGTACCACTTCGGTATTCTGTTTGAAGCACTGTTTATCCTCACCGCGCTGGACGCGGGTACCCGTGCGGGCCGCTTTATGCTGCAGGATTTACTCGGTAACTTCGTGCCGTTCCTGAAGAAAACCGATTCCCTGGTGGCGGGCGTTCTGGGTACCGCGGGCTGCGTCGGTCTGTGGGGTTACCTGCTGTATCAGGGCGTGGTCGATCCGCTGGGCGGCGTGAAGAGCCTGTGGCCGCTGTTCGGTATCTCTAACCAGATGCTGGCGGCCGTGGCGCTGGTGCTTGGCACCGTGGTACTGGTGAAGATGAAGCGCACCAAATACATCTGGGTGACGGTAGTACCGGCCTGCTGGCTGTTGCTCTGCACGACCTGGGCGCTGGGCCTGAAGCTCTTCAGTTCCAACCCACAGCTGGAAGGCTTCTTCTTTATGGCTAACCAGTACAAAGAGAAGATTGCCGCTGGCGGCGCGGATCTGACCGCGCAGCAGATTGCCAACATGAACCATATCGTGGTGAACAACTACACCAACGCAGGGCTGAGTATTCTGTTCCTGGTGGTGGTGTATAGCATTATCTTCTACGGCATCAAAACCTGGATGAAAGTGCGTAATACCGACGGTCGTACGGATAAAGAGACCCCATACGTGCCGGTACCGGAAGGCGGCGTGAAGACCTCTTCACACCATTAAACCTTCCCCCTCACCCTAACCCTCTCCCTCAAGGGAGAGGGGACTGCCCGGCGCGCTCTTTTCTCCCTCGCCGGGCTTTTTTGTCTGGAAGGCATAATGTTTGGTAATTTAGGCGAAGCAAAAAAATACCTTGGTCAGGCGGCGAAAATGCTGATTGGCATTCCGGACTATGATAACTACGTTGAACATATGAAGACCAACCACCCGGATAAGCCGTACATGACCTACACCGAATTCTTCCGCGAGCGACAAGAAGCGCGCTACGGCGGAAGTGGAGAAGGCGGCGTTCGCTGCTGCTAAAGGAGAGACCATGACCCCGATTGCCGTTACCCTGCTCACCGGCTTTCTTGGCGCCGGTAAAACGACCCTGCTGCGCCACATCCTCAACGAACAGCACGGTTTCAAAATCGCCGTCATCGAAAACGAATTTGGTGAAGTGTCCGTTGACGATCAGCTGATTGGCGATCGCGCCACCCAGATCAAAACCCTCACCAACGGCTGCATCTGCTGCACCCGCTCTAACGAACTCGAAGACGCCCTGCTGGATCTACTCGATAGCCGCGACCGCGGGGAGATCGACTTCGACCGCCTGGTGATTGAGTGCACCGGCATGGCCGATCCCGGCCCGATTATCCAGACCTTCTTCTCGCATGAGATCCTCTGCCAGCGCTATCTGCTCGACGGGGTGATCGCTCTGGTGGATGCAGTGCATGCCAACGAGCAGATGAACCAGTTCACCATCGCCCAGTCGCAGGTAGGCTACGCGGACCGTATCCTGCTCACCAAAACCGACGTGGCAGGCGACAGCGAGAAACTGCGCGAGCGGTTGACGCGCATTAACTCACGCGCCCCGATTTACACCGTGACGCACGGCGATATTGACCTGGCACAACTGTTCAACACCAACGGCTTTATGCTGGAAGAGAACGTCACCTCAAAACCGCGCTTTCACTTTATGGGCGACAAGCAAAATGACGTCTCGTCGATTGTGGTAGAACTGGATTACCCGGTGGATATCAGCGAAGTCTCCCGGGTGATGGAGAACCTGCTGTTGTCGTTCGCGGACAAGCTGCTGCGCTATAAAGGCATGCTATGGATCGACGGGGAGCCGAACCGTCTGCTGTTCCAGGGCGTGCAGCGACTCTATAGCGCCGACTGGGACAGACCCTGGGGCGAAGAAGTGCCGCACAGCGTGATGGTATTTATTGGCATTGCGCTGCCGGAAGAGGAGATTCGGTCGGCATTTGCGGGGCTGCGTAAGTAAACACACTAGTGCCCTTCTCCCTTTGCAGAGGGGCACTAGCTTATACATTGAGCGTTCCACCTATCGCGATAGATAATATTGCCTTCCGTATACTTCCAGGTTATCGACTCATAACGTAATTCCAGCGTCTCCAGGTGCGTGCTGCTCAGACCATTAGGCGACAGGTACGGCGAAACCGTTATCAGCTTTACGTTATCCAGCGTGATAGTGAAATATTCAGCCTCAATGCCGGACTCCAGAATACGGTACATCCTGAAGATTGCTCTCTTCAACGTGCGCCCCTCACACACCGCGCGATAAAGGATCGGGGTTGTTTGGTCGAACTCTTTGACGACGATAATAGGGCTGTGAACCCGTGTACTGGTGAGCTTGCCCCAGTGGGGATCTACGGGAATGGTTACGCTGTGAGAGAATGACTTTAATTCAATGGAGCCTAAGCGCAGAGGCATTAAACAGCTACCGACAATAGGAGAGCCGTTTTCATCTTCTAGCCATAAGTGTGCGGGGGCAGACATATTATTTCCTTAGTAGAATTTTGAAGGTTAACGCTTTACCACTTTACATAACGTGCAAATATATAAATTATTAAAATCGCAAAGAGACCAATAGGCCAGAGTGGGCCCTCGCGAAAAAAATATATATATGACAATGCAAAGACGATCACACATAATTGTGGCGCATATAATGCAAACAGTTGTCGAGCTAACCAAAGTAGCATTCTTTTAATGTATATCATTGTCCTACCGAATCATCCTTACAATGATATCTGCAATTTCCTCGTCTGAAACCCAATGTGCTTTTAATGCGCCCGCACGCTGAAATAGAGGTTCAATCAAGAAATACATCATTTCTAACTCTTGCGTATATAATGTCGCGTAATAAGCAGGATAAGAGAATTCGAGTCTACGAGCGCTATCGGCGGCCTTTTGAACAATGCCATATAGACTCACCCCCACTGTAGCTATACCAGCTATACGTCCTACAAGGACACTCATTTCAAGTCGAAGACCCATGCCCACAGCGACGGAGGTTGCCGTAGCTAATGCGAACCCGACTCTGGAAAGAGAGCTAGCAGCAATATGAACATTCGCAGCCATCAACATCTTTTTGATTCTGTCTAATTGTTCAGCAGTTTTATTTTTAAATATTTCCTCAAAATATACTTTGAGCAATTCATAAACAACATCTTTTCGTTGCAAAAGATTAACTACTCCATATAAAAATCTCCGGTCTTCAGTTTGCTGTCTTTTACACACATCCTGATACTCATCCGTAAAGCATGAGGTGTAATATAATGCCCGCGTTGCACCGGCACCCATTGTTTCGATTTGATTCGTTACCGCCATCTTTACGCCTGCAACCGCATGATCAAGTTTCACTGCGAGAATCTTATTAGACTGCAAATAACTGATGACGTCGTTCCGGTAATACATGGACGCTCCTTGCCAATAATGACATCCTGCAAAAAGTGTATGTATTGCCTGTTTTCGAGTAAATGGATAAGGAGAGTTTCATTTGCGATCGCGATCAGAATTTAAAAAGACAATAAACCGGCTTATACAACCTAAGACTCACAAACGTTTTACACGCATTTTTTGGCCAAATGAAATCTGCGTCCAATATTCGCACTATCTATACGTAGAGATGACAAAATAGTGAGTTGATTTTAACCAAAGAAATGTAAACTTACGTTGTTATATATGACAAATGAAACACTTTATAGAAATTATTAGCGGCTTCATTAATACGTCCCGAATGACTATTCCTTCCCTGTTCAGGGTCCGTTTAGAAAAAAATTAAACCTGAACTAAACGGCGAAAGATTAACCATTGACGCCAGAACAAACCAACTTTTTACAAACATGAAAAGGTAAATCCATTAACAAAACCAGCATAAAACCTCGATCCCCATCACATTTGCAGTCATAAACATCGCTTGCTAAGGTGCCCTCAGATTAATTTGATGACGAGGAAAACCACATGAAAAAACTGAATATCTTTATTCTTGCCGCGATGACTGCGGTATCAGGTTCCGTACTGGCGATGGGCGGCAGCATTGAGCAGGGTAAAAACTACACCAACCTCAATCTGGAAATGGGTAAATCCTCGTCCGGCCTCTATGCCGAAAGCAACTGGCTGAAAAACACTGACGACGGCACCCAGACCGGCGGCGTAGGTGCAGGTTATAACCTGGAACTGGGTCCGGTCATGCTGAACGCAGGCGCAAAAGCGATCTACATCGGCCCGAAAAAAGGCGATAACGGCGTTGCGTTCCCGATTGGCGGTGGCGTAAACGTGGCGCTGACTGACAGCATCCACGTTTTCGGTGAAGGGTATGCCGCACCGGAAGGGCTGAACAACAGCGTGAAGAACTACGTTGAAGCCAACGGTGGCGTAAGCTGGACGCCAATCAAACCCGTTACGCTGAAAGTGGGCTATCGCCACGTGAGCGTTGACGGCAAAGATGGCCGCCCTGGCCACACCCTGATCGACGGTGCTTATGTCGGCGGCGGCGTGAGCTTCTAAAGCGCCCTAAAAACAAAAAAACCTGCCGGATGGCAGGTTTTTTTTGGCTGATGCCTTACCGGCGAATGACCACCAGCTTCTGGTTCACAAACTCTTTAATCCCCAGGTCCGACAGCTCGCGTCCGTAACCGGAACGCTTCACGCCACCAAACGGCAGCTCGGCTGCGGTATCGGTGAGCCAATTGATCCACACCATCCCGGTTTCGATACGCGAAGCCATCTTTTTAGCGCGCTCGGTGTCTTTGCTAAACACCGCTCCGCCCAGGCCGTAGTGGGAATCGTTGGCGAGGGCAACCGCCTCGTCGTCGTTTTTAACCACGTAAATCTGCGCCACCGGGCCGAAGAACTCTTCGAAGTACGCCGGGTTATCGCGGGTAATATTGGTCAGGATCGTCGGCTCGAAGAAACAGCCCTCGCGCGATACGGGCTTGCCGCCCAGATGCAGCGTCGCGCCATTTTTCACCGCCTCGTCCACCTGTTTGGTCAGGGTTTCCAGCGCGTCTTTGGACGACAGCGGCCCCAGAGTGGTGCTCTCGTCAAGCGGGTCGCCAACCTTCAGCTGTTTGAAAGCCTCGGTATATTTTTGCAGGAACTGCTCAGCGATGCCTTCGTGCAGGATAAAGCGTTTAGCAGCGGTACAGACCTGCCCGGCGTTAGCGATACGGGCGTTAACCCCGATTTTCACCGCCTTCTCCACATCCGCATCGTCCAGTACCACGAACACGTCATTACCGCCCAGTTCGAGGGTCGATTTTTTGATGTGCTTCGCCGCCTGAGCGGCCACCACGCTACCGGCCTTTTCCGAGCCCGTCAGCGCTGCGCCCTGCACGCGATCGTCGGCGATGATGTTCGCCACCTGATCTGAAGAGATAAAGAGGTTAGTCCATGCCCCTTCCGGCGCACCGGCTTCACGCACCAGGTGGGCAAAGGCTTCGGCACAGTGCGGCACTATGCTGGCATGTTTGGCAAGCACCGGGTTACCGGCCGCCAGGTTCGGCGCCAGCACGCGCATCAGCTGGTAGAACGGGAAATTCCACGGCTCCACGGCCATCACCACGCCAATCGGGTGATGCTCAACCCAGGCTTCGCCCATCTCGGAAGGGTATTTCACCGGTGCAAGAAATTGCTTCGCGTTATCAGCGTAGTAGCGGGCAATTTGCGCACAGAGCTTCACCTCGCCGCGACTCTGCTCAATGAGTTTACCCATCTCCGTACTGGCAATCTTCGCCAGCTCTTCGGTTCGCGCATCGATCAGATCCGCCAGTTTATGCAGCACCGGCAGACGTTTATCGATACTGCCTTTCGCCCACTCGGAGTGATAAAGCGCGTCCGCCGTCTTTAGCGCCGCTTCGATATCGGCATCGGTATGGGAGGGGTATTCCTTGATGAGCTTGTTGGTAGCAGGATTCACTGTTTGATAAGCCATTATTGCCTCCTTTTTTAACGCAGAGGCTTATAAGGGTAGTCAAAATGGCTGGGGTTGAAGGTAAAGTTCGGTATATTCGCAGCACTACATCGAGGTGGCGTGGGTTATTTTGGCCAGCATCGTGTCGCGTAAAACCGCGTTAAGCCGGGTGTGGTACCCTTTTCCGGGACGTTTTAACCACGCTCTGATCTGCGCATCGATACGCACCGAGGCCTGCGTGATTAACGGCCTCGCAAATCCCAAAGCGTGCTCGCAAAAATATCCGGCTGGCAACGCCAGAGAACAAGGGACAGCAGGACACCTCCCCCCTCCCATGCTATAACACCCCTCTACGCCCCCGCACAGGCACCCTTTATGACTCAGACTCGCCACGTCAATCAGACCTTCCTCCGCCGGCCCGGCGTTGAGCTGCGCAGCACCTGGCAGAGCACCCAGGCCTATAAAAGTCACATCCATGCGCAACTCTCCATTGGCGCCATCCTTGAAGGGCAGACCTGCTGCACGTGCGAGGGTGAAGCGTTGATCCTTCAGCCTGGCGATTTGATTGTCATCCCCGCCCATATGCCGCACAGTTGCAATCCGCTGGCGGGACAGCCTCGCAGCTACCACATGCTCTATCTTGATACCGACATCCAGCCGCGGCAGCAGGTGATCCGCAGCGACGCGCTGTTCAGCCTCTATCTCGAGATCGTCAATACGCTATCGCCCACGGCCATTACGCGCCTGCTAACAACCCTTGCCACACAGCCCACCGCCTGCGGATCCCTGCGCCCTACCAGCCTTGCGTTGCAAGACGCATTGCGCCACAGCCTGCACGCCCCGCCCTCGCTGGACGCCTTCGCCCGGCGCTTTTCGCTACGCAAAGAGACTTTAATCAGAACCTTTAAGCAGGATACCGGCCTGACGCCCGGCGCCTTTCTGAACGTTTCACGTATTGAGTTCGCCAAAGCGCGGCTGCGTGCCGGAGATGACATTGCCGACGTCAGCTACCAGAGCGGTTTTGCCGATCAGAGTCATTTCCATAAAACCTTTGTCCGCTATACCGCCGCCACGCCGCGCCAGTACGCGACGGGTCGATCAATATCTGACAATAATTAACTCGCGCCTCACTCCAGGATGACCTTAGTATTTATTGATGAGGTCATGATGGAACTGCTTAGCACACTTTTTCCCTCCGCGTTTCTCGCCCTGGCGCTGGCCCATTTCGTGGCGCTGTTAAGCCCGGGTCCTGATTTCTTTTTACTGATAGGGTTTGCCGCCCGCCACCGCCTGCGCGGTAGCGCCGGGTTATGCGTAGGCATCGCCGCAGGCAATGGGCTGTACATACTGCTGGTGATTTTGGGATCCCACGCGCTGCGTCAGTTCACGCTGCTCTTTACGCTGATTGAGCTACTGGGAGCGCTTTATCTGCTGTGGCTCGGCTGGCTGCTGGTGCGTAGCCCGGCGAGGCCACTCAGGTTATCCGGCACAGCGCAACGCTACCCCTCCTGGCGCAGGCAGCTCCTGCTGGGGCTGGGGTCGGCGTTGTTAAACCCGAAAAATGCCCTTTTCTATCTGGCACTCATGACCGCCCTGCTGGGGCCAGATGTCACCCTGGTGCAGCAGTCGGTGAGCGGTATCTGGATGGTCATGGTGGTGCTGACGTGGGATCTGGCCCTGGTCTCCTGTCTCGCCCTGCCTGCGGTACAAGCGCGTCTGTGCAACAACGTATGGAAAATCGAGCGTACGGCGGGCGCGATACTGCTGCTCTTCGGCGCCGGGATTATCGTCCGATTTTTGCATCTTCTTCCCGCTTCACTCTATCCTTAACCCTATGGAAAAATTAGCTGAACTCAAACGCGCCAAGCTGCTGGCGCTGTCGCTGCTGCTGATCGCCGCCGCGACCTTTATCGCCACCCTCTTTTTGCCGCAAACTTTCTGGGTGCGCGGCGTCAAAGCCATTGCTGAAGCGGCGATGGTGGGGGCGCTGGCAGACTGGTTTGCGGTCGTCGCCCTGTTTCGCCGGGTGCCCATTCCGTTTATTGCCCGCCATACGGCCATTATTCCGCGTAATAAGGACCGGATCGGCGACAATCTCGGGCAGTTCGTGCAGGAGAAGTTTCTCGATACCCAGTCGCTCATCACCCTCATTCGCCGTCACGAACCAGCCCTGTTGATTGGCAACTGGTTCAGCCAGCCGGATAACGCGCAGCGCGTGGGGCTGCATATCATGCAGGTGATGAGCGGTTTTCTGGAACTGACCGATGATGGGCGCATTCAGCGAATGCTCAAACGCGCCGTCCATAAGGCGCTCGATAAGGTCGATTTCAGCGAAACCAGCGCCGCCATGCTGGAGAGCATGACGAAGAATGGCCGCCACCAGGTGCTGCTGGATGCGGTGATCAACCGCCTGATCACCCTGTTACAGCGCGACAGCACGCGTGATTTTATCGCCGCGCAAATTGTCCACTGGCTGAAGACCGAACATCCGCGCAAAGCGATGGTTCTCCCTACCGAGTGGCTGGGAGATCAGAGCGCCGAAGTGGTCTCGAACGCGGTCAATGCCATTCTGGATGACGTTAGCCACGACCGCACCCACCAGATCCGCCAGGCCTTTGACCGGGCGGTGCTGAAGCTGGTTGAAAACCTGAAAAACGACCCGGAAACCGCCGCTAAAGCCGAGAACATCAAAACCTATCTTAAGAACGACGAGGCCTTTAACCGCTACCTGGGTGAGATGTGGGGCGACCTGCGTCAGTGGCTGAAGAGCGACATGCAGAGCGAGGACTCCCGGGTTAAACAGCGCATCGCCAACGCCGGACTGTGGTTTGGTGAGACCCTGGTTGCCGATAGCAACCTGCGCAACTCGCTCAATGAGCATCTGGAACAGGCCGCGCACCGCGTGGCGCCAGAGTTCGCCACCTTCCTTACCCGCCATATCAGCGACACGGTAAAAGGCTGGGATGCCAAAGACATGTCGCACCAGATTGAGTTAAACATCGGCAAAGATCTGCAGTTTATCCGCGTCAACGGCACCCTGGTGGGCGGGACCATTGGTCTTATCCTGTTCCTTCTCTCGCAAATACCGACGTTTATCCATTAAGCGCCCTGAGGATCAGCGCGTGCATACTGCTCACCGCGGCATTGGTGGATCGGTCGCACGTATGCAGCGCCATTCCCAGCTCTCCGGCGTCGGGCAGCAGGCCGCGGTCGGTCTGTAGCGCGTCATATCGTGGCGGGGAAACCGCGAAGTGAGGCGCAAAAAGCCGCCTTTTATCGCCGGCTGGCCTCAGAGCTGAGCCAGCAGATGGGCATTGCAGAAGCCGATGTGATGGTCGTGATACAGTTTACGGCCGCTGAAGACTGGAGCTTCAGCGGCGGCATATTGTATCAACCCTGAATCACATAGCGGGTGGGGGCGAAACAGTTCAGAACCCGGTGCACCAGAAAGACCAGCGTCAGGGTCACCACCAGCGCCACGGTCACCGAGACGATGCGGTAGAGGTCGCTGAAGACCAGATCGCTATCCGGGTGCATGTTCTGACCAAACATAATGCCGATGGTGGTGGTAATGGAGAAACCGACCCCCGCCCCCACCTTCTCCATCACGTGCAGCCGGGCGCCAAACGCCAGCCCGAGGGCAATCAGCGGCATCATCAACAGCATATGGCTGCTGTGATCGTACAGCACCAGCTGCACCACCAGAATGTACAGACACCCCATCACAACGCCGACCACGCGCCAGATGGAGCTCATCACCGCGCCGCGATAGTTCATCGGAAAGAGGATCAAGATACCCGCCATCAGCGCGGAGAGAGAGTCGCTAAGGTCACTGATCTGAAACACCACAAAAATCAGGGTCGCCACGGTGCCGGAAAGCAAAGACTCATGGCGCACTCGAGCGTCGTCTTTCTCGATCAACGGTGGCGGCTTGCGTGGCTCAACGTCCGGCAGCAGGTAGTTCATCAGCGCGCTCAGGCACACCGCCATCACGCTGGCCTCGATGTTGGAAAAGAGCAGCGTATGCCAGTCCGTGGTGGGATAGCTCATAAAGTTGAGCATCACGCTCTGGCACACCACGCCCATTGAGCCAAACAGGAACAGCGGCCCCTTACTCATAAAGCGAAATCGCATCACATACAGCGCAAAGACGACCGCAGTCATGATCAGCGGCCATTGTGATAGATAGCCAATAATCAGTACCATTTCGACGCAGTTTAGCGAGGCGCTGAAGATAAATTGTTTCGCAACGTGGCGATTAAAGACCGGCACCAGCGACAACAACATGATCGGGTAGACCACAAAAAAGACGCCATAGCTGGTGTTGTAAAAGCTCGACACGCTAAGGGCAATCACCCCCGCCAGCACGACGCGTAGCGTCTGGCGAAAATCATTGGCGGTGTAGACGATGTTGCCGTGCGGGGTAAAAACCCGCGCGAGGGTATTAATAGACATAGTGCAGCAAGCTTACCAGGTGAATCTGTACGCCAGAGAAGAAGCGCGCAAACGGCCCTTCGCTGTTATAAAGCTGTACGGTAGCACGCGCGCCGGTGGGCAGATGCTTTGGCAAGGCGTCGTCCAGCGCCACGTGAATACGCATACGTTGCGCGTCGCGTACCCAGCGGTTAGAGGTCTCCGGCGCGGAAAGCTCACCGTTAACTGCCTCCTGCCCCGCCAGAATACCGGCATCGCTGCTGGTTACGTGGGCGCGGAACACCTGCCCCGGAAAGGCATCGAACACCACTGCGGCATCGGTCCCCTGGTGGGTATGACGCAGGCTTTTCTCGCGAAAATCGGCCACGATATCGGTCTGGTTGTTGACCAGCGCCAGCGCCGCCGAGCCGGACGAGGCGTAATACCCCGGACTTAGCTGCAGGTTGCTGACGGTCCCGTCGTTTTCCGCGTAGACCTTCGTCCAGCCAAGGTTAAGCTCGGCCTCTTCCAGTGCGTTACGGTACTTTTGCAGCGTCACGTTGCGGGCCTCATCGCGTTCGCCGCGCTCAATGCGCAGCTGATGGAGGGTGGCTTCAAGATTGGCAACCGACTGCTCGCTGCTCTGCCAGGTGGTGCGCACTTTATCGAGATCCGACTGCGACACATTCTGCATGCTACTCAGCCGCTGATAACGATCGAAGGTCACCTTGTCGTTACGCGCAGTGAGCTGCGCCGTTTTCAGGCTGGCCTGGGCGGCGACAATTTGTGCATCCAGCTGCTGATTAGCAAGGCGGGCCTGCTCCAGCGCAATCTGCGCCGCTTCCACTTTATTGCGGAACGGCGTTGGGTCGAGTTCAAACAGCAGATCGCCTCTCTTCACCTGGCTGTTGTTGTGGACATGCACCGCCGCCACGTAGCCCGGGACGCGGGCAGAGACCGGCGTCACCACGCGCATCACGGTGGAGTCTGGCGTCAGCGGGATCCAGATATCCGCCACGATGAAATAGACAAACATCAGCAGGAAAGAGGCAATACTCACCCTTACCCAGCGGGCAAACTTTTGTTCAGGAGTCATTATTTTTCAGTCTTGTTATCTTCTTCGCGGATTGTCCGCAAATTGCAGGCGATTTGGTTCAGTGTGGCGCTGAAAATGTCGAGATGCTCTGGCGCAATGTTCTGTGACACGCGCGCCTGAAAGGTTTCGATCACCTGGCTGAGCGTGACCAGAACCGCTTTCCCCTCGGGTGTCAGCGTCAGTAGCCGGATGCGCTTGTCATAAGGCGATGTGACGCGCAGCAGATAACCCTGCTTCTCCAGCTGTGTGAGGGTGCGCATGAGCGGCGGCAGTTCAATGCCCTGTACCTCCGCCAGTTCGCTTACCGAGACGTTATCCCCCAGCTGTTTTAGCTGCATCATTACCGTCCAGCTTGACTGGGTTAACCCGGTCTCGAGAATGGCATCGTCAATCACTGCGCGCCATTGACGCACAATCATGGCCATGCGCATGCCCATAGGCCGACGGCAGAACAGATCTTCTTCACTCATGGGGGGAACCTCGCTTCACACCGCGCCACGATAATGGTTATCAGGGTAAGTATCAAGAAACGAGGTTGATAAGCGCAGGAATTGCGAACCGGTGATAGCGATTCAGGGAGTTACGGCGTCATAAGCCGTTGCCGGTGGTGTGCAATCTGTGCCGCAATAAAGTCGTAGGTTTGTGCGGCCTCATCGGGGGAGGCAAAAATGCGCTCAGGTATCACTACGCATTGATTACTTCTCAAATGGATGAAAATAAAGCCCCCTTTTCTATAGCTCTCCTTGATATTTTCCCAGTAGGTTTTGCCGCTCGCCACCCGGGTAATATGTTCGATGAAATAGCGGTTTAGCTTAACCTTATGCTGGGTTTCGTCATCTTCCTGCTCCTGCGGCTCACGGCTGGCCATGATTTTGTTAATGAGCAGTTCATAAATTTTCAGTAACAGGCCCCCGGTGCAGAAAAGGCCGAGAAGCACCATGCTGCTGTGTCTCATCCTTTCCATAAATGCTGTGTCTGGTGAGCGAGTTATACTGAGCGTGATAAGCAGAAGAAGCGTCAATAGCGCGGCGGCAGCCAGCAGCAGTATCGCCGCCCGCTTAATAAGAAAAATGCGGTCATAGGGCAAAATCAGTTCGTCTTTATGCGCGTTAATGAGCTGACTGGCGCGGGTCCGTTCTAAAACGGACAGCGAAAAAGAAAATGCCATTCTGCTTTTAATCATCTCTCCCCCTCTGCGTAATAACGATTTCCTACTGGCCTTAACTGCGCAAAGCCGGGGAGGATGATAGCACGCTGAAATGCAGGGGCGCGGGATAAACAGACGGGCATCTATCCTGCCCCTGGCGGGGGAAGCCCTTACCCCAAAATTGATTTCGGCTCCATATAGGCGCGTATTCCCCAGGTTCCCATCTCACGCCCTACGCCGGAGTGTTTAAACCCGCCGAAGGGGGCTTTGGGTTCATGGGTAAGGGTATTGACCAGCACCCGCCCCGCCTCTATCTGCTGCGCCACCGACCCGGCGCGTGCGCCGCCCAGCACCATCGCACTCAGGCCATAGTGCGTATCGTTGGCAATGGCGATCGCTTCAGCTTCATCGCGATAAGGAATAATGCAGAGCACCGGCCCGAAGATCTCCTCCTGGGCAATCGTCATCTGGTTATGAACGTCGCTAAACATCGTCGGACGCACAAACCAGCCCTCTTCTGTTCCTTCCGGGCGTCCTTCACCGCCCACCAGCACCCTTGCCCCCTCATCAATGCCTTTGCGGATATACCCCTGCACCCGCAGCCACTGCTTTTCGCTCACCATCGGGCCGATTTCGGTATCGGGATGGCGCGGATCGCCAGATTTTACCGCTGCGACCGCCTGCGCCAGCGCGCTTTCGATCTCCGCTTTACGCGACGCGGGCACCAGGATACGCGTACCCGCCACGCAGGCCTGCCCGCTGTTCATAAACCCGGCCTGCACCGCCAGGGGGATCGCCTGCGCCAGATCCGCATCCTCCAGAATCAACGTTGGCGATTTGCCTCCCAGCTCCAGCGTCACCCGTTTAAAGCTGTCGGCCGCATTACGCAGGATCGCTTTGCCGGTCTGCGTCGATCCGGTAAAGGAGATTTTTGCCACGTCCGGGTGGCGGCTTATCGTGTCACCTACCGTGTCGCCGCGTCCGGTGACGATATTAAATACCCCCGGCGGCAGGCCGGCCTCGTGCAGGGCTTCGGTGACAATCTGCGTTTGCCAGGCGCTCATCTCGCTCGGCTTGATCACCGCCGTACAGCCGGCGGCCAGCGCCGCCGCAAGCTTGCCGCAGATAAATCCGGCGTCGCTGTTCCAGGGGGTGATCAGCCCTGCCACGCCAAGCGGCATCAGCTGTACGGTGGCCGCCCCGGCGCGGGTGGTAAAATCAATCGACTCCAGCGCCTCGATGGCCTGGGCGATGACCTCCGCCGGGTAGCGCGCCATCCAGGCCGAGCGGGCGGCAGGGGCACCATACTCCTCGATCACCGCCTCCAGCAGCGCGTCCTGTCGGGCCGTCACAGCGGCGTGCATCCGCTGCAGAGCCGCAATCCGCGTCGCTTTAGGGGTGTTTGCCCACGCCGGAAACGCCGCTTTTGCCGCCGCAATGGCGCGTTCGGCATCCTGACGGTCCGCAAGCCGTACCTGCCCGAACACCCGGGCGGTGGCCGGGTTCCAGAGATCAAACCGTTCGCTGCCGTGCGGGGTCACAAACTCGCCGTTAATGTAGATCTGTTCGATGTTGCGCATAAAAACCTCCTCAGACGGTATAGAGCCAGTCTGGCACGACTACGTCGTTTCGATAATCCACGCTATGCTGCAAAGGTTATTTCGATTTTCAGGATAATGTATGCATCGTTCAGGACTGACAGAGCTGGAAGTGGTGATGGCGGTTGTCCGTCGCGGCAGTTTTCGCGCGGCGGCGCAAGAGCTGGGGATGTCCGCCACGGCGGTAAGCAATGCGGTGGCCGGGCTGGAGAGCCGCCTGCAGACCCGGCTCTTCAACCGCACGACCCGCAGCGTGGCGCTTACCGACGCCGGGCAGCGCTATGTGGCGCGCATTGGCCCGGCGTTACAGGAAATTCGCCAGGCCAGCGAGGAGATCCACAGCGATACCGGTGAACCCGCCGGTACGTTGCGCCTGAACGTGCCGAACAACGTGGGCGCGTTGTTTCTTGATGCCCTGCTGATTGACTATATGCAGCGCTACCCGAAAATGCGGGTCGAAACGGTAAGTGAAGCGCGAATGATCGACATCGTGGCCGAGGGTTACGATGCCGGCATCCGCCTGGCGGAGTCGGTTCCCCAGGACATGATCGCTATCCCCCTTACCGCCGATATTCGCCAGGTGGTGACCGCCACGCCGGACTATTTCGCCCGCCACGGCACCCCTGGGGTGCCGGACGATCTGCTGCGGCATCAGGGGATTGGTATGCGCATGGCCCACGGCGGGATCTATCGCTGGGAGTTGGCGCGGCGCGGAGAACAGCTCGCTCTCGCAGTGCCGGCACGCTTCGCCACCTCGGATCTGTTTGCCTCGATCCGGGCGGTAAAAGCAGGGCTGGGGGTGGGATTTTTACCGGAACTCTATATTCAGCAAGAGCTGAACCGCGGTGAGCTGATCACCGCGCTAAACGACTGGACGCAGCCTTTCGCCGGGCTGCGTCTCTACTATCCCGGTCATCGCCATATCCCGCCGGGATTGCGGGCGCTGGTGGCGATGATCCGCGAACGCGGGGTTACAGGTTAGCCTTTTTCAGGCCATAGGCCTCATCCAGCGCGCCGGGCACCATGCGGGAGGTGATGCCTAAGCGGTTCCAGGCATTGATGGCCACGATGGCGAAATTCAGTTCGGAAATCTCCACGTCAGAGAAGTGCTCCGCCACGCTGCGGTACAGCGCGTCGCTCACCCCGTGGGCGCTGATTTGGGTCAGCGCTTCGGTAAAGGCCAGCGCCGCTTTTTCGCGGGCGTTGAACAGCGGAGACTCACGCCAGGCGGCAAGGTGATAAAGGCGCAGCTCGCGCTCACCGGCGATTTTCGCCTCCTTCGAGTGCATATCCAGACAGAACGTACAGCCGTTCAGCTGTGAAACACGAATATCAATCAGATGCTTCAGGGCCGGGTCGAGCGAGGTTTTGCCCACCGCCATGCTCAGATCGGACAGGGCTTTACTGAGGGCAGGTGTGGCTGTGTGATGATTAACGCGAGTGCTCATTTTCTTTCCTCTTTTTGGGGCGGCATAGTCATTGCGATGAGGCAAATGTACGCCGTTTATGACATAGTCAAAAGATACAAAAACCGTTAAAAGAGGTAGGACATGAAGTCGGGATATCAGCAGATTTATACCCGCTACCGGGACAATATTACGCGCGGTATCCTGAAACCTGGCGATAAAGTTCCGGCTATCCGCGTACTGGCGGCAGAGCTGAAGGTGGCACGTAAAACCGTTGAAACCGCCTACGCCATTTTAGGCGGCGAAGGGTACCTGGTAAGCCAGGGGGCACGCGGTACGCGGGTGAATCCGGATCTGATCCTCCCCGCCAGCCCGTCCCCGTCGTCAGAGGCCGTAACCGGCACGCTGCCGGCCTCGCTTATTGCCCAGCGCGAACGGGCCGGTTTTTTACGCCCGGGTATCCCGTCGCTGGACAGCTTTCCCTATAAAAAGTGGTTGCTACTGGCAGGACAAGCGACCCGCGCCATGCGCCAGGAAGAGATGCTGAATCCGCCGGTGATGGGCTGGTATCCGCTGCGCCAGGCGATTGCCAGCTATCTGAATATCTCCCGGGGACTCTCCTGCAGCGCCGAACAGGTGCTGATCACCAGCGGCTACAGCGGCAGCCTGCGTCTGATCCTCGACACGCTTGCCAGCCGTAGCGATAAGGTGCTGTTTGAGGATCCGGGCTATTTTATGGGCCAACAGCTACTAAAGCGTATTGTGCCAAACCTGCATACCGTGCCGGTGGATCGCGCGGGCATAGATACCGATTATCTGCTGCGCCATCATGCGGATGCCCGCTTTGCTATCGTCACCCCCTCGCATCAGAGCCCGCTGGCGGTCACGCTGTCGCTGCCGCGCAAGCAGCAGTTACTCGACTGGGCGACCCGAAACGATGCCTGGATCATCGAAGATGACTACGACGGCGAGTTTCACTATACCCGCAAGGTGCTGCCCTCACTGAAGAGCCTTGATCGACACGATCGGGTGATCTTTATGGGCACGTTCAGCAAAACGGTGATGCCTTCGCTGCGTCTCGGTTACGTGGTGATGCCCACCAGTACGGTGCCTGCCTTTACCGACTGCGCGGATATTGTCGCCAGCGGTCAGCCGGTGCTGACGCAGAAGATCCTCACCGCATTTATTAATGATGGCCATTTCTTTCGCCATCTGAAAAAGATGCGCGCCCTGTATCAACAGCGGCGCGACTGGATGATCGCGGCGTTGCAGGAGGTGTATGGCGATCGCTTTTTCACCGAGCAAAACGACGGCGGGATGCACATCGTGGCGTTCCTCACCGCAGGCAATAACGACCGCGAGATCGCCCGCTGCTGGCAAGAGCAGCAGCTGCAGGTGAATGCGTTGTCGGAGTGGTATCGCGGCTCGGGCAAGCGCTACGGACTGGTCATGGGCTATAACAACGTGCGCTCCTGGGACGAGGCGGTGGCGTTAATTTCGCGGCCCAGGGCGCAAACACTCGAACTTTTAAAATAGCAACCCCCTGATTTCGCACCATTTTAAGGGGATATCAGGCCTGTACATCACGGCGAAGGACTTTATAATCAGCGCGCAAAATAAACATTATCAAGGATTAAAAATGAAACAACTTCTGGGATTTGACTACCTGCTCACACCGCGCGTACTGGTCTTCTTCTACTGGATCGTCATGCTGTTCATCCTGATCGGCGGGCTCTACTCCATGTTCACCGGCAGCCTGATTGCCGGCTTTTTCGGCATGCTGTTTAGCCTGATCGGCTGCCGCGTCACGTTTGAACTGATTATGGTCGCGTTCAAAAATAACGAATACCTGCGCCGCATTGCTGAAAATACCGGTAAACCTACCGCCGAGTAATGCTGTGACCCGCCGGATGAGATGTCACTTCATCCGGCCATCCTGCCCATAACGTCCCAAATCCGCCCGCGACAGACCAATATCCCGCAGATGTTCATCACTCAGCCGGTTCAGAATGCGCCGCGTCTGGTTAATGCGATACCAACGGACGAGCAACTTTCCCATCCAGATGAACAGGTAGAACGGTCTTTTGGCCCGATTTTCATAGAATTCCATATTGCGCTCCTCAGGTTGTCAGAGCCGTTATCATCACGGATTTCACACCCGGCAATACAGATTCAAAAATAACTTTTTTTTAACATACAGATCCGTTAAAACAGGATCTGAATGGCATTTTTTGCCCCGATCTGTACTGCTATTGAATTCTGTATGGTGATAACAAAGGATACAGCTATGACGCGCTATCAACACCTGGCCAACCTGCTGGCAGAACGCATTGAACAAGGGCTGTATCGCAGCGGCGAGCGCCTGCCCTCGGTGCGTGCGCTGAGCCAGGAGCATGGCGTCAGTATCAGCACCGTGCAGCAGGCCTACCAGATCCTGGAAAATCTGCAGTTGATTACCCCCCAGCCGCGCTCAGGCTATTTTGTTGCCCACCGTAAAGCGCAGCCCCCGGTTCCGGCCATGTCTCGTCCGGTGCAGCGCCCGGTAGAGGTGACCCACTGGGATGAGATACTGACCCTGATGGAGGGGCGCACCAAAACAGGTATCACGGCGTTTGGCGGCGGGCAGCCGGATCTGAGCCAGCCAACCCTCAAACCTCTGTGGAAAGAGCTCAGCCGGGTCGTTCAGCACAACGTCAACGAGATCCTCAGCTACGACGAGCTACCGGGGCGCCGGGAACTGCGCGAGCAGATCGCACGGCTGATGCTGGATGCCGGATCGGTCGTGACCGCCGACGATCTGATCATCACCAGCGGATGCCATAGCGCGCTCTCCCTGGCGCTGCTGACGATCTGCAAGCCTGGCGATATCGTGGCCCTTGAATCTCCCTCGTTCTACGGCACGATGCAGATGCTGCGGGGACTCGGTATCAAAGCCATCGAGATCCCCACCGATCCCGGGACCGGGATCAGCGTTGAAGCGCTGGAGCTGGCCCTGGAGCAGTGGCCGATCAAAGGGGTGATTGTGGTGCCCAACTGCAACAATCCGCTCGGTTTTATCATGCCGGAGGCCCGTAAACGCCAGCTGCTGGCGCTGGCCCAGCGCCACGATATTGTTATTTTTGAAGATGATATCTACGGCGAGCTGGCATACGAGTACCCGCGCCCCAGCTCGATTCACTCTCTCGACATTGATGGCCGGGTGCTGCTGTGCAACTCCTTTACCAAAACCGTGGCGCCAGGCTTGCGCGTGGGCTGGATTGCCCCCGGTCGCTATTACGATCGGGTGATGCACATGAAATATGCCGCGAGCGGCACCAATGTCCCCTCAAGCCAGCTGGCGCTGGCCGCCTTTATCCGCGAGGGGTACTACCATCGCCACGTGCGCCGGATGCGCCAGATTTATCAACAAAACATCGAGACCTACACCTGCTGGGTGCGGCAGTTTTTCCCGTGCGGGATCTGCGTCACCCGGCCGAAGGGGAGCTATATGCTGTGGGTAGAGCTGCCAGAACACGTGGATATGGTCTGCGTCGCCCGCGAGCTTAGCCGGTTTAATATTCAGATTGCGGCAGGGTCGCTCTTTTCGGCGTCGGGTAAGTACCGTAACTGCCTGCGCATCAATTGCGCCCTGCCGCCGAACGAGAAGCATCGCATGGCGGTCGAGCAGATGGGTGAGGCGGTGAATATGGCGATGGAGGAGTAAGCCCCATCCCTGGGGCTCAGATCGGTGCGTCAGGCGGTTAAAACTTCCAGGAGACGCTGCCCACAATGCTTCGCTCGGCGCCAAAGTAGCAATAAGAGAGCGAGTTACAGGCCGCCACGTAGTCTTCATCCGTCAGGTTATTGACGTTTAGCTGCGCGCTAAAGCCTTTTAACCCCAGCTTCGAGAAGTCGTAGCCCACCGCCATATCCACCAGCGTATACGAGGGTAAGGTATGGGTGTTCAGACGGTCGCTGGTGACGCCATTCACATAGCGCACGCCAGAGCCGAGGGTCAGGCCATCCAGCGGGCCGCTTTTCACGTCATAGCTCAGCCAGGTGCTGGCCATATTGCGTGGAGCGTAGACCGCGCGTTTGCCCTCCTCTTCCGGGCTGCTCTTCTTGTAGCGAATATCGGTGTAGGTATAAGCCGCCTGCAGGCGCAGGTTGTCGGTGATCTGCCCTACCGCTTCCAGTTCCACCCCTTCAGATTCGATCTCGCCGATGGAGCGGTACGGATCGGTTGGCTCCTCTTTGGTGGCGATATTTTTCTGATTGATGCGGAATACCGAGGCGCTGAACTGGCTGTTCATCCCCTCCGGCTCTACCTTCACACCCGCTTCCCACTGCTTGCCCTTCATCGGATCCAGCACGTTGCCGTTCTCGTCGGCAAAGCTGGTTGGGGTAAAGGCGGTGGAATAGCTAATGTACGGCGCAACACCGTTATCAAACAGGTACAGCAACGCCGCGCGGCTGCTGAAGTTGTTTTTATCCAGGTTGCTGCGGGTGTTGTTCAGCTTATCGATATTCGACACGCTCACCTGGTCGTAACGGCCCCCCAGGGTCAGGCGCCAGCGATCGAGGGAAATCTGATCCTGCAGGTAGTAGCCAGTCTGACGCAGCTTATGCTTCTCCTGGCTATACATGGAGATGTCAATCGGGCCCGCGCCATACATCGGATTAAAGGCGTCGATCGGCGGGAAGCTGCCATAGTAGCCGGTGGTATTGTTGCTGCGATCCTGATAGTCGAGACCAATCAATACGCGGTGGTTCAGCGCCCAGGTATCGAAGCTGCCGTCAACCTGGTTATCCAGGGTGATGGCGTTCATCTTCTCATCGGAGCCGGAGTAGCCGCGGTTCAGCTCGGTATCGTTCAGCCAGCCTGAGGCATAGACCTGATTCAGCTTCACTTTGGTGTGCAGATAACGCAGTTTCTGGCGCACTGTCCAGCCGTTATCAAACAGATGTTCAACGTTGTAGCCCACCATGTTCTCGCGGCGGTCGTACTTGTCGTAGTCGTCTTCACCCTCGAAGAAGGTGTTTGAGATGCGCTGGCCGGCGTGCGGCACCACGGTTCCGTCATAAGGCAGGCCGGAGTGGCTGCCCCCTTCCGGGTCGCGGTGCAGATAGGCCATCAGATCCAGGCGGGTATTATCGGTGATCCGCCAGGTCACGGACGGCATCAGCGCGTAACGCTCCTCTTTCAGCGGATCGAACTGGGAGTCGGCGTAGCGGGTCATTCCGCTCAGGCGCGCCGCCACGCGGTCGTTGTCGTCCAGGGGACCGGTGACGTCGAACATCGCCCCACGCTGGTTATTGTTCCCGGCGAAGAGTTTCACCTCCCCACCCGTATCGAAGGAGGGTTTGCGTGAAGTGAGGGCGACAATCCCGCCCGGCGATGAACGACCATACAGCACCGATGCCGGGCCGCGCACCACTTCGATATTTTCAAGGAACCAGGGATCGACCACCAGCGAGCTGTGGGAGTTGGTATCGCCCATCATCTTCAGCCCGTCAAGATAGACGTTATCCAGACTGCCGTCGGAGAAACCACGCAGCACGATGTAGTCGAAGCGGTTTGAGGCACCAATCTGGTTGCTGTACACCCCCGGCGTATAGCTCACCGCCTGACGGACGCTGGTGGCTCCCTGCTCTTCAAACTGTTCGCGGGTGACAATGGATACCGCCTGCGGGGTTTCGATATCCGGGGTCTCCAGTTTGGTAGCGCCGCTCTGCATTTGCGAGGTGACCACCACGGTATCGTTTTTCGGCGTCTCCTGAGCAAGTAAAGGGAAAGCAACGCTGCCGGTAACGCATCCCACCAGCAGGGCTAAGCGCGATATAGCGAACATGAAAATCTCCAAAGGCATTTCTAATTGTTAATAAGAATTATTACCTTTTTCATCTCGCAAACAGCTATGCGCGCTGCCAGGTTATGTATGCGCAATGACAAAACGCATGTAAAGCGTTTGCGATTGGGAGAAAAGCGGATTAACAGCCGCTGCGCACACTGCCGGGGCAGATGCCGTAACGACGGCGGAAAGCGGTGGCGAAATTGGTGGCGTGCTGATAGCCGGACATCCACGCCGCCTGCTGCACGCTATGCCCTTCCAGCAGATAGCGACGCGCCAGCGCCAGGCGGCAGTCGCGCAGGTAGTCGAAGACCGTGCAGCCATAGGTCTGGCGGAATTTGCTACGCAGGCTGCTGGGGCTCATTGCCGCCTGGTTAGCCAGGGCTGCGAGGGTATATTCCTGTTCGGGCGCCTGTTCAATGCGTCGGCGGACTTGCTCCAGTCGGGCCTGCTCCCCGTGCGTTGGGGCCTGGCCCACCCTTCCCTGCTGTTCCCGCAGGTGCAGGCCATGGCCCAGCAGTTGATACATCACCCCCTCCAGCAGCAGATGACGAGACAGGGAACTGCGTTCACGCTGCTGAGCATGCTGGATACCGGTCAGGACGAACTCGGGCACCTGCCAGACGAAGGCCGGTACGCTCAGCCGCGCCCACTGTTCCAGCAGCGAAGCCAGCAGGCTTTCGCGCAGGGCTTCATGGGGATAGACACCAAAAGAGAGCGTTTTGAGCGTAATATCAGCGTCGTGGCGGGCCGTCATCACCTGCTGTTCACTGAGCGTGGCGCTAAAGGCCATGCCGGGGCTCAGGCGAAAAATCTCATCGTTGAGACGCAGGGTCACGCACCCTTCCAGCACCACCAGGACATACAGCGGGCTGCTGTGGCGGGAGGTGGTTTCATAAGGTTGCAGTACGCGCACATCAGAGTGGGTAAGAGAGATACCGGACGGCAAGACCATCTCTTCCACGTTTCCATGCAGGACAGGGCTGGCGCTGGCGCTGACGTCGGTCAGAAGGGGGAAGTGGTAGTCAATGCCATAGCGCTCGCCAAAGACGTTAAAGTCGGCAACGGAAAATGTTTTTCCCCCTACCGGGCCTGGGCTCTTGAGCGTTGTTTTCGACATACCTGCGCCTGAAGGAAGATAATAAAGTAAAACAGTATCACTCCTTCAACGTAACGGCAATGCAGGCCGATTTTGACAGCTTATAAAATATATTAAGCCCCGGTAGTAAACCGGGGCTAAAATATCACACTGGCGTGCGAGGTATTAATTAAGCTTCTTGCCAGCCGGCAAAGACCGCTTTATGATCCTGGGTCAGGACGACTTTATTATCATCCACTTTTGCTACCCACTCCAGCGGAATGTAATGGTGTTTACCACCGGATTCCGGGTCGCTTTTTGCCAGTTTAATACGCTCGCCGTCGAGATGGTCCACTACGCCTACGTGGGTACCACAGCTGGCGACAACCTGTGCATGATCCTTGATTTCGCTCTTATTTACCATTCTGAATTCTCCTCATCATGTTTATGCGGGTTGTGTCACGCTAATAACTGTAGACCATAAAAACGGTATTAACAGCGCCATTAGCATCTCGAAACAATATTCCGCCTCAGCAAGATAAGAATTCCCTGATAAATATTTTAGGCAGGTGATTATGTCGCATAATTAATTACTCGCACACGACATGGAGACATATATGGTAATTGAGCAAAATCGTACCGAAATATCCCTGGCGCTTGGCGAAGCGGTAATCGATGTCGTACAAAAAAACCAGGAGATCTCCCGGGCTAACCTGGCGCGAGCCATGCGGAGAAAAGCGGAGCAGGAGAACGATGACGATCGCCTCCTGAGTTACTGGAAGGCGTGTCATATCCTTGTGTAACCTGAGCGGCGGCGCAATTTGCGCCGCCGGTGTTAAACGCCCGGTGGGGTTACTCGTCGAAGTACCAGTAACCCTGGTTAATCAACCCGGTCAGCTCGGCGATAAAGGCCGAGTTATGCAGCGCCTCTCCCAGCTCTTTTTTGCCGAACCCGGTATAGCGGCACAGGACATCAGCGGCTTTAGCATCGACGGTGTCCAGCTGTTCGCTGTTAATAAAGAAACGGCCGGCGATATTCAGTACGCGCAGCCCGCTGAGACGGGTGAGGGTCTCGCCCCCCTGCAGCGCATCCAGCACCTCTTCCGGGGTGTAAGGCGGCTCTGCGGCGGCAATGTCCAGCTCATGGCGTGGCGTGGAGATAAAGCTGCCAAACCACTGGGTAAAATCATCCGGCCGGCTAATCATCTCGATCATCATCTGGCGCAGGCGTTCCAGTTCATAGGCTTCAACCCGGCCCGGGTGCTCGCGGCAGGTCAGATCCGGATCGCTGTAGTGCTCCCCGCCCAGATCGTTCTCCAGGGCGTAATCGGCAAAGCTGCTGATCAGATCCCGACCGTTCGGCCCCCGGAAGCCTACCGAGTAGTTCAACGCCGTTTCATGGGTAAAACCGTCGTGCGGGAAGCCCGGCGGAATATAGAGGATATCGCCCGGGGCCAGATCTTCATCAATGATCGGCTCGAAGGGATCCACATGCAGCAGCGCCGGATGCGGACAGAACTGGCGCATCGGCAGTTTGTCGCCCACGCGCCAGCGGCGGCTGCCCATTCCCTGGATGATAAACACATCGTACTGATCGATATGCGGGCCCACGCCGCCGCCCGGCACCGAGAAGGAGATCATCAGGTCGTCCAGACGCCAGTCCGGCAATACGCGAAACGGTTGCACCAGCTCGGCGGCAGGCAGATGCCAGTGGTTAACCGCCTGCGCCAGCAGCGACCAGCCGGTTTCGCCTAAGCCATCAAAGTGTTCAAAAGGGCCATTACTGGCAGACCATTTTCCCTCTTTATGGCTCACCAGACGGCTGTCTACCTCCGGCTCCATGGCCAGCCCGGCCAGTTCATCCGGGGTAATCGGGTCGATAAAGTGGGGGAAAGCGTTCTTCAGAACGACGGGTTGTTTCTGCCAGTATTTTTCTAAAAATTCCGGCCAGTTCAGGTTGAGTTGGTAAGCCATGCGTCGCACCAGTGATAGACAAACGGGCCTGATTATAGGAAGAGGTGGCGGCTGGCTGCCTTGTCGTGGGTCAATGACGCACGAAACTCTGTGTCAGCCTTTTACATGACACATCCTGACAGCTTCACGCTTTATGGTTATCGCCCCCGTTTACCACGGCTTATATCGTTTAAAGATGCTTACGTTGTCAGGAGGTCTGAGATGAGTGATGTCACTGAAGTCGCCGTAACAGGTAGTGTGAAAACCACCATGCCAGTGTATGCCCGTCTGGGCACCCCCTCCGTCTATGCGCCGGTGGCCCTGGACCTCCCCGCTGGCAGCCGTATCGACGTGTGCGCTGCGGTCGTGGGCGATGCAGTTGAAGGGAACCCCCACTGGTACCGTATCGACGAGAATATCTTTGTCTGGACGGGCGCCTGTACGCGGCTCGATCCCTGTCCGGATTTCCCGGAAAGCACGAAAGTGAAGTGGATGGCGGTGGTGTTTGAGGTGCGCTAGTGCCTTATCATCCCGCTTTCGCCCCTTTGCTTAAAACGTCGTACACTTCCCGCATCTACCCGCTGCGTACCCGGATGACTTATTGCTATGGATAACACAATGAAAACAACACTGATTGCCCCTGCCCTGCTCGCCTGCCTGGTCACCGCCGCGCCCGCCAGCGCGCTGGAAATCTGGCACTCAAACACCGTCTGGGCAAATCAGGGGATGTGCAGCGCCACCTTTATGCTGGATAGCGGCATGGAGGAGACAGGCCCGCTGGAGATAGGCGTCGAGCTGGTCAATGCGAAGGGGGTGGTCATCGCGTCCGATACGCTGAATGTGGATGCCTTCGGCGATGCCGAAGCCACCCGCTATCAGACGACCTTTCTGGAAGGTGAAGCCGTGTGTGAAGATGACCTCACCGTACGCTTCACCTCCCTGGCGCGGGTTTCTGGCCAGCAGAAACAGCCGCTACCGCTGAGCGATCTGCAGATCCGCGATTTTAAGCCCTTTAGGCTTATCAATACGCAGGCGGATAAGCAGGGTTAATCCAGCTTCAGCTCATCAAAGTGGGTAATGATTTTACCCACTATGCCGTAATCGAGCGCTTCAGACGGCGACATCCAGAAGTTACGGTCGGTGTCCTTTTTCACCTTCTCCAGCGGCTGCCCGGTGGCATCGGCAATCAGCTTATTCACGCGCTCCAGCATGCGGATGATCTCCCGCGCTTCGATCTCGATATCCGTTGCCTGCCCACGTACTCCACCCAGCGGCTGGTGGATCATGAAGCGGGTATTGGGCAGGGTATAACGATGCTCTTTTTTAGCGGCGAGGAAGATGGTGATCCCTGCGCTGGCGACCCAGCCGGTGCCAATCACGTGCACTTCCGGGCGGATAAATTTAATGAAGTCGTGGATGGTATCTCCCGCCTCCACGTGGCCGCCCTGGCTGTTGATGTAGATCTTAATCGGATCGTTATTGATGCTTTGCAGCAGGATCAGCTGGCTCACCACTTTCTCGGCCAGCGCCTGGTTGATCTCCCCGGAGATCACGATCGAACGTGACGCCAACATCTTCTGCTGAATCAGCGCGCTGCTGCCGGTTTCGTTCTCTTTGGTCGTCTCATCATGATCTTTATTCTGTGCGTAATACATGGCTCTCTTCCTCGGCTTTTAGCGCTAAAAACTGAGTGTAGCCCGTTTCGTGTCGCATGGCATCAGGCGCTGACGATCCGCACCTCCTGCGCGGCAAACGCAGCGATGACGTCGCTATCCAGATCCGCCTCTACCACCAGCACGTCGATATCGCTGCACGTCGCCACCACAAAGCGCGCTACGCCCGGAACTTTATCGGTGGTGAGTGCCACCAGGGTCTGGTTGCTCTGGGCGATCACCGCTTTTTTAAACGCACAATCCGCAAAATCGAAGCCGGTCAGCCCCATCTCCGGATCCATGGCGCAGCCGCCGATAAAAGCCTGATCGAAGATCATGCCCTGGATTTGGCGCGTGGCGGTACTGTCCACCGTTCCGCCTGAGGCGCGCTGGATCTGCCCGCCGGTGATAATCACCTCGCACAGGGGGTGGCGCAGCAGTTCGGCGGCAATGGCCGGGGAGTTGGTCACCACGGTCAGGGCCAGATCGGCCGGAAGGGCTCTGGCCAGCGCCAGGTTGGTGGTGCCCGTATCCATAAAGAGGCAGCTTCCCGCCTTCACCAGCGTTGCCGCTTTCTGCGCGATCTGCTCTTTTTTGGCATGATTCTGCTGCTCGCGGCTGATAAACGTGCCTGCGTCGGCCAGCTGTAATACCGCGCCGCCGTAAACCTTTTTACAGATCCCCTCTTTGCTAAGCTCGTGTAAATCCCGGCGAATCGTGTGCTCAGAGACCTTCATTTGCTTCGCCAGCTCGGCGCATACCACCCTGCCCTGTTGTTGCAGGATCTGGCGGATCCGATCTTGTCGTTGTTCCGGAAAAGCTGCATAATCGAGCATAATTAGCCTTGTTAATTTTTTAAATCGAGCAATAGTGAGCATAATGTTGCATAGAGGCTCACCCTGTCAATCACTGGAGCGTCACCATGAAGCGCGATGATGATTACCGCCAACAAGTGCCCGCCACCAGGCCACACGATGGCTTCTTTTTTGAGCCTGCCGCCCCCGGTGCCCGCGCCGAAGAGCGTGTAGGGCGCGACGCGTCCGGCTCCCCCCTTTTACGTAGCGCCAGCCCGGCCCTCCCCCGACCCGATAAGGATGTTAAATGAGTTTGCAGACCACAGGCCCGGTTCACCGCCTCGCCACCCGGATCGTCTTTTTTATTGCCGGCTACGTCACCGCCACCTGGGCGGTGCTGGTGCCCTATGCCAAAGCCAATACCGGCGTTAACGAAGCCACCCTGGGTTCCCTGCTGCTCTGCCTGGGGATGGGGGCGCTGGTGGCGATGCCGCTTACCGGGATGCTCACCAGCCGTTACGGCTGCCGCAAGGTGATCGTGACCGCGCTGGCTATGGTGATTCTGACCACGCCGCTGCTGGCAATGATCACCAATCCGCCGCTGCTGGCCGCCGCGCTGCTGCTGTTTGGCGTGGGGGTGGGGGTAACCGACTGCGCGATGAACATTCAGGCCATTATCGTTGAGCGCGACGCGCCTGGCCCGGTGATGTCGGGCTTTCACGGGATGTACAGCGTGGGCGGTATCGCCGGCGCCGGTGCGATGACCCTGCTGCTGACGCTCGGGGCCAGCGCGCCGCTCGCCTGCCTGATCATTATTCTGAGCGTGGCGATTATGCTCGCTGCCAGCCTGAAAGGGTTATTACCCTGGGCTAACCCGGCCTCTGGCCCGGCCTTTGCGATACCGCGTGGCGTGGTGTTACTGATTGGCGTCGTCTGCTTCGCGGTCTTTCTCGCCGAGGGGACGGTGCTCGACTGGAGCGCGGTCTACCTGACGGAGGTGCGTCGTGTACCGGAGTCGCTGGGTGGGCTGGGCTTTACCTGCTTCGCGGTGGCGATGACCCTGCTGCGTTTAACCGGGGATAAGCTCATCGCCCGCATTGGCGCACCGCGTGCGGTGGTGGGCGGCGCCCTCGTCGCGGCCCTCGGCTTCGCGATAGTAACCCTCGTGCCGGTGTGGCAGCTGGCGCTGCTGGGCTACGTGCTGATTGGCGCAGGCTGCGCCAATATTGTGCCGGTGATGTTCTCGGCCGTGGGTCGCCAGAACCGGATGCCGCAGTCGGTGGCGGTGCCAGCCATTACCACCCTGGGTTATCTCGGCGTCCTGGCCGGGCCGGCGGTGATTGGCTATGTTGCCCACGCCACCTCGTTAACTCAGGCCTTTATGATCATTATGGCCCTGATGCTGGTCGTGGCAGGGCTTTCCCTGACGGTCACCTCAGGTCAACACGCGCAACGTGAGGGATAAGATGAAAATTGCACATGTCGCACTCTGGACCCGCAATCTGGAGGCCCAGGTCGCCTTCTGGCAGCAGGTATTTAACGGGCGCAGCAACGACCGCTATCTCAGTAAAAACCGGCCGGGATTTGCCTCGCACTTTATTACTCTGGCCGACGGCCCCACCGTTGAGCTGATGACGGTGCCGGATCTGCCGGAGGCTCCGCCGCATGCGGAGTTTATCGGCTGGGCGCATATTGCCCTGGACGTGGGCAGCAAAGCCGATGTGGATCGGATGGCGGCGCAGGCGCGTCTTAACGGGACCCTGCTCAGCCCTCCGCGAATGACCGGCGACGGATTTTATGAAGCGGTTATCGCCGACCCGGACGGCAACAGAATTGAGCTGGTGGGGGAGTAATTCCCCCCTTTTTTACACGCCAAAATTATCTCTTCCCCGACATTCATACGGTTATCATATTGTTAAATGATAATGATAATTAATGTGTTAAAATTAATGCGTTCATAAAACTGCCGCCTGACCAGCATCGATAAAGGCGCGGTTTTCACGCTGTACGAAATCCTCTCATCTTTATCAGGCTGAAACATTGGGGTTATTAATGGAACACATTGTCTACGTCGTCGATGATGATCATGCTGTCCGGCGGTCCGTGGTCGGGCTGCTGGAATCTGCCGGATTGAATGCGATTGCCTTCTCCTCGGCGGAATCTTTTCTGCAACACCCTTTCGAAGATCTCCCCTCCTGCGTGGTGCTGGATATGCAGATGCCCGCCATCAGCGGCTTTGAAGTGGCAGATGCCCTGAAGGCCAGCGGGCGCGAAATTCCGATTATTTATCTTACCGGCCATGGCACCATCCCGATGACCGTGAAGGCGATGAAAGGTGGGGCCTATGAGTTCCTCACCAAGCCGGTGGCATCGAACGACCTGCTGAATACGATTGGCGACGCGCTAAAGCTGGCGCAGGACAACGCGCTCCAACTGCGCGAGCAGTACTCCCTGAAGCAGCGCCATCTCTCCCTTACCCCGCGCGAGCAAGAGGTGCTGCAGCTGGCCATCAGCGGCTTGCTGAACAAGCAGATTGCCGCCGAGCTGGGGGTGAGCGAAATCACGGTCAAAGTCCACCGCCGCCGGGTGATGGATAAGATGCAGGCCCGCTCGCTGGCAGACCTGGTCAGGGCCGCAGAGCGCCTGACCATAAGCCTGCCGTCAGAGTAACGCCTCGCCGCTTGCCAAGGGCAGCGTAAAGGCAAACACGCTGCCGTGGGGATCGCGGTGACGGGCCGTCAGCTTGCCCCGGTGGCGTTCAATAATGCTGTAGCTGATGGTCAACCCCATCCCCATCCCCTGCGCTTTTGTAGACCAGAATGAGTCGAAAATGCGCTCCATCAGCGCCGGTTCAATACCGATCCCGCTGTCGGCAATTTCACATCTCACCAGCCCCTCCTCGGGGTTCGAGGTCGAGAGAACCAGAGTGCCCGGCCGCTCCGTGACGTCCGCCATCGCCTCCACGGCGTTCATCACCAGGTTCAATAACACCTGCTGGATCTGCACGCTATCGCCCATGATAAAGCTGTTTTCCGCCGCCAGTTCATAGCTGACGTTGATACGGCGCTGCTCCAGTTCGCTGCGCGACAGGGTGATGATATGGCGGATCGCATGGTGCAGATCGAGGCGGGCAAAGGTGGGATCTTGCCGGCGGGTAAGGGATTGCAGGCTGCGGATGATCTCCCCTGCCCGCTCCCCCTCGGAGATGATCTCCTCCAGCCCCATCCGCGCCTTATCCAGCCGGGCCGGATCGCGATTGAGCCAGCGCAGGCTCGCCCCGGCGTTAGAGACGATAGACATCAGCGGCTGGTTGATCTCATGCGCGATAGAGGAGGACAACTGACCGACGGTGGTGGCACGCGAGACGCGGGCTAAATCGGCCTGTGCCACGCGCATGGCGTCTTCGGCCATACGCTGGCTGGTGATATCGGTGATGATGCCGAAATATTCGTTCACCTCGCTCCCCACGCCCACCGGATCGCCAATCCCCAGAATGGTGCGGGTGGCGCCGTCGGCGCGAATAATTCGGAACTCGGCGCGCATGGTCAGGCCGTCGCGCACGCTCTCGGTGACCAGGGTACTGATGCGCGGATAGTCATCCTGATGAACAAAGGTCAGGAACTCCGCCATCGAGATCATCTTCTGCTTTTCAGGCAGGCCGAGGATGCGCGCATACTCTTCGGACATAAACATCAGATCCTGCTGCAGCTCCCAGCGCCAGCTTCCGGTGTGGCTAATCTGCTCGCCGAGCATGAGTGAGGTCTGGCTGGCGCGCAGCTCCTTCTCGACGCGGCGGCGCTGAATGTTCTCCTCCACCAGCTCGGCGTACAGGCGGGCGGTCTCCAGCGAGATAGCCGCATGCGCCCCCAGCAGGCTCACCACGCGGGAGTGTTCAACGGTAAAGACTTCCGGCATCAGGCGGTTTTCCAGGTACAACACCCCCACCAGCCGCGCCTGTTTAAACATCGGCACGCACATCACCGCCGCGCCAGAGGTGACCAGATAAGGATCCTGGCTAAAGGGGTGAAATGCTTCCGGCTTGCCGGTGTGGATCTCCTGGCCGGTGCGGATCACCGCCGCCAGCACCGTGAGTGGCATATCGGAGGCCGTCGGCACGTCTTTCATGATCCGCACCCGCACGCCGTCCGTCGAGGTGATAGCGCTGGCCTCGATCTCCGGAATGGTGTTCTCGCCCACGCGGATCAGCAAGCCGCGCTGGGCGCCAGCACGCTCCAGTAGAATGGTCATCAGGGTTTCGATCAGCCGTTCGAGGTTGATCTCCTCCGACAGCGCGCGCGACGCCTTGATCACGCTTTGCAGATCGCGGATCTCTTCATTGCGCGCAAAGGCCACCGTGTCCCAGGCGTTCGCCTGTCCGGAGGCGAGCAGATAGGGGAAATCCTGCTCCAGCTGACGCATTTTGGATTGCGCCCCGGCCCGACCCCAGGCCGTTAACGCGCCACGGAAGTGGGCGTCGGCGGCGGTAGGGTAACCGCAGGCGTGAGCAAATCGCCCTGCCAGCTCGTGGGCCATGGCGTTATACGGGCTGAAGCCCGCCTCGCGCGACAGGCGCACCGCCTTCTCATACTGCTCCAGGGCGATGCTGTTCATGCCATCAAGGCGTACGATCTCGGCGTAGATCAGCGCCTCTTTATCGGCAAAGGTGCCCGGATTGATGCGCGCCCAGAGGGCGATCTTGTCATAGTGAAGATGGATCTGGCGGCGAAGATCGGCCGAGAAGGTCTCCGGCGTCAGCTGCTGCGAGAGCGCCAGCGCGCTGTAGAGATGGTAATCCAGCAGGTGAATATGCCCCGGCGCAGACCAGGCAAACTGCCCGGCCTTTTCGAGGTTTTCCGCCGCCTGCGGGTATTCGCGACAGGCGAAATGGGCCATGCCCCGGTAGAGCCAGAACCAGAACAGCATGGTTGAGGTCTGTTCCGACGCCTGTCCCGGCGCGGCGGGCAGCAAAGATTCCGGCAAGACCTGCGCCGCGCTCCACTGCCCCTCCACCGGGGTGCGCAAATGTTCCACATAGTGGCGCTGAATCAGCAGGGTGGCCTCCACATCCTGGAAATGGGTTTTGCGCACGTAAGCGAGGCCACGCTCAATGCTGGTCAGCACGGCGTCGAGGTGATCGCCCCGGGTCAGGAAGTTGATCACCTGATGGCAGGCGGCAAAGCAGGCCATCGTCATGTCACCGTGGGTCACGGCAGAGGTAAAGCAGGCTTTGGCGCACTCAATGGTGTATGAGAGCGGCTGCGTCCAGACGCTGAGCTGGTCCAGCGCCAGCAGGGTTTTGGCTTCAAAGGCGTCGTAGCCGTGACGGTTGACCAGCTCCCGCGCCAGGGTGCCGTACTGGAACCCAAGGCGATACTCCGCATAACGTTGGCCAATCAGCACGCCAAACCAGGCCATCGCCGTGGTAGAGGCGCCGGTGATACCGCGATCCAGCGTGAGCGCCATCATCCGGCACAGTAAAAGAAAGTGCAGGCGCGGGTGGTTAAAGCTGGCGAACAGACTGGCGCTGTTGAGCAGGTTCATCACCGCGTCGGTTTCGTCGTCATCCCTGCGCGCCAGTCCGCGAAAATGGCGATCCGGATTGTCCCCCACGCGGCGGCACAGGCTATGCCAGGCCTCGTCGCACTCGGCGTCATCGGGATAGCGGCTAACGTGAATACCAAAGACCGCCAGCCAGCAGAGCGCCGCCTCCAGCGCCAGCCGGTTGTCGGACTGTCGCATATACACTTCCGCCAGCAGGTTGGCCGCCAGCGCTTTTTCCGTTAACCCGCCCGGGGCACCCAGAATGCGATCGCACAGCCTGCGGGTGATGTCGAGATTGCCCAGGGCAAACTCGCACCCGGCCTCTTCGAGATCCAGCGCCACATCACGCACGCTCCCGGCGTTGCCCAGCGCGCGGGCGGTCTGAATATAGCTCAGGGCCGATGGGTAATCGCCCGAGCGCCTGGCGCGGCGGGCAGCCAGCAGGCTCAGCTCACGGAACTTCTGCCGCTCGGGGGCGGGCTGAATGCAGTCCAGCGCCGCCGTGACGTGGTGGACGGCGCGGAACAGGATCTCGTTGCCTGCCGCCTGGCGTGCCGACTCCGCCAGCACGCAGGCGGTGGTCAGGTGCAGGCGGCTCTTCTCTTCGTTATCCAGCAGCGCAAACGCAGCCTCCTGGACCCGGTCGTGAATAAAGGCATAGTCCCCGTCGCTGAGGGCGATCAGCTGCGCGGTCACCGCCGGGTGCAGGGCATAGCGGATCTCCGCGACAGACATCCCCACTACGCGGCAGACCATCTCCAGCTCGCCGCTGCCGCCCAGGCAGGCGATACTCCCCAGCAGATGGCGGGTCTCTTCCGGCATCTCTTCCAACTGCTGTAACACCAGCGTGACCACGTTTTCGGTGTAGTGGCGGGCGCGGATGGCCTCAAGATCGTAGCACCACCGGTCCTGGTACTTATTGTGCGTCACCAGCCCGTCATCAACGATGCGGCGGAAAAACTCATGTACAAACAGCGGATTACCGCCAGTTTTTTCGTGAATCAGCCCCGCCAGATCGGCGGTACTGGCCGAGCGAGTATGGAAAATATCGGCCAGCCAGCGCGAGACCGCCTTCACCGACAGCGCCTCCGGGCGTAGCTCGACGGTGTTGCGCGATGCGCGCTGCAAATTGGCCAGCGACAGCTCATGCGCGCTGTCATCCCGATACGCCACCACCATCAGCATGGGGAGGGTGCTGCCGCTGGTCAGGAGGTCCTGCAGGATCTGCAGGCTGGCGGGATCTATCCAGTGGATATCATCCAGCAGCAGCACCAGTGGGCAGCCCTGGCTGGCAAAAGATTTCACCAGCGCCAGCACCATCTGGCTAAAGCGCGCCCGGGCATCGGTCGAGAAGGTATCGCTGGAGAAACGCGGTTTGTTATCCAGCAGCAGGCCCAGCTCCGGCACCAGGCCGACGGCTAAGGTTTCGTAGCCCTCCAGATCGCGCGACAGGCGAACTTTCCACTGGGCCACCTCCTCGGTGGACAAGCCCAGCAGATGCAGCGCCAGGGCGCGAAACGCCGAGGTGAGTGCCGCATAGGGTAGCGCGGGAGAAAACTGATCCACCTTGCCTACCGCCAGCAGCACGTTGCGGTGCTGAAGCGCCTTCAGCCCCGAGGCGATCAGCGACGATTTACCAATCCCCGACGGGCCGCTGATGGTCACCAGCCCGGCCAGGTTATCGCGGCACACCCGATCAAAGGCGTTAAGCAGCTCCGCCGCCTGGGGATGGGCATTGTAGAGGGTATCGGTCAGATAAAAGGCCGGGGAGCGATCCTGCAGGCCGGGGGTAAAGGCCGCGATATCCCCGTCGTCGCTCAGGGTCGCCTGGCAGCGGCGCAGATCGGCGATCAGCCCGTCCACGGTCTGATAGCGGTGCTCGGGTCTTTTCGCCAGCAACTTGAGGACGATAGCTGAGAGCATGGCCGGAATACCGGGCAAGACGGCCCCCGGCGCCCGGGGCTCAGAGGCGATGTGGTAGTGAGCCCACTTGCCCTGATCCTGGCCCCCCAGCTCAAAAGGCAGGCTGCCGGTCAGCAGTTCGTAAAGTACGACGCCGAGGCTATAGAGATCGCTGCGGCTATCCACCGCTCTGTGGGTGCGGGTGGTGTGCTCCGGTGACATATAGGCGGGGGTGCCGCCAGTCACCGACAGCCGCGTCTGGCTGAGATCGTCTGCGCCACCGGACGACAGGCCAAAGCCCCCCAGCCGACAGCGATGTTCGTCATCGATAAAAATATTGCCGGGCTTGATATCCCCGTGCACCAGGTTGCGCAGGTGCATCAGGCGCAGGGGGAGGCAGATGCGGATCGCCAGGTCGAGAAAGTGCTGCATACCGGCCATCGGCGTGCCGACCCTGCGGGTCAGCAGCACAAAGGCGAAGGGGGCGTAAACCAGGGCAAAGCGTCCGTGATATTGCGTGCTGGCCACCGGGCGCACGGCCCAGTCGTCGCTCAGGTACTCACGCAGGGCAAACTCATTGCGCAGCAGGCGCGTTGCGCTGGCCTCTTCCTCATCGCTGACGGCGGTCGCGATGATAAACGCGCCGCCGGAAGCAGGCAGGCGTGCGTTCAGCCAGCAGAGGCTACCCTCCTGTCCCAGCGGCGTAAAAATGACGTCTTCTTTAAGCACAAAAGCCTGCCCCTCAGAGAGATTCTCAGGGGCAGGCAGCGATGGGTTGTTCATCCACGTTCCTTATTTTTCTTCATTAATGGTTCTCGTGGGGGTGCGGTACAGGGTTTTCAGGTCTGCAGGGCGTGCGCGATGTGCGCCAGCAGAACATCAATGTTTATCGGTTTGGGCAGAAACGCCACGGCCCCTGAATGCATAGCGTAGCGCTGCATGTTGTCATCTGCATGACCAGAAATAAGAATGACAGGCGGCGGGACGGAGGCGATCAGCTGTAGCTTCTCTACCATTTCGATGCCGGTCATGCCCCGCAGCCGGATATCGGCAACCACCAGGGCGATCTCCGCCAGAATGGTAGGATGGCTGAGAAACCCCTCTGCGGAGTCAAAGGTCTCGGTGGCATACCCTTCAGACTGCAGCAGGTTGCTTAACCCACTGCGGACAGAGCGTTCATCATCAATGATAGCTATGCGCTGCGGCATGCTCGCTTTCCTCAAACTGGACGTGATTATCCCTCGCTACCGTCGCCGGGACGCGGAGGAGGCGCAGTGCCGCTAATTTTGGGTACACACTCATGACGAAACCACGTCAACGTCAACTGACGACTCAGCAGACGGCGGCCGATCGGGATCAGCTGTTCACCCACCAGCATGCCAAACAGCCCCATCAGCGCGACAACAGGGGGCGCCGGGGAGTGTACATCAATAGCGGCATAAATCACGCCTGCCAACATTCCACACAGCAGGGAAACAACCCAGGCTTTCATGACGAGGCTCCTGTTGAGAGGGTAACGGGCGCTTTTTGTGCCGTCTCATCGGCATGCAGAAAATGACGGGTCGCCTGCTCACCTGCCAGCATCCCCAGCAGGCCAATCAGCGCCAGCGCGGGCGGCGCGGGAGATCGCACTTTCAGCAGCGCGTAAAGCAGGCCGATAAGCACGCCTGCCGCGAGGGAAATTAACCCAGTACTCATGATGAACTCCAGAAAGGTCAGAAGCAGGCCGGATGAGGGCCCAGCCTGCCGCTGAAAACTTAGCGAACCGGAGCCGGTACTGGCGCCAGGGTTTCGTGCTCGCTCTTCTGGCGAGATGGCGCTTTGTGCACCATGGTGTAGGCGTAGTCCACACCCATGCCGTAGGCGCCGGAGTGCTCACGCACGATATCCATCACCGCGTTGTAGGTCTCTTTACGCGCCCAGTCACGCTGCCACTCCAGCATCACCTGCTGCCAGGTTACCGGGATCACGCCGGCCTGGATCATGCGCTGCATCGCGTAGTCGTGCGCCTCTTTAGAGGTGCCGCCAGACGCGTCCGCCACCATATAAATCTCGTAGTCACCTTCCAGCATGGCGCACAGAGCGAAGGTGTTGTTGCACACTTCGGTCCACAGACCGGATACCACCACCTTCTTCTTGCCGTTAGCTTTCAGGGCATCACGCACTTTCTGGTCATCCCAGGAGTTCATGGAGGTACGCTCAAGGATCTCTTTCCCCGGGAAGACGTCCAGCAGCTCCGGGAAGGTGTTACCCGAGAAGCTTTCGGTTTCAACGGTAGTGATGATGGTCGGGATGTTGAACACTTTAGCCGACTTAGCCAGCCCTACTACGTTGTTTTTCAGAACCTGACGATCAATAGACTGCACGCCAAACGCCATCTGCGGCTGCTGGTCGATGAAGATCATCTGGCAGTTATCCGGGGTTAACACTTCGAGTTTTGAGTTAGACATAATGGTATCCAGTGAGGTTTGCAGGTGAAATCCGTCGCGATGTGACGGGAAGCTGGCTGCATCCTATTCCTCCCTCTCGTCTGGCGTAATTATCTCTTGGTATAACTACCCTTTCGTATAGCTATACGCGGGTATAGTTATACTTTGGTATACCTATCCCATTGTATAACTGGTTTTTTTCAGTAACTGGTTCCAATAATCCTGATATTTCCTCTCTCAGTCAGGAGCCGTTATGACTTCCTCTGCTAAAGCAGATTTGATTCTGGTCAATGGTCAGTTTCATACCGTCGATCGTGAAAACCCCCTTGCCGAAGCGGTCGCTATCCGCGACGGTAAATTCCTTGAAGTGGGAACCGTTGCCGAGGTGATGCAGTACCACGACGACGCCACCAAAGTGGTCGATCTGAAGGGCCACACTGCTATTCCCGGCCTGAACGATTCTCACCTGCACCTGATTCGCGGTGGCCTGAACTATAACCTCGAGCTGCGCTGGGAGGGGGTACCCTCGCTGGCGGATGCCCTGCGAATGTTAAAAGAGCAGGCCCTGCGCACGCCGTCGCCTCAGTGGGTGCGCGTGGTGGGCGGCTGGAGCGAGTTCCAGTTTGCCGAGCGCCGGATGCCGACCCTGAACGAGATCAACGAGGCTGCGCCGGACACCCCGGTCTTTATCCTGCACCTGTACGACCGCGCCCTGCTCAACCGCGCGGCGCTGAAGGTGGTGGGCTACACCAAAGATACCCCGAATCCGCCGGGGGGTGAGATCCAGCGCGACGCCAACGGCAACCCGACCGGGATGCTGATTGCCCGTCCGAACGCCATGATTTTGTACGCCACGCTGGCCAAAGGGCCAAAGCTGCCGCTGGATCAGCAGGTGAACTCCACCCGCCAGTTTATGCGCGAGCTCAACCGTCTGGGGCTGACCAGCGCCATCGACGCGGGCGGCGGTTTCCAGAACTACCCGGAAGACTACGAGGTGATCGCCGAGCTGCACGAGAAAAAGCAGATGACGATCCGTATCGCCTACAACCTCTTTACCCAGCGTCCGGGCCACGAGCTGGAAGACTTTGAGAAATGGACCGATATGCTCAAGCCGGGCCAGGGCACCGACTTCTTCCGCCATAACGGCGCGGGGGAGATGCTGGTCTTCTCGGCGGCGGATTTCGAAGATTTCCTCGAACCGCGCCCGGATCTGGCCCCCGGCATGGAAGACGAGCTGGAGCGCGTGGTACGCCACCTGGTCGAACACCGCTGGCCGTTCCGCCTGCACGCCACCTACGACGAGTCTATCAGCCGCATGCTGGACGTCTTCGAGAAGGTGAACCGTGACATCCCGTTCGATGGCCTGCACTGGTTCTTTGACCACGCCGAGACGGTGACCCAGCGCAACATCGATCGTATCAAAGCGCTGGGCGGCGGCATCGCCGTGCAGCACCGTATGGCCTTCCAGGGTGAGTATTTTGCCGAGCGTTACGGCATGGAAGCGGTGCGCCACACCCCGCCGGTGACCCGCATGCTGGAGACCGGCGTACCGGTGGGCCTGGGCACCGACGCCACCCGCGTGGCGAGCTACAACCCGTGGACCGCGCTCTACTGGCTGGTCTCTGGCCGTACCGTTGGCGGCATGCAGATGTACGATCACAGCGCCCGCCTCGATCGCGACACCGCCCTGATGCTCTGGACCCAGGGCAGCGCATGGTTCTCGAACGAGCAGAACCAAAAAGGCCAGATCAAAGCAGGCCAGCTCGCCGACCTGGCAGTGCTGAGCAAAGACTTCTTCCGCGTCCCGGAAGAGGAGATCAAGGGCATTGAGTCGGTGCTGACGGTGGTGGATGGCAATATCGTCTATGCCGCAGGTAGCTTCGGCCCACTGGCTCCGCCGGCTATCCCGGTCTTGCCAGAGTGGTCACCGGTGGTGAAGGTGCCGGGTCACTACCGCTCCGCGCCGCCGCAGGCGGCCCGTGTAGGAATGAGCGCTGTGCACCACTGCAGCGGCCCGTGCGGCGTGCACAACCACGCCCATGATTTTGCCCGCACCGCAGAGATGCCGGTGGCCGACGATAACGCATTCTGGGGGGCGCTGGGCTGCAGCTGCTTCGCGTTTTAATCATGATCAATTCAAAAACTGACACCCTGCCCCGGTTAGACCTGGGGCTGTTCTTCTTGCGCATCACCGGCAGCCTGCTGTTGCTCTATGTTCACGGCCTGCCGAAAGTGTTGCACTTCAGCGAAGAGCTGACGCGTATTGAAGATCCCTTTGGCTTTGGGCCCTATTTCAGCCTGATCCCGGCGATCGCGGCAGAAGTGATCTGCCCGATCCTGATCCTGTTCGGCGTGGCGACGCGCCTGGCCTGCCTGCCGATTATCGCCGTGCTGCTGGTGGCGATGCTGGTGGTGCATCCGGGCTGGTCGATTGCCGAGGGGCAATTCGGCTGGCTGCTGCTGATCATCTTCACCACGCTGGCGATCACCGGCCCTGGCGGCTGGCGGCTCCGCCCGCGCGTGAGCGAGAGGTTCGCATGACGCAGGTGACCGACGCGCACATTGAGCATCCGCCTGCCCCGACGATCTCCACCTGGCAGCCGCTGCACCAGCGGGTCTTCCGCATGCTGTGGATCGCCACGGTGGTATCGAACGTCGGCTCATGGATGAGCGACGTGGGGGTCAACTGGAGCATGCTGACGCTGAGCGCCGATCCGCTGGATATCGCACTGGTGCAGGCGGCGAGTAGCCTGCCGATGTTCCTCTTCGCCCTCCCCTCCGGGGTGATGGCCGATATCGTCGACCGGCGTAAATACCTGCTCTTTTCGCAGCTGTGGGTGTTTATCGCGGCGGCGGGGCTGACGGTGCTGTCGTTTACCGGTCAGGTGACGCCGACCGTGCTGCTGGTGGCGGCGTTTCTGCTGAGCGTCGGCAGCGCCATGAGTTCACCGCCGTTCCAGGCGGTAGTACCGGATCTGGTGAGCAAGGCCGAGCTGGGCCCGGCCATTGCGCTTAACTCGCTGGGGGTGAACATCAGTCGTGCCATTGGTCCGGCGCTGGGGGGCTTTTTGCTCTCGCTGGCCGGGCCGTGGATGGTGTTTCTCCTCAACGCCCTGTCGGTGCTGGGGGTGGCCTGGGTACTGTGGCGCTGGAAGCCTGCCGCCAGCGTGCAGCGTCTGCCACCGGAGCACTTTTTCTCGGCGGTGCGCGCCGGGGTGCGCTATGTCCATGCCGCTCCGGTGCTGCGTAACGTACTGATCCGCACCGTGGCATTCTTCGTCTTTGCCAGCGCGGGCTGGGCGCTGCTGCCGCTGGTGGCACGCCGGGAGCTGGGCCTCGGCCCGGCGGGGTACGGCATTATGCTGGCCTGCATCGGGCTGGGGGCGATTGCCGGGGCGGTGCTGCTGCCGCGCCTGCGCCAGCGTCTGAACGCCGATCGGCTGATGGTGGCGGCAAGCCTGGTCTTCGCCCTCACCATGCTGGCGCTGGCCTTTGTACGCCACTTCTGGCTGCTGAACCTGTTTGAGTTTTTCACCGGCTTTGCGTGGATTGCGGTGCTCTCGACCCTGAACCTGGGGGCGCAGCGCAGCGCCGCCCGCTGGGTAAAAGCCCGGGCGCTGGCGGTCTATCTGACGGTGTTCTTCGGCTCGATGACCGCAGGCAGCGCCATCTGGGGACAGATTGCTTCGCACACCAACACCGCCACGTCACTCTGCGTGGCGACAATCGGCATGCTGCTGGCGAGCGCCACGGTACTGCGCTGGAAGCTGGAGAAAGATCCGAACCTGAACCTCGATACCAGCGGCCTGATTGCCGACGACGCGCGGGAGCGCATTCCCAACGAACGCGGCCCGGTGCTGGTCTCCTGTGAATACCAGATCGATCCTGAAGCGGTAAGCGATTTCCTGCAGGCGGTCCACGAGCTGCGCCGGGTGCGCCGCCGCGCGGGCGCCATGAGCTGGGCCGTGTATGAGGATATCGATCGACCGGGCCTCTATATCGAGACCTGGCTGCTGGGCTCCTGGGTTGAACACCTGCGCCTGCAGGAGCGCCACACCATGAACGACCACCTGCTGCAAAGCCGCGTACTGGCTTTCCATCAGGGCGATACCCCTCCGGCGACCCGCTACCTGGTGGCGCCGGTATAAAAAACACAACCACACGTGAGGATAAGACTATGGCGACGATTAAAGCGAAAGATGGCACGCAGATTTACTACAAGGACTGGGGCGCGGGTAAACCGATTCTGTTCAGCCACGGCTGGCCGCTGGATGCGGATATGTGGGACAGCCAGCTCAACTATCTGGCCGAGCGTGGCTATCGCGCCATCGCCTTCGACCGCCGCGGCTTTGGCCGTTCGGATCAGCCGTGGACAGGTTACGATTACGATACCTTTGCTTCGGATATCAACGACCTGATCACCGCGCTGGATCTGCGCGACGTGACGCTGGTGGGCTTCTCAATGGGCGGCGGCGACGTCAGCCGTTATATCGGCACTTACGGCACCGACCGCGTGGCCGGACTGGCGCTGCTGGGTGCCGTCACGCCGATCTTCGGTAAATCGGACTCTTACCCGCAGGGTGTGGATCAGTCAGTATTCGACGGTATTCGCGACGGACTGCGTAAAGATCGCGCCCAGTTTATCAGCGACTTCGCCACCCCGTTCTACGGCACTAACGCCGGGCAGACCGTCTCTCAGGGCGCCCTGACCCAGACGCTGAACATTGCGCTGCTGGCCTCCCTGAAAGGCACCATCGATTGCGTGACCGCTTTCGGCGAGACTGACTTCCGCGCCGATATGGCGAAGGTCGACGTGCCGACGCTGGTGATCCACGGCAGCAACGACCAGATCGTGCCGTTCGACACCACCGGTAAAGTGGCAGCAGAGCTGATTAGCAATGCCCAGCTGAAAGTGTACGACAACGCCCCGCACGGCTTTGCCCTGACCCATCAGGACCAGTTGAACGAAGATCTGCTGGCGTTTGTGCAGTCGCTGTAAGTGCTGACCGGGGGCTCAGGCTCCCCGGTTTCTTTTTTTTCCTGCCGCCCTCACACTTATCGCACCCGACGCCAGGTTTCCCGCCCCGCCCCCCTTACACTTAACGCTTTGAAAAGTTTCCCCGGAAGGTGACATGAACAGCACCGTCTTTGACGCATTCCGTTGTCTGAATCTGCTGGCGACGGGTAACCGTGCGTTTGGCATTCGCGAAATTGGCCGCGCGCTGGATCTGGATCCGGCAAAGATCTCCCGCCTGATGCAGACCCTGCTGGCGCTGGAGATGGTGCAGCAGGATGCCCGACGCAAGTACAGCCTGGGGATGGGCATCCACCGGCTTTCGGCGAATGCGATCCATAATTCTGCGTTTTACACCGCCGTGCTGGAGATGCTGGAGGAGACCGGCAGCCATTCGGTGTCGATTGTGGTGGGCGTGTTAAGCGGTAAAAACGTGGTCTATCTCATCCATACCCGCGGGGGAAAAAGCATTGCCCGCGCTATCGGAAACTATGAATCCTATCCGGTGCATGACTCGGTCATTGGCATCAAGCTGCTGTCGGCGATGAGTGATGAAGAGATTGTGGCGCGTCTTGGGGTGCATGACTATCAGCTGCTGAAACGCGACATCGAAGAGGCCCGGCGGCATCAGGTATTCGGTAAAACCTTCAATGAAACGGATTACCGGATGGCCTGCATTATTCCGGGTATGCAGGCCGCCATCGCCCTGTCCAACATTCAGGGCGATAAGCTGGATATCGACAAACTACGCCATTTTCTGATCTCCGCCGCGCGTAAAATCAGCGGCGCCTCACGGCCTGCTCTCTAGCCATCGCGCACAGCGCGCGGCCGTGGTGGTAACCGGCTGCCCCGGCCGGTAGAGCGCGCTGCCGATCCCCACGCTGTCGTAATAACGCAGGTAGGCGGCGGCATTGTCCATGTCCACGCCCCCTACCGCAGAAAAGCGCACCGGCAACGATAGCGGCCCCTTGATCATCTGCGGATAGTTTTCCGGCACGGCGCTGGCCGGGAAGATCTTCAGCACGTCGGCTCCCGCCTCGCAGGCGGTGAAGATCTCGCTGGGGGTCATCACCCCGGCGCATACAGCAAGTCCCTGGCGTTTGGCCGCACCAATCACCCGCAGATCGAGGTTCGGGGTGAGGATAAATTTCGCCCCGGCGGCGGCGCAGGTATTCACCTGCTCAGGGGTTAACACCGTGCCCGCCCCCACCGTGACCTCGTCGCCAAAGGCCTCGTCCAGCCGTTGCAGGCTGGTGACCCACTCCGGCGAATTGGTGGTGATTTCAATGGTGGAGATGCCGTGATCGCGCAGGCAGGCCACCTGCTCCACGCACTCCGCAGGGGTTATGCCGCGCAAAATGGCAATAATGCGCGCCTCAGCCATCATGACGGAATACCTCGTTCAGCCCGGCGATCAGCGTGGTTTCGGCCGCCAGCGTGGTACAGGGGAGCCCGGTCTGCTCACACGCCTGTTGGTAAAGGGACAGCAAAGCGGAACTCCCGATAAAGCAGACAGGCTCGGTGACCGGATGACCGCACAGGATCTCATGACCAATCAGCAGGCCGGAGAGCCAGCTGGCGGCGAAGGCCGGATCAAGCTCGCCCAGAATGTAACGCCCCCGGCAGCGGAATAGCTCGCTGGCCAGCTCCGCCTGCCCGGCCTCAATCGTCTGCGCCACGGCCACCCCCTCGCTGAAGGCGGTGGCGGAGGTTATCTGCGTCGGCAGCCCTTTGCCCACCACCGACTGGTTCAGGACCAGGTGATAGAGCTCGCCGGTCATCAGGGTACGCAGGCCCGTCACCTGCTGCTGCTGGCGGTTGAGGGTCATCCATTTGCTGTGGGTGCCCACGGCGGCAAAAGTGCTGGCATCCGTCAGGACAATGCCCCCGGCCAACTGCATCTCTTCGCCACGGCAGATTTCGTTCACCCGGGGATCGCTAATGCCGGGCCTCAGGGTGAGCGGATTGCTCAGGATGCCGGGTAACTCGCGCCCCTTGCCCAGCAGATCGCCAAAGCTGAGCGGCAACGTCATGTAGCCCGCATCGGCAATACCGATGTTACTGCCGATCATGCCGCACAGCAGCACCGGCAGATGCGGATCCCAGGCCTCCTCCAGCCGCTGTAATTGCTGGCGCAAAATCGCGGGCAGCGCGGCGCGCTCGCAGGTCGCCACGCCGCAGCTCGCCTGCACCGTGCGGATCACCTTGCCATCACGCACGCTGATGGCCCGAAAGTTGCTGGTACCCCAGTCGACGGCGATGTAGTTCATACCCGCGCTCCAAAGACGGCCAGCGGCAGCGCGTCGGTGAGATCCTGGAGCTCATCCCGGGTGACCGCATCCAGCCCTTTGGCCGGTTCACGTACCACGTCTGTGGCGAAGATCCCTGCCCGGTAGAGCACGGTTTTATGAATAGCCACGCCAATCCCCGGCTGCACGCCATAGCGCAGGAAAGGCAGATAGCGGTAGAAGAGCGACTGCGCTTCCCGTGGGTTGTGCTGCCAGGCCTGCAAAATCATATTGATGACCTCCGGGAATTCACAGGCGGGCATGGTGCCGATCACCCCGCGCCGCAGCTCTTCATAGAGAAAACCGGCGTTCAGGCCGCCGAACAGCCCGACGCTATCCCCCAGCGCCTGCTTCAGGGCGGTGATTTTCAGCGTGGTGGGCGGTTGCTCCACCTTGATGTACTTGATGGCGGCAAACGACTGGCAGAGCGTCACCAGCGTTGGCACCGGGATGTTCACCCCGGTCATCAGCGGCGCGTCCTGGATCATGATGTCGATGTCGCAGGCCTCACAAATATCCCGGTAGAAATGGACAATCTCCTCGGGACCGGGCTTGACGACGGCAGGCGGGTTAACCATTGCCACCTGCGCCCCCCAGCGCTGCACCCGCGTAATCTCTTCGATAGCGACCGCCGAAGCGGCGCCCCCGGCGGCGGCCACCAGCGGCAGATCGCCGGTGAGATTTTTCACGCAGGCGAACAGCGCCTCTTTTTCGTCCTGTGTCAGGGCGTAGCCCTCGGAGGCGTTGCCAAACAGCGCCAGCCCATCGATGCCCTGTTGCAGCAGGAATTTCACCAGCCGCTCCATCGAGGTGAAATCCACGTTGCCCTGCGCATCAAACGCGGTGGCCAGAATTGGTACGTTGCCTTTTAACATGTCGCCTCCCTGACGGCGGTTTCATTGATGTCGATACCCAGCCCCGGCCCCTGCGGTAGCTGATACGCCCCCTGCTGGCAGCGCAGCGGCGTGGTAAGCAGTTGGTTGGCAATCTCAAAGACGGGAGGTTGATACTCCAGCATGTAGAGATTGGGGATAGCGGCCGCGACGTGCAGCGAGGCGGCGATGCACGGCGCCAGGCCCACGCTGAGATGCGGGGCGACCTTCAGGTTCCAGGTCTCTGCCAGCGAGGCGATGTGCATCAGTTCGCTAATACCGGTGCGACCCACGTCCGGCTGGAGGATGTCGGCGGCGCGCTGCTCGATAAAGGGTTTGAACTGGTAGCGGGTACGCTCGGTTTCGCCCAGCGCAATCGCCACCGGGCTTTTGGCCCGCAGCTCCCGGTGTCCGGCTACGTCTTCCGGTAACAAGGGCGCCTCGAGAAAACCGACGCCCAATTCCCGCAGCGCCCCGGCCAGCTCGGCGGCCTCGGCCACGCTGTAGTTCCAGTGGGCATCGAGGAAGATCTGCGCCTCTGCACCCAGGGTTTCGCGGATCGCCCGCACATTGGCGATGTCTTCCCGCACGCCGTAGCCCAGCGCCAGCTTCACCGCGTTAAAGCCCTTCTCCTGCCAGCGTTTCGCCAGCGCGCAGCGCGCGGGCAGATCCGGCTCCGGCAGCCCCGACACGTAGCAGGGAATGGTGTCGCGGTACGCGCCGCCCAGCAGTTGCCAGACCGGCAGGCCGAGCAGCTTGCCTTTCAGATCCCAGAGCGCGATATCCACGGCGGCCAGGGCATCAATGTGGTAGCCGGTGATATGACCGCGATCGCGCATGGCATCGTACATGCGGGAGTTTAGGACCCCGCTTGCGAAGGGGGATTGCCCCTGCAGCAGCGGGGCAAAGAGCTGGGTGATCAGCTCGGCGATCACCTGCGGTACCACCGGCGCCAGCGCCTCGCCCCAGCCGACGCAGCCCTCTTCGGTGGTGATTTTGACCAGACAGGTCTCCATTTTGCGCGAGTAGACGCAGCGGTACTCCGGGCGATAGTAGTAATCGCTGGCGTGCCCCTCGGCGCTGCCCCCCAGATAGGCCTGCGCGGGGGTGATCTTCAGTGGAAAACATTCAACATTTTGGATCTTCATGACAACTCCGGGTGAGGTTAATCCAGCACTTTGCCGGCGGTCTCTTTCGCCAGCCACACGGCAATAAAGGAGATCAGCGCGGCGAACATCACATACCACGCGGGTGAGAGTGGATCGCCGGTTAACGAGATCAGGCTGGCAGAGGCCAGCGGCGTGACCCCGCCAAACACCGCCACGGTGAGGTTGTAGGCGATGGCGATGCTGCCGTAGCGAATGGCGGTGGGGAAGAGTTCGACCATTGCCGCGCCGCAGCCGCCGTTAAACATGGCGACAAAGACGCCCAGCATGCTCATGGCGGCAATGGAGGTGCCCACCGAGCCCTGGCTCATCACCAGCATCGCCGGCCAGGTGAGCAAAATAAAGCCGCCGCAGCCCAGTAACATCATCGGCCGCCGCCCCCAGAGATCCGACAGATAGCCAGTAATCGGCATACAGACCGCCACGCTAAGCAACCCCAGCGTGGTGATGAGGTAGGCGTCGGTTTTGCTGTAGTGCAAATGGGTGGAGAGATAGCCCGGCATGAAGGATTGCAGCACCCAGCTGCTGACCGCTTTCACCACCACGAAGCCGGTGCAGAAGAGCAAAGCGCGCGAGGAGGTCGAGAGCGATTTACGCAGGGGCGCTTTTTCCAGCTTGCCGGTGGCCTTGAGCTTATGAAACTCCGCCGAGTCGGCCATATTGCGGCGCATATAGAGCCCGCCTAACCCCAGCGGGGCGGCCAGCAGAAACGGAATGCGCCAGCCCCACTCGTTCATGGCCGTTTCGCCCAGGGTGTGGGTGAGGATCAGCACCAGCCCCGAGCCGCAGACAAAGGCCATAAAGCTGAAGTTTTCGCTCCAGCAGGTAAGCGTGGCGCGACGGTTGGGTTTGGCGCTCTCTGCCAGGTAGGTGATAACGCCGGAGCTTTCGCCCCCGGCGGCAAAGCCCTGCACCAGGCGGGTGAGCACCAGCAGCACCGGGGCGAGCATACCGACCTGATGCCAGGTGGGCAAAATCCCCATCACAAAGGTCGAGCATGAGGTAATGACGATCACCGTCACCAGCACCTTGCGCCGCCCGAGCCGGTCGCCCATCGAGCCAAAGAAGAGCCCGCCGAGCGGACGCATCAGAAAGCCGGAGCCAAAAACGGCGAAGGATTTCAGCAGAGCGATAACCGGATCGCCGCTGGCGAAGAAGTTGCTGGCGATAATCGCCGCCAGGGTGCCGTAAAGGCCGAAGTCGAACCACTCAATAAAATGCCCAATGCCCGCCGAGAGCATCATTTTGGTTCTGCTCTGGGCGGGTGCGTGCGGCCCGGCAGACGCGTAACCACCCGCGTATTCAGAATCGGTGTTAGCCATGTAACCTCCCGGTGTCAGGCAAGGTGTGTGTTGTGTTTGTTATGAATGGGCTGAGTGTAGAGAAAGCAGAGAGGCTGGCGAGCGGCGGGTGCGGGAGCGTGAAGAGCATCAAAGAAGGGGCGGAAAAAATGTTTCATATAGTGAAACAGGGAAAAAAGACGCCCGCAGGGCAGGCGTCGGGTGAGATCAGTTGGCCGGCGCTGGCGTCGCCAGTGGCCCCTTGTCGCTTAGGTTGCGGCGCTCCGCCAGCAGGCGGCAGATCTCCGCGTGCTTCTCTTCCGTAAAGGTGAAGCGCGACATGACCGCCAGGCGGATCAGCGAGCCGATGGCGGGCAGCAGACAGATGCCGAAGAACAGCCCGGTGAGCACGCTGTCGTTCTGGGCCTGCGCCTGCGGCACATAGCCGATGATGGTCAGGAACACGCCAATCAGCCCGCCCCCCACCGCTACCGACATCTTGCCGGTGAAGGTCTGCCCGGAAAAGGTGATGGCCGCGCAGCGCTTGTTGGTATGGTACTCGGCGTACTCGATGGTATCGGCAATCATCGACGAGGTGAGGATATTGCTCATCATCACAAACAGCGTGCTCAGGCCCAGCAGGATAAAGAGCAGCGCCGTGTGATGATAACCCGCAAACCACATCACTATGCGCACCGCGATATCCAGCCCGCAGAGGATCATAAACAGCTTCCGTTTCTGCATTTTGCGGGTCAGCATCGGGGCGACCAGGCACACCACCGCCGCCACGATCCCCATCACGCCTATCGCCATCTGCAGGCCGCCGTCGCCCATGTTGTAGATGAAGAAGTAGATGTAGATACCGTTGGCGACGTTATGAAACACGCAGAAGAAGAATGACAGCAGGATAATAAACAGCGGCTTATTCTGGCGCAGGTTATGGAAGGTGTCGCGCATCGTCACCTTTTCCGGGCTGGGCGGCACGCGCTCTTTAATCTGCATAAAGCCGTTCAGCATCAGCGGCAGCCCCACCAGCATCATCACCAGCGCCGCCATAAAGTAGCCTTTGTCATTGCTGTACTGGGCGAAGAAGGCCGTCAGCTTCGGGAAGAAGATATTGGCGCAGGCGATACCGGCGTTAACGCCCAGCATCGCCGCCGTGACCGCGCGGGTACGCTGACCGGAGTCGTTGGTCATCACCGACGACATCGACCAGAAGGGGATATCGGAGATGGCGTACAACGTTCCCCACAGGATGTAGGTCACCCCGGCGTAGAGGATTTTGGTGGTCATGTCCGCTTCGATTTTATAGAACGACAGCAGCGTGACGCCGGTGATCAACAGCGGGGCAAGGAGTAAAAAGTGACGAAACTTACCGAACCGGGTGTTAATGGTGTCCATGATGCTGGCAAACAGCGGATCGTGAACCGCATCCCACGCGCGGGCAATTAAGAAGATGGTACTGGCCGCCAGGGCCGAGATCCCCAGCACGTCGGTATAAAAGTAGTTAATAAATGAACCCACTAAACCAAAACTAAAACACTGACCTAAACCATAGCCAAAATAAGACCACAACTCGCGAGACGGTATTTTCATTGTCGTTGCCATAGTGCGTACCTTGCTGCCCGGCGCCGCAGCGCCGGGTCGTTATTTTTATGCCCGCGGCTGCGGGGCAATGTGACGGAGTTTTTGGATCAGGGCGATTTCCGTGCGGGAGAAGGGAATGCCGTTCTCTTCGAACACATCGTGGAACCACAGGCGGCAGTAGTCAGTGGAGCTGGTCATCACCACCGGCCACGGCAGCCAGGTCTGGGTCTTGCCGCGCACCAGCCCCCACTGATACGGGGCGACCTTCGCCATGTACATGAGCGGTAGCTGCTCTTCGATGGTGCCGCCCACGTGCCGGGCCAGCCATTCGGTGCAGAAGATCGGGCGACCCAGCGTCTGCAGCTGCTGGATAATGGCCGTCATGCGGGCGGTGTTCGTGTAGGCGTGATAGCTCACCACGTCTGACAGGGCCAGCGCGGTTTGATCCAGTGGGTGTTGATAGAAGGTCTCCCCCGCCTCTTCCGCCGGCAGACGCCAGGCACAGACGGTCAGCGGCTGGACGGGATCCTCTTCCCGCACCCACTGGAACGCCAGCTTCATCAACTCATGGGCGCAGGTTTCCAGTTTTTCGTCGTATAACACCTCTTCGGTGCCGGTGGCGAAGATGCCCCGGTTACCCGGCTCGTTGTAGAGATCCCACAGCAGCACGCGCTTATCGTCGCGGAACTGGCGAACAACATCACGGATATAGCGCTCAATCTGCGGCCAACAGTCGCGATCGCAGACTTTATCCCGGCCGGGGCTCGCCGCCGCCTGGCTGTTGTGCTTACCGGGCACCGGTGCTTTTTGCGGCCCCAGATAGGGTTCATCCCCCGAGAAGCCGCAGTCGTCCATTAGCGTGAGCATTGTACTAAAGCCACGACGATCCGCGATCGTCAGAAAACGGTCGATACGCGCCATCAGCCCGTCGCGATCGTGCTCCCAGACGATAAACGGCAGATTGATACGCAGCGTGTTATAGCCTGCCTCTCCTGCCCAGCCCAGCTCCCGGTCGATGGTCTCCGGGTCGAAGGTCTCTTCCTGCCAGATATCGGTCCAGTTCACCGCCGTAGAAGGGAGATAGTTAAACCCACACAGCCATCCCTGCTGCTGATACCACGCCTGCGCCTGTTCCTTGCTCCATTGCTGTTTCATCGCTGTTCCTCTTGCTGATAATATTTAGCTAATAAATATTAGTAGCAGCAAAAATGAGCAAATCGCGATGCGCAAAAAAGCGACGGCAATCACAAAGATCGTTGCGGCATCAGGAAGAAACGTGATCGACAGCGCTAAGGTGGGCAGGTAGGGTATGATGCGGTGTCGGGAGAGGGAGAGAACGGATGAAGCGGAAAAATAAAGTCACGATGAACGATATTGCGCGGGCGGCCGGGGTGTCGCAGGCGACGGTATCGCTGGTGCTTAACCAGTCTCGCAACATTAAGCTTAGCGACGAGACCCGCCAGCGGGTGATTGGCGTGGCGACCGAACTGGGTTACGACCGCCTGCCCGCCATCCATGCTCCGCGCAACCAGGAAGAGATTGCCCTGCTGGTTAGCTCCCTGCAGAGTTACGATCCCTTTATCGATGCCATCAGCCAGGCGCGGGAAGCGGCGTGGCGCAACGAAGCGCTGCTCACCGTGTATGACTACGGTGACGACGTGGAGCTGGCGCTGAACATTATCCGCCAGCTGGAGAAGCGCAACTGCGTGGGGGTGATCCTCGCCTCCCCGGTGACGACGCTGGTGGATATGGCGGCGTTTGAGGCGTGCTCGCGCATTCCGCTGGTGTTGCTGAACCAGCGCGACCCTGGCTCGCCGCTGCTGCCCTCGTTTATTCCGGATGACTATGCCAACGCTTTTCAGATCACCAAACACCTGATCGCCTGCGGCGCAACGCGCATTGCCCACATTACCGGTGAGAGCTGGATGGAGGCGTCGCGCCAGCGTCTGGCGGGGTATCAGGCAGCCTTACAGCAGGCCGGGTTAGCCTGTGATGAGCGCCTGGTGCGCCAGACCAACTGGCAGTTTAGCGAGTCGTTTACCGCTACCGCGTCGTTACTTGCGCAGGAAGAACGTCCGGACGCCATCTTCTGCGCCAGCGACTGGCTGGCGATTGGCTGTTATCAGGCCCTGGCTGGCGCCGGGGTGAAGATCCCGGACGATATCCTGCTGGCAGGCTACGACGATCAGAAGATTTCCGAGCAGATGTCCCCGCCCCTCACCAGCATCCAGCTGCCCTACAGCGAGCTGGGGCGACTGGCGGTGGAGTATTTGTGTAATCAGGAAGATGCCGCCACCCACGTGACGCTGGCAGGCAGGCTGAAGGTGCGTGCCTCCAGCTCGCGTTAGTTGTCGTCTGCGGTAAAGAACATGCCCGCATAGGGCTTCTCCCGACACGCCGCCAGCCGCGCGGCGAGATCGCCGACGTGCAGTTCCAGCTTGTGCCCGTCCGGGTCAAGAAAATAGAACGACGCCCCTTCGCTTTTGTTGTCTTTCCAGACGGTGACGTTGGCGGCGGTGAGCGTTTGTACCAGCGTGTCGAAGTGCTCTGGCGCTACGGAGAAGGCATAGTGGGTATAGTCGCTGTTCTGTGGCGGAACATACTGGCGCGCATCGTCGTAAGAGAGGCAGAGCCAGAGATCGCCGCAGGTGAGATACGCCCCGGTCTCCCATTCGGCATGCAGGCGCAGGCCGAGAAGATCGCGCCAGAAGGCGATGCTGGTGGGGAGATGGCTGACAGCGAGGGTGAGATGGTTTAGGGCGTGGAGCATGATTTTATTGGCCTGTGAGCGGTGAGAGAATATAAGAAATATATAACACATGGCACAGTGATTTATTAATTAAATATATAACCTCGTCAAAAAATAATTATTCTGAAAACTTTCTTAATGACGCTTATTACGTTTTATATTCAGGTGGATTTTATTTTTGTTACTGGGTAGATTTACAGGTGCTGTTATTTTCGCGATGCGGATATGCGCCAACATACCCGCACCGCTAATCACAATCACTATTAACAGGAATAGTAATCATGACTAAGCCAGATTGTATTGCAGATTGTTTTGATCCAGAAGTGTTTGATGCAGTGAGCCGCCATTTTACCGTGGGCTATGCGAGTCGTTACCCCGATCATCTTCACCTGCCGGCGCTGACGATAAAGGGCCATTGGCTTGAAGAGGCCGGGTTTGGTACCGGCACCAAAGTGGATGCGAAGGTAATGCAGGGCTGCATTGTACTGACGGCACGGGAAGAGATGTCGGAGTTCGAACTGGCGGTGCGCGAGGCGTGTAAGCTGTCGAAACGCAAGCAGAAGCAGGTGGTGGAGTTTATTGGGGTGATAGCGGGGAAAGGTCGCTGAGGCTCTGAATGCGGGTTGTGAATAAGGCGCTGATGGCGCCTTTTTTGTTTGTGAGATCTGGGTGGGTTGATTGAGAGCGGTTTTGCGAGCATCATCGCAATTATTTACTTTAATCCGTAACGCGATGGCTTCCAACAAAACACTTGAACAGGCAATTGCCGACATCATTATCTGGCGCAAGGGCGAACAGCGTGCGCCGCATAAACCCTTATTACTTCTCTATGTGTTGGCGCATTATCAGCAGGGACACGCACGATTATTTGATTACGGCACAGAAGTCCGCGACCAGCGGCATAATTTGTTAGAAGGTTTGGTTCGCAGCGTGAACAGTACCGCTCTGATATGCCGTTCTGGTGACACGAAGGCGATGGCTTTTGAGAACTGTGAAACGACTAGCTATGTTCAACGACCGGCAGTAAGCAACCGCCTGCGGGAGAGCTGTTCGATTTCAGCGTAGCTGGCGGCTTCGATGAAGAGCATTACGCGCTTTTGGCAAGTAATAAAAGGCTCATTGGCTCTCTTGCTCAAAGAATCCTTGAAGAACATTTTCCAGAAAATGTTCAGGAAGAGATAGCTGACGAGACGGGATTTGATATCCAGCAGACCCGTAAGGTTCGCGATCCCCTCTTTCGCCAGCAGGTACTACGCGCTTACGACTACCCATGTGCGGTTTCAAGCTTTAATCTAAGGCATGACAATCTGTCTGTAGGGCTTGAGGCGGCGCATATCAAATGGAGACAACATGGTGCGCCATGTGAAATTCCGAACGGGAAGATGTTATAAGCGACTCAACATAAGGCATTTGATATAGGTTCGATTGGGTTAAGTGAGGATATTCGGGTGCTCGTATCTGAGATAGTGTTTGGCGCAGATATTTTGAAAAGTTGTTATGTGATTTCTTAGGTAAGCCGATAATTCTGCCAAAAGTTCAAGGTAATTATTCGAAGGGAGGTCTAGTCTGATTGCCTAGACCAAGTCTGTAAATTAATGTTTTTGTACTCACGATTAACAATGCGTCATTATATTTTAATGCCCGGTGACAGCTAAAGGATAGCCTTAAAATTGGGCATTTAGAAAATTAGACAGGCCAGCCCGCATAATAAATCAGTTCGATAAATATTCTCATCAGCATGTTTTAGCCTTAAAAGTAGACTGTTATTTATACATCATACATAACAGTACTACTTATAACATGTAATACAAGCGCCGCCACCCTCTTCTAGATCATACATCGCGTCCATATCTAACGTGTCAATAATCATGCTTTCATCCACCATTGCGTGCTTACCTAATCGACGATTTCTCTCTCGCTGTTTTTTCTTCTCAAAACGAGCTTTTACCTTCTCGTGATTTTCTTTAATCTGCTTGACACGCTCCGGATCCTCCAGCGTTTCTAATGGTTCATTTGGTCCCATCCAGAAAAAAGTTTCGCCATTCGCACTTGTTTCCGCTCTTTTTTCATAAGACTTAGCTTCTTCAAAAGCCTCGGGATGCTCTTCACGTAGCCGTACCCATTCAATTTTCCTCTGGAAAAAGCAGAAGGTACAACCAGAACGAGAACGCCATTCGTAGTATTTCGGTAATCCAAGCCCAGCGCTATCTAGTATATCGAGTACACCCTGCTTTTTGATGCCGTCTTCAGCAAATGGCATTTTGATAGTGAGATATTTTTGATTCTCATTGGGGCGATAACCATCACGCCAAGGCTCATCAGCGCGAATTCCAACATAAGAAATAACTTCGTAGCCATCGTTGAGGAAAGGGCGAATCCACTTTTCAAATGGTTCAAGTTTCATACGGATGGTACACCACCGTTGCTGTCCTGCAGGGAGAAAATTATTGTGTTGTTCTAACCAATAATCAAACCCTTTTTTGTCGTTTATGTGCAGAATAGGTTTACCTAGAACGATTTCTAGTTGCTCTAAATACTCATAAACTTCAGGTAATTCTTTGCCCGTATCAGTAAAGAAATACTCAATGTCTAGCTCAGGATAGTTCCTAGCCATATACACCGAGAGAGCAGCACTATCCTTACCTCCTGATAGGCCAAGAACATGTTTCACCTTGCGTTCATCATTCATGAGTAATACCTATTTTATTTAACTTTTGCTTCAAGAGACTTTCTAAGCAATTGCTGTAAGACATTGATTTTAAGAAACTCATCAAGTTCAGAAAGGTGAGACTCGATAGTTTTCATTGTGTTTTGCAATTCATCCGTTTCAACAACTCGAATTTCTCGTTTGAATGAAGTCAGTTTACCATCATCACCTTCTAATACTAAGGACACTAATTTTGTCTTACCAGATCGAAATTTGGCTTTGTCATTATGCTGCGACTTTATAACACTCAAAAAATCTTGTGCATAGTCACTGATTTTGTTTGAAGCTGTTTGAAGAATTCCTTCGTTCCAGTTTTGTTTTCCGCGTCCAGTGACAATTTGAATCATACTCTCAAGCCACTCTAACAATCCTGTATCACTTTTAGCGAGCTCTCTAGCAAAAGCTTTCAAGCGCAAGTCACCTGAGTTTTGCTCTACGTAATGGCACATTTTCGCTAATTCTTCACCATGTTCCGGGAATATATTTTTTACCCTGGTTTTTATCGCAATTAACATTTGCTCATGCTTTTGTCTTAGAGTTTTAAAACAGTCTTCCAAGAGATCAATTTGGCTCATGAAGTCATGCGCACCAAAATTTATAAGTTCTTTTTGTAAATCTTTAACAAGTAAAGTATGTGGATCATTTGCTTGTAAAAAAAGATCTCGTACTCTCAAATACGTTTTATTACGTTTATCATTATCTGGCACAATATGGTGCGCATTTTTTACCCACTGCGGAAGATTATGTATTGTAGTTACTAATGGTGTCGCAACTGATAAAATGTCATTTGAAATATTACGGTTGGTTTCCGCTGCAGCGAATATAGCAAGTTTTTGCAACCACTCTTTTTCTTCAGGTGCTAATACAATATATTTCGCGGCAAGATCGCTTGGGTTCTTAATCAGTTTATGAACATAGTCACTATCCGGCTCTGCGATAAAGGCAAATTCTCCAGACATATCTTTTTCATAATATGCAATTTTTTCGCCCATCGATTTCAAAAAGGCGAGTATGAAGATCGGAATAACACCCTTAGTTAAACCAAAGGGTGCGCTACTCCATAATTCCGCGATTTCAGACAAACCGACTTCACAACCCTTGCGATCTTTCAATCGTTTTTCCGCTGCGGCAAACATGGCATTGAGATTTGTATCCAAATAATCTCTGAACCAATGCTGCCCTTTTTCATCTTCGGCCGAGTGAATGGATGTATTTTTTAAGCAGCTTATATACATGGATTTCTCAGGAGGAAACCCCTCAATACCTAAATCTTCACAGTCCTCTTTATCAAGCATGGCTTCGAGAAGTTTTTTTAAAGCAGAAACTGCGGTCCCCGACAATTTATTACGATTTACAAGCTCGTTCAGGATTTTAGGTGCTTGGAAAAATATGCTATCTGCGGCAAAGGTTGCTATTTCACTAATAGTCTCTTTGCCATAAGCAACTCCGTTGTGAAACCAAACTGCGTTGTTGAATGCATAAGTTAGAGCGGTTTCTAAAGCTGATTGAGCATTAAAAGTACGAGCACTATGTTCTTCACGAGCAACTTTGTCATGGGTAAGCGCCGCTCCAGTTATTTTATCACTCAAGATAAGATCTAAAGCATATTTTTCATTTGCAAGAGTAATAATTTCATTAGCATTTGGCGCACAAGCAAGCATTAGTGACTTGTTATTTCGCGTCACTTCCTTCAATCGCGATTCTGATTCTTCTTTTAGTAAAAGTAAGAAATTCGCGAATTCACCATTCTTTGACGTAAGTAGTGAATTGATGTCGATACTACTAAGTTGCATTGCTACCGATTGAGCGGCCCATCGTAAAGTACCATATTCGTGATAGTGGCCTTTAGCAATAACTTGGGAGCTGAAATTAATCCGGTCAATCGCTTCATGACTATTGTGAAGTTGGTCGAGTTTTTCTTCAACCAATCCAGCAATATCGAGATCAGACCCCTCAAATACAACCCAAGAGGATAGATATTTCCTATATACGATGCAGGAAGCTTCTTTTAATTGTTGCAGACACGCATTAAGTTGTTCTTGCTGTGTAATCTCAGTTGCGGTAAGCAATATCTTCTCAGCGCCGGTAAGGTTGGCTGATTTTCCAAATAGAGTAATCAAAGCTATGGTTTTAAGCAGCTTGATGCATTGCGGCGAGAAATCTTGTTTCAAGGCTTTTCTTATTGCATCAGCCGCTGTCGCCCAGCCATGACCATCTGGAGATCCCAAAATGGCATGTTCCATATTAGCTTCTAGATAATCCCAAAGATGACTAAGATCATATCGAGCGTTTTGGTCATTTGTGTGCTGTAAGAAGAGTTGAAAACTGAACTGTTCGTGAGAATTTAAAAAACTAAACGTACTGCGTTCGTTTTGACTAAATCTCCGCTTGGCAATAGGCCCTAGTAACAAAGCGGTTAATGGGTGAAGTGGAACACATTGCTCTAACCGGCTAAGTAACAGCTGTTTACGCTGTTGTTTATCTTCAAGTGCTGCAAGTACGCTTTTAACGAGCTCATCGCCATCGTTCTTCGGTAAAGTTGTTTTTATCGAACTACTAATTAATGCGACCGTTTCATCAGTTGATACATTATAAAGTATATCACTATAACGCCCTTGAATCTTACCCCATTCATCCTGTAACTTGGTGCCACGTTCTTTAGCATATTCACTGAATGCCTGATGTAACAATCCTAAAAAAATAACTGGCGTGTCAATCCTAGATAGCTCTTCTGCGATATCCTGAAATAAATGTAAATCACCACCATTTCGGTTAATGTACTCTAGGCTTTTGCCCATTTCATCTGCGATGATAAGTACACCATCAACGTATGGAGCAATGTCTTCAAACAGGCTTTTCCATAAGTTAAGGAGTTCACTGTCACTCTCGACGCTCACTTTGCTATATTTAACTAGGATGCTGGATTTGCATGTCTTTGGATGTTCTTCGAGTGCGTTAAGAGTTGCATGCCAAAAGGATTCTATTGGGCCTCTCACTCCACCTACGGAGCGTATTTGTAACCACCCTTTCTTGTAAGGTACACTTTCTTCTAATAGTAATTTTGACTCATCATTAATCGTATTGATGGCTTCATTACGAATATTAATATCAGCATGTAATAAACCTGCTAAAAGCAACGCAACCGTCGACTTACCCGAACCATAAGCACCAGTAAGTGTATAGGCGCTCTGTCCGGTTTGTTTGTATTGCCGGAAGAGCGTTTCTAGCGAAGCTTGTGCAGTTCCATGGTAAACCAAACCAGGAAAGAAATCGGCGCTCAAATCACTATCAATACGGGTAGAACGTTGATGACGTGTAGCGATAGAGTAAAATTTACTAAGAGTCACTCTTATTTTCCTTCTGGTTGATAGTAGTGCTTAAGGTACTGATTAGGTTCAATAATTTTTATATCTTCGAAACAGTGTTGTACTTGCCTTAAACCTTGGGTATCCGTCCAAGCAATTTTGCCGTCGGTTAATGTTTCAACTTGATCAAGCTTGTCACTAAGCCCAGCAGCAGATAAACGAAATACTCGACCAGGTGAACCTACGTCATTCAGTAATGCTTCAAAGGACAACGTATTTACCTTACTCCCTTGGTGTATTCTCTGCATGTAGTCAATGAGGGCATAGGTAAAGACCTCAACGGGCAGGGAAGGACGCCGAGAAAGTTCTGCTAGGTAACTCCTAGCATCTTCTTGCTTCAGCAAACCTAGCTCTGTGAAAGGTGAAGCAAAGCTATCCTCATTAATTTTTTTTGATTGCAATGACTTGTGTGCATACATCTGCAACAGACAGTCGATATCTTTATTTAGAGTTTCTTCAGTAAGCTCTTTTTCATGATTAATGAGTGCATCTTTTATCTCATTTGCTAAAAACTCTTTCTTTACTTTTATCCCATTGAAATAATTGAATAAAAATCGAGACGCATTCAATTCAGCATGTTTTGTATCAATGGATTGTAGTAGCCAATGTAATAGCCAAATCGTCCCGATCTTATCAAGGTATTCATCGTATGCTGCTTTACCGTTTTTATGAGTAAAAAGCTGTTCAGCAAGCGGTGTCAGTTGATAAATTTGTTCTTTATTATCGACGCATATCACTAAATTCAATGCACGAATCCAATGCCGGACAGAAAGTACCATGTTCTTTCCCATCCCCATTGATTGCATCTGTTTCTCTATATTCGATTTACTCGAAATGGACTCACCTTTTACAATTTCTTGAATTATTTTATAAATCCAGCCGTAACGGATAGGAAAAGTTTGATGTCCGGAGAATTTTAGTATCGTAGATTCGATGCTCAATGTAGTTACCTTGCTGCTGAATTGGAGATTTCATCCAAACGGAGACGACATTGTATCAGAAGGGCATTGCATCTAGAAGTTGATCGTACTCAGAAGTTTATCATACTACTTAAACAAACAAAACCAACATTAAGCACCAAAAAATCGGAGCATGGCAGCATATAACCTTAATAAAGCACGAGCTCAAATTATCAATGAAAAATTCATCAATGACCTGCCCAACTGCTGACAACATTAATCATAAGGTTGTTGTAACAGGCTTGATTCATGGGAAATGAGGACTATGCAAAGTGCAGAGCTTGATGTTGAATCCAGCGTGAAGGTAATCTCTAAAATGTCCTTGATTTCACGTGATTCGCCTAGCATATTGTAGCTTTCAAGATAATGTTCAGCTCATCGTACCACTTAACTAGCTGCCTTTTGTGACTGGAATCACGGCAGCCAGTGAAACACCAGGTTCACTAAACTTAAATGCCCGGACAAGATCATAGAATATCCGTAGATTTGATGATATAAATAGGGTATTTCGAAGCATATCAGTTACCTAGGAAAACATCGATGCAAAAGTCTCTCGATATTTTTAAAGCAGAACCTCAATCGGTCTTTGATGTCATCTGCAAACGTAAAACAACAGGCTTTTATATGCCTGCTTATCAGAGACCATATTCATGGGAAGAAAGTCATATTAGAGATTTGTTTTCTGATTGTGAAAACGTATTTAGAAATCTTCTTGACTCTCATGATGCAATTATTTTCCTCGGTTCTATACTCAGTGTAGATGATAGTATTGCCCAAACCATTTATCCTTTAGTAAAAAGAGATAAACCGGAAGAAATCAAACTTATCATCGATGGACAACAGCGCCTTTCGACTTTGATGTTGATCATACTCTGTATTAATGAAAGATTAAGAATACTTTTACCCAGTTTGAAAAAAGCAATTACTTCAGAACAAGATGAAGAAATAAAAGACGTACTTGATGAATTACGCCAAGTAGTTTCTCAGCTAGAGATCGACACTTCGAATACGGTTGTAGAGACAACTGCAGAACATGAAGTATACAAATATCTCCCTAAAATTATTCGTTCACAGGTCGATTGTTGGGGTAGAAGTGAGAAAAACGCTATATATGATAGTCCAATAGCTGAATTGTTGTATATCTATCAGCGTCACATTATGGATCAGCGTGATTATTCAGTGTTTAAGCCTCTAGACTTATCATTGATGAGCACTTCTGCAAAACGTGTAGTTAACAACATTAAAGAAATAAGAAAACAACTTGATTGTGTACAAAAAGGCTTTCAATTCCAATTTCCTGATAGCGAAACTGAAGAAAAAATTAACATCAGTGATTTAGTCGATGTTGAAACATTAGATATATGTTTAGATTTCCCTGTTGATAAAGATTTGGCATTGGTTTCTGAATCGTATCCTAAAGTTGCAGAAGTAATTTATATCGCCGTATTTGCGAAATTTTTGCTTCATCGTGTTTGCCTTACTTACGTTGAAGTTAACAATGAATCGTATGCATTCGATATGTTTGAAGCTTTGAATACTACGGGCGAACCACTCACAGCGATTGAAACATTTGTACCAAAAGCTATTGAATTTATAGGAAAACAGCGTAAAGAGGGGGTCCAGGAAGAAGAACTGGAAGCAGCAATGGATGTTCTCAAATCCATAACTGAGCGCTTCGAAAATATAATCGATAGTAAAGAAAAAAATCTTAAAACTAAAGCGTTAATACTGGCTTTTGTACGAGCTTTTGAAGGCAAAGTAAAAGTTACGAGCTTAAGAGATCAGCGAGATGCAATGCTTAAGAGTTATGAAAATTGTGACTTTGATCTCAAAGGTGTTTACTTAAGACAGCTAGCAACATCTGCCAACTTTTTATTCGACCATTGGCAAGCAGTAGTACCAAATGTAGGAAAATTAGTTGACTCTAACGTTTTAGATATTTCTAATTTATGTCTTCGATACCTTGTGGATATGAAGCATGATATTGTTCAAAGTCTATTGATACAATTTGTATTAATTGATGAGAAATTTGATGCAACAGGTACAGAATATTCTGACTTCGCAAAAGTACTTAAATCTGTAACAGCATTTAGTATACTTTGGCGAGCAATGAGTGGGGGAGCTGATGGTATTGATGCGGTTTACAAAAAATTACATGAACGTGGTGTGAGCTCTGATCAAAAAGGGCTCACATTAGGTCATTCTTCATTGACATCTGAGCAGTTTAATCCGGATATTATTAATCAATTTTTCAGAGCAGAACTTATAAATAAAATTATTACAAAAGGTTCTCCAAAAGATACAGTAGATGAAAAATGGCTTGATATCTGTTCAAAACAACAAATTCTAACCAAATCGAAGAGTATCAAAATGTTGCTCTTAGCTGGTTTGCATGGGGTTGAACTTAAAGGCGTTGATCATCAGATCTCAAATAAATTGAGTACTGACTTCCTAACAACCATGATGTGGGAATTAATTTCTGGGAAAAACGCTATCAAGAAGGTCTTCAATGGTGGTTCTACAGAAGGCTGGGGGGATGAGGAAATTGCAAACCCTGAAGTTTACAACAAGATTGGTAACGTATTAATTGATGTCAGAGACGGAGTTTCCAGCTCTAACCCACCATCTTGGTATAATCTAAAGCAACATTTACTTCAGGCCTTAGCTAACGATTCAATTAACGATATTGAAGATATCTTATCAACAGATTGTCATATTTCTGAGCATGCTAAACGTCATGCTTCAGTATTGATGCTAGAGAAAAAATTTGGTGATATAACGTTCGCCGATAAATGGGGTAAGCAGCAGATTGATGAACGCAGTTCATTACTCCTGAGCAACGCATGGCGCAATCTTACTAAATGGCTTGATTGGGAGTAACAATGCGGTTCTCAGACCTTAAACTCAAAGCTAAGTATGACTCAGATGAAGAAAGTATACTTGAATGTGTACATATCCCCTTGCTTGCTTGCGCAGATCGCTATGATAGGGCCGTGGGATACTTTTCGTCCGATGTATTAGTTTCTGCAGCGCAAGGTCTAGATAAGTTTATTCACTCAGAAGGTAAAATGCGCCTTATCATTGGAGATCCACTTTCTGATGATGAGTTTGAGGCGGTGATGGAGGGGGTATCAAACCCTGTTACAGCTCTATCACTCCAACTAGCAGATTTGTTGCTCGAAAGTACAGAACGAAACCTAAAACTGCTAACGTATTTAGTGGCTAAAGGACTACTTGAGATTAAATTCGCTTTCACGCATAAAGGTATGTTCCATAAAAAAATTGGGATCTTTTATCAACAAAATGAAACCGTTGTCTTCAGCGGCTCCGCGAATGAAACTATAGCTGGGTTATCAAAATATAATTCTGAGGAAGTTTCTCTATTTTTCAGCTGGCATGAAGCTTTTGCTGATTATGGACAAGTCGAAGTAGACAATTTCAATGCTCTTTGGAGTAACAACAAGAAGCGAGTCAAAGTTGTTGAAATTGATTCAGTTGCTTACCAAAGAGTCCGGGCTGGTGTTGATCTGGACGCTTTGAGTAAAGAATTATTTCCAGCATCCGCTGATCCCAAGACGAGCAAACCTTTCTTTTCGTACAGCTTCCCCAAATCAGAACAAGAGTTAACAAAACTAAATATAGAAGTGAAAACACCTCGCAAACCATTGATAGTGAAAAATAGAGCGTTTGAGTTATTTCCACATCAAGTCGAGGCGATAGAAAGCTGGCGAAAGGCAGATTATAATGGTCTATTTAAGTTAGCAACCGGTTCAGGTAAGACATTCACATCCATCTCTGCAATGGTTGAATTGTATGAAGAACGTAATAAGAATGATAATAAAACCTTTGTTATTATTAGTGTCCCTTACATAGAACTGGCTAATCAATGGGTAAAAGAGTTAGCTCCTTTTAACGTCGTCCCAATTCAATGTTACGAAAGCTCCAATAATTGGGCTGCTATATTGGATAAGAAAATATTACGCTTTCGAAGCGGAACTTTAGATTTTATCTGTGTTATTGCTGTTAACAAGACCTTATCAACGGAGTTATTTCAATCTAAGATAGCCAAAATACCATATGAGGATATGTTGTTAATCGGCGATGAATGTCACCACCTTGGTAGCCAAGGGTATTTCGATGCTTTACCCCCAGCTCGTTATCGAATAGGATTATCCGCCACGCCTTTTCGCACCGATGATGATGAGGTTGAAGGATCACCATTTCCGGATAAGATCAGACAGAATTTGCTTACATATTTTAAAGGCATCATAAGTGAGTACTCTTTGAGTGATGCTATTAAAGATGGAATACTCTCTCCTTATCGTTATGATATTGTTCCAGTTTATCTTGATATGGAAGAGCAAGAAGCGTATGAAGATTATTCAGCAAAGATTCAGAAGCTTATTCTAAAAGCCCAGTCAAAGAAATTAACAACTGATGAGCAGTCAATGTTGACGAATTTATGTGGTGGAAGATCAAGGTTACTAGCCACTTGCTCAGGTAAATTACCGGCATTACTCTATTATTTAAAAAATCATCCGACATTGTCGTTAACACATTCGTTAATCTATGTCGGAGAAGGTTATGCGCCAGGGGAAGGTACACCATATATTACTAAGGTCACTAATTGTCTACATGAACATGGCTGTAAAGTCTCAAAATTCACTTCCCAAGAGACATCGTCGGAGCGACGTATGATAATGGAAAGTTTTAAAGAGCAGCGCATTGATTCTTTAGTGGCCATGAAGGTATTAGATGAAGGGATCGATGTGCCGGTATGTCGAAGCGCTTTTATTTTGGCAAGCACGCGTAATCCTAGACAATATATCCAGAGGAGAGGTCGTGTTCTTCGGAAATCTCTGGATAAAAATGAAGCTTTAATTGTGGATTTTGTTGTTCTTCCATTACCGGGGGTAGTGAATCATATTAGTCAAAATCTACGCCGTGCGGAGTTGAACAGAATAGATGACTTCAAGTTAACAGCTATAAACCCCGAAGAGATTGATAAAAAAATCATCGAGTTAGGACTCTATTAATGAATCTTGATGCCTTTAAAGCTTTATTAAAGCAAGTTGATAAAGATACCCAGATCGCGCATCTGGATTACTCAAAGAAATCTGCTGTGCATAAAGCGGCATTGCAGGTTATGCAATTTGAGAAAGAGCTATACTATGGAGACTTAGTGCAAAACCGTCATCTTCAGAAGATCAAAGATATTATTGAAGCTAATGTGGAAGATATCATAAATGAAACTAATAAGACTTGAAATAAATAACTTTCGTCAATTTTATGGTAAGCAATCTATTGATTTTGCTGTGGATCCTGCACGCGGAGTTACGCTAATTCATGGTGAGAATAATGGTGGTAAAACAGCGTTACTTAACGCGCTTCGTTGGTGCCTTTATGAAGAAACCACAGAAAACTTACTTGACCCCAAAAATCTTCTCAATAAGCATGCAGAATCTCAAGGTAAGAATACGTTCGGTGTTTCTGTTCAGCTAGAACATGAAAATCGCTTACTTGACGTTAGAAGAATTCAAGATAAGAATAGTGCTAGCAGTAACCTACATGTTTATGAAATTATTGATGGTTGCTATGCAGAAAAAGCTGAAGAAAACCCGAATACGTTAATCAATACTTTTTTACCAAAAGAAATGTCTCAGTACTTTTTCTATCAAGGTGAAGGAACCGGTACTTTAAGTAGTCAAAATGATTTCTCTCACATCAAAGATGCTATCGAAAAAGTTTTAGGCCTAACGGTTGCTAAAACAACACTAAGACACTTGTCTGCCGTTAAGATAAGTTATCAAAAAGATCTCAAGCAATATGATACAAACAATGAAATTGATACCTTATTGACAAACAAAGATACTTTAGTTTCTAGTTTAGAACGTGACAAGATGCTACTGGAAAAAAAACAACGTGAGCTTGAGATTGCGGAGAAAGAATATGAAACTCAACTAGGTAAACTTGCTCGTTTCGATAAGACAACAATTGATGAACAACTTAAGCTTCGCAAACAGAAAACAGAGTTACTTAGTGACTACGCACGGCAGCATAAGCAGTTCCTGTCTGAAAAAATCTCAAAATCACCTGACTGGGCATTGAGGACATTTAGCCAAAAGCTTGCTTCGTTCGATGTTTCAGCAATTAATACTGAAGAGCTCAATAAGTCATTGCGTTATACCGTAGACAGGCAATTGTTACGTGAGATTGTACACAATAACGAATGTATTTGCGGCACTCATATTGAACAAGACAGCTCAGCGGCACGGCTTTTAGAGGAACTAGGTAAACATGCCGTTGACCCTGATCTTAAGCAACGTTGGGTGAGGGCGACCAAGCTACAACAAAGAATTAGCAGTCAGCAACTACCAAAAGCTAGTATGGAAAAATTATTAGCTGATATTGATGACTACGAAGTTGGTATGCAGGAACTCGAACACAGTATAAAAGAGTTAAGTTTTACCATAGTCGAGTCTGACATTGATGATATTAAGATTATCGAACGTGCCAAAGATTTGGCTAAATCTCAGTGTGACCAACTCAAAGGACAGATTCCTCAGTTAGAGCAGAATATCCGTAAAAAAGATATCGATATTAAAGAAATCGATCGCAGAGTGAGCAGTTTGTCATCAACTCAGCCCAAAGCCCAGAAAGTCCGCAACCTGATTCTAGCGACAGACAAGATAATCGAGTTATATGAGGAAGCAATGAATTCCTCGCAAAATGGAGTTGAGCAATTATTATTGAAAAAGATGCAATCATTGTTTAGTCAAGTTGCTTTTAATGGCTACACAGTTCAAAAGGACACCAACGGAAAATCAGGGAGCTTTACATGGGCAATTGTTGATAGTAAAGGCAAACGGGCAGCCGCTGGTAACGGATATCAAGCTATGCTTGCGATATCTTTTATCGTAGCACTGATTGAGTTCTCAAAAGTTCGTGCATATAACAAGCAGCATCTTCTTACCCCGGGCACTATTGCTCCATTTATTGCAGACTCTATTCTTGCCTTTATTGGTCCAGATAACGGTCGAGAGCTTGTTCGTTATATTGCGGAGAAAGTTGAGCAATCAATCTTTTTGTTTTCTCAAGCCCAGTGGACTGAAACGCATACTGACAAAGGAATAAGGCATAAAATAGGTAAGGAATATAATCTTGTTCAACATACAGTTCTTACAAAAGATGAATTTAAAGGCCAGTATCCGACACAACTTAAGGTGAACGGCGTTAATTATGAGGTTGTTCGTTTTGGTAGTGATTTTGACAAGGTAACTATCGAGGAGATTTCTACCCATGGCTGAAATTTTAGACTGGCGTAAGTTACAGGTTCACCGGGATTCTCGTTTCGAATCTTTAGAAGAGCGGTTTTGCTCGACAAAAGGAGCTAATAATGACTCCCGGATGTTTAGTACAGTTAAAGAACTAATGGTTTTTGCAGCGTTAGTGGGGTATCAACTGGATGAATATCAACCACTAAAGCCTAAAATCAAAACCACGCCAATCTTGCTGGATACTTATGCAACAACAGGACATGATGCTTATATCTATCTTCTTGCGTTAACCAAAACGTCGTCTCTAGACATTCTCAAAGATGAAAATTTAAGACAAGCAATTGATATTTTTGAAGGATATTGTAATAGTGGACTTAAAATCATTGATAACTGGATAATGAACAATATTGGTGAGCCACTAGTGACTAATATTATATTTAATCAAACATTAGAGTACTTAGTTGAAAATGAATAATTACTACGACTATGCTGCATCTACCCCAGTTTCTCAGCGAGTTCTAGAGGCGATGAGTCCTTGGGAGACAGAAAATTTCGCGAATGCTTCTTCTGCGCATCAAGCAGGAAGGCTGAGTTCTCAAGCAATCCAAAAAGCAAGAGAGCTAATTGCAGATAGTATAGGCTCACTTCCTAGTGAGATTATTTTTACCAGTGGCGCTAGTGAAGCTAACAACTTGGCTTTAAAAGGAGTAGCTTTCAAGCACCTTACTACCAAAGGCCACATTATTACCTCAGCTATAGAGCACAAATGTATTCTCAATACTTGTGCATTTCTGGAGTCGATCGGCTTTGAAGTAACTTATCTACACCCTGACAGTAGAGGCTACATATCGCCATCCTCCCTCGCTGCGGAGATAAGAAAAAATACTATTCTTATTTCAATCCATCATGTAAATAATGAACTAGGGACAATTCAGCCCATCAAGGACTTTGGTGCGATAGCTTTTGAGCACAACATTCCTTTTCACACTGATGCAGCACAGAGCTTCTGCAAATGCGATATTGATGTCGATGATATGGATATTGATATGCTTTCACTGTCTGGCCATAAAATTTATGGGCCTAAAGGGATCGGTGCACTTTATGTGCGTAATGCTAGAAATTCAGAACTTGTTCCCCTTATTCATGGGGGGGGACAAGAGTTTGGGCTACGTGGGGGCACATCGCCTACTCCCTTGATAGTTGGGCTTGCAGCTGCAGTGGAGTGCTACCCTACTCAAGCAAGTCCAATCGAAAAGCAGTTTCTAGATCTTATGGTGCATTATGATTTCTTAAGAAACGGTAGCGAGGCAGTTGTACCAACAATCTGGAGTGTAACATTTCCCTCCGACGAGGAGGTAAAACGTTTTACAAATGATTGTCCATGGTTCATATCTCAAGGTTCAGCGTGCAATGCTCTTTCTAATGTAGCTTCGCATGTATTAACCGCAATAGGGATGTCGGAACAAGTAGCGCGTCGCACTTACCGCATTAGTTTTCCGCCGTATAAGATTAGTGACGAATTAGCCTAAACCCAGTCACATGCTTTCCGGCAAGCGCTAACCGTTCCTCAAATATCTGTCTGCTCAAGATAACCTCGCCTGTGGCTTTTGTTCCCAAGAGCTTTGACAATCGCTTATCAAAGTTCTTCTGTTTTTCATACATTTCGTGGTTATTACTTAACAACAAATGCTTATTGAGCAGTGGTGGCCGGCGACTTTCATCAAGATAGTCAAAGAAGTCTATATTTTGATCAACCATTTTTATTTTGGTTCTCTCTACCAAATAAGGAACGGATTTGCTGAAATCATCGTAGCGTGTTAACGTGAGTTTACCAGAGTTAATATGTATTTTAACTAGCTCAACGGTTTCGTCTAATTCTCCATAAAGTTGCAATGCTGCACCGACATAAACACGTAATAAGAGTGGCAGCGCCTCAATGTAGTCCTTATGGAGAATTAACGAGTGCCCACTATTAAGAATACTTGCAGGCAATTGTTCGTGCGCCTTTATGCATTCTTTGCCAATCAACTGCGTATCTGCTATCGAAAAAAGTAATTCCTTCGCAAGATTATTCGCCGTTCGGTAATCATCAAATAAAGCGTTGATATCACGCTTTAGATTTTCAGGATGATGTGTATATGGTTTCCTTTTTTCAAATAACCCCATAGCAAAATATACTAGCAAATCTTCCTTGTGCGTTTTTTGTGCATTAGCAAATTCATTAGCACCATACATTTCCTGAAGCACGCCAAAGATTTTTTTGTGAGAACCAATCAAGTTTCTCACCTCTTCAGAACTCTTGAATTCATCGTTTGCCGGTATACGACCAAGCTCTAGACAAACATTCCAAAAATCATCAAAGACCTCCCTATTTTGTGTAATAACAAGTTTTGCTCGATCTTTACTCTCGATGGGTTGAGGAGAAGTGAGTTGTTGCCATTTAAAATGTCTTTGATACTTACTCTGAAGATAACGTTGTTCTTCTAACTTATCTTTAAACAAGTAAAAAATACCAGGCGCGACTGCAATAGCATCATCTTGCAATGAACGCTCTAAGTACTCTTTGAATTCTGATTGCGCATAATACTTTTGGAAGGTATTTCGAGAAGTAATTACGCCATCTTTATAAGGCCGAAACTGCTCGATATACGATTCGTTTGCTAACATGACTGATACGACAAGTATTTTTTCTGCTAGATCCCAAGCACTCAAGAGCGCTTCGAGGCGTTCATCTTGATCTTCGATAACATTAAGAACAAAACCTAAGTTCACAATATCAGACTTTACTTTGTCGTTATCAGGAGAAAATACAGGGTCCCAACCTAAAGCATCAAGACCATTTGCCTCAAGCTCCCTTAGGTCATCTCCTCTACCACACCCATAGTCAAAAATAGAAAATCGGCCATCTAGATAGCCTTGCTTAGCCAAAGTTTTCATCGGCCCTGATAGCTCATAGCGGACAATAGCCGTCTTGTAGCGATCGATGCCAAGTTCCGCAACGCCAGTTCTTGGAGGTGCACTATCTGCTTTTAGTAACCGCCCTTCCACTAACTGGTAACCTTTTTTCTGAATCAAATTTAGCCAAGAACGTTTGAATCCTATAGTGCGGGTGTTTTCGTACAAACCGGCCTTCTCCCCCTCTTCTGTCAATTTAGTGAAGTGTTCATAGTAGTCACTACCCGGCAAAATCATGGTTTCCTTTCGGTGCAAAATAGGTGGGTTATCAGAAGAACGATAGCAAGTTACTTTATGACTGAGTTTGCTCAGATCGATATTGAGACTTTGTTCCAAGGCAGGATACGAGTCGCTATAAAAATTTGGGTAGTTAAGTAATGATAAGCGAAATTCGTTCTTAAATAACTTGATTAGGTTCCATTGATCATCCGGTAAGTTCACTGCCCGGGCCACAGCTGGTATAAATTTTTGCAGTACAGATGGAAGCTCTTGCATGGCGTCTCTATGCAAATACACCGCATCAGGTAGGTGTTTTCCTATCTGAATCTTTTTGATAAGCTGCTTAAATGATTGATGATTCATCTTCAAGTGATATTTTCGGTATGCTGAGCTAGGTAAGTATTTATTTTAGCAGTATTGCTAAGTAGTTAAACAAAACCTGTCAAAAATTCCGTGTAACTACCCTCATTTCGTCAGTGGATTTCCAATCAGCTTGTTCCCCTATGTAATGACATCATCCCGGTGACCTTCCGACAGACATCGTCGTGATCTACAAAGTTTATCTACTAATGTTGGATGAGTCCAAATGACCCAGACGCAGAAGTTTTGAAATACATCCCTCTTATCAATAATCATGGCAAACCAATTAAGACTTTCTTCCTCTGGTATACCGAATCTTCATGATATGTACTCAACCTGCTCCCCGTGGATTACTACGCGATTTTGTGTTGGTTTACAGAGGAAGGAGGCTGGGCGTAATGGATATTTTTTATGCTGAAGGCCGACGTAAATACGTCCCGATGGATTCTGACAAGATTGCGGATGTTCGGGCATTGATGTTAGAAACGACCGAGTATGTACGTGAGGAGCTCCTAAAAATACATACTTATGCACTCACCCAAATGTACTATGCGCTACCGTATTTCAGGATCGATAAACTTTTTTGAACGAGGTATCGCTAAACTCGAGACGACATCAGTTTACTTCAAACAGTTAGTCGAGATAGGCATGCCCACAGATCAATACTCGTAGACTTTTCTAGCAGACGATTTGTTTACGCCCCTCCGACTTACGACCTGAACCTTAAGGTTCAGAGCGGCAAGCAGCTTAATGGGCTTACCTTGATGAGTCCCCACCGGATGGTTCTCAAACTCTAAAACCGTGGCTTGTTTCATGCACATACTATCTGTAGTTTCACGTTGGGTCAGCTTACATTGCTTGCGAACATTTCTCACTGCCTGAGCCAGAGTTTGGGATATGGTTACGTTCATTTTATCCCCACATGACACATATTTTCAGAATATACACTTTAGGAGATAACTATATGGTCATAAAAGGAGATATCATTCTAGGTCTTGCTAAACCCTATTTTCGTACCCATATATTTATGTATACACGAAAAAGACATTGTTAACGGCCCTGTTTAATATCATGATTAACTACCAAAATCGTAGTTAATAATAAAACAACTATATTTTCATCATCAATACTCAAGTAATCATTAATAAAAATATAAAAAAAATCTTATCAGTCTTCCATTTTCAGGCTTTGTTTAACTACTAAAATCATGCAACTTATCACTTCAACAATGAGATTCAGAGATAGCGATACGGCAAAAAGCTCTGCCGCTGTAAATAACTTATCCTTAGAAGGAATCAACTCATGATTGAGGTAATTTATAAGAGGTAAGTCATAATTTCGGAGGTACGGCAAAAAAATTGTTGCGCCTAAACAGATCACAAGTAATTTCAGATCAGCCTCTAAACATCCCAAGTAACTTGTAAAATCTGAGCGTTTTTGCCCCTTATTGATGACCGCCAGAATACCAAAAATTACAGAGATCCCTGCAGTAATCCCTCCAAGTATTGAGCCAATCACCCCTGCCGATGCCTGCTCAAGTAGGGTATAAACCTGCTTATCGGCTGACGATAACGCTAAGCATAATATGAATAGAGCTATAGCTTTAATCCAGACGCCTAGATTCTTCATTTTTGTATGTGTACCTATTTTGATGTAATGCTATGATTTCTTTAATATCACTCGGTGAGTAGCCATCTAACTGAATTTCTGAAATCTCGCCTTCGATAAGCAGTATCTTGGCCGTTTGATTACTGGATACAGTTGTAGGTTTTGATTTGAGTGTTTTTCGACCTTTAATTAACCAAGAACCACCACCATCTTTTACCCAATCAACAAAAACAGATGCCCAATGAGAACCTTTAAGCTTTAAATTACCATCTGTGTTTTCAAATGTTGTGGTTATAGCGTTTGCATTAGTATCTGCCTCAAGCTTTCGCAAATCGTCAGTTAAGGCCTGCTTGCTACTTCCGAAAATATTCGGAGTAACCAACGTAAAACTCACTTTATCAATAAACTGAAGTCTATGATATTCCGACCAAAAATCTTCCATTTCAAGGCAAAGTTCGATAAACACTCTTAGCCCTAATTGAGCCAAATAGTCGTTGTTGGCAAGATCTTCAAATGCCTTAGCAACTTGATGCGCATCCTTGAATACCGCTGTTTTCTTCTCGACCAATAACACTTGCTCTTCTCTATCCCAGATCCATACGATTGGTGGATAATTGTCTACATCGAACTCGCGAAAATCCTTATCATGTCCTTTAATTTTTTGCTGTTTTGATATGACCCCAGCCATGACGCCTTCAGAGGGTTTGATACTCAGCTTCAAGGTGTAGCTTGTTTTCTTATGCACAGAGGGTGTTGATGATGTCAGATTTAACTTTTGCGCGCTGGATACTATGGCATTTTCAAAATGTGCAATGTCTCTTTGAACAGATCCCTTTGAAAAAAGGTCAGGGTCGCGTGGTCTCATTAGCACACGTAAAGCGAAAAATTGCATAAGAAAACTCCTGTAAATTAATTGATTTTATTATTCCATAAAACCAACGACCTACAAGAGGTTAATTTTTTCCACAACTGTACAAATAAACAGTATCACTGACTGAGATAAAATTCAAACTTTGAATTTTATCTCAGTTTTTAGTATTGCCATCATAACGCAGGGCTGTCTAACGGAGCATTATCCCTCAATTAATCTCTACCTTATCCGCTACCTCCTCCCCCCACATCCATCTCATCCTACGTAGCCAGCGGTACCATCCCTGACTTTCAAATCGGCAAATCTCTTGGCTTCTCACCCCTCAACCTATGATTAGCCGAACCGAACCAGATAGCCAGCCCCACGAGATCTTACGTTCCTTGAATAATGAATTAATCAGCCTGACAACCTTTATAGGCCGCGCTTTCTCATCCAAAACATAGTCAGTACATAAATTTTCACCATCGACCTTCAGCGAGAAAGTCTTCCCGGCGGCTTCCCACCTTTGGGGTCTGCCTCATGGTCGTCAGAACGGAAACCTGCTTTTGTTGATAATTCCCATGCCGCCAGTCATTCCGAGTCATCTAGTATTCTAGCTTTCAGCTCCTCCCGTTGCCGATCATTGCGCTCCTGGAAGCCCATATGGTCGAGTATGCCTCCCGGCAACTTATCAAACTGTACGACACAACATGTTTGAACCGGTGTGTATCCAGATATTATCCGCCCACCACTGCATCATCTCCCTGCTCTCTTCCAAGTGGACGCCGCGAGCACACGCTTGCGCTCCTGATGGCTCATCTGGCGCTCTACAATGCCGTTTGACCACAGTCTCTTCTCTACTGCGCGCTATAGGCCATAGTGCGAAAACCGTGGCCGCAGACATCTTTCTGGGTGTCATAACCCATAACCCTTAGCGATTTGTTAATGGTGTTTTCACTCATTGGCTTGCGGTAGTTATGATCGCCGGGGAACACCAGTTTAGTTCCCGGTCGGCAGTGCTGCCTCACCTCGTGCAGCAGTTCGATGGCCTGATGTGATAGAGGGGCCAAGTGTGGAGATCGCATCTTCGTACCGCGCGCATAGTACTTAACGCCGGGGATCAGTTCGCGCTCGGCGGGAATGGTCCACACGGCGTTACGCAGGTCAATTTCATCCCGATGGGCAAAGCGCAGTTTGCATAAGCCGATAAATAGTAATAGCGCCGGGTGATGGCGAACTTTGGGCATGGCGACCTCGCCAGTTAAATCTGATGCGGGATTATGATCGATAATGCCGTTCTGGACGGCTTAGCGCATCACGCAGGCAGTGAGCTGCTGAAGCCGGGAAGCAACATCCAGTTTACCCGCTTTCTCCACCTCTTTGATGGGTACCAGCAGGTCTTTGACCTTCATTTTGGTGATGTCTCAGCTGCCGTTCGTGGGAAAGTCGTAAAGCTCGAAATAACGCAGCACCCGCCTTTGATCTTCCGCCGACCAGTTCACGTTACCGGTGACCTATTCGCGTGCCACAGACTCAAAGTATGTTCCGGCGTTTTAGCGAGGCGTTCAGCCTTTCGGTGTGCTCTCGGATCGATGCCGGTAATCAGCAGTAATTAGGCCTCTTCACGCATGCGTCTTGCCTGTGAAAGCGTCAAAAGCGAATAAGGGCCTAAAGCGAGCTTTTTCTCTTTGTTTACAGTGCCGTACTTGATGTACCAGCGTTTTGAACCGTTAAGGTTAAACAGCATTATACGGCTTGCCACAAGGCTTGGCGTGGCCTATAGCGCGATCTGTTAGTGCCATTCGGGGCCTCACTATTATCGAACTACGTTTAAGCCCCTAATTCGGCCCTAAATCGCGTGGATGTCAATGGATGAAAAATGACCAACAAGGAAAAACCATAAAATAAATATAGTTATTGCCAAAAAATGAATTATCTTTTATTTACAGACGGATATAGATGAACCTAGACGGAAATGGACACAAAAAAAGCCGCCCTTAAGCGACTTATCTTTGCATCTTTTGGTGCCGAAGGCCGGACTCGAACCGGCACGTATTTCTACGGTTGATTTTGAATCAACTGCGTCTACCGATTTCGCCACTTCGGCACTGAAGGGGATGCGGAAACGTTGTGGATTATACCTGTCACGCGCCGCCATGCAAGCGGCGGCGCGCTAAACCTGCGCTAAGTGTTGAAAAAACCAGCGTAACCGCTGTTAAAGGTCCGACACCGCATAGCGAATCAGCCCGGCGGCGTTCTTCTCTGGCAGCGTCAGCACGTTGTTCCACAGGTCCTGCACCAGCTCGCAGCTTACTTTCTCTTTGCCCACCGCCTTGTTCGGCGCCTGCAGCAGCTCGAAGTCCTGGCCGTATTTCTCTGCCAGCTTCTGCACAATCGGCACCACGTCGGTCTCGGCGCGTTTTACCTCTTCCGGGGTCACGGTGTGCTTGTTCGGGCCGAAGGCGGCACGCATCATGGTGGCATCCGCTTCCATGCGGCGCTGCATCAACTCTTTACTCAGCAGGCGCATCGGGTTCACGCCCCCTTTCACTTCCGGATAGAGGAAGCGGAAGCAGCTATCGTCGCTCACCTTCTGCATGGCGGCGGTCTGCTCCATATTGATCTTCATATACTCCACCACGTTGGCGTCCGGGGCGTTTTGCAGGCGCGCCATCTGCAGATGCAAAATCTGCGGCTGGATGGTGTCGATAATCTGCTGCTCGTTCTTGCCTGCTTTTTGCAGGGCAATCATCTCGTCCTGCACCTTTTTGCGGAACGCCGGGTCTTGCTCTTTAATCACCTGCCACACCGGCATGCTGCCCAGCGCGGTGTCGAGCTGCTGTTCCGTGGTGGGCTGCTGGTCGCGAAAGATCCAGCCCGCTACTACCATGCCCAGCACGACGGCTGCCGCAATACCTAACCCCTTTTTCATTATCCCTTGTCCTTATCAATTAAACCGGCACGCCGCTATGAAAGCGGAACTCGCTATCTGCAGACGTGATAAGCGTAGCCTCGACGTCGCCAAAGTGCTTAATGCGCGGGGTGATGTCTTCGTCACTCACCTGCTGCGCAAGGTGCAGATAGTCCTGATAATGGCGCGCCTCAGAGCGCAGCAAAGACAGGTAAAACTTCTGCAGGTCGTCGTCGAGGAAGGGGGCCAGCGCGGCGAAGCGCTCGCAGGAGCGCGCCTCGATATAGGCCCCACAGATCAATTTGTCGATCAACGTCAGCGGCTCGTGGGTGCGCACGGCTTTCAGCATCCCTTTGGCGTAGCGGCTGGCGGTGATTTTGACGTACGGGATGTTACGCGTGACCATCGCCTCGCGCACCTGCCAGAAATGGTGCAACTCTTCTTTAATTAACAACACCATGCTGTCGATAAGCGCCTGGCCCCAGGGGTCGTCGGTTTTGGGCATCACGCTTTTGCTTATCTGCTTATGCAGGGCGATAAAGTCGGGTTCCGGCCCGTCGCGAAAGGTGAAAGCTTCGTAGGGCTTAAGCCACGCCAGCAGCGCGTCGGCACCGCTTTCATCGGCGACGTATTTTCGCACTAATAACAGCGCGGTCTGGGCGGCCTTCAGTTCGCACACCATATGATCGGTAAGCAACAGCGGCAGGTTGGCCGGGTCGCGGGCTTTGTCTATCCACGCTTGCGGGGTGGGGCACGGGAGGAAGTCTAGAACGGGAGCAAGTATCTGCGGGTAATCCATGTTTGAACCTTGAAAGCGGCAGTGTGCACTGCCGCTAATACGCTATTAGTGACGCACGCCGTCGTCATCTTCGTCGACGTAGTCTTCGTCGTCGCCTTCTTCACCCTCTTCGCCGTTCGGATCTTCGAAGTAGGTGCCCCAGCCGTCGTACTCCACTTCAAAGCGCTCGGCCAGGTCCATCAGCTGTTCTACCTGCGCGTCGATCAGCTCAGCTTTCAGGGCGCCTTCGCTCAGGATATCGCAGCAGATGACGGTGTCGCCCTCTTCCACTTCCAGCTCTTCCGGCTCGGTCACTTCATAACCCAGACGGAACGCCTCCACCGCCAGCTTCTCCAGCGCTTCAAAATCATCCGCAGAGAAATGGTGCTCAATGGTGTACAGCGCATCCGGATCGCTGCCATCTTCCAGCAGCTCTTCAATAATCAGGCGCGTCTCTTCGCGTTGCTCTTCCAGTAGTTCCGGGTTTGCCATGGCTCAATCCTCTTTAAAGTGCGGCAGTACTTCTATTTTCACACACGGATGTGTTTGCCTCCACCTTTCGACGAAAGATTTGTGAAACAGGGTTGCAAATGAATATTCATATAGATAAATTGAATTTTAATTCAATAAGTGGCCTCTGCCATGTGAGGATAAAATGTCTGAACTGTTTAAAAAACACTTCCTGAAATTGCTCGACTTTACCCCTGCCCAGCTTACCGGGCTGCTCGCCCTGGCGGCGCAGCTGAAGTCCGACAAGAAAAAAGGGACTGAAGTACAAAAGCTTACTGGCAAAAACATCGCGCTCATCTTCGAAAAAGACTCAACCCGTACCCGATGCTCTTTCGAAGTTGCCGCTTTTGACCAGGGTGCTCGCGTCACTTATCTCGGCCCAAGCGGCAGCCAGATTGGGCATAAAGAGTCAATTAAAGATACCGCGCGGGTGCTGGGCCGCATGTACGACGGCATTCAGTATCGCGGTCATGGCCAGGAAGTGGTTGAAACCCTGGCGCAGTTTGCCGGCGTGCCGGTGTGGAATGGGCTGACCAATGAGTTCCATCCTACGCAGCTGCTGGCGGACCTGCTGACCATGCAGGAGCACCTGCCGGGCAAGGCGTTTAACGAGATGGTGCTGGTCTATACCGGCGATGCCCGTAATAACATGGGTAACTCGATGCTCGAAGCGGCAGCGCTTACCGGGCTGGATCTGCGCCTGGTCGCGCCACAAGCCTGCTGGCCGGAAGCAAGCCTGATAGCCGAGTGCAGCGCCCTGGCCGAGAAGAACGGCGGTAAGATCACCCTCACCGAAGATGTGGCAGCCGGTGTGAAAGGGGCCGACTTTATCTATACCGACGTCTGGGTGTCGATGGGCGAGCCGAAGGAGAAGTGGGCGGAGCGGATTGCCCTGCTGCGCGGTTATCAGGTGAATAGCCAGATGATGGCGCTGACCGGCAATCCGAACGTCAAGTTCCTGCACTGTCTGCCCGCTTTCCACGATGACCAGACCACCCTGGGCCAGCAGATGGCGAAGGAGTTTGATCTGCACGGCGGCATGGAAGTGACCGATGAGGTCTTTGAATCTCCGGCGAGCATCGTGTTTGACCAGGCGGAAAATCGCATGCACACCATTAAGGCGGTGATGGTCGCCACCCTCGGCAATTAATCTTTTTCGCGATAATAAAAAAAACGCCAGGATAATCCTGGCGTAATGCCTTTAGCCCACTCAACATCCTTATCTTTTTACAATCCGCGTTTTGCCATACGGGCAGGTAGTAAAAATACATTTCGCGGGGGCCACACAGGGCGCCTCCAGAGGCTCGCGATGGCCGGGACAGCTGGACATATTGTGCATGACTCGCCACAGGCTGTGCTGGTATTTGTCTATTTGCAGAATATTGATGTCGCATAACGCGTCATCGATAAACAGGCGGTTGGTTAATACTTTGACCTGATCGCCCGTTTTTATCAGCCGATCGCCACGATACCAGAGTATATATTTGTGATTATGTGGAGTGAGGATTTTGGCGAATAATGTTCCCGTGGCCGGGCTGGCGATCGAACCTAAACAAATCCATATCTTTGAAGACGTCATTAAAATACCTTTTAAACGAATCACGCAATTACACTGAAAAGCCCTACTGTAAGAAAGTGTAAAAGAAGAATGAAACGCTGAGTAATAGACGTTGCCTATCTATGCAATAAAACTGAATAAGTCCAAAGAATGACTTAAGTCAAATTTTTCAGCCTCTTTTTTTTCTCTTTCCGCGCATAACGCTCACACCCTTGCAAACCAGAGCATGAAAGCGCCATTAGATTGATTTTTCAGCGAAAAACAGGTACTTTTTTCGCCTGTTTCCAGCGCGAGTGATGCCTGATTATGCCTATTATTCAATCTGTTGAACGTGCCTTACAGATCCTCGACCTCTTTAACGAGCAGGCCACGGAGCTGAAGATCACTGACATCAGCAAACAGATGGGGCTGAGTAAAAGCACGCTTCACTCGCTGCTCAAAACCCTGCAACTGCATGGCTATATCGATCAGAACCCGGAGAACGGTAAATATCGCCCCGGCATGAAGCTGGTCGAGCGCGGTCATTTTGTAGTGAGCACCATCGACATCCGCCAGAAGGCGAAAAGCTGGCTGCAGGCGTTGTCCGATCGCACCGGGCAGACCACCCACCTGGGGATTCTGGACGGGTGCGAAGGGGTCTATATCGAGAAGATTGAAGGCAAACTCGCGGCCATCGCCTATTCGCGTATTGGCCGTCGCCTGCCGGTGCATGCCACCGCCATCGGGAAAGTGTTGATTGCCTGGCTCGGCGAGGCGGAGCTGAATGCCCTGCTGGAGGGGTACGACTACGCAACCTTTACCCCGGCGACCCTTGCCAGCCGCGAGGCGCTACTGGCGGCGCTGGCCGAAACCCGTGCGCAGGGTTACGCCCTGGACAGCGAAGAGAATGAACAGGGGGTGCGCTGCGTGTCGGTGCCGGTGCGCAACCATGAATCGCGAGTGATTGCCGCGCTAAGCCTCTCAACCCTCACCTCCAGGGTGGACGACGCGGAGCTGGCCCGCTTCCGCGAGCAACTGCAGGAGGCCGGGCAGCAGCTGTCACGTGCCCTCGGCTGCCCGGCCTGAGGCGTTACGCCTCTTCTGGCGTGTAGCTAAAATAGTCGAAATCAGCGTGGCAACCGTCACCGCTGATATCCTCGCAGTGCAGCCCGACAAAGGCCCCGGTAAAGAAGCCGCGCCCGCCAATATAGTCATCTGACAACTTCCACGCCTCGAAAGTGATGGGCACGCTGTGCCAGGTTTCACCGTCGAAGGAGTAGCTGTAGTGATACTCAAGACGATCAACCTCCACCCGCAGCCAGATGCTTTGTGCGTCGTCCGGCACCGGGATGGGCTGCTCATGCAGCGGCCAGAGCGGCTGGTTCTGATCGAGCTGAATGACTTTCAGGGTGCGCCCCTGCCCCTCCTCATAATCGACAAAGCAGTAGCTCCAGTTTTTGCTGTTGTAGTAGCAGGTGAGCCCGGCGCTCTGCTGGAAGTGGCGCGGCGAAAATTCCATGCGCGTCTCGGCCGTAAAGGTGAAATGCTGCCAGCGGCGTGCGACGGTAGATTGCACAAAGGTCGAGTTCAGGGAGTCGTTGCCGTACAGACGCAGCCAGCCCGCGCGGGCGCTCAGGGAGCCGAGCGAGGCATCGAACGGGATGCGCAGGGTCTGCAGTTCCGGGTCGAGGGTCGCGTGGTCAAAGTCATCCCGCCAGGTAGCGGACGCGGCCACGTTGCTCTCTGCCATCTGCGGCCCCGGCACGCTGAGCTGCGCGTGTTTCCCCCCTTCCACGTATGGCCAGCCGTCGCGCCATGCGATGCGGGCGATGCCCGTCTCGCGCCCCAGCGAGCAGTAGCCGCGCCCGCCGCTTGCCAGCAGCGGGATGCCCGGCCTGCGCTGCGGGCGACTGGTGAGATAGGCCATAAACCACTCTCCGGTGTGGGTCTGGAGCAGCGAGCCGTGGCCGCTCTTTTGCAGCGGATTCTCCGGCAGGTGCCAGCTGGTCATCATCGAGACCTCCGGGTGCAGTTCGTAGGGCCCCTCCAGCGTGCGGGAACGCAGCACCACCACCGCGTGCTCGTAGCTGGTGCCCCCCTCCGCCACCAGCAGATAGTACCAGCCCTCTTTACGATAAAGGTGCGCCCCCTCGGTGTAGCCCAGCGGCGTGCCGGTGAAGAGCGTTTTACGCTCCGGCGACAGGGTGTGGGTCTCGGGGAAGTACTCCTGCATCACGATGGTGTTATGCGGATTACTGTGGTGGCGCGGCCCCCAGGGGCGATAGAGGTAATATTTGCGTCCATCGTCGTCATGGAACAGGGACGGATCAAAGCCGCCGTTGCCCATCGGGATCGGCTCGCTCCACGGCCCCTCGACGGAGGGGGCGGTGACGAGGAAGTTGCGCCCGTTTTTCCAGGGTGAATCGACAATTTTAACGTCGGTGTAGAGCAGCCAGAACTGCCCGTCGGCGTAGCTCAGGCACGGCGCCCAGATCCCGCCGGAGTCCGGGTTACCTTTCATGTCCAGCAGCGACACGCGGTCCAGTGGGGTGCTCGCCAGCCGCCAGTTTTTCAAATCCCGGGAGTGGTAGATGCGCACGCCAGGGAACCACTCGAAGGTAGAGGTGGCGATGTAGTAATCCTCGCCCTGCCGGCAGAGCGACGGATCCGGGTTAAAGCCGGTAAGAATCGGGTTGGTAATGGTGTACATGGTGCCTCCTGCTTAATGCGATGCTGCGGTGGTGGCCGCCGGAAGATCGTCGCCTCTGGCCGCCCGGTGCTTGATCAGCTGCTGGCTGATATCCTCCACGCGCGCGTCCGTGAGCTTGTAAAAAGAGAGCATGATGAACATGCCCACGTAGAGAATGACCGGCACCACGCAGAACAGGATTTTGATGGTGGAGAGCACTTCCACCGGCTGCACGCTGCTGCTGGCGGAGTAGTTCACCCAGGCCAGTATCCAGCCTACCAGCGCGCCGCCAATGGCCAGGCCAATCTTCAGGGCGAAGAGATAGGTCGAGAACACCAGCCCATCCAGACGGCGGCCGCTGCGGCTCTCTTCGTAATCCACCACGTCAGAGGCCATCAGCCACTGCAGCGGCGTGGTGGTGTTAAAGACAAACAGGAACAGGATATTCAGGGCGAAGATCAGCGCGATATGCTCGGCTGGCGTGAAGAAAATCAGCAGGCTAATCAGGGAGTAGGCCACGATGATCCATTTGAAGGCTTTAACGCGATCGAAGCGGCCCAGCAGCCGGGATGAGCAGAGCGAGCCAAACATAGTGGCGATGCTGCCGTACAGCAGAAACTGGGTCGCCATCTCCGGATGGTCCATCACGTATTTCACGAAGTAGAGCGTGGCCCCGCCGCGCACCACGTTGGAACAGGTCGCCATCATTTTAAAGGCACACATAATGCGCCACTGGCTGTTGCCCAGCAGCAACTTAAGATCTTTCGAGACCGACGCCCCCGGCTGCACCTCAAAGGTGTAACGCTCTTTAGTGGTAAAGAAGCAGACGTAGAGCAGCACCACGCCGCAGAGCCCCAGCACGCACATGGCGCCGAAGTAGCCGAGCTGTTCGTCACCGCGGCCGATGATCCCCACCAGCGGCAGCGCGATACCGCTGATCGCCAGCGATCCCGCCGCCGCCAGGAAGAAGCGCCACGACTGCAGGGCATGGCGCTCTTTCGGATCGGCGGTAATCACCCCCGGCATGGCGCAATAGGGCACGTTAACGAAGGTGTAGACCAGCGTCAGCAGGATGTAGGTAACGCAGGCGTAGATGATTTTGCCATTGGCCGAAAACTCGGGCGTGTAGAAGGTGAGCATGCAGACCAGGCCAAAGGGGATCGCCCCCCACAGCAGAAACGGGCGGAACTGGCCGTGGCGCGTGCGGGTGCGGTCCACCAGCAGCCCCATCAGCGGGTCGGTCACGGCATCCAGCACGCGAGAGACTAAAAACAGCGTGCCCATTATTCCCGCCGAGAGGCCAAACACGTCGGTATAGAAATAGGCCAGCAGGAACATGGTGGCCTGCCAGACGAAACCACAGGCGGTGTCACCCAGCCCGTAGCCAATTTTATCTTTCATGGTTAACTGCATCTTTACCCCCAACGCAAAGTGGAACGGTACCGACGTCAGGGACCTGAGCCAGGGAAAAAGCGCCCCGGCGCATCGACAGGAATACACCCTTTGGTCATCTGATTAATTACAAACTCGTGTTAATAAAGTGTAATAAGGGGCTTATTTTTCCGGCAATGGTCATTTCTGGTTTATGAATTATGATATTTTGCTTTTGTGATTCCGGTCGTTATCAGCGCACCAGGTAGAATATTTTTATCTTATATTTTAGTAAGTTATTAAATTCTTCTTGCGTTAATCTAAATATATTTCAGACAGCAAAAAGCCGTCCGCGAATTTCTCTTCGCAGACAGCGTTTTTTATTTCAGAACCTAAAGTCCGAGCGCTTTTTTACCGGCGTTAATAACCTCGATAATTTTATCTGTGTCGTAAATACACCCTTTCCAGGTGCCACCGCTCACCGACTGCAGTGCCGCCCACAGGCGGGTATCGTCCGGCAGAAAATCGTGGGCGTGCAGTTCCGGATGCGGCGCGCGCAGGGCCAGCACCGCCGCCCCCTGCGCCGGGGTAAGGGGTTCGTCCAGCGTGCCGATAAAGTTCACGCTTCCGGTCAGGCGAAGGCGATCGACCTCGATGGCGATGATGTCGTTATCGCGCAGCTTGCCAATCGGCCCGCCCGCCAGCGCCTCGGGGGCCACGTGGCCGAAACAGGCCCCGGTTGAAACGCCCGAGAAGCGGGCATCGGTGATCAGCGAGACCGTCTTACCCCAGGAGACATGCTTCAGCGCCGAGGTGAGCTGGTAGGTCTCTTCCATCCCGGTCCCGGAAGGGCCGCCGCCTATCACCACCATGATGTCGCCCTCGGCAATCTCGCCGTTTTTAATCGCTTTAATGGCCCGCGCTTCCGAGACAAACACCCGCGCCCGTCCGGTATGGCGATAAACACCGTCTTCCCCGACCACAGAGGGATCGATGGCCGTGGCTTTGATTACCGAGCCATCCGGGGCGATGTTGCCCACCGGGAAAGCCACCGTAGAGGTGAGGCCGCGCGCTTTGGCACGCGCCGGGGGCAGGATCACGTCATCCGGATCCACGCCGTCTTCCTCACGCAGGCACTGGCGGAAGCGCGCCCGGCGCTCGGAGGCCTGCCACCAGTCAAGGTTTTCACCCACCGTCTGGCCGGTGACCGTCATCGCATCTTCATGCAGCAGGCCCAGCGCGCGCAGGTGGAGCATCACCTCCGGTACGCCCCCGGCAAGAAACGCTCGCACCGTGGGGTGATAATCGGGGCCGTTCGGCAGCACGCTCACCAGCCGCGGGACGTTACGGTTGATGCGCGTCCAGTGTTCCACATCCGGAATGGTGCAGCCCGCCGCGTGGGCGATAGCCGGAATGTGCAGCAGCAGGTTGGTGGAGCCGCCAAAGGCCGCGTGGATCACCATCGCGTTCTCGATAGCTTTATCCGTCAAAATGTCGCGGGTGGTGATGCCGCGGGTATCCAGCTCGCTCACCGCCCTGGCAGACTGGCGCGATATCTCCAGCCAGACGGCCTGGCCAGAGGGGGACAGCGCCGAATGGGGCAGCGCCAGCCCTAAGGCCTCGGCCACCACCTGCGAGGTGCCTGCGGTGCCAAGAAACTGACACCCGCCCCCCGGTGACGCGCATGCGCGGCAGCCCAGCTCGGCGGCCTCCTGCAGCGACAGCTCGTGGTTGGCATAGCGCGCGCCGATGGTCTGAACCTTACCGGCATCTTCCCCGTGCGTCGGCGGCAGCGTGGCCCCGCCCGGCACCAGAATGGTGGGCAGATCGTGCATAGAGGCCAGCGCAATCATGGTGGCGGGCAGCCCTTTATCACAGGTGGCGACGCCAATCACCGCCCGGCGCGTGGGCAGCGAGCGGATAAGTCGCCGAAAGACGATAGCGGCATCGTTACGGTATGGCAGGGAGTCGAACATGCCGTGGGTGCCCTGCGAGCGGCCATCGCAGGGGTCGCTGACAAAGGCGGCAAACGGAATGCCACCGTTACGGGTGATCTCTTTCGCCGCCGCCTGCATTTGCAGGCCGATCTCCCAGTGGCCGGTGTGGTAGCCCAGCGCCACCGGACGTCCGTCGCCCGCGCGGATCCCCCCCTGGGTGCCGATGATCAGCACCTCTTTGCCGGTCAGCTTGTTGGCATCCCACCCCATCCCGGCGTTTTGCGTCATGCCGAACAGGTTACCGCTGGGTGATTCCATCAGCATTTGCGGGGTAAGCGGTAGCGCCCCCTGCGGCCCGGCGGCGTGGGTTTTCACCGAGTAGAAGGCGTGATCCTGCGGCGTAAAAATCGTTTCAATCGACATCGTGACCGTCCGGCTCAGCAGAGTTTGAGCTGTTGTAGCAGCGATTTCAGCTGCGCTTTGCTCGCCTCATCCAGCGGCCCGGCAGGCGGCAGCACGTAAGTTGATACCGGGCGACCACAGAGGGAGATGGCCTCTTTGATCACGTTCACGAACGGCGTATCCAACTGATACATCTGCGGGATTTGCAGCATGGTCTGGTGGTACTGCGCCGCCCGGGCCAGATCGCCGTCGCGGAAGGCCTGCAGCAGGTTGACCGACACCTGCGGGGCAAAGTTACCGCTGGCCGAAATGGCGCCATCGCCCCCGAGCAGCAGGGTATTGAACAGATGGTCATCGTAGCCGCAGAGCACCACAAAGTGCGGATGGGCCGCCTTCACGGTAAGGATCATGCTGCGCAGATGGGCCACGGAGTCGATAGTGTCTTTGATCCCCACGATATTGCTGCGCGAGTCCACCAGGGTTTTCACCAGCGCCGGGGTGAGATCCTGCCCGGTCAGGGCCGGGAAGTTGTAGAGTATCACCGGCAGGGTGACGCTGTCCGCCACCTGCTGGAAGTAGCGAATCAGGTTGGCTTCTGACACTTTCCAGTAATAGGGATTGATGACCACAATCCCGTCCGCCCCTGCCTGCTGGGCATGCTGACTCAGCTCAAGGGTTTCGCGGGCGTTGGTGCCTCCGGTGCCAATCAGTACCGGTACGCGGCCGTTCACATGCGCAATGGCAAACTCGGCGATCGCTTTGCGCTCGTTGGTATTGAGCTGGGTAAACTCCCCGCCGCTGCCGAGGAAAAACAGGCCATCCACCCCGGCGTTGATCATGTCGTCGACCAGCGCGGCGGTGCCCGCTTTATCGAGCATGCCGTCCGGGGTGAAAAGGGTGGAGACAGGCGGAATAATTCCCGAAAACTGCGCGGTCTGCTGCATGGGATCTCCTTGCTTAATCGTTTTGTTCTACATTATAGAACAGCGTTCGTTTATTTAACGATCATACTATGACGCAGAAAAAGCGCAGGACAATGGGAGGAGATGAGGGAGTGCGGGAAATTTAAGCTGGATCACATTCTACAGGGTGCGGTCTGGTGCCCTCACCCTAACCCTCTCCCACAGGGAGAGGGAACTTTTACACCTTCTGCTTCGGGGTGAGGGAACTTTTAAACCCTCTCCCCAAAAGGGCGAGGAAGAAAAGGCGGCCCGGTACAATCCCCTCTCCCCTCTGGGGAGAGGGTTAGGGTGAGGGGTAAGAGAATTACCCCACCAGCATCTTCACAACCACCTTACGCACCTGCCCCGGCGCGCCCACCGCGCAAAGCGGCTTGTGCACTTCACCAGGGTAGAAGACCACAAAATCCCCTTCGTTCAGGACTACCGTCTTCTCTTGCTCCCCTTCCGGCAGGAAAGCGATATCTTTGTCCGCCAGCCAGTCGGTATCCGGCGTGCCGTTTGGCAGGGTGCTGAAGGTCATCCCCTCCTGGCCTTTCAGGACAATCTGGATATCCAGATAACGGGCATGATACTCCGCGCGGCGCTCAGCAAAGGGCTGGGTCATATCTTCCGAGACCAGGAAGAACAGACGGTTGCCGTCGATATCATGTTTACCGGTCGGGGTCGCCTCGGTAACGTGCGTTTTTACGTGCTCAATCGCCTGACGCAGTTCCGCAGGCAGCCAGCTCTGGAGGTTATGAATATTGCCAACGATCATGGTTGAATCCTCAATATAAAACACCGTTTCATTTTAAACTTTTATACGAGAAATTTGGCTGCCATACCACTACTTTTTGGCCGGGATTTGCCGCAGCGCATAACCATGCAATGCAAACCGTTTGCTTTGCTTAAAGCGTGAATTTATCGCTTGATCCCACCTTCAGGCTGCGTATAATGCCCCACAATTTGCCGGGAGGAAGCATGGTTCAGTGTGTACGACATAATGTCTTACCGCGTCTCAAAACAGACGCTGGCCTGCCGTTTTTCTTCCCGCAGCTATCCCTATTCCCAGAGCCCCTCATTTGAGGGGCTTTTTTTTGCCCGGCGTCAGGAGATAAACATGAATCCGCTTTATCAAAAACACATCATTTCCATAAACGACCTTAACCGCGAAGAGCTGGAGCTGGTGCTGGAAACCGCGGCAAAACTGAAAGCCAACCCGCAGCCGGAGCTGTTAAAGCACAAGGTCATCGCCAGCTGCTTCTTCGAGGCCTCCACCCGTACGCGCCTGTCGTTCGAGACCTCAATCCACCGCCTGGGTGCCAGCGTAGTGGGCTTCTCCGACAGCAGTAATACTTCGCTGGGCAAAAAGGGCGAAACCCTCGCCGATACCATCTCGGTCATTAGCACCTACGTGGACGCCATCGTTATGCGCCACCCGCAGGAGGGGGCCGCGCGCCTGGCAACCGAGTTTTCTGGCGGTATTCCGGTGCTGAACGCCGGTGACGGGGCTAACCAGCACCCCACCCAGACCCTGCTGGATCTCTTCACCATCCAGGAGACCCAGGGGCGGCTGGAAAATCTGAACATCGCCATGGTCGGCGACCTGAAGTATGGCCGCACCGTCCACTCTCTCACCCAGGCGCTGGCGAAGTTTACCGGCAACCGCTTCTACTTTATCGCCCCGGACGCGCTGGCGATGCCGCAGTACATTCTGGATATGCTCGACGAGAAAGGCATTAAGTGGAGCCTGCACGCCAGCATCGAAGAGGTAATGGGCGAAGTGGATATTCTCTATATGACCCGCGTGCAGAAAGAGCGCCTGGATCCCTCCGAATACGCCAACGTGAAAGCGCAATTCGTTCTGCGCGCCAGCGACCTGGAGGGCGCACGCGCCAACATGAAAGTGCTGCACCCGCTGCCGCGCATTGATGAGATCACCACCGACGTCGATAAAACGCCGCACGCCTGGTACTTCCAGCAGGCCGGCAACGGCATCTTTGCCCGCCAGGCGTTACTGGCACTGGTTCTGAATCGCGATTTAGCTCTGTAAGGGGAGACGACCATGACACACGATAACAAACTCCAGGTTGAAGCCATCAAGCGTGGCACCGTGATTGACCACATCCCCGCGCAGGTGGGCTTTAAGCTGCTGACCCTGTTCAAGCTGACCGAAACCGACCAGCGCATCACCATCGGTTTGAACCTGCCGTCCGGTGAGATGGGGCGTAAAGATTTGATTAAAATCGAGAACACCTTCCTCACCGACGAGCAGGTTAACCAGCTCTCGCTGTATGCGCCAGACGCCACAGTGAACCGTATCGACGACTACGAAGTGGTGGGCAAATCTCGTCCGAGCCTGCCAGAGCGTATCGAGAGCGTACTGGTCTGCCCGAACAGCAACTGCATTAGCCACGCGGAGCCGGTTAACTCCAGCTTTGCGGTAAAAAAACGCGCCAACGATATCGCGCTGAAGTGCAAATATTGCGAAAAAGAGTTTTCCCATACGGTGGTGCTGGCCGGTTAATCCGCAATGACGTGTATAATGGCCGGGAATCCGTTTTTATCACGCTGTTATTCAGGAGAAAACATGACCAAAGTACTCGCGACGGAAAATGCACCAGCCGCTATCGGCCCGTATGTTCAGGGCGTTGATCTGGGCAGCATGATCATCACCTCAGGCCAGATCCCGGTGAACCCGAAAAATGGCGAAGTGCCGGAAGACGTGGCCGCGCAGGCGCGCCAGTCGCTGGAAAACGTGAAAGCGATTGTTGAATCCGCAGGCCTGAAAGTGGGCGATATCGTGAAAACGACCGTTTTCGTTAAAGATCTCAACGATTTCGCTACCGTTAACGCCACCTATGAAGCCTTCTTCACCGAACACAATGCGACCTTCCCGGCGCGCTCTTGTGTAGAAGTGGCCCGTCTGCCGAAAGACGTGAAGATCGAGATCGAAGCGATCGCCGTACGCCGCTAACGCTTGTTTTTTAATATTAAGGCAGCCCAGGCTGCCTTTTTTTATTTCCCCGATACACAGCCGAAAATAGCCTTCAAGTTTTTTCACTATTATTTTTCGTCCCGCCATTCCATGACTTCATTTTTATTCCGCGCAACACTAACTGCGCCCAAAAGCATTACTCTCTTTTAATGGAATAATAAATGAAACTGTCTAAAATTGCGTTGGCACTTGCCACACTCACGGTTGCTTCATCGGCTTTAGCTCACGGTTATGTCCAGTCTCCGGCCAGTCGTGCTTATATGTGCAAACTGGGTCAGAACGTTGACTGTGGCACCGTACAATATGAACCGCAGAGCGTGGAACGCACCTCCGGCTTCCCGAACGGCGCCCTGCCGCCTGATGGTCAGCTCGCCAGTGCGGGCATCTCCCAGTACTCTCAGCTGGATCGCCAGAGCCTGAACGCCTGGACCAAAACCCCAATGACCGCCGGCGCGCATACCTTTACCTGGTATCACACCGCCCCGCATAAAACCACCAACTGGCGTTATTACATCACCAAACAAAACTGGGATCCAAATAAGCCACTGACCCGCGCGCAATTTGAATCCACGCCATTCTGTACCGTTAATGGAAATGGCCAGGCGCCAGCCGTTACCCAGAATATGAATTGTAATGTTCCGGAACGTACGGGTTACCAGGTTATTTACGCGGTATGGGAAATTGCCGATACCACAAATAGCTTCTATCAGGCTATCGACGTTGATTTCGGTAATGGCGGCAGCCAGACGCCGGACGAAACCCCGGCGGTCGTGTCTGAATGGGCAAAAATCCTCAACGGCCAAATTTCCGGTAATAACCTGAACGCTGGCGATAAAGTGATTGCCCGCTTCTTCGATGCCAACGGTGAAGTGGTCTCCATGCGCACCGAAATGACCATCTCCTCTGACGCTCAGGGCGATGCTAACCAGTGGTCTTACGACCTGGCGCAGAAAATCAACGCCGAGCAGAACGATGTCCGCGTGGGGATGAAAGATGAAGGCGGCGATGTGAACCCGGTTCACGGCGCAAACAGCGTGTACGTGAGAGAGGGCAGCGCCCTGCGATCCGTAGCCATCTCTTATGAAGAGCAGCAGGCTCAGGTGGACGAAAACATTGCCGTGAGCAATGTCCAGTACAGCAAAATCGTTAACGGCAACGCGACCGTCTCCTTCCACGTTAACACCCAGGGTGATGTGAATCTGGAAGCGCACGTGATGAACCATCAGGGCGCGGAGAAAGGCTATCTGAAGCAGGATATGAACAACGCCAATCAGGATGTCACCATGAACCTGACTAACGTGACGGCTGGCCACCACATGCTGAAATACTACGCGACCAATAAAGACGGCACCCTGTTTGCGCAGGACGTTGTCAACATGATGCTGGAAGAGGATTCAGCCAGCACCGATACCGGTACTGCGGGCCAGTATGACTACCGCTTCCCGGAAAACCTGAGCAGCTACACTGCGGGCACCGTTGTTCTGCAGCCGAAAAACGGCAAAACCTACCAGTGCAAACCGTTCCCATATAGCGGCTACTGCGTACAGTACAAGAAAGCGGCTAACCAGTATGAACCGGGTGTCGGTTCACACTGGCAGCAGGCCTGGGTGCTGAAAAAATAACACCCCTTCCCTCTCCCACCCGGGAGAGGGATTTTTTTACTGATTGCGCGTCGCGCGCAGCAGTTTTTCCAGCGGATAGACTACCGCGATCACCACCTCATCCTGAATCTGTGCCGCACCATCCAGTTCGCGCTGAATTGAGGCAATCTCGGCATCATCCAGCGTCCCTTGTCGCGCCACCAGATCGGTGAGCCGCAGGCCAATAGACGACAACTTATCCACCTCCTGAATCACCGGCTTCAGCGCTTTTAACTGATAGTTGCTTTCGCTGAGCGCCAGCGCATCGCTGGTGTTGTTCTGCCAGCGGGTAAAGACATGCCGCAGCGCGTCGGCGCTTTCGTTGTCTTCGGCATCGCTCACCAGACGTTCCGCCCACTTGTTCATCTGACGCACGGTATGACTTTCCGCACTCAGGGCATCCGCGTAGCGGTTCAGCGGCTCGAACTGATGGTAGTTGCCTGCCTGGAACTTCAGGTGCTGGCGCGTGTAATACTGCGCGGGCTCCAGCGCCTGGGCGAGAATTTGCAGCGCCACGGTATCGGTGTTATTTGCCAGGCGGATAAACTGCGTCTGCTGCTGGCTATGCTGCTGCAGGCCTGCAGAGACGGTGCTCCAGGTGTCCATCGCCTGCAGGCGGGTGTACATGTTGTCGATGTCCGTCACCTCTTTCGCCGACCATAGCCGCTCCGCCACCGCAAACGCCCGCGGCCAGAGCTTGATATCCAGCACCGGCGCGGCCACGTTCTCGGCCCACAACGCCACTTCGCCCCCCAGCAGGTTCGCCTGTTGCGCGGTATCCGGAACGGCGGGCATGATCCCCTTTGGCACCGCATCCAGGCGGGCACCGGTCACCGGATAGCGTACATTGCCCACGAGGAAGTAGCCGCTGAGTTTATCATCCGTGACGGTGATGACCGGGCGGGTTTCCCCCATCCAGGTATCTACCGTGAAGCTCACCTGATTGTCGGCGCGCCACTCAATGTCGTTTACCGCCCGACGAGATTTACCGTTGAAATCGATAAATCCGCGCCAGCCTTTCTCGCCGGTCACCAGCGTAAAGCTGCCCTCTACCGGCTTGCCTTTCAGACGCGGCATGCTAAATGACCAGCTCTGGGCGCTGTCGTTGTCGGTAATCACATCCACATTATTGAGCCCCTCGGGCACCACTTCGTTGCGGTAGTGATAAGCGGTGCTTTGTGGCTGATCGAGATAAAAACCGGTGGAGAGGATGCCCTTATACCCCTGCTTCGCCACTTCCCCCAGTGCGTCCTGCCCCTGCCAGGACTGGATCAGGATGCTTTTTGGCAGATCCGGGTGGAAGATTTCGTCCCAGCCCACCATCTGGCGCTGATTTTTCTCGAGTATGGTCTCCAGCTTGCGGTTGAAATATGCCTGCAGCGCGTGGCTGTCGGCCAGCTTGTTGTCGCGCATAAACTGCTGGATCCTGGCATTGGCTTTCCACTGGCTGTCGTCCACCTCATCCCCGCCGATGTGCAGATAAGGATCGGGGAAGATCGCCGCCAGTTCGCTGACCATCGCCGCCGCGAAGGTATAAGTCGCCTCATTGGTCGGATCGAGTACCGGCTTCAGCACGCCCCAGTGGCGCTCCATCTCATACGGGCCGGGGGCGCTCATCAGCTCAGGATAGGCCACCGCAATCGCCGAGGCGTGGCCTGGCATGTCTATTTCAGGCACCACGCGGATCCCCCGCGCCGCGGCGTACCTGACCACCTCACGCATCTGCTCCGGGGTATAGAACAGCCCGTCGCTGGCGAGCTGGGTCAGCTTTGGATAACGCTTCGAAGTAAAGCGCCAGCCCTGATCGTCGGTGAGGTGCCAGTGCAGCACGTTAAGTTTCGCCGCCGCCATGCCGTCAATCTGGCGTTTGATCGCCTCCAGCGGAATAAAGTGACGGGCAGAGTCGAGCAGCAGGCCACGCCAGGGGAAGCGCGGCGCATCTTTAATCGAGACCCACGGCAGCGCGGTGTTTTCCGGGCCGTTCTGAATCAGCTGCAACAGGGTTTCCATCGCCCGCAGCGCGCCGAAGCGGGTATTCGCGGTGATAGCCACGCCATTCGCGTTAACGGTCAGTTTGTAACTCTCATCGCTGTCCGGCTTTGGCAGCGCGTCCACCTTGCGGGCAACGGTAATGGTGATGGTCGGCTTATCCGGGTTGGCGGGCTGCGGCTGTAACGTCCAGCCGGTTTGCAGGGCAATGCGATCGCGCAGACGAGTCACGGCATCGCTGAGATCGTCCCCGCTGACCTTGACCGCGACCTGATTGGTCAGCACCAGCGCGCCCTGCGTAGCGGGATGCTCTACCTTTGCCGGCCAGGGCATCAGGGGAAGATCGCCCACCGGGGAGGCAAACGCAGACGCGCCGAGCATAAGCCCGGCGGTTAAGAGGCTGTACCGTAACATGAAAGTTCCTTATTTGACGGGCCAAAAAAAGTAAAACATTTTGTTAACATGCCCATTATTAGGGGTCAAGCTAACAGGATGACGTAGATCACAGCCTGTCTAATTTAGGAAAAAATAGGGGTCTGTTTGAGGAGTGCTTACCGCAATGCGCTGCGTGGAGAGAGTAAAATGGCAACCGGAGTTGCCATTTATTGTTAAAACGCTTACTGCCAGCCATAACGGCGGCTGTAGAACCCTTTCACCATCTGGGTCAACACCATGTACCCGGCCAGGATCGCCACCAGCCACGGGAAGTAGCTCAGCGGCAGCGCCTGTAGCTGCAGGTAACTCGCCAGCGGCGAGAACGGCAGCGCAATGCCCAGCAGCATCACCAGCCCGGTCATCAGGATCAGCGGCCAGGCCGCCCGGCTCTGGATAAACGGGATGCGCCGGGTACGGATCATATGCACAATCAGCGTCTGCGACAGCAGCCCGACCACAAACCAGCCGGACTGGAACAGCGTCTGCGCTTCCGGCACGTTGGCATGGAACACAAACCACATCAGGCAGAAGGTCAGGATGTCGAAGATGGAACTGATCGGGCCAAAGAAGAGCATAAAGCGTCCCAAATCCGCCGGATTCCAGCGCTGAGGTTTGCGGATCTGCTCTTCATCGACGTTATCGAACGGGATCGCGACCTGCGACACGTCATACATCAGGTTCTGAATCAGCAGGTGCAGCGGCAGCATCGGTAAAAACGGCAGGAAGGCGCTGGCAACCAGCACGCTAAAGACGTTACCGAAGTTGGAGCTTGCGGTCATCTTGATGTATTTCAGCATGTTGGCAAAGGTGCGGCGCCCCTCGATGACCCCCTCTTCCAGCACCATCAGGCTTTTTTCCAGCAGGATAATATCAGCCGCTTCCCGCGCGATATCGACCGCGCCGTCCACGGAGATACCGATGTCGGCCGCCCGTAGCGCCGGGGCGTCGTTAATACCATCCCCCATAAAGCCCACCACGTGCCCTTCGCGCTTCAGCAGGGTAACGATGCGCTCTTTGTGCATAGGCGTCAGGCGCGCAAACAGGGTGGTACGTTTGGCCAGCGCGGCCAGTTCATCATCTGAAAGCCGTTCGATATCGCTGCCTGTCACCACGTCGCCCGCGTCCAGCCCCACGTCGCGGCACACTTTGGCGGCCACCAGCTCGCTGTCGCCGGTGAGGATTTTTACCGTGATGCCGGAGGCTTTTAGCGCCTTCAGCGCCGGGGCGGTGGTCTCTTTCGGCGGATCGAGGAAGGCGATATAGCCTTCGAGGATCAGATCCGATTCATCGATACGCTGGTAATCCCCCTCGCGCGCAGGCAGCCGTTTTGTCGCCACCGCCACCACCCGCAGCCCCTGACGGTTCAGGGTATCGGTCACCCGGGCGATGCGGCGCAGCATGCTCTCATCCAGCGGCACTACGTTGCCGTTATGACGCACGTGGGTCGAGACCGCGAGGACCTCCTGCAACGCCCCTTTGCAGATAAGCGTATGCACATCCTCCTGCTCGCTGACCACCACCGACATACGGCGGCGTTCAAAGTCGAAGGGGATCTCGTCCACTTTTTGCCAGCGGGCAGAGAGCGTCCGCGCGGCGGTTTCGTCCACCCCTTCCAGCACCGCCACGTCGAGCAGGTTTTTCAGCCCGGTCTGGTAGTGGCTGTTCAGCCAGGCGCTGTGCAGCACGCGCTCGCTGCTTTTGCCGGAGATATCCGTGTGGTTCTCCAGCACGATTTTATCCTGCGTCAGGGTGCCGGTTTTGTCGGTGCAGAGGATATCCATGGCGCCAAAGTTCTGAATGGCGTCGAGGTGTTTAACAATCACTTTTTGCTTTGAAAGCTTCACCGCCCCGCGCGCCAGCGTGGAGGTGACAATCATCGGCAGCATCTCCGGGGTTAAGCCCACGGCCACTGACAGAGCAAACAGCGCCGCCTCCCACCAGTCGCCTTTGGTGTAGCCGTTGATCACCAGCACGATGGGGGTCATCACCAGCATAAAGCGGATCAGCAGCATGCTGACGCGGCCAATCCCCTGCTGGAAGGCATTGGGTTCACTCTGCTGCTCGCTGACGCGCCCGGCAAGCTGGCCGAACCAGGTATTGCCGCCGGTGGCGATCACCATCGCTTGCGCTGTACCGCTCACTACCGTGGTGCCCATAAAGCAGAGGGTATCGCACTCCAGCGGATGGGTTTGCTGCGGGTTGCGGCTGCGGGCAACCTTCTCTACCGGCAGCGATTCCCCGGTGAGCGAAGCCTGGGCCACGAACAGATCCCTTGCCTGCAACAGGCGTAAATCCGCCGGGATCATATCCCCGGCGGCCAGCTTCACAATATCCCCGGCCACCAGTTGATCGACGGGCAACTCACGCCACGCGTGTTCGCCTTTATCATTAATGACGCGCAACACCGTGGCGGTATTGCTGACCATCGCTTTCAGGGCATCGGCGGCTTTGGTCGAGCGCGCCTCCTGCACAAAGTTCAACAGCGTGGCGATGGCCACCATCAGGGCGATCACCCCGGCGGCAAAGAGATCTTCCGTGGCGTAGGAGATGACCCCCAGCAGCGTGAGCAGCAGATTGAACGGATTGCGGTAGCAGGACCAGAGGTGCCGCCACCAGGGGGCCGGCTGTTGCGCCGGAATTTGGTTGTCGCCATGGGCTTCGCGCACGGCGGCCACCTCGGCAGGATTCAGCCCTTCCGGATGGCTGCCAAAGGTGTGCCACAGCGTCTCTTCGTCCATCGCCGCCACGCGCAGGCAGTGGGCAGAAAGGCTATCTGGCAGGGTGGCATCGGCCAGCTGTTTGCCAGTCATCATCGGGTCGCGCTGTACCAGACGACGCGGCAGGTGGCGGCTCAGTTGGCTGAGCAGCAGTTGGGTTAAATTTTTGAACATAGTCAGTCCCCCGCACCCGCAACAGCGGGTGCAGAATATCCTTCAGACGTGACAAGGCCGCGCCTGAGAGGCGATCTGTTTTATGCAGGGACGTTTTTGGACGTCACTGCCTTACGCATCCGGTAAGGCAGTGAAAACAGGCTTACCGGCGTGAAGGGGCTCTCCGTCGGGGGAGAGGGGTGGGATCGGGATCCATAAAGCCTCCGGTAAGAAAAAAAGTAAGCCGACGCGCAGTATAGGGTTTTAACCATACCGTGAGTGACATTTCGGGCGGTATGATAATCGCCGGGGACTAAACCAAACGTAAACCAGACTTTGCCCATTGCGGATCCCCCTGCCCGAATTAGAACCTATTCCACAGGGCCGACTTATTACGGCCAGTCTGGAGACGCACAACGCGGCCCGGACCCAAACAGGCCATTAAACGAGCCCAATGGGGTAGACTGTTAGGCTTATTGATCACTTCATTGTCGTATTACAGGGAACAGAGCATGCAGAACCGCCTGACCATCAAAGACATCGCGCGCTTAAGCGGCGTGGGCAAATCGACCGTTTCACGCGTGCTGAATAACGAAAGCGGTGTCAGCCAGCGTACCCGTGAACGCGTCGAGGCGGTGATGGAACAGCATGGCTTCTCCCCTTCCCGTTCCGCGCGCGCCATGCGCGGACAGAGCGATAAAGTGGTGGCGATCATCGTCACGCGTCTCGACTCTCTCTCGGAAAACCTGGCGGTGCAGACCATGCTGCCGGCCTTTTATGAGCAGGGTTACGACCCCATCATGATGGAGAGTAAGTTTTCGCCACAGATGGTGGAAGAGCACCTCGGCATGCTGCAGCGCCGCAATATCGACGGCGTGGTGCTGTTTGGTTTTTCCGGCATAGAAGAGCAGATGCTCGCGCCGTGGCAATCCTCGCTGGTGCTGATGGCGCGCGATGCCGCCGGGTTTGCCTCGGTCTGCTATGACGACGAAGGGGCGATCCTGACGCTAATGCAGCGCCTGTATGAGGGCGGCCATCGCCACATTAGCTATCTGGGGGTGCCGCACAGCGATATCACCACCGGCCAGCGCCGGTATGACGCTTATCTCTCCTTCTGTAAAAAACGGGCGTTGCCTGCCGTGGCCTCGCTGCCGGGGCTGAGTATGAAGCAGGGCTATGACCAGGTGGCCGCCGTGCTTACGCCGCAAACCACCGCCCTGGTCTGCGCCACCGATACCCTGGCGCTGGGGGCGAGTAAGTACTTACAAGAGCAGCGCATCGATAACCTGCAGCTGGCCAGCGTGGGTAATACCCCCTTGATGAAGTTCCTGCACCCGGAGATCATCACCGTCGATCCCGGCTACGCCGAATCGGGTCGTCAGGCTGCTTTACAGCTGATCGAGCAGATCACCGGCCGCAGCGAAGCCCGACGAATTACCATTCCCGCCACCCTCTCCTGATCCCTTCCGTTACGGTTTATTGTGATCTTCGCCGGGTTTCGGGAACGTTCCCGTTTTCGTGCGTCTGCTTAAAGAGTAGCCTTGCGTCCAGTTCCTTCCCTACACCTGTGTCATGAGGCTTCATGATGAGTAAAGTAAAACAAGACGATATTGATCAGCTGATCGTACTGGTTGGTGGACGTGAAAACATCGCCACCGTCAGCCACTGTATTACCCGCCTGCGCTTCGTGCTGAACGATCCGGCCAAAGCCAACCCCAAGGCCATTGAAGAGTTGTCGATGGTGAAAGGGTGCTTCACCAATGCCGGGCAGTTCCAGGTCGTGATTGGTACCGAGGTGGGGGATTACTACAAAGCCCTGCTCGCCACGACCGGCCATGCGTCAGCGGATAAAGAGCAGGCCAAAAAAGCGGCGCGACAGAATATGAAGTGGCATGAACAGCTCATTTCACATTTCGCCGAAATCTTCTTCCCGCTGCTGCCTGCGTTAATCAGCGGCGGCTTGATTCTGGGCTTCCGCAACGTGATTGGCGATGTGCCGATGAGCGACGGCAAGACCCTGGTCCAGCTCTACCCGACGCTGCAAAGCATCAATGACTTCCTGTGGCTGATCGGCGAAGCCATCTTCTTCTATCTGCCGGTGGGCATCTGCTGGTCGGCGGTGCGCAAGATGGGGGGGACGCCCATTCTGGGGATCGTGCTGGGCATCACGCTGGTCTCTCCGCAGTTAATGAACGCTTACTTACTGGGTCAGCAGGTGCCGGAAGTCTGGAACTTCGGCCTGTTCACCATCGCTAAAGTGGGCTATCAGGCGCAGGTGATCCCGGCGCTGCTGGCTGGTCTGGCGCTGGGCATGATTGAAGCCCGTTTAAAACGCATGGTGCCCGATTACCTCTATCTGGTGGTGGTGCCGGTCACGTCGTTGATTCTGGCGGTCTTCCTCGCGCATGCCTTTATCGGCCCGTTTGGCCGGATGATCGGCGACGGCGTCGCCTGGGCGATGCGTCACCTGATGATCGGCAGCTTCGCCCCGGTGGGCGCCGCGCTGTTTGGCTTCTTGTATGCGCCGCTGGTTATTACCGGCGTGCACCAGACCACCCTCGCTATCGATATGCAGATGATTCAAAGCATGGGCGGTACCCCGATGTGGCCGCTGATTGCCCTGTCGAACATCGCACAGGCTTCGGCAGTGACCGGCATTATTCTGGTGAGCCGCAAACATAACGAACGCGAAATCTCGGTTCCGGCGGCCATCTCTGCCTATCTGGGAGTCACTGAACCGGCGATGTACGGCATCAACCTCAAGTACCGCTTCCCAATGCTGTGCGCCATGATCGGGTCAGGTCTGGCGGCGCTGCTGTGCGGCCTGAACGGCGTGATGGCGAACGGCATCGGCGTGGGCGGGCTGCCGGGTATCCTCTCCATTCAGCCAGACTTCTGGCAGGTGTTCGCGCTGGCGATGGCGGTGGCTATTATCGTGCCCATGGCGTTAACCACCGTGATGTATCAGCGCAAGTTCCGTCAAGGCACGCTGCAGATTATTTAACTCTTTTCGGGGCGCCCTTGCGCCCCTTCGCATTTGCAGGAACGTATTATGACTACCCTTCCCCACTGGTGGCAAAACGGCGTTATCTACCAGATCTATCCAAAAAGCTTCCAGGACACCACCGGCTCCGGCACCGGCGACCTGCGCGGGGTGACGCAGCGTCTCGACTATCTGCAAACGCTGGGCGTTGATGCCATCTGGCTCACCCCGTTTTATATCTCCCCGCAGGTGGATAACGGCTACGACGTGGCGAACTATACCGCCATCGACCCGACTTACGGCACGCTGGATGATTTTGATGAGCTGGTCGCCGGCGCCCACGCCCGCGGCATTCGCATCGTGCTGGATATGGTCTTCAATCACACCTCCACGCAGCACGCCTGGTTTCGCGAGTCGCTCAACAAAGCGAGTCCGTACCGACAGTTTTATATCTGGCGCGACGGCACCCCGGATCAGCTCCCCAATAACTGGCGCTCTAAATTTGGCGGCAATGCCTGGCGCTGGCATACGGAGAGCGAGCAGTACTACCTGCACCTGTTTGCCCCTGAGCAGGCCGATCTCAACTGGGAAAATCCGGCGGTGCGTAACGAGCTAAAAAAAGTCTGCGCGTTCTGGGCCGATCGCGGCGTGGACGGGCTGCGCCTCGACGTCATTAACCTGGTGTCGAAGGACCAGGCCTTCCCGGACGACGAGGTGGGCGATGGGCGTCGTTTCTATACCGACGGGCCGCGCATTCATGATTACTTGCAGGAGATGAGCCGCGACGTCTTTACGCCGCGTAACCTGATGACGGTGGGTGAGATGTCCTCCACCACGCTGGAGCACTGCCAGCAGTATGCCGCGCTGGACGGGCGCGAGCTGTCCATGACCTTTAATTTCCACCACCTGAAGGTGGATTATCCCAACGGCGAGAAGTGGACCCTGGCACAACCCGATTACGTGGCGCTCAAAGCTCTTTTCCGTCACTGGCAGCAGGGGATGCACAACCGGGCGTGGAATGCGCTGTTCTGGTGTAACCACGATCAGCCGCGCATCGTCTCCCGCTTTGGCGACGAGGGCGAGTATCGCGTCCCGGCGGCGAAGATGCTGGCGATGGTGCTGCACGGCATGCAGGGCACGCCATACATCTACCAGGGTGAAGAGATTGGGATGACCAACCCGCACTTTACCCGCATTACCGACTATCGCGACGTAGAGAGCCACAATATGTTTGCCGGGCTGCGCACCGCCGGACACGATGCGGACGCGCTGCTGGCGATTCTGGCGAGCAAATCCCGCGACAATAGCCGTACCCCGATGCAGTGGGATGCCAGCCTCAATGGGGGCTTTACCGGGGGCGAACCCTGGATTGCCCTGTGCGATAACACCCACGACATCAACGTGCAGGCGGCGCTTAACGATCCCGATTCGGTGTTTTATACCTACCAGCGGCTTATCGCCCTGCGCAAAGCGATGCCGGTGTTGACCTGGGGCGATTATCAGGACCTGCTGCCCGAGCATCCCTCCCTCTGGTGTTATCGCCGTCAGTGGCAGGGGCAAACATTGATGGTGGTCGCCAACCTGAGCCGGACATGCCAGTCCTGGCAGCCCGAGGCCGCAGAGGGGGAGTGGCAGACGGTGATAAGCAACTATAGCGAAACGGCCAGCCATCCTGCTGCCATGACGCTGCGCCCGTTTGAAGCAGTATGGTGGCTGCAGTCATAAACCAGAAGGCCGGGTGTAATAATTACCCCGGCTTATTATGCTGTTTTTGTTGAATATTTAATCAGCTTTATTCTCTGCATATTTACAATCGTCCTAACGCCCGCCATTTGTACGCTCGTCTTTTTGCTTTGTCCTGAATCAAATAAATCGCAAACATGTTTGATGCAAATCACTATATGTAGCACTTAAAATGCACGCCAACCCCACATCTTGTATTAAGCATCTATGCTTTCAACAACAAGATGACAAGAAATTGTGGATAACAACTGTGGGTAACGCGGGAAGTCGCTGGGCCCTGTGCCATTGCGCCCAGTGCATACTTCTCCACCTCTGTGGATAACCGGTAGTTATAAATAGATAAAATGGAGTGATCATGACACCGCATGTGATGAAACGTGATGGCTGTAAAGTGCCGTTCAAATCAGAGCGCATTCAGGAAGCTATTCTGCGTGCAGCTAAAGCAGCGGGAGTCGATGACGCAGATTATTGCGCCACCGTCGCAGACGTCGTTTGTAACCAGATGAACGGCCGCAGCCAGGTCGATATCAATGAGATTCAGACGGCGGTGGAAAACCAGCTGATGTCCGGCCCCTATAAGCAGCTGGCGCGCGCTTACATTGAGTATCGCCATGACCGTGATATCCAGCGCGAGAAGCGTGGCCGCCTGAACCAGGAGATCCGTGGCCTGGTGGAGCAGACCAACCCGGCCCTGCTGAACGAAAACGCCAACAAAGACAGCAAAGTGATCCCCACTCAGCGCGATCTGCTGGCCGGGATCGTGGCCAAACACTATGCCCGTCAGCACCTGCTGCCGCGTGACGTGGTGCAGGCGCATGAGCGCGGCGAGATCCACTATCACGATCTCGATTACTCTCCCTTCTTCCCGATGTTCAACTGCATGTTGATCGATCTGAAAGGGATGCTGACCCAGGGCTTCAAGATGGGCAATGCCGAGATTGAGCCGCCAAAATCCATCTCTACCGCCACCGCCGTCACCGCACAAATCATTGCCCAGGTGGCCAGCCATATTTACGGCGGTACCACCATCAACCGCATCGACGAAGTGCTGGCCCCGTTCGTAACGGCAAGCTTTGAGAAGCACCGCAAAGTCGCCCAGGAGTGGCAGATCCCGGATGCAGAGGGTTACGCGCACTCCCGCACCGAGAAAGAGTGCTACGACGCTTTCCAGTCGCTGGAATATGAGGTGAACACCCTGCACACCGCTAACGGTCAGACGCCGTTTGTCACCTTCGGATTTGGTCTCGGCACCAGCTGGGAGTCGCGCCTGATCCAGCAGTCGATTCTGCGCAACCGCATCTCGGGCCTTGGCAAGAACCGCAAAACGGCGGTGTTTCCGAAGCTGGTCTTCGCCATTCGCGACGGCCTGAACCATAAGTTTGGCGATCCCAACTACGATATCAAACAGCTGGCGCTGGAGTGCGCGAGTAAGCGCATGTACCCGGACATCCTCAACTACGACCAGGTCGTTAAGGTTACCGGCTCGTTCAAAACGCCAATGGGCTGCCGCAGCTTCCTTGGCGTGTACGAAGATGAAAACGGCGAGCAGATCCACGACGGGCGTAACAACCTGGGCGTGATTAGCCTTAATCTGCCGCGCATCGCGCTGGAGGCGAAGGGTAATGAAGCGACGTTCTGGTCGTTGCTGGAGAGCCGTTTGACCCTGGCGCGTAAGGCCCTGATGACCCGTATCGCCCGTCTGGAAGGGGTAAAAGCCCGCGTCGCCCCCATTCTCTATATGGAAGGGGCATGCGGCGTGCGCCTGAAAGCGGATGACGACGTCGCGGAGATCTTCAAAAACGGCCGTGCCTCTATTTCGCTGGGCTATATCGGCATTCACGAAACCATTAACGCGCTGTTTGGCGACAAGCACATGTATGACAGCGCGGCCCTGCGCGCCAAGGGGGTCGCGATTGTGCAGCGTCTGCGCGACGCGGTTGACCAGTGGAAAGACGAAACCGGCTACGGCTTTAGCCTCTACAGCACCCCAAGCGAAAACCTCTGCGATCGCTTCTGCCGCCTGGATACCGCGGAGTTTGGCGTGGTCGACGGCGTAACTGATAAAGGTTATTACACCAACAGCTTCCACCTTGACGTGGAGAAGAAGGTGAACCCGTACGACAAGATCGACTTCGAAGCGGCCTACCCGCCCATCGCCAACGGCGGCTTCATCTGCTACGGCGAGTACCCGAACATTCAGCACAACCTGAAGGCGCTGGAAGACGTGTGGGATTACAGCTATCAGCATGTGCCCTATTACGGCACTAACACGCCAATCGACGAGTGCTATGAGTGCGGCTTTACCGGTGAGTTTGAGTGCACCAGCAAAGGCTTCACCTGCCCGAAATGCGGTAACCACGATGCCGCCCGGGTGTCCGTCACCCGCCGTGTGTGTGGCTATCTTGGCAGCCCGGATGCGCGTCCGTTCAACGCCGGGAAGCAGGAAGAGGTGAAGCGCCGCGTGAAGCATTTGGGGAATGGGCAGCTCGGTTGAGTTTTTACCGGGTTCTCCCCCTCACCCTACCCCTCTCCCTCAAGGGAGAGGGAACCGATCGAGCACGTTGTTATGCCTGTCGCCGGTTTTCTCCCTCTCCCTGTGGGAGAGGGCCGGGGTGAGGGCATCAGGTTAAACCTATGAATTATCATCAGTACTACCCCGTCGACATCGTCAACGGCCCCGGCACCCGCTGCACGCTCTTTGTGGCAGGCTGCGTTCACGAATGCCCCGGCTGTTACAACAAAAGCACCTGGCGTCTGAACTCAGGCATGCCGTTTACGGCAGAGATGGAAGATCAGATCATCAAGGATCTGAACGACAAGCGCATTCACCGCCAGGGGATCTCCCTCTCCGGCGGTGACCCCCTTCACCCGCAGAATGTGCCGGAGATCCTGAAGCTGGTGAAGCGAATCCACCGCGATTGCAGCGGCAAAGACATCTGGGTCTGGACGGGCTATAAGCTGGATGAGCTGAACGACGCCCAGCGGGAAGTGGTGGATCTAATTAACGTGCTGGTGGACGGCAAATTTGTGCAGGATTTAAAAGACCCGGCGCTGATCTGGCGCGGCAGCAGCAATCAGGTCGTTCATAATCTGCGTTAAAAGCGGCTCAGGCACTCCACCGCCACCGTTTTAAATGCCGCAAAATCACCGCAGCCGCACAGCCGCGCCATCGCCCGCTCGCGTAAAAAGGTGACGAAAATATCGTAGATCGCCATCGCCTCTTCGTACTCGCTTTTGCTAATGGCCAGCAGGAAGATAACGTGCGCGGTTTCATCCCCCCACTGGATCCCCTGCGGGGCCAGCACCGTATAGACCACGGTCTTTTGCGCCAGCAGACCCAGCGAGTGCGGCAGCGCTATGCCATCGCCCAGCATGGTGCTGACGATGGCTTCACGTTCAATCACCGAGTCGAGAAATTCGCTGTTAACAAAGCCTTCTGACTGAAGCTGTTCACACAGCTGGCGGAACAGCGTCTGCTGGTCGATGGGCTGGTCAATAATGCGGAAATGAGCGGCGTCGAAATACTTCTCCAGCATCCACGGGCGGGTGCGGTCCACGAGCACCAGCTTGCCAATCTGCTCCAGTTGATAATCGGTCGGAAAGGGGGCGATCTGCACCACCGGCTTGGCTTTTTCGCTGATACGCGCGGTAGAGATAACAAAGTCTTCGGCGATGGCCTCACTCTGCTCGTACTCGCGCAGCGTCACGGTGCGGGTTACCTCCACCTGCGGGTATTTGCGCTGCAGCACCGCTTCGATCATTCGCACCATCGCGTTACCGGCATCGCATACCAGCAGCACCCGCGGCTGGCGCTGGTAGCCGATATTGTAGTGACGCTCCAGCCCCACGCCGATATGCAGCACCAGAAAACCAATTTCGTTTTCGCTGATGACATAGGGGGTATATTTGCCCCAGCTCGACACGGCGGCCAGAGTCATATCCCAGGCCATCGGGTAGTGCTGTTTGATGTTATCCAGCAGCGGGTTGGGGATCATGATCTGATAACGCACCCGGGTGATCATGGTCTTGATGTGCGTGAGCAGATCCGCATGCAGCTGGGCATCGCTGAGCAGGTTGTAGTTATAGTGGGTGTTGATATAACCCAGAATATAGTTAACCAGCGCTTCGTCGTCGTCGGCATTGATGGCGCTGGGGGCGATATCCTGGATCTGGCGCGCCGCAAGGTGCACGCAGAGCCAGTTCTCTTCGGAGGGGGCCAGCGCTTTATCCGCCAGAAGCGCTATCGCCGCGGCAATATCCTTTGCGGCATCCCGCACGTTCTCTTCCACATCTTCCGCGCTGAACTCCGGCAGCGGGTAGCCTTCGCTGATGCGACGTACCGACACCGCGCAGTAGAGGCGGACAAACAGCTCCCCCTCATCGGTAAGGCGGATGTGATGGCGGGTCAGCGTATCGTGGAGTACGGCCACCAGCTGTTCCGGAACGCCCGCGTTCAGCGCCACCTCGGTGACCAGCGGATTCAGGCCGTCCTGCTGCGCCAGTTCCCACAGCAAATCGGTCAGGCAGGCGCGAATGGACATCTCGCTGCCAAACAGCTTCATACCGTGGCGCGGACGCGTCTCCAGCGTCAGGTTATAGCGGGTAAACCATTCCCGAACTTCAACCATGTCACTTTGCAGGGTGGCACGGCTGATAAACCACTCATCGGCCAAATCTTCCAGCTTGAGGGAAAAAGCCGAGGTAAGAAAACGCACCACCAGGTAGTGCACCCGCTCCGGCCCGGTTCGCGGAATACGCAGCGCGCGCGGGTGAGATGACTGCAGTTGCTGATAGCGCTCGGCGTCGTCAATTTTAAGTTGATAGCCATTGCCACGGCTCAGAATAAACTGCGCGCCGTGGCTCGCCAGCAGCGCGTTCAGGGCGGTGATATCAGCACGGACGGTTCGCGTGGAGACCGACAGCCGCTGCGCCAGTTCGTCCTGCGGCAGCGTCTCGTTTTGCAACAGGTCGAAAAGTTGCGCTAAACGTTGGTTCGGGAATCGCACGGGGATGTCCTCTTACAGCTTAAGGTGAAATGACCATCTGGGATGGGCTGCCGACCGGGGTATAGTCCGGCTCGAAGCGGAGCTTGCCGTCCTGCGCCACGCGGAAACGGGTAATGTTATCGCTGCGCTGGTTCATGACGTACAGCCAGCGTCCCTGCTTATCAAGCGTGAGGGTGCGCGGATAATCACCCCGCGTCCAGACGTCGTCCTGATGCGTCAGCGTGCCATCGGCTGTTACGGTAAAGTGCCCGATGCTGTTATGCAATCGGTTAGCCACGTAGAGCTGCTTTCCATCAGCACTTAATACCAGCCCGGCGGCAAAACTGGTGCCTTTGTAACCTTCCGGCAGGGCGGAGAGGGTTTTGCCCTCTTTGAGCTGGCCGTCGCTGTTCACCGCGTAATGGGTCAGCGTCGAGGCCTCTTCGTTAATCAGCCACAGGGCATCGCCTTTTGGCGTGAAGACGAAGTGGCGCGGCCCGGCCCCTTTCGAGGAGGCGTTAATGAACGGCGGATCGTTGGGCGTCAGCTTGCCGGTTTGATCGTCGAAACGGTACTGGTAGATCCGATCCAGCCCCAGATCGGTGGAAAACACGTACTTCCCGCTCGGATCGGCGGCGATCATGTGCGCATGGGGACCATTGTGATCGCTAATGGCGAAGCTGCCTTCCACTGCTGCCTCGGGTTTGGCCGCACCGGGTTCACCGCTATCCTGGTGGGTATCCGTGGCCTCACCCAGGCTGCCGTCCGCCTTCACCGGTAAAACGGCGATTGACCCGCTCACGTAGTTCGCCACCAGCAGATGCTCACCGTTCGGCGTCAGGGAGAGATAGACCGGCCCCGCGCCGCCGGAAGCCACCTGATTTAACTCGCTCAGATCGCCGTTATCACCAATGCGCAGCGCCTGCACAACCCCCTGCTCCACCTCGCTTGCCAGATAGAGCGTTTTGCCGTCGTGCGAGACGGTCAGCTGCGCAGCGTTCGGCAGTTTGCTCACCAGCGTTTTGTTCGCGAGCGCACCGGTTTGCGGGTCGAGGGTAAAGCGGTACAGCCCTTCACCGTTCGGGTTGTAGGTTCCCACCCAGGCGTACTGCGTCTGGGCGACGGCGGTAGTAGCGAGTAACGAGAGTGAAGCGACGAGCAGATTGCGGGTGTGCATGGTGGCTCCTTTGGGTTTGTGCGGTTTGTGCCCCTCACCCTAACCCTCTCCCCAAAGGGGAGAGGGGACGATGACACCCTCTCCCCTTTGGGGAGAGGGCCGGGGTGAGGGGTAAAGATTACTTAACCAGCTTCTTCGTCATCTCCAGCAGCGTGCGCACATCTTCCGGGCGCGTATCGCCGCTGGCTTTATCGATAATCGAACTGTAAATATGCGGAATGATCTTGCTCACGCCCGCGTCCAGAGCAATCTGCAGGATCGCCTCAAAGTTTTCCAGATCAATGCCGCCGGTCGGCTCGAGCCAGAAGTCGTGACGGGCGCAGGCTTGCGCCACCGCCTGGTACTCATCGCGGCACTTCAGACCGCCCATCGGGAAGTATTTGATGGAGCTGCCGCCGAAATCTTTCAGCAGGGCAATGGCGGTTTCAACCGGGACGATCCCATCCGGTGCCGCGCTGCTCAGCGGGCCGGTGGAGATCTTGACCATGCCGACGGTGCCGGTTGGCGAGACCAGGCCGTTCACCACGGACTCGCTCTGCCCCAGCAGCGCACGGCTGGTGGCGACGCCGGTAAAGACCTGATTAACGTGCTGCGGCTGCACCTGACGGGAGATTTCGCTCACCATTGCAGACTGGTTCGGATCGCCCGCCCCTAGCCCCACGGAAAGGGCGTTATCGATAAGCGCGGCATACTCGCGCATGTCGGCGACCGCGCTGTCTACGTCCGGATAATTTTTGGAGAGCACGCCCACCAGAACGTGGCCTTCCGCCGCCTCGTAGATGGCGCTGGCGTTGGCTTTGGAGCCTGCCAGCACGTTCAGGCAGACGCGGTCACGGTAAAAATTGGGGGTCAGTTTCATGCGTTTTTCTCCTGTCCTACTACTTCGCTAATGCGGCGGTACACAATATTCAGCTGGTCAGCATTCACGCTGCGCACGTCCGCCTCGATAATCCCTTCGTTGGCCTTGTAACCACGGAAGTAGATGGCGTATTCACCCTGCTTCAGGGCGTGCACAAGGTCACCGGTGCCGACACCGGTAATGGCTTCGTCAAACTTAATTTCTGCGCGGGCGATATCACGTCCGGCGCTGTCCCAGACTACGCGCGCCGTGACGCCGTTCAGGGTGTTGAGCGCATCGATAAACGGTGTCATCTTCGCCACCATCTCCGCGCCGCTCTCTTTCGTCGCCGTCAGGTAGTGTTCGATGGCGCAGGTCAGGCCGAGGATCCCCTCTTTACCCACCTTCATGGCGCGGCCAATGCCCGCCGTCTGGCGTTTCACCCACTCGACGTACTGGGTTTTGCCGATCACCAGGCCGCTGGTCGGGCCTTCGATTGCCTTCGCGCCGCTGTAGATCACCAGGTCCGCGCCGGAGCGGTAATAGACATGCAGATCTTCTTCCGCGGCGGCATCTACGATCAGCGGCAGAGCGTGTTTACGGGCGACTACCGCCGCCTGCTCGACGCTGAGCATGCTTTTCTGCACGCAGTGGTGAGATTTAATATAGAGGATCGCCGCCGTACGCGGGGTGATCGCCGCTGCCAGCTGGTCGGCAGAGCATTCGTTCGCGTAGCCGGCTTCCACCAGCTTGCCGCCGCCCAGCGCTACCATGGTGCCGACCGGCGCGCCGAAGTTGACGTTGTGCCCTTTCGGCAGGACGATTTCATTGTTCTCAATCGGGGTGATGTGCAGGTTTTCCAGCAGCCAGTCGCTCTCTTTGACCAGCACCGCTGCCACGGATTGCGCGATACCCGCAGACGCACACGAAACCACCGTCGCCCCTTCCACGTCCAGCAGCTTTGCGATGTACTCCCCGGTTTTGTTCACCAGATCTTTCATCTCGAAGTAGTGGTTCATGCCGTCCATTGCCGCCTGCACCACTTCCGGGCGCGGCGTGGAGACACCCAGCGCCGTCATACGGCCAGAGGTGTTGATAACCTGCTTTAAATTGTACTTTTCAAAAATCGAAGGCATGTTCCGTGCTCCCTTGTTCGGTCATGTAGCCCTTGCCCGCGCGGATAGCGGCAAGCGGCACCAGAATATGTTCAGCCTGCAGGCTGTCGTTTTCAGCATCGGTCAACAGCGTCGGCTGACGTTTAACGGTGAAGAGCGTCAGGTCGGCATCGAGACCCGGCTGAATGCGCCCTTTGCGCGTCAGGCGCAGGCCGTCGGCGGCGTTTTCGGTCACGCAGGCGATCACCTGCGGCAGCGACATACCGATGGCGAGGAATTTCGACATCACGCTCGCCAGTGAGCCGACCGGACCGTTGATGCGGTTGCGGCAGTAGATATCCGAGCTGATGGTGTGCGGCAGAATGCCCATCGCGATGGCGCGTTTCGCCACTTCAAAGCTAAAGCTCGCCGTGCCGTGGCCAACGTCGAGTCGCACGCCGCGCTTCAGGGCGGCGGTGATGGAGGCGCGCAGCTCGCCAGAGGGGGTCAGAATGCGGTTCGGCTTGCCGTTGTAGCAGTGGGTGATGATATCGCCGCTGCTCAGCAGTTCGGCAATTTCATCGAGGTTCGGCGGGTTGTTGCCGATGTGCACCATCAGCGGCAGATCGCCGTTCTCTTTCTGAATGGCTTTCGCGCGCTCCAGCGGCATAATGTCGTTGTCGCCCACCACGCTGCTGCTCATGCGCGCCTTCAGGCCAACGATAAAATCAGGGTGGCGCGTTACCGCCTGCTTCACTGCCCCGGCGTCGATATTCGCCATATTGGCGAGTTCATTTTGGGCGATTAGCCCAACGCGGGAGATGTTCAGCAGGGCAAAGACCTCGGTTGTGGCCTTGCGGGTAATCGCGTAGAAATCGTCAACGTCGTCGGCTCCGGTACTGCCCGCGTCTACCACGGAGGTGACGCCGGTGGCAATGCCAACGCTGTCCGGCTCGTCGTGGTAAATGGGGGAGTTCGGGTAGCAGTGAACGTGAGAATCGATCCATCCGGCGCTGACAAACACATCGCCGTTCAGCTCGACCGTTTTACGTGCGGGAGCGTCAATTTCGCCCAGCGCCGCGATTTTCCCGTCCTGAATGGCGATATCGGTCAGGGTATCGTCGGTAAGGCGCGCACGGCGCAGGAGTAAATCAAACATGCGTATCTCCTGAAGGAGCGGGCGCCGAAGCGCCCGCGGGTATTAAAGGGCGACCGGGAACAGCCAGCCCAACAACATCGCACCAAGGATGGCGCCGCCGGTAATCGGCTTCTGCCAGATGTAAAACAGCAGTGCGCCCAGCAGTGAACCCACGCCGATCGGAATGGAGGCGGTCATGGCGCTGAGGATAATCAACGGCCCAAGGAAGCGGCCGGAGGCGTTACCCGCGCCCATCATCACGTCTGCGCCGTAGGTGGAGTTGCTCTGGTTGATGGTGAACTTACGCGCCAGAATGATGACGTAGCCAATCGCCAGGCCAATCACCAGACCGGTTATCAGGGCGGCGATAAAGTTGGTCACCGGGAACATAATCCCCGCGCCCAGCAGCAGCGCCGGTACACCCAGGCCTACGCCGGTCTGGATCGCCCCGCCGATATCCAGGATACCGACCAGCGACCCTTCAATGATGCGCGCGAACAGGAAGCTGGCGCCAAACGCGGCAACCGCGCCGTACACGCCGGTATCCATTCCCGCTTTCAGCATCGCCACAAAGGCCACTTCGTTAAACGCGCCGATGCCGTACAGGTAGTACATGTGTGTCCCGGCGAAGACGCCGGAGGAGAGCAGGCCAACGAAGATCGGGAACGACCAGTCGGCATACCAAAAACCTTTATTCTGTTCCATATCGAGGCTCCTGTTATTTACCGCTGAGCGAGTTGTGGATCATGTCGAGCCAGTTCGGCACGGTCAGATGGAAGGATTCGATCATCTTCATGTCGAAGCCGCGGAAGAAGCCGCTCAGTACGAACAGCAGAACGATAGCCGCCATCATCACTTTAGTGACGTGGTTCCAGCCGCTCTCTTCCACGCCTTTACCAATCAGGATACCCAGCACCAGACCCGGTACGGCGTTACCCATGATCAGCTGCGCCGCGCCGCCAAACACGGTAGCCCAGAAGCCGGATTTTTTACCCGCGTCGATGGCCGCCAGCCAGAAGATCACCGGCATCACGGTATTCACCAGCAGGTTGGCCGCAGGGACCAGCACCTTCACGGCGGTGACCTGAAGCGCGGCGGGAACGGAAGAGGCGGTAAGGTTAAGGAAGGTCACGACGAGCATGCCGATCACGCCGCAGGCAATCGCCATTTTGCGTGGGTCGTGCAGCGTCTCGCCGACGTTACGGTTTTTGATCATCAGCGCAGCCGCGCCCCAGTTCGGGATGATGCGATGGTCAACGTCCTGCGTGAAGGAGCCTGCTGCGACGGAAGAGGCCCAGGCGTTAAAGAAGAAGCCTAACCCAAAGGAGAAGTGAGACGCCGGATCTCCTTCACAGGAGTTCAGTTCCCCCAACGTACGAAACGCGCCCATACCCTGTGTGGTAGGCGCATGAAACATGCGTGCAGCCCCGGCGCCTACGCCGACGCCAACCAGGCCGCCGATGATGAGCGATTTTATTAAAATTATCAGGAACATTAGTCTGCCCTATTAGTAAGAATCAGCGTTGCGTGACAAAGTCCACCTGGTCCAGATTGATGGCAGTCACGTTGACGGTCACATCCAGCTCCACGCTGTAGGTGCGTCTTTCCCGGCGCAGAAAGAAGAACAGAAACGCCTCTTTCCGCACCGCTTCTTGCGCCTGAACAACCTGCACGTCCTGTGGCTCAATACGCAGTAAGATATGCGGCGATGCTTTCATCACCGCGGCCTGAACGTGGTTCAGCGCGTCGGCAAAGGCGCGCGCTTTGGCCTCGCCCTTGCCTTTCACTCTCACCGTGGTGGTGAATTGCTCTTTCATGTTTATGCGCCGTGCTTCTTCTGCCACGCCTGAACCAGACGCTCGCCCAGCTCTTCTTTATCCATAAAGCCAAAGCCCAGTACGTTGCAGCCTTCGTTGATGGCGGTCACGCCCTCTTCCACGGAACGCATGCCGTATTTCGCTTTGTAGCCATATTTGGTCTGCGCGGTGATCGCACCCGCACCGCCGCTGCCGCAGAAAGAGATCCCGAAGGTCGCGTTTTCCGCTTTCATGACGTCGCCCAGCTTCATATCCGCCGCAACGCCCGGCACAACCACTGCACGACCGCCCGCTTTCTCTACACCTGCCGCCACTTTCTGGCCTTTACCCAGACGATCGCCAATAACCACAGTAATTTGTTCCATTGTGTTGCTCCTTAAAGGTTGTCTTTCGCGACTTCGAAGTGAACGGAGAGCAGCCAGGCCTCTTCATCAGGAAGGTTGCCAAACTGCGCTACCACTTCACGGGCAAGCCGCATTGAATCAGGTGAAATTTCATCAAACAGGTCTGCTTCGACCTCCGGCAAAGGTTCGCCGGTCACTGACCGGTGCGCCATGGCGCGAACGTGGGAGGTCAGCATCTGCTTTTGCACGTCATTGGGGATGATGGTGTGGCGGCCAAGCAGGGCAAAAACCTGCTCTAGCATGGTGTCAGCGAGCTGTTCAGTTTTCGCTGCCTGGTCCTCAACGTCGTTCATTACCGCTCCGTTTATCACTCGTCTTACCCCGTTAATGGCTCTGGAATAAAACTAACGTTGCAGGTGGAGAGTTTGTAGCGAGTTGTTTTCCACTTCGAAGTGGAAAGGCGGGCGGCACCAGTGATCTGTGCCACAGAAATGGGTGAACTGGAGATAAAACCCGGGTTTTACGTGATGTGCATCACGCTATTCAGCGGGAGATAACGGAAAGCGAAGTGGAAAAGTTTACGAGCAGCCTCGTAGAAATGTGACGCAGATAAGGTTTTCTTATGGGGATGGGATAGAGTGGCTGCGGGTGCTTGAGACTGACCGTCTCAGGCAAGAGACGGAAAGTGGAAAGCCCCGCCTGACATAAAATCAGGGCGGGGGCCCGAAACATTACGTCTCACCACGTGACGTTTGCTACCTCGCCCGCATAAAAGCAAGGAGGCATCCATGAAACGCAGAGACCCCATTATCAGGGCTCTGATGATTATTTCTTTGACAATAATCATCTTAACACTGGCAACGAGGAAAACACTGTGCGAGATCGGTTTTCGTAACGGATCTTTCGAGGTGGTAGCGCGACTGGATTGTCGCTCCGGTAAGTAAGGAGCAAGCATGCGGAGGCGTTTCGCGCGCCTCCGCACACGGGGAGAAGACGTACAGCTCAGGCACCCATTTAACGGAATTTTTTGTGGTTCTCGTTGCGGGTGGCAGCAAACGCATCCGCAGCGGCCCGCGCCTCTTTCACTTTGCCTTCGTTAGCCAGTTTCAGTGCACCATTGATCTGACCGACCAGCGTCTCAAGACCCTGACGGTAATCTTTCATCTCTGCGCTATCGGGAGCTTTGTCTTCCAGCTTTGGCGGTGTCGCTTTCTGCGAATCGACCGCGGCGGCGCGCATCTTCGTTAATGCGGCTTTCATTTCATCCGCATTATCGGTTTTTTGCACCACTTTCAGATTTTCAGCGAGGGTATCCATGTTGTCTTCCAGATCGGCTGCGAAGACAGATGAACTCAACACCAGCGATGATGCCGCCAGGATAGCTAACAGGTTTTTACGCATTGCTCACTTCCTTTTTTTTGTTATTAAAAAAGCGCGCCGGGCGCGCTTGTTTTACTCACCAGCAATTTTCATCTCTGGTAACAGTACTGAACCACACTGAATATTGCTGCGTGTTTCGATATCGTTTCCGATCGTGACCATATTGCGCCACATATCTTTTAGATTTCCGGCGATGGTAATTTCGCTCACCGGGTACTGAATCTCGCCGTTTTCCACCCAGAAACCGGCCGCGCCACGGGAGTAATCACCGGTAATACCGCTGACGCCCTGCCCCATCAGCTCGGTGACCACCAGCCCGGTGCCCATCTCTTTCAGCATCTGCTCGAAGCTCAGCCCCTGCCCTTCAATGCGCCAGTTATGAATGCCGCCTGCATGGCCGGTGCTTTTCAGCCCGAGTTTACGTGCCGAGTAGCTGGTGAGCAGCCACTGGGTGAGAATCCCCTCTTTGATGATATCGCGGCGTTCTGTGCGTACCCCTTCACTGTCGAACGGCGTTGAGGCCAGTCCTTTCAGCAAGTGTGGATGCTCTTCAATGGTGAGCCACTCCGGCAGGATCTGTTTGCCCAGCGAATCGAGGAGGAAAGTGGATTTGCGGTAGACCGCACCGCCGGCGATCGCCCCCACCAGGTGACCAAACAGACCGGTGGCGACTTCGTTGGCGAAGATCACCGGCGCTTTCATGGTAGAGAGTTTACGCGGCGCCAGGCGAGACAGCGTGCGGCGTGCGCACTCTTCACCGACCCATTCCGGCGTCTGTAAATCGCCAAAAGCCCGGCCAATGGTGTAGGCGTAATCGCGCTCCATGTCGCCGTTCTCTTCGGCAATCACGCAGCTCGACAGGGAGTGACGCGTCGAGCTATAGCCCTGCATCATGCCGTGGCTGTTGCCGAAAACTTTGATGCCGTAGTGGCTGTTAAAGCTGCCGCCTTCAGTATTGGTGATGCGTTTATCGGCTTTCAGCGAGGCCTGTTCGGCGCGGGCTGCCAGTTCGATCGCTTCGTCCGGCGAAATTTCTGCCGGGTGGAAGAGATCGAGATCCGGTGCATCAAAGGCCAGCAACTCTTTATCCGCGACGCCGGCGAAAGGATCCGGCGAAGTGTAGCGGGCAATATCCAGCGCTGCCTGAACGGTACGGGCGATGGCGTCCGGACTCAGGTCAGTAGAGGAGGCGCTGCCTTTGCGGTTTTGATGATAAACGGTGATGCCCAGCGCACCATCGCTATTAAATTCAACGTTTTCCACTTCACCATAGCGGGTGCTTACGCTGATGCCGGTGGTTTTGCTGACGGCGACTTCTGCCCCGTCGGATTTCCCTGAAGCCAGCTCCAGCGCCGTGGATACTGCGTCTTCCAGTGCTTTACGCTGCGCTGCAACTTGTGAGATCACTTTCATCGTAAATGCCATAATGTAAGGTGTAGTTAGCTGAAGTCTAACAGAGAACCGTTTCTCAGTACGCGTCTTAACTGGTAACATTAGCCTCTTTTTTTAAGGAGCCTGACATGACTAAGCAGCCCGACGACTGGCTCGACGACGTTCCCGGTGATGACATCGAAGACGAAGATGATGAGATCATCTGGGTCAGTAAAAGTGAAATTAAACGCGACGCCGAAGAGTTAAAACAGCTTGGCGCAGAAATGGTTGATCTGGGTAAGAACGCGCTGGATAAGATCCCGCTCGACCCGGACCTGCGTGCCGCCATTGAACTGGCACAAAAAATCAAAAAAGAAGGCCGTCGCCGCCAGCTGCAGCTGATTGGCAAAATGTTGCGCCAGCGCGACGTTGATCCTATCCGCCAGGCTCTTGATAAGCTGAAAAACCGCCACAACCAGCAGGTTGCCCTGTTCCATAAACTGGAGCAGATCCGCGATCGTTTGATTGAACAAGGTGATGACGCGGTACCGGAAGTTCTGAACCTGTGGCCGGAGGCGGATCGCCAGCAGTTGCGCTCGCTGATCCGTAACGCGAAGAAAGAGAAAGAAGGGAATAAGCCGCCGAAGTCTGCGCGTCTGATTTTCCAGTATCTGCGCGAGCTGGCCGAAAACGAAGAGTGATAAGCATTAAAGCGGTGCAGGCGTTTCCTGTACCGCTTTATTCACTGACTTAATTCACCTTTGCAATAAGACGATACAACCGAATAATTCAGAAATCACATCGACCATTTTTCAGTAAACAGTCACTATCAGTGCTGGCGAGCAATTAACCCCTGACCATACATTAAGAGACCCAGGCAATTTTTTTCATATAATCTTTTATAGCTGGGAAATTAACTTAAGGATGTGAATAACAAGGCACCGATTATTACTTCTTATTCTGAGATACAATATAATATTAGTGTGCTTTACCATCCAATAAATGTACTCTGTAGGCCATTATAAATATAAGAATTGCTGATATAAACCCTCTATCTCCACACTTCACATTCATATTTCATACGTGAAATAAAATCACACTCCTTCTCATCACTTCCATTCGTTGCTAACATTTTTTCGGCAAATTACGGGGTTCATTAAAATAAGCTCTGTAATTTGTGTTTCACTCAGGATGAAATTAATTATCAATGGAGATAAATAATGCGTGAACTTAACATCATGGAAATGCAGGTCGTCAGCGCCGCCGCAGGTGAATTAACCGCTGACCAGCGTTTCGAAGGGGCTGTCTGGGGTTTTTTTGATGGCATTTCCACTGGCGTGGCCGTAGGCGGGAAGGTCAGCGGTGCGGGTGGATTAGTCATAGGCGGTATCAACCAGGCCGTCAGTGCAGTCATTGGTGTCGTTTGCGGCGCACTGTTTGGTGCAGTCGGTGGATTTATGGTGGGTCGTGAAGCCATTGCGGAGACCTGCCATGACTATCGCGCAACCTTTGGTCCTGCGAGTCAGGCATTCGGTACTATTTAAGCGCGTTTCGTGTTTCAGTGCACGGGGTCATCCCCGTGCATCTGGTTATCGTTGTAAATACATACCATTAAATAAATATACCCCCCAATTCATACTCATATTTCATATATGAAGCAACACGCACTCTCTTCTCATTCAATGTATTAGTTGCTAATCTTTTTTCCGCAAATTACTGGGCCAACTAAAAATGCTTTGTGATTTGTTTTTCACTCAGGAATAAATCAATTATCAATGGAGATAGAAAATGCGTGAACTTAATATTATCGAAATGCAGGTTGTTAGCGCCGCCGCAGGTGAATTAACCGCTGAACAGCGTTTCGAAGGGGCTGTCTGGGGTATTTTTGACGGCATTTCCACTGGCGTGGCCGTTGGTGGGAAAGTCAGTGGTGCCGGTGGATTACTTGTGGGGGGCATCAACCAGGCGGTAACCGCGGTCATTGGTGTCGTCTGCGGCGCACTGTTTGGCGCTGTGGGTGGATTTATGATGGGCCGTGAAGTCATTGCCGATACGCTGCATGACTATCGCGCAACCTTTGGTCCGGCGGGTCAGGCATTTGGCTCAATTTAAGTCATTTATGATGACCCTGCCTGAGGCAGGGTCATTTTTACCGTGACTTACTCAGCGGACGCCTTCTTCGCCAGCCCGTCCAGCAGCTTCTGATGGATCCCACCGAACCCGCCGTTGCTCATCACCAGAATGTGATCGCCCGGCTGCGCGGTTTTCACCACCATCTCTGCCAGGGTATCCACATCCGCGCTCCAGTGCGCCGGCTGAATGCAGGCCTCGGCCACTTCCGCGACCTGCCACGGAATATGCTGCGGCTGCAACAGGAACACCTCATCGGCGCGGCCTAACGACGGCGCGAGATCGTCTTTGCAGATCCCCATCTTCATGGTGTTAGAGCGAGGCTCCAGCACCGCCAGAATACGCGCGGTACCGCCAACCTTGCCGCGCAGGGCTGCCAGCGTCGCCAGGATCGCGGTTGGGTGATGCGCGAAATCGTCATAGACCGTCACGCCATTGGCTTCGCCGCGCAATTCAAGGCGACGACGGGCATTCACGAAGGAACCCAGCGCGTTCGCCGCATCCGCAGGCAGCACACCCACGTGGCGGGCGGCGGCAATCGCCATCAGGCCATTGTGCATGTTGTGTTCGCCAACCAGGCCCCACTTCACTGCGCCCACTTTTTCACCGTCGAGCAGCACTTCCCACTCCGAGGCGTCGGTGGTCAGCTTTTTCGCCTGCCATTTGCCCTGCTCGCCCACCAGCTCTTGCTCGCTCCAGCAGCCCATCGCCAGCGTCTGCTTCAGGTTGATATCGCTCTCCGGCGAGATGATACGTCCCTGGCCAGGCACGATGCGCACCAGATGGTGGAACTGCTTCTGTATCGCTTTCAGGTCGTCGAAAATATCCGCGTGATCAAACTCAAGGTTATTGAGGATCAGGGTACGCGGGCAGTAGTGAACAAACTTGGAGCGCTTATCAAAGAACGCGCAGTCATATTCATCCGCTTCGATCACAAAGAACGGGCTCTCGCCCAGGCGGGCAGAAACGTCGAAATTACCCGGTACACCGCCGATCACAAAGCCCGGCTTGTAGCCGCAGGCTTCCAGAATCCAGGTCGCCATCCCGGCGGTGGTGGTTTTGCCATGTGTACCGGCAACGGCCACTACCCAGCGATCGCGCAGCACGAAGTCGTGCAGCCATTGCGGCCCTGACATGTAAGGAATGTTGCGTTCCAGCACGGCTTCAACGCAGGGGTTACCGCGCGTCATGGCATTACCAATGATCACCAGATCCGGCTGAGGATCGAGCTGGCTGGCATCATAGCCCTGAATGAGATCAATACCCTGGTTCTCCAGAAGCGTGCTCATCGGCGGATACACATTGGCGTCCGAACCCGTCACTTCATGGCCAAGCGAGCGCGCCAGCATGGCCAGTCCGCCCATGAAAGTGCCACAAATCCCCAATATATGAATGCGCATACGTCACTATCCTTCTTCAATGTGGCGCACATTTTACTCATATGTCTAACAGGTGAGAAACGCATTTCAGGTAAATCTGTAATTTGCTGGCGCGATTCACCTCTGCGCTACTATTTGAATATTTGTTAAGATTGTTGGAGTTTTACCGCTTTATCATCATCCGATCGCTTTACTCAACATATGATGCAGGGAAAGTGTTATGAAAACGTTAGGTGAATTTATTGTCGAAAAGCAGCACGAGTTCTCTCATGCTACTGGTGAGCTCACTGCTTTGTTGTCGGCAATAAAGCTGGGCGCCAAGATCATCCATCGCGATATCAACAAGGCCGGTCTGGTCGATATCCTGGGTGCCAGCGGTGCTGAAAACGTTCAGGGCGAGGTTCAACAGAAACTTGATCTGTTCGCGAACGAAAAACTGAAAGCTGCACTGCGCGCGCGCGACATCGTGGCGGGTATCGCCTCTGAAGAAGAAGACGAGATCGTGGTCTTCGAAGGGTGTGAACACGCAAAATATGTCGTGCTGATGGATCCGCTGGATGGTTCCTCCAACATCGACGTTAACGTCTCCGTCGGGACGATCTTCTCTATTTATCGTCGCGTGACCCCGGTAGGCACCCCGGTCACCGAAGAGGATTTCCTGCAGCCGGGCAATCGCCAGGTGGCCGCAGGCTATGTGGTTTACGGCTCCTCCACCATGCTGGTCTACACCACCGGCTGCGGTGTGCACGCCTTTACCTACGACCCGTCTCTGGGCGTGTTCTGTCTCTGCCAGGAGCGTATGCGCTTCCCGCAGAAAGGCAGCACCTACTCCATCAACGAAGGGAACTACATTAAATTCCCGAACGGCGTGAAGAAGTACATTAAGTTCTGCCAGGAAGAGGATAAAGCGACGCAGCGTCCTTATACCTCGCGCTATATCGGTTCTCTGGTGGCGGATTTCCACCGCAACCTGCTGAAGGGCGGGATTTACCTCTACCCAAGCACCGCCAGCCATCCGGAAGGGAAACTGCGTCTGCTGTATGAGTGCAACCCGATGGCCTTCCTTGCAGAGCAGGCGGGCGGTAAGGCCAGCGATGGCAAAGAGCGTATTCTGGACATTCAGCCCGAGAGCCTGCACCAGCGTCGCTCGTTCTTCGTCGGTAATGACCATATGGTTGACGATGTTGAGCGCTTTATTCGGGAATTCCCGGACGCGTAACGCAGAATGTTAAAAAGGGGCGACAGCCCCTTATTTGTCAGCACCCCGCGCGATTTCCTTCGCACACCATAATCATTTACTTCCTTGATTACCCTGCAAAAAGAAACACAACGCGCTTTGCGTTGAGTGAATTGTTCACGCCAACTTATATTTTAACGAGTATAAATACATATAAAAATCTCGCTATTATTACGGGTAACTTCCCCGCATTATTGCCCCGGTAAATACGCTTTGTTGGAACCGGCTGCTAATGAAAAATCTCTCACGCTCATCAACGGGTATCGATCTGAATTTAATTCCTGTTTTTATCGAAGTGGTTCGCTGCGGCAGCATGGCGAAGGCCTCATTACGGTTAAAAATGTCCCGCCCTGCGGTAAGCCTGGCGTTAAAACGGTTTGGCTCGCTGTTTAGCGAGCCGCTGTTCACGCGCAAAGGGCTGTTTCTGGAACCGACAGCGGAAGCGCTGCGCCTGACCAACGAACTGGAGAAGTTGCTGAGCCTGATTCATCAGAATCTGGCGGGGGAAGTGGCAACTGTAGAGGGTGTCCCGCCGCCTGTCGCGGCGGAACGCCTGCGTACTATGCCTGCTGCATCGACAGTTTAAAGGATGACATCGCTTCGATAAGTTCGCGGGATTGCTCTTCCAGCGAGCGCGTCGCCGCAGAGGATTGCTGCACCAGCGCCGCATTTTGTTGTGCGGTTTCATCCATCTGGCTAACGGCAATATTGACCTGCTCAATGCCCCGGCTCTGCTCCTGCGAAGCACTGGCGATTTCGCGCATCAGCTTTGTCATTCGCATCACTTCGTTGGCAATCTCATCCATGGTCTCGCCCGCCTGCTGCGCCAGCTCGCTGCCCTCGTTCACGTGTGACTGAGAATCACTAATAAGCAAGCGGATCTCTTTGGCGGCATCGGCGCTGCGGCTCGCCAGATTGCGAACTTCCCCCGCCACGACCGCAAAGCCCCGCCCCTGCTCACCCGCGCGTGCCGCTTCCACCGAAGCGTTCAGCGCCAGGATATTGGTCTGGAATGCGATACCGTCAATAACGCTAAGAATATCGGCAATACGGTCAGAACTGCCGGCGATATCGCGCATCTTCTCAATCACATAACAGACCATCTCGCTACCGCGGTCGGCAGTATCGGAGACGGTCTGCGCCAGCTGGTGGGCCTGATCGGCATTATCGGCGTTTTGCCGCACCGTGGCGGTGATCTCTTCCATACTGGCCGCCGTCTGCTCCAGCGAGGTCGCGGTCGATTCGGTCCGCTGGGCCAGGTGGTTGTTGCCCGCAGTCAGTTCGCGGCTGCCGGTATCAATCTGCGCACTGGCATCGCGCACCCGCAGCACCGACTCCATCAGGGACTGACGCATTATTTCGATGGCAGCATTCAGGCGGTTAATCTCCTGGCTGGCCGGGGCATTCAGGGCGTGGGTCAGATCGCCTGCCGCCACATGCTCCAGCTGGGCAATTGAGCTGGAGAGGGGTTTCAGCAGCATATGACGCAATGCCAGCCAGGCCAGCACGATAATACCCGCCGTCAGCAGCGCGGCTACGATGATGAGGATCATCACCCGATTTTTACTGGCCTGCACCGCCGCCACTTCAGCATTGCCGCGGGTTTCGCTCCAGGCCTGAAAAGCCTGCATGTCGTTATTAAACTGACGCGCCACCGGTACCAGACTGTTTTCCAGCAGATCGTAGTAAGCATCGGCGCTCTGCTCATTCAGCGCAGCCTGCATCGGGGCGATCCCCTTCTCTTGATAGGCGGCAAAGCTCACTGCAACGCGCTTTAATAGCGCGTCACCCTGCGGATCGGTCACGCCACCGTCTATCACGGCTTTTAATGTTTTCTGTGCCTGGGCGAATTCAGCGTTGATGTTCTTCACCGATTTGGCGGCATCATCCAGTAACCCCACCTCCATCATGCGAACCGCCTGACCCGCTTCGTTGCGCGCGCGCAGGATCAGGGTGTAGCCCGCGTTCAGCTGTACTAGCTGTTCACCCTGTAGGTGGTTGATGCGCTGCAAAGAGGAGGAACTCTGTGTGAGGGCATAAATGCCAATACCGCTGACAAGCAGCAGCAGAAGGGTCATAACGGCCAGTAACGAAAGCAAGCCGGTACGAATCGATAGCGTTTTAAGCATGATGTTATTTCCGGTAGCGAGATATATCTGGACAGAAAGAAAGGTTATCGGCCGCTACCGGAAAAAGTTTATACTTTGCGCAAATTCAGCAGGTTACTGCCTGGCTCCTGGGGTGCCCACCCGGGTGACCGGTGAGCTCTGGCGGTTCTCCCAGAGTACGGTCAGGCCACGCTGCAGAGCGATAAAGACAAACAGCAGAATGCCAATCGCAATCTTGGTCCACCACGAACTCAGGGTGCCGTCGAAGTTGATATAGGTCTGGATCAGCCCCTGGATTGCCACACCAAACAGCGTCCCCAGTACCGTCCCGACGCCGCCGCTCAACAGCGTACCGCCGATAACGACAGAGGCAATGGCGTCCAGTTCCACCCCAACCCCCGCCAGCGCGTAGCCCGCCTGGGTATAAATGGAGAAGACGATCCCCGCCAGCGTCGCCAGCCCGGTAGAGAGCATATAGATACGAATGGTGGTGCTACGGGTGGAGATCCCCATCAGGTTGGCTGAGGTCGCGCTACCGCCAATGGCATAAACTTCGTTACCAAAGCGGGTACGGTGCGCGAGGAAGATCCCGATCACCACCACCCCCAGCATCACCAGGCCCAGAATGCTGAGCCGTCCGCCGCCGGGGATTTTCCACGCCAGGCTGGAGAGGGTGTCATAGATCGGGTGGTTAATGGGAATCGACTCTTCAGAGACCAGATAACTGACGCCGCGCAGGAAGAACATCCCCGCCAGGGTGATGATAAAGGCCGGGATCTTCAGGGCGTCGATCAGCAGCCCCATAAAAGCGCCGAAGGCACAGCCCATGATCAGCACCAGTGGGAACGCCAGCAACGGTGAGATCCCCCAGAAGCCGATCGCCTTAGCGAGAAAAACGCCAGTGAAGGCGATCACCGAGCCGACCGAAAGATCAATCCCGCCGGAGAGGATCACAAAGGTCATCCCCACTGCAATAATGCCAAGAAACGCATTATCCGTCAGGATGTTGCAAATGACCCGCGTAGAGGCAAAGCCGGGGAATTGCGTCAGGCAGTAGAGATACCCCAGCACAAAGACGCCGAGGGTGATCATTAGCGGTAAGTTACGTTTTATCATGACCACGCATCCCCTTAATTATACTGATAAAGCGCGGTGACTGGACGATCAGCACGCAGAGCACGACCACCGCTTTCACCACCTGATTGAGCTCCGGCGGGAATCCCGACAGCAGGATCCCGGTGTTCATCCCCTGAATAATCAGTGCACCAATTACCGACAGCAGCAGGTTAAAGCGCCCGCCCATCAGCGAGCCGCCGCCAATGACCACCGCCAGAATGGCGTCCAGCTCCAGCCAGAGGCCGGCGTTATTCGCATCGGCGCCGCGTATATCCGCCGCGACAATCACCCCGGCAATGGCTGCACAGACGCCGCTCAGCACGTACGTCAGCATCACCATCAGGCGGGTACTGACTCCGGCGTTTTTTGCCGCGCGAATGTTAATCCCCACCGCTTCGATAAACATGCCGAGGGCCGTTTTGCGGGTGAAGAGCCAGAAGGCGATCAGCGTGACCACCACAATGATCACCGGAGTCGGGAAGAAGAGCAGCGAGCCGCTGCCGATCCACGCCAGGTTCGGCGCATTAAAGGTGACGATCTGCCCGGAGGTGATCAACTGCGCCACTCCGCGTCCAGCCACCATCAAGATTAAGGTTGCCACGAAGGGCTGGATTTTGAGGATCGCCACCAGCACACCGTTCCATAGTCCTGCCAGCACGCCGGTGCCCAGCGTCACCAGCAGCACCACCGGCAGGCTATGCCCGGCCACGGTCATCGAGGCGGCGGTCGCGCCCGCGATCGCCATCACCGCCCCGACCGACAGGTCAATGCCGCCGGTGGCGATCACCAGCGTCATCCCGATGGCCAGCAGCGCCACCGGCGCGGCGCGGTTTAAAATATCAATCGGGCTGCCGAACAGACGGCCATCCTGCAACACAATCTGAAAGAAATGCGGTGCCACAAGGCTATCGACCACCAATACCAGCAGGAGCGCGATAATTTGCGGCATGCCGGTGGGCCAGGAAAAACGGCGTTTGGGCTGCCCGGTTTGGGGGACTGTACGAGACATCACGCTGGTCTCCTTATGCCGCGATGGCATTCATAATTGCCGGAACGGAAAGCGCATCCAGCGGGATCTCTGCCACCTGCTTGCGATCGCGCATAATAATGACGCGATCGGCGTACCCCACCAGCTCCTCCAGCTCGGACGAGATGACCAGCAGCGCCAGTCCGTCGGCACACAGGGTTTCGATCAGGCGAATGATCTCCGCGTGCGCCCCCACGTCGATGCCACGCGTGGGCTCATCGAGGATCAGGAATTGCGGTTTGGTGAGAAGCCAGCGGGAGAGCAGCACTTTTTGCTGATTACCGCCGGAGAGGAATTCAATGGGCTGCTCGGCGCTGGGGGTGCGGATCCCTAGCTGGCGGATAAAGCGCTCGGCAATGGCGTTCTGCTCTTTACGCGGGATCGGGCGCAGCCAGCCGCGCTGGGCCTGTAGCGCCAGAATGATATTTTCCCGTACCGAGGCGGCGGCAATAATGCCGTCGGTTTTACGATCTTCCGGGCAGAAGCCAATCCCCAGACAGGAGGCGTGATGGGGAGATCGCAGGGTCTGCGGCTTGCCCTTGATCAGGGCCGTACCGCTATCGGCAGGCTTAATGCCAAAAATCACTTCAGCGGTTTCGGTGCGCCCGGAGCCTAACAGCCCCGCCAGGCCGACGATCTCACCGGGACGAACCTCCAGATCGAACGGCGCAATGGTCCCTTTTTTGCCGTAATCCTTAAACGCCGCCACGGGTTTATCGCTTAACAGCGTGCGGCCCGCGCGTTGCAACGCATGGGTGTCGAGTTCGCGCCCCAGCATCATTTTCACCAGCTCGATCTGCGGCAGTTCACGGGTTTCGCGGCAACCGACAAAGCTTCCGTTACGCAGCACGGTAATGCGGTCGCTCACCGCATATACCTGATCGAGGAAGTGGGTGACGAAAATCAGGCTTACCCCCTGATCGCGCAGCTGGCGCATCAGGGTGAAGAGCATTTCGACCTCCTGGGTATCCAGGCTGGCAGTCGGCTCGTCGAGGATCAGTACCTTCGCCGAGAGGTCGATAGCACGGCAGATGGCGACGATTTGCTGCATCGCCACGGAAAAGCGGTTGAGCGGCTCGCGCACGTCGAGCGAGAAGCCATAAGATTCCATCAGCCGGGTGGCGCGCGCCTCCATCTCTTTGCGGCGTAGCAGGCCAAAGCGTCTGGGTTCCCGACCAATAAACAGATTATCAGCCACCGACATGTTCGGCAGCAGATTCACCTCCTGGTAGACCGTGCCAATCCCCAGCTGCTGGGCATGGGCCGTATTTTTCGGGGAGATGGCGTTCCCTTCCAGCCAGATGGTGCCCCGATCGGCGTGATAGACCCCGGTCAGCGCTTTGATAAGGGTCGATTTGCCGGCGCCGTTTTCACCCAGCAGCGCCATGATCTCCCCGCGACGCAGACTAAAGTCGACGCCATCCAGCGCTTTGACGCCGGGGAAGTATTTACAGAGCCCCTCAGTGCGAAGGATTTCCTGATGTTGGTCAGTTGTCATAGTGTTCTCTCACCCTCTCCCCAACGGGGGAGAGGGAAGTAAAGACTCAGTAGCCCATATTTTTCTTTTTCTCTAACTCTTCTTTTGCAGTATCAGGCAGATAGAGAGTGGACTTGGTGATGGTGACTTTCTCTGGCAGGGTGCCGTCTTTCTTGAATTTTTCCAGCGCGTCGAAGGCCGGGCCCGCCATGTTCGGCGTCAGCTCGACGCTGGCATTGGCTTCGCCGTCGATCATCGCTTTATAGATATCCGGTACGCCGTCGATGGAGCCGGTGAGGATATCTTTACCTGGCTTCAGACCCGCTTCTTTGATGGCCTGAATGGCCCCGATCACCATGTCATCGTTATGGGCGTAAACCATGCAGATGTTCTTGCCGTTGTTTTCCGCTTTGATAAAGCTCTCCATGACCTCTTTACCTTTACTGCGGGTAAAGTCGCCGGACTGAGAGCGGATGATTTTAATGTTTGGCGCTTTGGCGATGGCCTCGGCAAAGCCCTTCTTACGATCGATGGCGACGCTGGCGCCCACGGTCCCCTGCAGCTCCACTACGTTACAGGGCTTGCCGTTGACCTCTTTGATCAGCCATTCGCCTATTAATTGTCCTTCCAGCACGTTGTTGGCGGTGACGGTGGTCATATAGAGAGATTTGTCTTTGACGTCCACTGATCGGTCGAGCAAGAAGACCGGAATTTCAGCGTCTTTTGCCTCTTTCAAAACCGGTTCCCAGCCGGTTGCCACCACCGGCGCGATGAAGATGGCGTCAACGCCCTGCGCAATAAACGAACGCACAGCTTTGATCTGGTTTTCCTGCTTTTGCTGGCCGTCGGCAACCTTCAGCGTAATGCCGCGTTTCTCCGCCTCGCTTTTGGCGACGCTGGTCTCAGCGGCGCGCCAGCCGGACTCAGAGCCGACCTGCGAGAATCCTACGGTTAAAGGGGCGGCCATTGCCATAGACGACATGGCTGCCGAAACTGCTGTGACGAGAAGTAAGCGCTTCCACATAAGAACGTCCTCGTAGGGTAGTTTATTGTTGGGTAAAAGGTGTTCTGCGAACAAACTATAGCCAATGGCAGGTGTTACAGATTGCGTTACATCACACTTCGGAAAAGTGAATAAAACGTTAATCACAAGTTTGTAATCGCTTTCATCGAACCATTAAAAATGCGGCTGAGTTTATGGACATTCCTGTCATGAGAAGAGGCTGAAAAGGGCCCTGAGCAGGCAGAAGAGACAAAAACAGGAAAAGACATTCAGCGTGAGTTGGCTATAATACTCGCCACTTGTTTGCCAATCATTTTATAGGACACAGACATGAGCTTACTCAACGTCCCTGCGGGTAAAGAACTGCCAGAAGACATCTATGTAGTTATCGAAATCCCGGCTAACGCCGATCCGATCAAATACGAAATCGACAAAGACACCGGCGCACTGTTTGTTGACCGTTTCATGTCTACCGCGATGTTCTATCCGTGCAACTACGGCTACATCAATAACACCCTGTCTCTGGATGGTGACCCGGTTGACGTTCTGGTCCCTACGCCGTACCCACTGCAGCCAGGCTCAGTGATTCGCTGCCGTCCGGTTGGCGTGCTGAAAATGACTGACGAAGCGGGCGAAGATGCGAAGCTGGTTGCTGTACCGCACACCAAACTGAGCAAAGAGTACGATCACATTAAAGATGTGAACGACCTGCCAGAGCTGCTGAAAGCGCAGATCTCCCACTTCTTCGAGCACTACAAAGATCTCGAGAAAGGCAAATGGGTTAAAGTTGACGGCTGGGACAACGCAGAAGCGGCGAAAGCTGAGATCGTTGCCTCCTTCGAGCGCGCAGCGAAGAAGTAATGCTTTCCTGATTATAAGACCCCGATACGTCGGGGTTTTTTTTTGCCTGTATACCTGAGCCTCGCCTCTGCCCCCCCGCCAAAGTGAAATGTCACGAAATTGTCACAAAGCACTTTTCCCTATCAATATTAATTAGATAGCGCTTTCCCCCTGCCCTAATGCCGGGTTACTGCCATAAAGTCTGCCTGATGTGGGTCGATATCTTCGGGACGTGATCGCGATCGCTTTATTACCTACAGGGAATCCCCGCTACAGATGAAACTCAACACACTCACCATCGGCCAACGACTGGGGCTGCTGGCCTCGCTGCTCCTGCTTGCGACGCTATTTATCGGTTTGCGTGGGCTGGCGATAAACAGCAACAGCCTGACGCAGAATGAACAGATTATGACGATGGAACAGACCATTACCGAGAGCATTGATACCGCGCGTAATGCGCAGGTGCAGTTCAAGATCCAGGTTCAGGAGTGGAAGAACACCCTGCTGCGCGGGGCTCAGGGGCAGGCGGCGTTCGATAAATATAAAGCGGCCTTTATTCGCGAGAGCCAGAACACCCAGGCGCTCTTAACGCACCTGAGCGAACTGCTGCCGAAAATCGGGATGGATAATCAGCAGGTGCTGGCGACACGGGCGATCCACGCCGGGCTGCAGCAGCAGTATCTGTCGGCGCTGAACGCCTATCGGGTGGGTGATGTGACCAGCGCACAGGAGGTGGATAAACAGGTGACCGGCATTGACCGCGAGCCGACAAAAAGGATCGACGAGGTGGTTGCCCAAACGCTGGCCCACGCAAAAGCGCTCCACCAGCACATCATTGCCCAGAACCAGGCGCGCTTTCAGGAGACGCGCTGGATGCTCCTGCTGGCCATGGCGTTGACGCTCGCGGCAGGACTGCTGGTAACCTGGTGGCTGATTCGCAGTATTACCCGCCCGCTGGCACAGGCAGTGAGCATTGCCCGCACCGTGGCGGCCGGCGATTTGCAGTCACGCTTTACCATTGCCGGTCGCGATGAGACCGCCGAACTGATGCGCGCACTGCAGGAGATGAACGTCAATCTGACGCGCATTGTCTCTGGCGTGCGTAGCGGCACCGAGACCATCGCCACCGCCTCAGCACAAATTGCCAGCGGTAGCCATGAGCTCTCTTCGCGAAATGAAGCCCAGGCCAGCGCGCTGGAGCAGACAGCCGCCTCGATGGAGGAGTTGACGTCGGTGGTGAAGAGCAACGCAGAGAATTCGCAGACTGCCAGCGATCTCGCCCGTAGCGCCCATCAGGTAGCCCGGCAGGGTGAGCAAGCGGTGGAACGCGCGGTACAGACCATGAACGAGATTCATAACTTCTCCAGCGAAATCAACACTATTATTAGCATGATCGACAGTATCGCCTTCCAGACCAATATTCTGGCGCTGAACGCCGCCGTCGAAGCCGCCCGTGCCGGTAGCGAAGGGCGAGGCTTTGCGGTGGTGGCGGCCGAAGTGCGCGCCCTGGCGCAACGCTCCGCGGCTGCGGCGAAAGAGATTCGGGTGTTGATCGACCGCTCGGTCAGTCGCATCGACGAAGGGAACGGCCAGGTGAAAGAGGCCGGCGCGGCAATGGCAGATATCCTGCACAGCGTGAGTAAAGTGAGCGAGCTGATCGAGGCGATTTCTCATGCCAGCCACGAACAGAGCACCGGAATCGACCAGGTCAACGTGGCAGTCACCCATATGGACACCGCCACGCAGCAGAATGCGACGCTCTCGCAGGAGTCCTCAGCCGCGGCCAGGGCCATGCACCGCCAGGCGGAGCAGCTGCTGGACACGGTGCAGATCTTTAAGCTGCGCCAGGAAGGGAATTAAAAAAACAACGCCACCCGAGGGTGGCATTTACCTGAGTCAGTCGATGATGGCCTGCAGACGCAGCAGGGCATCCTCTACGACCTCGTCCGTTGCGATGGCGATCTTTTTCGCCTGCCGGGCATGGAGATCCATCATCCGGAGCTGATTAACCAGCACGGCCCCCTGCACATCCCCCTCTTCACAGCTTACAGGCACAGCAAACCCGGCGTAGCGGGCATAACTACCGCCCTGCGTAATGGGGGCCACCAGCACCATACCGGTCTGATTAAACGTACTGAGGGAAAGCACCAGCGCTGGCCGACCAGCGCCTTGATGTTCATGGCCGTTTGCAGGAGAAAAGTTGACCAGCACGATATCGCCCCGATCGTACGTCTGCGCCCTCACCATACTTCATTGCCCATCGGCCCTGCATTGCCCCACAGTTCATCTTCCGTGGCGGGTGCCGCGGTCGGATCGCACTGCGCCAGCAGTTCTTCAAGGGTGTAACGCTTACTGAGAGGTTTAAGTACCACCTGATTATCAACGACCTGAGCTTCCATACTCTGTCCCACCTGCATGTTAAGTTCTTTCATGATGGCGCCGGGGATGACGACCCCAGCGCTATTTCCCCATTTCTTAATCGTAATACGCATAACCCCTCCAGATTATACAAAGTATAACTCCAGAGAAGATATTATCCGTTTTACGCGAGGTTTTTTGTGCGCGCCAGCAGAAAAGGTGTCTCGTTCAACATTCGGGAAAGCGTTACGCAAGAATTTGCAATGAAGTGAGCCGTTTCCCGGCCAATCGCGAGTGCCATCGCAAAAAACAACGCCACCCGAGGGTGGCGTTGTTCATTTCAATCTTCAAGCGGGGTCAGTACTGGTCTCTGTCTAACCAATTGCCGCTTTCAATCAGCGTTAAGCCTTCGACCGGACGTTGGTACACGTACATCCATGCACTCCCGTATGGCGTCTGGATTAACTGGCGTGCATATTCACCGCCCCTGGTGCGCAAGGCATCAAGTTCGGCTAGCGTGGCATTATCAATGCGGTAGACCTCACCTTGTACCGTTCCGTTTCCCGGAACCGCGCCTGGATAGTGGCCCAGACTGTACAACTGGTAGTTCTCGACATTGTAATTACCCAGCAACTGGGCGTTGGTCATCCAGTGGCTGTTGCCTTGCTTGGTTCGTAAACTGCCGTAGACAAATATTCGCATTGCTAAAACTCAAACTGATAGAGCAGATCGAGTGCCTGGTCTACGCCAGACACCGCTTCCAGATATAGCTTAGGCATCAGGCGATAGCGTAACGTGAGAGTCGCTAAGGAGTCAAAGATCCCCACACCGTATTTTACCTGCAGACCCGGCAGAACATAGCCGCTGACCACCACCTGCGAGGAGTCACCGACCCCCTGGGTGTCCAGCGCCAGATTGCTTACGCCAAACGTCTCGCCGATTTTACCCACAACCTGCCCACTTTGTGCAACCCCCAGGCCAACTAACATTGAGGTCATAGCAGCACTGTCGCTCTGGTTGCTGTCCAGCCCCTGGCCGCGCAGCAGGTAAGAGAGCGCTTCCTGTTGCGACATCGCCGGGTCAGAGAAGATCTCCGCTTTCGGTTCGTCGGCGGTGCCGGTTACCCGCACCCCGGCAATCACGTCGTTTTCTGTCGACTCCGGATTACGGATTGCTTCAATATTCAGCAGCGGCTGGTCCGGCGGGCCAGAGAAGAGCAGCTCGCCTTTACGCACAAGCAGATCCTGGCCGTAGGCATGGAAGCGCCCTTCCGGAATATTGATCTGCCCGTTAAGCCCCAGCCCCTGCTTATCCTGAGCTACCTTCAGGTCGCCGGTAAGGCGGGCCTTCAGGCCAAAGGCGTCCAGACGCACGTTGTTGCCGACGTGGACTATCAGGTTGCTGTTAATCGGAATGCCCGCGCTCTGCGCCTCTTTGGGCTGCAGATTGTTATCAAGCATCACCTCGTCGCTGGAGACGCCCACCGCGCTCTCTGGCAGGTCGTGCACCACGATTCGCGCCCAGGGCACATCCACACGACCATCGAGGGTGAAGAGGCTCGGCGTCGCTTCAAATACCACGTCCGGCGAGACATCCAGCCGCACCATTGGCGGCACCGTGATACGCACCTTGCTGCCCTTCGCGGCCACCCGCGCGCGCCAGTTATCAAGCTGGCTCCAGTCCGCATCGCCGCTCAGGTTGATCTGCCCCTGCTGCGTGCGCACGACCCCGGCAAGCGTCGAACTCATGCCGTTGAAGTTCATCGCGAGCTGGCTTGGCTGCATATCAAACGGCATAAAGTTACCGTCGATGTCCACGCCGTTCAGCTGCATCTGGCCAAACAGCTGCGGGCTCTGCGCATTCCCCGCCAGGCGCAGGTTGGCATTCAGCATCCCCGCCGCCTTTTCGCCGCGTGAGAAGATGGTGTTGACCATCGCCAGGTTGAGGTTGCGAATATTGACGTTGCCGCCCAGATTACGCTGCCCCTGTGGATCGCTTATCTGCACCTGACCATCGAGTTGGCCGTTGTTGACCAGACGAATTAACCACTCCAGCTGGGCGCGGTTGTTGTGCAGATCGGCACGCAGGTTGAGCGTACTGAAGTCCAGCGGCAGCGGTGCACCATTGACCTCCTGCGATACCTTCACGTTTCGTCCGGCAAGCGTCACGCTGCCCTGCGGCAGGCCCGGTTTGGTGGTATCCCACGCCACATCCGCTTTACCGCTGAATACGCCGCTCGCCTGCGTCGTCTCGGGCATAAAGGGTTTCAGCATCGCCAGGTCGAAGCGGTTCAGATTCACGACCGCGCGACCTTCGGCACCGGCATCAACGGCCTGAGGGAGACACAGCTCGGCGTTCGGGTTGGTCCAGCAGTGCGGGCCAATGTTGATTTTTTGTTCCGCGTTGCGGTAATCCAGCGCGACAGAGCGGGAGAGCGCCACCGGCCCCACCGGGGTGGTAAAGCGGGTGTTATCCAGCGTGCCTTTCCAGCGCTGCGCCTGACGGTCAAAGCTGCCGGTCAGATGCAGTTGGCCGGCAACCGGCTCACCCTGCACCCGCAGCTGGAGATCGTGCTGTTTCTCGCTGCCTTTGGCCTCCAGGGTCACCAGACTCAGATTGACGCTCGGCTGAGCAATGCGCTCAACGCGCAGGTTCAGGTTACCGGCAATCTGATCGGTGGATTTTACGTCGCCCTCTACGCGCACGCGGGCCACGGAGAGTTCTTGCCAGCGCAGGTTATTGGCAGTGATATCCGCCAGCAGCTGCGGCGCCTCTACCGTACCGCGCACTTTCACCAGTCCTTTGGCCGTACCGCCTAGCCCTGGCAGGGCATTATCCAGATTGGGCGCATCAATAGTGGCGTCGAGGTTGAGGTCTTTTACCCCTAGCTCGCCTTTGATATCCGCGTTATTACGTCCCAGCGCCACGTGCAGCCCCGGGATAGTCCACTGGAGATAGCTGTTGCCCTTCAGGGAACCATCAACGTTGACCTTGTTCTGTTTCACGTTGCCGGCCAGCTTGATCTCCGGCACGTCCATTTGCCAGGTCCCGCCGTACAGACTGCCGCGCGTTTTGATCAGCCCGTCGAGCTTCGATGGCCACTCCGGGAACTCTTTTGCCGTGTTAATACCTGCCAGCTTCAGCTCACCACGCCAGCTGATAGCCTGCTGCCAGTCGAGGAGCGCCGTCAGTTCGGTTTTGCCTTCCAGCGCCGCCACGGTGAGCTTATCGAGGTTAACCTGTTGCTCATTGCCCTTTGCATCAAGGGTGATGGTCGCGGGCGGTAAACCTTCGCCCTTCACCGCCGTGCGGAACGACAGGGTGTAATCGGTCATTTTGCCGCTGAGCTTCAGCTTCAGATCATCGGCCTGGTACTGCTTCTCACCGGTGAATGGCCAGTAGAGTTGCTCGCTTACCAGCTCCAGATTGAGCGGCAGGCCGGCTTCGGCAAGGCGGGTCTGGCCGCGCAGCACCATATCCACCGGGCCAGAGAGATTAACGCCAAATTCCAGCTGGTCGCGCAGGGCACCGCCTACCTTCAGCTTCACCTTCTCGCCTTTGAGCGGATCGATATTGAGGGCGCTATTAAGGGTGATATTTACCGGCCAGTTATCACGCAGCAGCGCATTACCGGTCGCATTTACGCTCCCCTGGTTGGTGTCGATATCCAGCGCATCGAGCTTCATGTTGCCGTCAATGCTGCTGACTTTAAGCAGCATGTTAAAGACGGTCAGGTCGGTGTCACCGGTTAGGCGCAGCTGCTCGCCCTTAAATTCTTCGATGTTAAGATTGAGCGGCAGATGAACGTCGGTCATCTCCGGCAGAACCGGTTTTGAGAAGAGATCCTTCAGCGTCTCGCCAAGCGGTTTTTCCTCCGGCTGCGGCTTCTGAATTTTTGGATCGACAATCTCTTCCTGCGCCACGTCGGCCACTTTTGGCAGGGCAATCAAGAGCCCCTGTAACGAGGTTGGGGTCAGGGTCAGGTTTTTCTCCTGCCAGCGCAGGCCGGACGTGAAGTCCATCACCGAGACCGTGGTATCGTCGATTTTGACGTTAACGTTGTTCAACGCCACCCGATAAAGGGCGATTTCATACGGCGTAGAGAGGTTCAGCGGGCCGCTGTCCTCCTCTTCTGGCGGCGCCGATTTCGGCATTTTGCTCGAATCAATCGCCACGTTGACGTCTTTAAGCGAGAGGTCATTGACGCAAAGTTTGCTGTCGCGCAAACAGCCCAGCTTCACCGCAAGGTGAAAATCGCCCGCATTTACCGCCACGCCCGGCTGGGTGTAACGCACGTTTTTCAGATGCAGATCGCGCCAGCCGCCGGTCACCTGGCCAATTTCCAGCCCCGGTACCCAGCGGTTCGCCGCCTTAAACAGTACATGCAGGCCGCTGGTGGTGCCCACCAGGAAGGCCACCGTCCCCAGCAGCAACAGAATAAAAATCAGTACGCCGAGGCTTATCTTCTTCCATAAACTCATAATTCTGGCCCCAGACCGATATAAAACTGCAGATCGTGGTTGTCTTTGTCACCTATCGGCACGGCAAAGTCGAGCTTGATCGGCCCCACCGGCGATTCCCAGCGCACGCCAACCCCGGCGCCGGTTTTAAAATCGCTACGGCGAATGTCGCTCACCGCTTCGCCGCTGTCGATGAAGGTCGCCCCCCACCACTTACCTGTCACGTTGTATTGATACTCCAGCGAGCCGGTGGCCAGCTTCGAGGCCCCGATCAGCTTGCCTTCGTTATCTTCCGGCGCGATGGATTTGTATTTATAGCCGCGAATACTGCGGTCACCACCGGCGAAGAAACGCAGGTCGGGCGGCACCTTGTCGAAATCGCCGGTTTCGATCCAGCCCAGATTGCCGCGGACCACAAAGCGGTGGCGATCGTAGAGGGTGCGAATCCAGGCGTTCTGGGCCTGCACGACCACAAAGTCCACGTCCGAGCCCCAGGCGCTATTGGAGTAATCCACCGAGTAACGCTGAGAATCCCCCCAAGTCGGCATCAGGCCGCCGCGGGAGCGTGTACGGCTAATCATGACCCCCGGGTAGAGCAGCATCGTGGTGTTAGTCACGTTCGCCTGGGTAAAGTGATCGAGGCTCCAGCGCAGGTTAATCGCCCGCTGCCAGCCGCTGGAGAGATCCCAGTAGCGCGATATGGCAAGGGTGGTGGAGTCTGCCTCGGTGTCGTTCAGATCGGTACGCTTGAACCCGCCCTGCAGCAGGTAATATTGCTCCAGCGGGTTTTTCAGCAGCGGCATTTTATAGCTGAAATCGAGCTGCTGCTCCGGGGCCGAGATGCTGGCGCTGGTGGTCAGGCTGTGGCCGTAGGAGTTCATCCACGGTTTTTTCCAGGTCGCTTTAACGCGCGGCCCGACGTCCGTGGAGTAACCTACCCCGGTTTCAATGGTGTTTTCGGTACGGGGTGAGACCACGCCGTGCAGCGGTAACACCTTGCTCTGACGAGCTTTGTCGAATTCGGGCGCCACCACCACTGAGTTAAACCAGCCGGTGGCGGAGAGACGCCGGTTCAGTTCGGCCAGGTCTTTTGACTCATAGAAATCCCCCTCTTTAAAGGGGATTAAGTTTTGCAGGTATTCGTCGCGGATTTGCGACCCTTCAAAGGTGACATCGCCAAAACGGTAGCGTTGGCCGCTGTCATAGTCGATATCCCAGAAAGCCTGATGCCGGTCCAGGGCGATGCCTAACTGGCTCTTATTAAACTGGCTGTCGAAGTAACCTTTGCGCAAGGCGACACGGGTGAGATTTTTTTTGAAACCTTCGTAGTCGGAATGGTTCAGCACCGTGCCGATAGCCGGACGATCGTGCAATAACTTAATGTAATCCTGATCGTCACGCGCTCCACCGCGCAGCACCACGTCGGTGCCGCCAATTTTTACCGGCTCGCCCGGCGAGACGCGGGCAATCAGCACCTGGCGCCCTTTAGCCGGCGGCGGGCGAAGATCAAATTCGATGGTGGGTTCGTAATAACCCAACGCTTTTAACCCTTCGCGAATGGCATCGTCCACGCGTGCGCGAAAGCGCCTGTCTGGCGTGACTTCATCACTTTCGATGGTCGAAAGCTGCGCTCGCACGTTTTTTTGCAGCGCACCGGTTAACCCTTCAACCTGCAAACGGACATTCGCCGCGCTGGCGACTCCGCTTGTCAGCAATAAACTGACCAAACATAACTGGCGGATCTTTGGCACGTTTTCTCCTGAATATCCTTGTTTCCACCCTGGAAGCATTTGAAGTGCCGCTCCGCGGCGTATCACGGCATAGAGCCCAAAACCCGTTTAGTGGGTTGAAAAATGGCTGAGCACCCTAATATTTCTTATGTTTAAATCTAGACTCATTCAGCGTAATTATTGTGTTCAATTAAACGCGTCGTGACAACCTTAACCCCAATACCTTTACCCCGGAGGCCACACCGTGAGTATATTTGATAAAAAGCACCTTGTTGCTCAGGCGGATGCATTACCGGGACGTAACACCCCAATGCCTGTCGCCACCCTGCACGCCGTTAACGGCCACTCCATGACTAACGTCCCGGAAGGCATGGAGATCGCGATCTTCGCCATGGGCTGCTTCTGGGGCGTTGAGCGCCTCTTCTGGCAGTTGCCCGGCGTCTACAGTACCGCAGCAGGCTACAGCGGTGGCTATACCCCTAATCCGACCTACCGCGAAGTCTGCTCCGGCCAGACCGGGCACGCTGAAGCGGTGCGCGTAGTGTACGATCCCGCAGTGATCAGCTACGAACAACTGCTGCAGGTTTTCTGGGAGAACCACGATCCCGCTCAGGGCATGCGCCAGGGTAATGACCACGGTACGCAGTACCGCTCGGCGATCTACCCGCTGACCCCGGAGCAGGATGCGGCGGCACGTGATAGCCTGGCACGCTTCCAGCAAGCGATGATCGATGCCCATGATACCCGTCATGTCACCACCGAAATCGCGACGGCCACGCCGTTCTACTACGCGGAAGATGACCATCAGCAGTACCTGCACAAAAATCCGTACGGCTACTGCGGTATCGGCGGTATTGGTGTCTGCCTGCCTCCTCAGCTGGCCTAACCGTTCTGCCTTGACCCGACCTTGCCTGCCTGCTGCAAGGTTGGGTCAAAAAGTGATCTCTGGCGGGTTTACAGTGCTTTACGCTATACTAGCCGCTGAAACAACCGGCCTACCGCTTCGGACCGGTTTTCACTATCTCTTCAAACGAAACTTAACTTCCCTTCCGAGGATCTGGCGAAAAGCCGGATAAGATATGTTAAACAGTATTTTAGTAATACTTTGTCTGATTGCCGTGAGTGCATTTTTCTCAGTTTCAGAAATTTCACTGGCCGCATCCCGTAAAATCAAACTTAAACTGCTTGCCGATGACGGTAACATCAATGCACATCGCGTTTTAAAAATGCAGGAAAACCCCGGTATGTTCTTTACCGTGGTGCAAATTGGCCTTAACGCGGTAGCAATTCTGGGCGGTATCGTCGGCGATGCAGCCTTCTCCCCGGTCTTTTACACTCTCTTCTCGAAGTACTTCTCGCCTGAACTCTCAGAGCAGTTGAGCTTTATTCTCTCGTTCTCGCTGGTGACGGGTCTGTTCATTCTCTTCGCTGACCTGACACCGAAACGCATCGGTATGATTGCGCCTGAAGCCGTGGCTTTGCGTATCATCAACCCGATGCGCTTCTGTCTGTATGTGTTCCGTCCGCTGGTGTGGTTCTTTAACGGCCTGGCGAATATGATTTTCCGCATTTTTAAACTGCCGATGGTGCGCAAAGATGACATCACCTCCGACGATATTTACGCGGTGGTCGAAGCGGGTGCGCTGGCTGGCGTGTTGCGTAAACAGGAGCACGAGCTGATTGAGAACGTGTTCGAACTGGAATCCCGTACCGTGCCGTCCTCTATGACCGGACGTGAAAGCGTGATTTGGTTCGATCTGCATGAAGACGAGCAGAGCCTGAAACAAAAAGTAGCGGAACATCCGCACTCTAAGTTCCTGGTCTGTAATGAAGATATCGACCACATCATCGGCTACGTGGACTCTAAAGACCTGCTGAACCGCGTGCTGGCGAACCAGAGCCTGGCGCTGAACAGCGGCGTGCAGATCCGCAATACGCTGATCGTTCCCGATACCCTGACCCTTTCTGAAGCGCTGGAAAGTTTCAAAACCGCGGGCGAAGACTTCGCGGTCATCATGAACGAATATGCGCTGGTGGTGGGGATTATCACGCTGAACGACGTGATGACCACGCTGATGGGCGACCTGGTGGGCCAGGGGCTGGAAGAGCAGATTGTTCAGCGTGACGAGAACTCATGGCTGATCGATGGCGGCACGCCGATTGAAGATGTAATGCGCGTTCTGGACATTGATGAGTTCCCGCAGTCAGGTAACTACGAGACCATCGGCGGCTTTATGATGTTTATGCTGCGTAAGATCCCGAAACGTACCGACTCGGTGAAGTTCTCAGGCTTTAAATTCGAAGTGGTGGATATCGACAACTACCGTATCGATCAGCTGCTGGTGACCCGCATCGATAACAAACCGACCGTGCTGGTACCGAAGCTGCCGGATGCACAAGAGAAAGTGTCGGAATAACGCTGTCCCAGAAACATCAACGGCTCCCATCGGGAGCCGTTTCTTTATTACTGCATAGCACGTTGGTTAAGCCATCTCAGTCTGCAGACGCATAACCTGACGGTTGACTTCGGACATCACAGAATAGTGCTGTTTGTCCTTCACTTTTGGGATAAGGATCTTGCCCTTATCGAACTCAAAAGCGCCAACATCCTTGATATACAACCGTCCACGGAACAGGATTTTTACGTATTTCGCTACCTGAAGCGGATTGTAGCGTTGGAAAATTTTCATTTTAATATCTCCTGCGAATCATACGCCCTTGCGGTGCCACATTCAGCCCGACTTTCCAGAGCGCAAATTTTGATGCCCAATGACTATAGACCAGAAAATCAGTGATACCCAGTGTGCATAAGTTTATTTACCTTTTGATGACAGTTATTCAGAATTTTCTTTGCAAAGCTTACCTACAGGCAGTATAAGCCGTCGTTTTTGTCCAGTTATGTGCGTTCCACCGCAATCTGGCACCGGGATTGCGGGTAAACAGAGACGATCGCACATATCATTAAAAACGTATGACCAAGTGGTCGGATCACCTGCAATTTATAAAAAAGGAAAAACCATGACCCTACGTAACGTTCTGGCAGTCGCCTGCCTGATGCTTCCGCTGATGGCCAGTGCACATAATTTTGAAAAGGGGCAACGTGTGCCGCCGGTGGGCGTTGCCGACCGGGGAGAATTGATCCTCGACAATAATAAGTTTAGCTATAAAAGCTGGAATAGCGCACAGCTCGCAGGAAAAGTGAGAGTTGTCATGCATATTGCCGGTCGCACCTCCGCAAAAGAGAAAAATGCCACACTTATTGAAGCGATCAAGACCGCAAATTTGCCACATGACCGCTATCAAACGACCACCATTGTCAACACCGATGATGCCATTCCCGGCTCCGGCATGTTTGTGCGCAGCAGCCTGGAGAGCAATAAAAAGCTCTACCCCTGGTCACAGTTCATCGTGGACAGCAACGGCGTGGTACGCGGAGCGTGGCAGTTAGAGGAGGAGGGCTCGGCGGTTGTGGTGCTGGATAAAGCGGGACGCATCCAGTGGGCAAAAGACGGAGGCTTAAGCCAGGATGAGGTGCAGCAGGTCACTGCCCTGCTGCACAAGTTGCTCGATCAATAGAGCGACACCCGGAACCCCGGGTTAAGGAACGATTCACGCGGGGTATAGTCGAGAGGCTTACCCTGCCAGTCGTGAACATGCGCGCCGGCGGCGGCGGCCACCGCATGGCCTGCGGCAGTATCCCAGATGTTGGTTGGCCCGAAGCGGGGATAGAGCTGTGCCTGCCCTTCTGCCACCAGACAGAACTTCAGCGACGAGCCAATGGACGTGGTCTGATGCTCACCCAGCTGTTGCAAGTACTCCTGCAGTTCGTTGTCGCTGTGCGAACGGCTGATCACCACCAGCGGCGGCCTGGCATCCCGCACCTGAATCTGCTTGCGCACGCCGCACTCTTCTTTCCACGCCTTGCCTTCAGCCGCGCTGTACATCACCTTCAGCACCGGCGCATATACCACGCCGAGCACCGCTTTACCCTTTTCAATCAGGGCGATATTGACGGTGAACTCACCATTACGCTTGATGAACTCTTTCGTCCCATCCAGTGGATCCACCAGCCAGTAGCGTTGCCAGTGCTGGCGTTCATCCCAGCTTTGCGGTGCCTCTTCAGAGAGTACCGGGATTTCGGGCGTCAGCGCCTGCAGGCCTTTTAGAATCACGCTATGCGCCGCAATATCCGCCGCCGTCACCGGCGAGTCATCCACTTTGTTCACGACATCGAGCGGCACCTTGCCATCATAGACCTGCATGATGGCATCCCCCGCCTCCCGTGCGAGCTGACAAATTTTATCTAACATTCTCCACCTCTTTGTTATCACAGTGGGTATAACTCTTTGTTTTATTTATATCGTATTGTGAATAAATCCGCTATCTGTGAAGCAATTCCGGTTTCGCGGTCCTTTTTTCTGGCAGGATTCACAATTCTGTAAGCAAAAAAATATACATACATATTCTTTTGTGGCCTGGATCGAAAAAAAGGACCCCTCAATGATTAAGTTTAGTGCAACGCTCCTGGCGACGCTGATTGCCGCGAGTGTACAGGCAGCGACGGTAGATCTACGTATTCTGGAAACCACCGATCTGCACAGTAACATGATGGACTTCGATTACTACAAAGATGCCCCGACAGAGAAATTTGGCCTGGTACGTACCGCAAGCCTGATCAACGCCGCCCGTGGCGAAGTGAAAAATAGCGTACTGGTCGACAACGGAGACTTAATTCAGGGTAGTCCGCTCGGTGATTACATGGCGGCAAAAGGGCTGAAAAAAGGGGATATTCACCCGGTCTATAAGGCCCTGAACACCCTTGATTACGCCGTAGGCAACCTCGGGAATCATGAGTTCAACTACGGGCTGGACTACCTGCATATGGCCCTCGCTGGCGCCAAATTCCCGTACGTTAATGCCAATATCATCGACGTTAAGACCCAAAAGCCGCTGTTTACCCCCTACCTGATTAAAGAGACTGAGGTGGTCGATCAGGATGGCAAAAAGCAGACCCTGAAGATTGGCTATATCGGTTTTGTCCCACCGCAGATCATGACCTGGGATAAAGCCAACCTGAGCGGCAAAGTTACGGTGAATGACATCACCGAAACCGCGCGCAAATATGTGCCGGAGATGCGCGAAAAAGGCGCTGACCTGGTGGTGGTAGTCGCCCACTCCGGGCTATCAGCCGACCCGTACCAGGCGATGGCAGAGAACTCGGTTTACTACCTGAGCGAAGTGCCGGGCGTCGACACCATCCTGTTTGGTCACGCGCACGCGGTCTTCCCGGGGAAAGATTTCGCCAGTATTAAAGGGGCGGACATCGCCAAAGGGACGTTGAACGGCATTCCGGCCGTCATGCCGGGGATGTGGGGCGATCACCTGGGGGTGGTGGATTTGGTGCTGAATAACGACAGCGGTAAATGGCAGGTCACCACCTCGAAAGCGGAAGCGCGCCCCATCTACGATGCCGCCGCGAAAAAGGCGCTGGTAGGCGAAGATAAGGATCTGGTGCAGGTACTGAAGCACGATCACGACGCGACCCGCGAGTTCGTTAGCAAGCCGGTGGGAAAATCCTCCGACAATATGTACAGCTTCCTGGCACTGGTGCAGGACGACCCCACCGTGCAGGTGGTGAACATGGCGCAAAAAGCTTATACCGAGCGCTTTATTCAGGGCGACCCGGACCTCGCGAAGCTGCCGGTGCTCTCTGCCGCCGCGCCGTTTAAAGTGGGCGGGCGTAAAAACGACCCGGCCAGCTACGTTGAGGTGGAAAAAGGCCTGCTCACCTTCCGCAATGCCGCCGATCTCTATCTCTATCCCAACACCCTTGTGGTGGTAAAAGCCACCGGCAAAGAGGTGAAGGAGTGGCTGGAGTGCTCTGCCGGGCAGTTTAACCAGATTGACCCGACCAGCACAAAACCGCAGTCTCTGATTAACTGGGACGGTTTCCGCACCTATAACTTCGACGTGATCGATGGGGTGGATTACCAGATTGATGTGACTCAGCCAGCGAAATATGACGGCGAATGCCAGACCATTAACCCGCAGGCAGAGCGTATTACGCATCTGACCTTTAACGGCAAGCCAATCGATCCCAATGCCACTTTCCTGGTCGCCACCAATAACTATCGTGCCTACGGCGGGAAATTTGCCGGAACGGGCGATAGCCATATCGCCTTTGCTTCACCCGATGAGAACCGCTCGGTACTGGCGGCGTGGATTGGCGAACAGTCGAAGCAGTCGGGTGCAATCCATCCGGCCGCCGACAACAACTGGCGCCTGGCTCCGATTCACAGCGATGTGAAGCTGGATATTCGCTTTGAAACCTCACCGTCGGAGAAAGCGGCGGCATTCATTAAAGAGAAAGCCCAGTATCCGATGCATAAAGTCGGCAATGACGAGATCGGCTTTGCCCTCTATCAGCTGGATTTAGGTAAGTAATGCCCTGTCCCGGCAGCATTATGCTGCCGGGGTTCAGGCTGCGCGCCCTTCCCGGTTGCCGATCACCTCTGGGGTATGCAGCTCAATCCAGTCGGCCAGTGCGGCCACCTTCTCACTCACCTCTATCCCCAGCGGGGTCAGGCTGTACTCCACATGCGGAGGCACTACCGGAAATGACACCCGATTGAGAAAGCCGTCCTGCTCCAGCGCCTGCAGTGACTGCGCGAGCATCTTTTCGCTGACGCCCCCCATTTTGCGTCGTAGATCGCTAAAACGGTGGGTCCCTTCACGCAGCGCCACCAGAATCAGAACACCCCAGCGGCTGGTAACGTGCTTAAGCACCTCTCGCGACGGACACTGTTCGGCAAACAGATTGCCATCACGCATTTGCTCGGTGAGCGTTTGTTGACCCATTTGATACTTACCTTTTTGTACGTACTTACTAAAAGTTAGCGTTGGTGCTAGTGTGCCATAACACTCTCCTGAAACGAAGGATCTTCATCATGATCGCAATTACCGGTGCTACCGGCCAGCTTGGCCACCATGTTATCGAGCAGCTGTTGAAAACCGTTCCAGCCAGTCAAATTGTGGCGATTGTGCGTAATCCGGCGAAAGCTGGGGCCCTGAGCCAGCAAGGCCTTGACGTGCGTCAGGCGGATTACGCCGACCAGGCGGCGTTCACCTCCGCGCTGCAGGGCGTAGAGAAGCTGCTGCTGATCTCCTCCAGCGAAGTGGGCCAGCGCGCACCACAGCACCAGAACGTCATTAACGCCGCCAAAGCGGCGGGCGTGAAATTTATTGCCTATACCAGTCTGCTGCATGCTGACACCTCCCCACTGGGCCTGCACGTTGAGCACGTCGCCACCGAAAAAGCGCTGGCCGAATCGGGTATTCCGTTCACCCTGCTGCGTAACGGCTGGTATACCGAAAACTATCTTGCCAGCGCGCCGCCTGCCCTGGAGCATGGCGTGTTTATTGGCTCAGCGGGCGATGGCAAAATCGCCTCTGCCACCCGCGCAGATTACGCAGCGGCCGCAGCCAAAGTGATCGCCGAAGAGGGCCATGCCGGAAAAGTCTACGAACTGGCGGGTGATAACGCCTGGACCCTGAACGAACTGGCGGCCGAACTGAGCAAACAGAGCGGGAAGAGCGTGAAGTACCAGAATCTTAGCGAAGCCGATTTTTCTGCCGCGCTGAAGAGCGTGGGCCTGCCGGCCGGGCTGGCGGAGATGCTGGCAGACTCTGACACAGGCGCTTCAAAAGGGGGCCTATTTGACGACAGCCATACCCTGAGTGCGCTGATTGGCCGCCCGACCACGCCGCTGGCGGAGAGCGTCAAAGCGATTCTGTAATTGTTAAAGACAGGTTATTTTTTGTAGCATCCCCACGGGTCATCTCTGATAATGAAAGGATGACCCGTGAGGAGTGTGGCTGTGCAAGGCGTACCTGAACAGTTTATTGATGAGAGAGACAGCGCCCGCTTTCGCCATCTGGCGCAGCTACCTGGCGTGGAGCTTTACCATGCCCATATCTCCCGCTATGCCTTTGAACCCCATACCCATGAAGCCTTTGGTATCGGCACTATCGAAACCGGTGCCGAGCGCTTTCGTTATCGCGGCTCCCACTACCTCGCCCCTGAGAAATCTGTCGTCACCATGAACCCGGATGAGATCCATACCGGCGAGTCCGCGACCGATGGCGGCTGGCGTTACCGTATGGTTTATCTTGAACCCGACCTGCTGGAAGAGGTAACCGGCGTACGTCACTGGTGGTTTAGCGATGTTACCCGTTACGATCCGCTACGCTCCCGGCAAATCGGCCAGCTTATCTACGCCCTGTGGCATACCGACGATCCGCTGGCTCAGAAAGGGTTGCTGCTGGATCTGATTGAGACTTTCCAGCCGCTGGCTCGCCATGCCCCGCAGATTCAGGAGGGGGCGCACCGCTTTGAGCGAGTGCGTGAATATCTGCACGACAACTATATGCACGCCCTGACCCTGGACGAACTGGCGCAGGTGGTGGCGCTCAGCCCGTATCATTTCCAGCGCCAGTTTAAGGCCCACTTTCACGTCACCCCGCACCAGATGCTGATGGCCATTCGCCTGTGGCGCGCCAAGGCTTTTCTTACCCACGGCATGCCCGCCGCCGAAGTGGCCGCCGCCACCGGTTTAACCGATCAATCGCACCTGACCCGGGCCTTTACCCGCCGTTATGGCATCACCCCGGTTCGCTATCAGAAGCAGGTGGCGAGGCGTTAATGCGCAACCTCGTACAATACTCTCCGCGCCTCCCTTTCTACACTGACCGCAGGTTTCTAAGATGTGGATAACAAAATGATTAGCGGTGTGTTGTATGCCCTGCTTGCAGGCTTGATGTGGGGGCTGATTTTTGTCGGCCCGTTAATCGTACCCGAATACCCGGCGATGCTGCAGTCGATGGGGCGTTACCTGGCGCTGGGGTTAATCGCCCTACCGCTCGCCTGGCTGGGACGCGCCCGCCTGCGCCAACTTACCCGCCGGGACTGGCTCACCGCCCTCGTCCTCACCATGATGGGCAACCTGATCTATTACCTCTGCCTGGCAAGCGCCATTCAGCGCACCGGGGCGCCGGTCTCGACCATGATCATTGGCACCTTGCCGGTGGTGATCCCGGTCTTCGCCAATCTTCTATATAGCCAGCGCGATGGCAAACTGGCATGGTCGAAAATGGTGCCGGCGCTGATCTGTATTGCGCTGGGGCTGGTGTGTGTCAACGTCGCCGAGCTGGGACATGGTCTGGTAAACGTCAGCGGTTGGCGTTACGTCTCTGGCATCATCCTGGCGTTTTTGTCGGTAGTCTGTTGGGCGTGGTATGCCCTGCGCAATGCCCGCTGGCTGCGGGAGAACCCGGATAAACATCCGATGATGTGGGCCACCGCGCAGGCGCTGGTGACGCTACCGGTCTCATTGCTGGGCTATATCGCGGCTTGCCTGTGGCTGAATGTCGAACTGCCGGCGTTTGACCTGCCGTTTGGACCCCGGCCGGGGCTGTTTGTAGGGCTAATGGTGGCGATTGCGGTGCTTTGTTCCTGGGTCGGTGCGCTGTGCTGGAACGTCGCCAGCCAGAAGTTGCCAACGGTGATCCTCGGCCCGTTAATCGTTTTTGAGACGCTGGCGGGGTTACTCTATACCTTCCTGATGCGCCAGAGTTTGCCGCCATTATTGACGCTGGGCGGGATCGCGCTGCTGGTGGTGGGCGTGGTGGTTGCGGTAAGCGCGAAACCGGAAAAACCGACGGTCGTTCCGGTCTCGCAAGGCTAATTAGCGATTAAAAGGTTTCCCAGTTCGCTTCAGAAACCGTAGCAACCGGTTTTGCCTTCGGCGTAGCGGCTTTGGTGGCTGGGGTTTTCAGCGTCTGACCGCGGGCGATTTTAAATACCGCCACGGCTTCGTTCAGGCGTGCGGCCTGTTCTTCCAGCGCGGCGGCGGCGGCGGCAGACTCCTCCACCAGCGAGGCGTTCTGCTGAGTTACGCGATCCATTTCAGCAACCGCCTGACCTACCTGGTCAATGCCACGGCTCTGCTCATCAGACGCCGAGGCGATTTCGCCCATAATGTCGGTGACGCGCGTCACCGCATTGACGATCTCCGCCATGGTCGTGCCGGCTTCATTGACTAACGCCGACCCTGCACTGACGCGCTCGCCAGAGTCATCGATCAGGGCTTTGATCTCTTTTGCTGCCTGAGCGCTACGGCTTGCCAGCGTACGCACTTCCCCGGCGACAACCGCAAAACCGCGCCCCTGCTCACCCGCACGGGCGGCTTCTACCGCGGCGTTCAGAGCCAGGATATTGGTCTGGAACGCGATGCCGTCAATCACGTTGGTGATCTGCGCAATTTTGCTGGAGCTGGTGGCAATCTCATCCATGGTGCGCACCACGCCTTCCACCACGCTGCCGCCTTTTTTCGCGGTAGAGGAGGCGTCCAGTGCCAGTCGGGAAGCCTGACGTGCGTTGTCGGCGTTCTGCTTCACCGTTGCGGTCAGCTGTTCCATGCTGGCGGCGGTCTCTTCCAGAGAGGCAGCCTGCTGCTCAGTACGGGAAGAGAGATCGTTACTGCCCGCAGAGATTTCGCCCGCACCGGTATAGATGGTATCGGCACCTTCACGTACTACACCAACGGTGCGAGAGAGCGAGGTCTGCATCTCGTGTACATTGCGCGCCAGCACCGCCATCTCGTTTTTACCTGACGGATCGATAGACTGGGTCAAATCTCCCGCCGCAATGGCACGGATATGATCAATCACGTCCTGCAGCGGCAGCAACAGCACGCGGCGCATCGCAATCCAGCTGGAGATAATCGTCGCGATGACCAGCGCCATCATTGTAGAGAGGATCCACAGGATGCGCTTATAGTCGCTCTCGTTATCCTTAATTCCCTTGTCGGTAAGCGCGGCCTGCGCCTCACGCCATTCACGGTAGACTTTCTGCATCGCGGTTTGCTTCTGCTCCGCGTTTTGTTTGAACATCTCTTCCAGGTTGCCCTGCGCCAGCAGAACGTTCATCTGCGCCAGAGTCGCGGAGTAGATGCGGTACTGCTCTTCCAGCTGGCTGGACAGCTTGTCATCCAGACCCGGCGTTTCCGGCAACGCATAGTATTTGTCGTAATGGGCCTGGGCATCTGCCAGCAGATTTTTCGCTGTGCTGACCAGCTCATTCAGCTGCCCGCCGTTGATCTGCGTCGCTACGCTGCTTTGCAGACGGAGCATGCCGCGGTTCAGCGTCACGCGTGCCTGGTTAAGGCTGATCCACGCGTCAGTAAACTCTGCCACGTTCTGGCTGGAGACCTGAGAAACCGTGAAGTTTTCTTTATCGTTGTTCAGGGCATTGATAAAAATGCCCGCAGAGATCAGCTGTATGATCCCGAGTGCCAGCAGCACTGAAATCAGCAGGGTAATGACTTTTATTCGTTTAAACATGCGTAGCCTTTATATTTGCAGGTATTGTCTGGGAGGGTATATCGGCAACCTCCGCCGCTTATTTACGCTCTCTACGCCTTTAAAAAGTTTCTAAACTGGTTTCCTGCATTCATTCAAGGAGTTAAAACCGGTATTTTTTTGTGATCTAACTCTCTTTTTTACCCCTTCCTCTAAAGGGTTATAGCCTGCGATAAAAGATGTATTTAAAATACACCTTATATTCCTGATGACGAGGTAACTTCCATGGCCTTCCGCGACCAACCTTTAGGTGAGCTTGCGCTCTCTATCCCACGCGCCTCGGCGCTGTTCCGCAAATATGATATGGATTACTGCTGTGGCGGTAAGCAAACGCTGGCGCGTGCCGCCTCCCGTAAGGCGCTGGACGTGGAGGTTATCGAGAGCGAGCTGGCGGAACTGGCCGAGCAGCCTGTCGATAAAGACTGGCGCAGCGCCCCGCTGGCAGAGATCATCGACCATATCATCGTGCGATACCATGACCGCCACCGTGAACAGCTGCCGGAGCTAATTCTGCAGGCAACTAAAGTAGAACGCGTGCATGCGGACAAAGCCTCTGTACCGCGCGGGCTGGCCAAATACCTGACCATGCTGCACCAGGAACTCTCCAGCCATATGATGAAAGAAGAGCAGATCCTCTTTCCGATGATTAAACAAGGGATGGGCAGCCAGGCGATGGGGCCAATCAGCGTGATGGAGAGCGAACACGATGAAGCCGGCGAGCTGCTGGAAGTGATCAAACACACCACCAATAACGTTACGCCGCCTGCTGATGCCTGTACAACCTGGCGCGCCATGTACAACGGTATTAACGAAATGATTGACGATCTGATGGAGCACATCAGTCTGGAAAACAACGTCTTGTTCCCGCGTGCCCTCGCAGGCGAATAAAAAAGGCGCCTGAGAGCGCCTTGATAGAGTGTTTAGTTTGGCCACCCGCAGGTGGCCTTTTTTTAACGCACGCCTGCCATGCGTTTCTTGCCGATGAAAATCCAGCCCAGCCCCAGAGCAATGAACCAAAGCGGCGTAACAATCAGCGCCTGACGGGTATCATCTTCCAGCGTTAGCAATACCAGCACGAAGACAAAGAACGCCATACAGACCCAGCACATCAGTTTGCCCAGCGGCATCTTGTATTTGGAAGCGGCATGCAGCTCTGGACGCTGTTTGCGGTACACCAGGTACGAGCAGAGAATGATCGTCCAGACGAACATAAACAGAATCGCCGACACGGTGGTGATCATGGTGAAAGCGCCGATAACGCTCGGATTCACATACAGCATGACCACGCCGCCCAGCAGGCAGATGCAGGAGAAGGTCAAGCCTTTCGCCGGCACAGCGCGTTTAGAGAGCTTAGCGAAGGCGCTCGGGGCCACCCCCTCCTGCGCCAGGCCGAACAGCATACGGCTGGTGGAGAAGACGCCGCTGTTCGCGGATGAGGCCGCAGAGGTCAGGACCACGAAGTTAATCAGGCTCGCCGCCGCCGGCAGACCCACCAGCACGAACAGTTCGACGAACGGGCTCTTGGTTGGCACCACTGAGCTCCACGGGGTGACCGACATAATCACGATCAGCGCGAATACGTAGAACATAATGATACGGATCGGAATAGAGTTGATCGCGCGCGGCAGGGATTTCTCCGGGTCTTTGGTCTCTGCGGCGGTGGTACCCACCAGCTCAATGCCCACAAAGGCGAAGACCGCTATCTGGAACCCTGCGAAGAAGCCGCTAATCCCTTTCGGGAACCAGCCGCCGTCATTCCACAGATGCGCGAAGGAGGCTTCAACGCCAGTTGGTGACTGGAAGTGCGTCAGCACCATCACCAGCCCGACCACGATCAGCGCCACGATGGCGACAATCTTGATCATCGCAAACCAGAACTCCATCTCACCGAACATCTTCACGGTCGCGAGGTTCAGACCCAGCAGCAGAACAATCACCGCCAGCGAGGCAACCCAGTCCGACAGTCCGGGGAACCAGAACTGCGCATAGGCCGTGATGGCGACCACATCGGCCATGCCGGTAACTACCCAGCAGAACCAGTAAGTCCAGCCGGTAAAATAGCCCGCCCACGGCCCTAACAGGTCGGAAGCGAAGTCGCTAAAAGATTTGTACTCAAGGTTCGAGAGCAGCAATTCGCCCATCGCACGCATCACAAAAAACAGCATAAAACCGATGATCATATAGACAAAGATGATCGACGGCCCGGCAAGACTGATGGTTTTACCGGAGCCCATAAACAGCCCGGTACCAATAGCACCACCGATGGCAATAAGCTGTATATGACGGTTTGTAAGATTTCGCCGAAGCGATTGTTCAGTCGATGCCTCTTCTGTAGCAATGACTTTTGCCTGATCTACCATGTAATTTTCCTGTATTGCCTGTCTGTGTTGTTTAGGCTCTTCTGGCCTTTTATTGCGTCAAAATTCGACGACCCCTTGTTAAGGACTCATCGATATTAGGTAAGATTCGGCGGGATGAATACTATGATTTAGATATTATGTTAATAATATGTTGAAAGTGAGTGTCATATCACTCATACAGCGCGAAACAGCTCACAAAAATACACTCAAAATTCGCGTTTGCAACATTAAATGTTGATTAAGTTCTAACTATAGCTTTTTACGCTATTTTCCCCTCCCGCGGAGGGAGAGGAAAAACGCATGACGATTACAGGATTTCCAGTAACTCGACTTCGAAGACCAGGGTGCTGAATGGCGGAATAGACGCGCCTGCGCCACGCTCACCATAGGCCAGGTTCTGCGGAATAGTCAGTTCCCATTTAGAACCTACCGGCATCAGGGTCAGCGCTTCAATCCAGCCTGGGATCACGCCGTTAACCGGGAATTCAGCCGGTTCACCACGGGCAACGGAGCTGTCGAAAACGGTGCCGTCGATCAGTTTACCGGTGTAGTGAACGCGAACGTGGTTAGTGCGTGCCGGGATAGCGCCTTCGCCCTGGGTGATAACACGGAACTGCAGGCCGGATTCGGTGCTGTTCACGCCTTCACGCTGGCTGTTCTCTTGCAGGTACTTCTCGCCTTCTGCCGCCATCTCTTCGAAACGCGCACGACGTACGGCATCAGCACGCTCGTGGATTTCGCGCAGCGCACGGTGCACCACATCTACCGGCACGGCAGGCTGCTTGCCTTCCAGCGCGTCGGCAATACCCGCCACCAGCGCTTCAGGTAACAGTCCTTCCAGACCAGATTCGCTCAACTGCTGGCCTACCTGCAAACCGATACCGTAGCTCGCCTGCGCTTCGATTGTGTCAAAAGTCGGGGTGGTCATGGGTTTTCCTTCCATCACATTTAAAGTAGCGGGCAGCATAGCAGCCACGCTCCGACGGGTAAAACTTTGTCTTAAGTAAAGATGACAAATCGCGGCGAAACAGAAACAATAGCGTGGATCAGGATTATTCCCGAATGTGTGTCACGGAAGCCCACTTTGCTACGCCCTTCAGGCAGTTAGCAAACTATACTTCCCGGAACAGGATTAAAGACGCGGAGCAGGAGGAGAGCCATGCCCGGGCGATTTGAACTGAAACCTACCCTGGCGAGGATCTGGCATGCGCCGGACGATCTTCGCCTCATGGACCCGCTGCCGCCGATGCACCGTCGGGGCATCATACTCGGCCTGCTGCTGATGATTATCGGGTTCCTGCTGCCCTCCGGTGACGATGGCGATACAGCGCCGGTGAGCCGGGACGCACAGCTTGATATGCAGTCGCAATCGCAACCTCAGTCGGAGAGCCAGCCGATGCAAACTCAGCTGGTGACGCCGTCGAACGATCCGGGGCTGGTCGCACCGGCCGAGCCCCAGCCGATTCAGGAAGAACAGCCGCAGGAGCAGGCGGCAGCGCCGGCGACCTCTCAGCCGCAGCAGGCGACTGGCATTGATCAGCAGTGGCGCAGTTACCGGATAGAGCCAGGTAAAACTCTGGCGCAGCTATTCCGCGACCATAATTTACCGCCAACCGATGTCTATTCTATGGCACAGGTAGAGGGAGCAGGTAAGCCGCTGAGTAACCTGCAGAATGGTCAGATGGTACAGATTCGTCAGAACGCCAGCGGCGTGGTGACAGGGCTGACGATTGACGCAGGGAATGGCCAGCAAGTGCTGTTTACCCGCCAGCCGGACGGCTCGTTTTTACGCGTGAAATAACGCCTCAGGCCGGGCGCAATTCGCCGCCCGGCCGCCAGCGCCTTATGCGCTACGCTTGTTGACCCACCAAATCCCCGAACAGACCAGCACCAGCGCCACGGCGTATTTGATCTCCAGGATATTCTCCCCAAGGAACAGAGCTGAGAGCAACGTCCCGGCCACCGGCACCACAAAGTTAAAGGGGGCGATCATACTGACGCGGTTCACCTTCAGCAGCACGCTCCAGAGCGCAAAGGCGACCGAGGAGAGCAAGGTTAAATATCCCAGAATCGCCAGCGCACTGAAGCTATGTAACTCCAGCGTACCGCCCGTCGCATACCCTCCCGCTAACAAAACCGCGCCGCCGATCGCCAGCTGCCAGCCGGTCATTACCGTCGGATCCACGGTTTGTGAGATGCGTTTGCCATACAGCGTGGCGGCGGAGAGGATAAAGGCGGCCAGCACCACAAAACCATCACCGCGCCAGACGAAGCTAAAATCCTGCAGGCCGCTACTGAAGTTCACCAGCATCACCCCGGCAAAACCCAGGATACAGCCGAGTGTCTTGTTATAGCTGAGTTTATCGTTGTGGTAGATAAAGTGCGCCAGCAGCACGCTAAAGAAAGTGCCGGTGGCGTTCATGATCGAGCCTTTAACGCCGGTGGTGAACGCCAGCCCTACGTAGAAGAAGATGTACTGAATAGTGGTCTGCGTCAGGCCAAGCAGAGAGAGCTGTCCAAACTGGCGTGGGCTCAGGCGGGCGATCGGTTTGCGCTGCGCCAGCGCAAAGAGCAACAGCAGCAGGCCAGCAAAGAGAAAACGATAGCCAGCGAACACCACCTTAGAAGGGATATCGTCGGTCGCAATCTGGAAGAGTTCATAGCCGCTTTTAATGGCCGGGTAGGAGCTTCCCCATAGCAGACAGCAGAGGGTCGCGCAGGCATAGGCAACATTTTTGCGGGCAAAGACGGGCGTGGGCAGAGGGGTATCCATGACAGATCTCATAAATAAAATCGCGTTTCATTTTATTATCTGAGAATGCGCAAAGAATAGCGACCCTTAAAGCGCTAAAGCGTGGTACGTGACGCTAAAAAGCAAAACGCCGGCACAAGGCCGGCGCTTCGACGTGAGCAGAGTAAAAAATTACTCAGCTACTACGTTAACAACCAGTTTAGCGAATACTTCGCTGTGAACCTGGAAGTCAACTTCGTGCTCACCAGTGGTACGCAGAACGCCGTTCGGCAGACGAACTTCGCTCTTAGCCACTTTAACGCCTGCTGCAGAAACTGCATCAGCGATATCGCGGGTACCGATGGAACCGAACAGTTTACCTTCGTCGCCAGCTTTAGACGCGATGGTAACGGTGCCCAGTGCGTTGATTTCTTCAGCGCGAGCGTTAGCAGCCGCCAGAACGTCAGCCAGTTTGGCTTCCAGTTCAGCACGACGTGCTTCGAAAAACTCTACGTTTTTCTTGGTAGCTGGAACAGCTTTACCCTGTGGAACCAGAAAGTTACGAGCGTAGCCCGCTTTAACATTTACCTGATCACCCAGGCTGCCCAGGTTTGCTACTTTATCAAGCAGAATAACTTGCATTACCTTATCCTCTTAAAGTCGTATTAATGGACCGTGCCCGATTACTGATGACGATCAGTGTACGGCAGCAGGGACAGGTAGCGAGCGCGTTTGATAGCGCGAGCCAGCTGGCGCTGGTATTTTGCACGAGTACCGGTGATACGGCTTGGGACAATCTTACCGCTTTCGGTGATGTAGTTTTTCAGCGTTGCGATATCTTTATAGTCGATCTCTTGAACGCCTTCCGCGGTGAAACGGCAGAACTTGCGACGACGGAAATAACGTGCCATATGGCTAGTCTCCAGAATCTATCAAATCAATCTGCTCGGCATGCAGAACCATCTTGCTCAGGCCGTTCTTTGCCTTGTGGCAAGAGATGAACCCCTGAACGGTTACTGCGCTACCGACCGTTATACTGTGAGTAATGGCCTGGTTTTCGTGTCCGCTAATAATAACGGGCATTTGGCACCACGCCTGCCGGTGAAAGCCGGCTTCCTCCTGCACTGAACGATGCTCAAGCACGAACTGGCAGTGAGGAATTCCTGATGGGCTGACCTTACGAAGGGGGGTCCTGCACACGGTACCGGACAACACCAGACGGTTGGTCATCAGAAATTACTCTTCAGAATCCCCAGCATCAGAATCATCTGCGGTTTCGTTTGCGAAATCATCGCGACGCTCACGGCGCTCGTCTTTCGCTTTAACCATCGGAGATGCTTCGGTCACTGCGTTTTTGGTACGCATAACCATGCTGCGGATAACGGCATCGTTGAAGCGGAAGTTAGTTTCCAGCTCATCGATCGCTTCCTGCGGAGCTTCAACGTTCAGCAGAACGTAGTGAGCTTTGTGCAGTTTGTTGATCGGATAAGCCAGCTGACGGCGGCCCCAGTCTTCCAGACGGTGGATCTTGCCTTCTGCTGCAGTGATTGCACCAGTGTAGCGTTCGATCATACCCGGAACCTGTTCGCTCTGGTCAGGATGGACCATAAAAACGATTTCGTAATGACGCATCGAATTGCTCCTTACGGATTATTCAGCCTCCTGTCTGGGTCAGCCGAGGCCCGGGGAGGCAAGGAACGTGTTAAAGGTCGGCTGAAAAATTGACGCGTCATAATACTTGCGACCCCCGCTAAACACAAGGTGATTGCACAAATAATTCGCACAAAGGGCAAAGCGGGTCTAAGTGGGTGATTTAACATTGAACAGCCTCGATTGCGGTGTTTTTTTGAACAACAGCATCAGAAATGGTCGTCAATGCCCCCCGCAGAAGAGATTACACTTTAATCAAACCTCAACCGAGGATCAGAAGGAGAGAGAAACAACCGATTCACAGCATGTCGTCGTGGAGCGCATATCATGAAAAAGATCACTGTAGCGGTACTGGCTGCGCTTTTGCTGAGTGCAAACGCCATGGCAGCCATTCAGATCGACGGCCGACAGGCCAGAAACATGGATGATGTGCAGAGCTTAGGCGTGATTTATATCAACCATAACTTCGCCACTGAAAGTGAAGCAGATCAAGCCCTTAACCAAGAAGCCGATGTGCAGAATGCCCGCTATAATCACGTCATACTTACCCGGGAGCCGGGCAGCAACGGGAATATGCACGCGAGCGCAGACATCTATCAGTAATGCATTAACGCTAGCACCAGGAAAGCCAACAACGAAAATAACGTCATCCTTTCATTCGCCCCCGGTTCGGGGGCTTTTTTTATTTTTATCCTTGATATGTATTCAGGCCGTGCTTACTGCTTCGTCAGACTCAGAGGTGCGTTTCAAAGAACCTGACGGTGGCATCCAGCGCCGTGGGCGTGATGCGATGACGGACACCGGCCTCCCACAGGCAGGTGAGGTTGCCATCCAGTCCATCGCGCTGTAAGGCTTGCTGTAAACGAAACGTCTCCGTAGCCGGCACGACATCGTCCGCCTCGCCGTGCCACAGCAGCAGTGGGCGGTCTGCCAGCCGGGGCAGCGCCCGGGTCACTTCCCAGTGGGCTAACGGCGCCAGCACGGCCTCCCGAGTCTGTTCATCCTGCGGTGGAAAGAGCGTGTGGGCAAGCGTGGTGAAGTATCCCGATCCCATCAGGCTGGCCACGCATTTCACCTCCGGATGGCGGGTCATAATGCCCAGCGCCGTCATCCCGCCCATCGACGCTCCCGCCACGGCCAGACGGTCGCCTGCGACCCACCCGGCCTGACAGATCGTGTCACGTAACCCGCTGAACTCGGTAAGACTGCCGTGCAAAATGGACCAGAACTGCCCTAACCGCGCCTGCCCATCGCCGTTAAACCGTGCGCCATGCTCCGGGGCATCAGGCATCACTACGCGAAACCCTGCCTGCGCCAGTGCCACGGCAAAGTAGCTGTACACCAGCTTAGAGGAGGTAAAACCATGATAAAAAATGATCGTCGGCAAAGGCTGTTCACCTAACCCTGCCGGAAAAGCCTGTAATATTTCATAATCTCCAGGCTGTTCTGTTTTAACTTCAATCATTGAGGATCCTTACTCGCGGGGTGATTCATAATGTTGAGAAGTGGATTACGCTTTCACACCATTTTCATTCGAAATTTACGTTACAGATAACAGTTTGGGAACATTCCCCCAAAATGAAATTACCGGGCATCTACACTATGGCTATCAGGAAACGAGATAGGGTTATGCGAAAGTTTGTCGCTTTATTGCTGGTGTTGCTGTCATGCGGCTGTAGCGTGTTACAAGGCACGCCCCAACCCGCTCCGCCAGTGGCTGACCACCCCCAGGAAATTCGCCGTAATCAAACGGAAGGATTACAGCGTATGGGAACCATCACCGCCCTTGAGCGCGGTTCGCCGATGGATGTGGAAAATGCAATTAAAGCCCAGGCCGCCGCAGCGAAAGCAGATTATTACGTCATCATCCTCGTCGATGAAACCGTTATTACGGGACAATGGTATTCGCAGGCCATTTTGTATCGTAAATAACTGAAGGTATTTAAACGACATTTACACTGCTTTGCGTCCATAGACGTTTTCCTGTCCACAATAAACTCCGTGACTGTGACAATGGAAGTGAGTTTATTTGCGAAGGATTGCCCGGCGGATACCGGGGACACGTAGAATGGAGCTAACGATGAAACGAACTCTTGCTTTATCCTCACTGTTGCTCTCAGCAGGGCTGTTGAGCACGACGGCACAGTCGGCGGATTTTGCCAGCGCAGATTGTGTGACAGGACTGAATGAAATTGGGTTGATCTCCGTGAATGATATTTCCGGAAGCCAGCAGGACGTCGAACGTGTCATCGCCCTGAAAGCCGATGAGCAAGGCGCGTCCTGGTATCGAATCATCCGGATGCAGGAAGATGTTCATGTTGATCGCTGGCGGGTACAAGCCATTCTGTACGCGTGATAAAGCCTTTGAAAAGCCACTAAAAATTAGTGGCTTTTCAATATTTACAAATCAGTTATCCTTGTCGTTACTACATTGAGACGTTTCCGTAACATCCTGTTACATCTTCCCCGTAAATGTTAGCCCTGCCCTGCCGTTGAAGAGCCATACCTTTTCAATGCTGAGCAATTTATGATCACTTTTTTTCGCCGTGCAGGTCTTGGCACAAAGCTATCGCTGCTTACCGGCCTGAGTGTTGCCACACTCTTTTTGCTGTTCACTTTTCTCCTGAGTTACAACACCAGTAAAAAACTCGAAACCTTAGCTGTTGAAGATCTGCATAACCAGGCCACGGGCGTGGTGGATATGGTGCAGATGTTTAATACCAGCCTCACCGAAGAGGTGGAGAGCTATACCCGCCTGTTCACAACTTTTCTGCCCCAGCCGCTGAACATTGATGCCAGCCAGAGCCGCACCATTAACGGCCTGAACGTGCCGCTGCTAAAGGGTGGTGAGTCCGAGCTGCATGAAAACAACGCGACGCCGGATGATTTCCTTGCGCGCACGGGGGCTATCTCTACCCTGTTTGTCCGCAGCGGAAATGATTTTGTGCGCGTGGCGACCTCGCTGCGTAAAGAGAATGGCGACAGAGCGATGGGTACGGTGCTGGATGTCGCCAGTCCGGCCTATGCTGCGGTAACCAAAGGTGAGGTCTATCGCGGCCTGGCCCTGCTCTTCGGAAAGCGCTATATCACGCAGTATCAACCGGTGAAGGGTGCCGATGGACAAGTGATCGCTATCCTCTTCGTCGGAGTCGATATCACGCACTCCTGGAACGTTATGCGCGAAAAGATCCTCAGCCGCCGCCTGGGCGAGAGTGGCCATTTCTTCGTCCTGGATCGTAGTAATGGCAAGAACCATGGCCAATATCTCTTCCATAGCACCAATGAGGGGAAATTGCCGGAGTGGGATAATGGCATCCAACAGCAACTGCTGAGCGATCAATCCGGCACCCTGGAGCGCCAGAGTGCCGATGGACGCACCCTGATTATGGCCTGGACCCCACTACCGGGCTGGAACTGGACGATTGTAGGGGAAGTGGATAAGCGCGTGCTGCTGGCCAGCGTCACGACCCTGCGTAATCAGTTTTTAATCGCCGGCATTGTCCTTTCCGCCCTGTTCGCCCTGCTGTTCGTGATGATTATTCGCCGCTGGCTCTCACGCCCACTTCGCGATGTGATTGGCCTGGCAGAGCAATATGCCGCCGGGGATCTGCGCGCTATGCTTCCCGCCACGCGACAGGATGAGGTCGGCCAGCTGATCGCGGCCATCAACGGCATCGGCGGCGGGTTACAAAAAATCGTACGCCAGGTAAGGGAAGCCGCAGGAGAGATCCACCAGGGCACCACTGCGCTGGCTTCTGATACCGGTGAGATCTCTGAGCAGATCAACAAGCAGGCCAGCAGCGTAGAAGAAACGTCCGCCAGCATGGAACAGCTGGCCGCCACCGTGCAGCAAAACGCCGCTAATATGGAACAGACTCAGCAACTGGTGGGTGAAACGTCACGCGCGGTGCATCAGGGCGGCGAGACCGTCAGCAACGCCGTCTCAACCATGGATGATATTCGCGACGCATCGAAACGTATCGAAGCTATCACCCACGTGATTGAGAGCATCGCCTTCCAGACCAATATCCTGGCGCTAAATGCGGCCGTAGAAGCGGCTCGTGCGGGGGAACATGGCAAAGGCTTTGCGGTTGTCGCGCAGGAAGTGCGTGCCCTGGCGGCACGCAGCGCCAACGCCGTAAAAGAGATCGAGCAGTTGATTGGCGATACGCTCAGTAAAGTGAGCGAAGGGCATGCGCTTTCAGAACAGACCCGCCAGGCGATGGAGAGCATCATTACGCATATCGACAACATCAACCAGCTGGTCACCGAGATCAATCACGCCTCCCATGAGCAGTCAGCAGGGATTGGCCAGGTGAACCTGGCGATGACTCATATCGGCGAAGCATCCCATATCAACGCCGATCGCGTCTCGCGCAGCGAACAGACGGCCCAGACCCTGCGGGAAAAGGGCTCACACCTCAGCGAGCTGGTGAGTCTGTTCCGTCTGTAGTTATCAGGCCACACCGCCCGTGGCGCGTAAGAGCAGGTCTTCCTGAACCTGCTCGCTGAGCAGGGAGCCACCACGGGCATCGAGCATTTCACGGCACCATGCCTGCGCGATGGGCGGCGAGGCATGGCGCAACATCTGTGCCCCTGCGCCCAGCAGGAAGATCTGCCGGGTTATCTCCCTGCCCTGCGCCTCTTGCGGTTTGCGTAGACGTTGCTGAAGCTGGCGCCAGCTACGATCGAAATGGCGATCTTGCCCTTTTACTTCAGCAAAATCGTCGGCCAGCAGATCCATGACGCCAGGCTGTTTTGCCAGCACGCGCAAAACATCCAGGCACATGATATTTCCCGACCCTTCCCAGATACTGTTGACCGGCATCTCGCGATAAATGCGCGGCAGCTCGCTCTCCTCGCAATAGCCGATACCGCCCAGCACCTCCATCGCCTCTGCCACGAAGGGAATGCCCGCCTTGCAGACGCTGAATTTTGCCGCCGGGGTAAATAACCTGGCCCACAGCGCTTCCTGCTCATCGCTGCGGCGATCCCATGCCCGTGCCAGACGGAACAATAGTGCCGTCTGCCCTTCGAGCTGCAACGCCATCCGGCTGAGTCCATCCCGCATCAGAGGCTGATTTATTAGCGTCTTGCCAAAGGTCTGGCGTTGATGGGCGTGATAGAGCGCCACCGACAGGGCGCGGCGCATCAAACCGTGACTACCCAGCGCACAATCAAAGCGAGTCAGGCCGCCCATCTTCAGGATCTGGCGAATCCCCTCACCTTCTTCTCCCAGCAGCCAGCCGGTGGCATCCAGCATTTCGGCTTCAGTGCTGGCGTTTGAACGATTACCGAGCTTCTCCTTCAGCCGTTCCAGCCGCACGTGGTTACGCAGCCCGTCGGGTAAAAAGCGCGGTACAAAAAAACAGGACAGGCCCCCTTTCGCCTGGGCTAACACCAGATGGGCATCGCTTTGCGGTACCGAGAAGAACCATTTATGACCCACCAGCCGATAGCTACCGTCGCTGCACTTTTCCGCCCGGGTAGTGTTACTCAGCACATCTGAGCCGCCCTGCTTCTCCGTCATTCCCATGCCTATCAGCAGGCCGCGCTTCTGGTTACCCGGCGCCAGATGAGGGTCGTAGCGATCGCTCATCAACGGGGTTAGCCAGTCGTGAAAAGCGTTCGGCAGGCTCTGCTGCAATAGCGGCGTGGCGGCGAAGGTCATGGTGATGGGGCACAGGGTTCCGGCTTCTACCTGTGCATGCAGAATAAAACGTGCCGCCCGGGCCACAAACGCGCCCCGCCGCGCGTCCTCTTCCCACGCCAGGTTATGCACCCGGTTGGCGCACAGCCCCTGCATGAGCAAATGCCAGGCGGGGTGGAAACGCACATCATCCAGCCGTGCCCCGGTGGCGTCGTAGCGGAGCAGTTCCGGTGGATTGGCGTTAGCCAGCCTCCCTAGCTCCAGCGACTCTGCCGTGCCCAGCTGCTGGCCGATACTGGCGAGCAGTTCCCCATCCCACTCCGCCCCCTCCCGGTTCACCGCCTCGCACAGGGCGCGATCTGAAAGAAACAGGTTGCTATTACTCAGCGGCGAAGGCTGATTAAAAACAGTATGCGTCTGCCAGTGCATTGTGTCTCCCTCCTTCAATGGCAAGTGAGGCTAAGTATGGACAGAGCTGGCCGCGGCTGCATGGGAGGAGGGTCACAAGGCAAGGAGATCGTTGAAATCATTCGTGAATCAGCTCACATAACGTACGAATAAACTATTTCAAACCGCGATTTATATAGAATAATTTATTCCCACCTTCCAGAAGAGAGTGATTATGCACGCTTCACAACATACGCCGGACGCACATAAACGTGCATTGATTGCCGGTTCTATTGGCAATTTTATCGAATGGTACGAATTCGCGGTCTATGGTTTCCTGGCAACGATCATCGCGAAAAACTTCTTTCAACTGGAGGGGGAAAGCGGGCTAACGAGCCTGATCCTCACCTATGCCTCTTTCGCCATCGCCTTTTTCTTCCGCCCGCTGGGCGCGGTGGTTTTTGGACGCCTTGGCGATCGTATCGGGCGTAAACCTACGCTGATCATCGTTTTAATTATGATGACCCTGGCGACGGCGGCCATCGGCCTGGTGCCGGTGTATGCCAGTATCGGCATTGCCGCACCGCTGATCATTACCGGGCTGCGCATTCTGCAAGGGCTGTTTGCGGGTGGCGAATATGGCGGCGCGGTGTCGCTGATGACCGAGTTTGCCCCTCGTGGCAAGCGTGGGCTGTACGGTGCCTGGCAGTCGTTTACCGTTGCGCTGGGTCTGCTGGCGGGGGCCGGTATTGTGGCGCTGCTGTCGGTGCTACTTACGCCCGAGGCGTTGTACGACTGGGGCTGGCGGATCCCGTTCTTTATCGCCCTGCCGCTGGGTGCCGTCGCGTTATGGCTGCGGGTCAGCATGGAAGAGACGCCAAGCTTTGTTAAGCAGCAGGCGCAGGCGGAAGTACAGCAGGCTGAAACCGGCGCCACGCTAAAAGCCATTATCATGGGGATTGGTCGTGTGATGGTCTGGTCGGCGGCGGGATATACCTATCTGGTGATTATGCCCGCTTATCTGCAGTCCGCTCTGCATACGGGCTTTAACCAGGCGCTGTTGATTGCGGTGATTTCGAATATTGGCTTTGCCCTGACCATTATCCCGGCTGGGATGCTGAGCGACCGGGTTGGCCGCCGGACGGTAATGGTGGTTGCCACCGTGCTGTTACTGCTTCTCGCCCTGCCACTACTGAAGATTTTGCAGGCGGAGTCCAGCACGCTGGTGGTGAAAGCTCTCGTGGTGCTGATTGCGGGCGGCCTGGTGGGCATGCTGGCAGGACCGGGGCCGGCCATGCTCTCTGAGATGTTCCCGACCCGCGTTCGTTATACGGGGCTGGGCCTGGCCTACTCGCTGTCGAATGCGATTTTTTCGGGCTGCGCCGGGTTGATCATTACCGGGCTGATTAAAGAGACGGGGAACCTGGATATTCCGGCTTACTACGTGATGGCAACGGCGGTGGTGAGTATCGCGGCTCTTATGACGCTCAGGAAGGATGACCATTTACGGTCGCTGGAGGAGTGAGGTGAGCACCGTCTGATGCCCTCCCGCCCTTACAGGGAGAGGAAGAAAACACGCAAGGCCGTCCCCTGGACGGCCTTGCTGTTTATTACCCGCGTTGACGTACCGCTTCAAACAGGCAGATGCCCGTCGCAACGGAGACGTTCAGTGACGACACGCTACCCGCCATCGGAATGCTGATCAGCTCATCGCAATGCTCGCGCGTTAAACGGCGCATGCCTTCCCCTTCTGCACCCATCACCAGCGCCAGACGGCCCGTCATTTTGCTCTGATAGAGCGTATGGTCGGCTTCACCGGCAGTGCCCACGATCCAGATGTTCTCTTCCTGCAGCAGACGCATGGTGCGTGCAAGGTTGGTTACGCGGATCAGCGGCACATTCTCAGCCGCGCCACAGGCTACTTTCTTGGCCGTGGCGTTCAACTGTGCTGAACGATCTTTGGGAACGATCACCGCATGCACGCCCGCCGCATCGGCACTACGCAGGCAAGCGCCCAGGTTATGGGGATCGGTTACGCCATCGAGGATCAGGAAGAACGGATTATCCAGCTCGGCGATCAGATCCGGCAGATCGTTCTCCTGATACTGCCGACCCGGTTTCACGCGGGCGATAATGCCCTGATGCACCGCACCCTCGCTTTTCTCATCCAGGAACTGACGGTTCGCCAGCTGGATCACCACGCCCTGTGCTTCCAGGGCATGAATCAGCGGCATCAGACGTTTATCTTCACGTCCTTTCAGAATAAAAACTTCCTGAAAACGCTCCGGTGCGCGCTCCAGCAGGGCTTGCACCGCGTGGATGCCGTAAATCATTTCACTCATTGATGGTTCTCGTAATGTACATTTCCCCTCTCCGCAGAGGGAGAGGGTCAGGATGAGGGGAATATTACTCCGCCTGCTTTTTCTTCGCTGCGCGCTTCGCTTTGGTCGCAGCAGCTATTTTCTGCGTCTTCGCGGAAGGCTTCTTCTCTGAGCGCGCCTCTTTCTTTGCCGCTTTTGGCTTCTGTTTTTTCTCACCACGGAAGGCACTATCAGGCTCGAAATTCACACGCTTACCGGCCTGACGGCGTTTACCGCCTGCCTTACCATTTCCGCCTTTTTTCGCCTTCTCACGCTCGGTTTTACCCACATTGCGTGGCGCACGTTCGCTGGAGATCAAGCTGAAGTCGATTTTACGCTCGTCCATATTAACGGCTTCAACTTTCACTTCAACGCGATCGCCAAGGCGATAGGTCTGGCCGCCGGATTCGCCAATCAAACGCTGGCCTACCTGATCGAAACGGTAGTAGTCATTGTCCAGACTGGAGACATGCACCAAGCCATCAATGAACAGCTCATCCAGTCGGACAAAGAAGCCAAAGCCAGTCACGCTGGCAATTACCCCTTTAAAGACGTTGCCCACCTGATCCAGCATGAAATCACATTTCAGCCAGTCAGAGACCTCACGGGTCGCTTCATCGGCACGGCGCTCCGTCATAGAACAGTGCTGCCCAAGCTGCAGCATCTCTTCCAGGGAATAGTGATAGCCACCGGTTTCAGTGGTCTTGCCTTTGTGACCCTGCTCCTGCGCCAGCAGATACTTAATGGCGCGGTGTAGCGAAAGATCCGGATAACGGCGAATCGGCGAGGTGAAGTGCGCATATGACTGCAGCGCCAGGCCGAAGTGTCCCCGGTTTTCTGGGTCGTAGATCGCCTGTTTCATCGAGCGCAGCAGCATGGTTTGCAGCATCTCGGCATCCGGACGATCGCTGATGGATTCAAGCAGTTCCGCATAATCGCGCGGCTCTGGTTTATTGCCGCCCGGCAGCTCAAGGCCCAGCTCTGCCAGCACGGTACGGAAAGAGGTGATCGCTTCCGTCGTTGGCTTATCATGAATTCGGAACAGCGCAGGCTCTTTCGCTTTCTCAACAAAACGTGCAGCCGAGATGTTAGCGAGGATCATGCACTCTTCAATCAGTTTGTGCGCATCGTTACGCTGAGTCTGCTCAATACGCTCGATACGGCGCTCGGCATTGAAGATGAATTTAGCTTCTTCACTTTCAAATGAGATACCGCCGCGCTCTTCACGAGCCTGATCCAGGGTTTTATAGAGGTTATGAAGCTCTTCAATATGCTTCACCAGCGGCGCGTACTGCTGGCGCAGCTCCTGGTCGCCCTGCAGCATATGCCAGACCTTGGTGTAGGTCAGACGTGCGTGCGAGCTCATCACCGCTTCGTAGAATTTGTAGCCTGTCAGGCGCCCCTTCGTGGAGATGGTCATCTCACAGACCATGCACAGCCGGTCAACCTGCGGGTTCAGCGAGCAGAGACCGTTTGAGAGGACTTCCGGCAGCATCGGCACCACTTGCGACGGGAAATAGACCGACGTACCGCGGCCACGCGCTTCGTTATCCAGTGGCGTATTCGGCCGGACGTAGTAGCTTACGTCCGCGATAGCGACCCATAAACGCCAGCCGCCACCCCGTTTTTTCTCACAGTAGACGGCATCATCGAAGTCGCGGGCATCTTCACCATCGATAGTGACCAGCGGCAGGTCGCGCAGATCGACGCGTCCAGCCTTGGCCTCTTCTGGCACCTGTTCTTTCAGGTCTTTGATCTGCTCTTCAACGGCGGTTGGCCAGACGTAAGGGATCTCATGGGTGCGCAGCGCCATATCAACGGCCATGCCGGTACCCATGTTATCGCCCAGCACTTCAACAATTTTACCTACCGCTTTGGTACGGCGGGTTGGACGCTGGGTGAGTTCAACCACCACCACAAAGCCCATGCGCGCGCCCATCACCTCTTCCGGCGGGATCAGAATGTCAAAGCTCAGGCGGCTGTCATCGGGTACGACAAAGCCCACGCCCGCATCGGTAAAGTAACGACCTACGATCTGACTGGTTTTTGGTACCAGCACGCGCACTACGCGCGCTTCCCGGCGGCCTTTACGGTCTGCACCCAGCGGTTGCGCCAGGATTTGATCGCCATGAATACACATCTTCATCTGTTCAGATGAGAGATAGAGATCATCTTTGCGGCCTTCAACGCGCAGGAACCCGAAGCCGTCGCGGTGGCCAATCACCACCCCTTTCAGCAGATCGAGACGTTCAGGCAGTGCGTAGCACTGGCGCCGCGTAAAGACCAGTTGACCGTCACGCTCCATGGCGCGCAGGCGGCGGCGAAGGGCTTCTATTTGTTCTTCACCTTCAATATTGAGTTCAACGGCAAGTTCTTCACGATTGGCGGGTTTTTCGCGTTTAGTTAAGTGTTCAATGATGAACTCGCGGCTGGGGATAGGATTCGCGTATTTTTCGGCTTCGCGTTCCTGGAAAGGATCTTGTGACATTTCGGTTCCTCCGTTGTCATCTCCGGTGGATATTCTCTTCATTCCACCAGCAATAATTTATAAAGCGGTTGATTCTCTTCAACCAAATCGGCCAGCGTATAGTTATCCAGTTCCTTGAGAAAACTTTGCACGGCCGTAGAAAGCGCCTGTTTCAGGCGACAAGCGGGTGTGATATGGCAGAACGCGCTGCTGCAGTTCACCAGCGACAAGGGTTCCAGCTCTCGTACCACATCTCCAACACGAATACTCTGTGCCGGTTTGCCGAGGCGGATCCCGCCATTTTTCCCGCGGACGGCAGCAACATATCCGGCACGGCTAAGTTGATTGATTATTTTGACCATATGATTACGGGACACGCCGTAGACCTCTGTCACCTCAGAGATACTGGTCATCTGTCCTTCGGGTAATGACGCCATATAGATCAGCGCACGTAATCCGTAATCGGTGAAACTTGTTAACTGCACATCAACCTCAGGAAAAGGGCAAAACGCGGTATAACCGCAGAGATATTCACTATTGATGATAAACCAGCCAGATGGTAAGCGGCTAATTTATTTAAACTGAAGCGGGGTGAAAAGCGGGAAAGAGAGGACAAAAACCGGGGTTGCAAGCCTGCAGGTTACCCAACAGGCTTGCAGAAACGCGTCTTATGCGTCGAACGGATCGCGCAGAATCATCGTTTCACTACGATCCGGGCCGGTAGAGATAATATCGATCGGCACTTCGGTCAGTTCTTCAATACGCTTGATGTAGTCCAGCGCTGCTTGTGGCAGGCCGCTACGCTCTTTCACGCCGAAGGTGGTTTCGGACCAGCCCGGCATGGTTTCGTAAATTGGCTCAATGCCTTCCCAGTCATCTGCCGCCAGCGGCGTGGTGGTCACTTCGCGGCCATCTGGCATGCGGTAGCCCACACAGATTTTAACCTCTTTCAGGCCGTCCAGGACGTCCAGTTTGGTCAGGCAGAAGCCAGACAGGGAGTTGATCTGTACTGCACGACGCACTGCAACAGCGTCCAGCCAGCCGGTCCGACGACGACGACCAGTGGTCGCGCCAAATTCGTTACCCTGCTTGCAAAGGAACTCGCCGGTTTCATCAAACAGCTCGGTCGGGAACGGACCTGCACCCACGCGAGTGGAGTAAGCTTTGATGATCCCCAGAACGTAATCCACATAACGCGGACCCAGGCCAGAACCGGTCGCCACGCCACCTGCGGTGGTGTTAGAGGAGGTGACGTACGGATAGGTACCGTGGTCGATATCCAGCAGCGTACCCTGTGCGCCTTCGAACATTACGAAGTCGCCACGTTTACGCGCCTGATCCAGCAGATCGGAGACATCAACAACCATACCGGTCAGGATGTCGGCAATCGCCATCACGTCGTCGAGCACTTTCTGGTAGTCAACGGCGTCAGCTTTATAGAAATTCACCAGCTGGAAGTTGTGATATTCCATCACCTCTTTCAGCTTTTCAGCGAAGGTGGCTTTGTCGAACAGGTCGCCAACGCGCAGACCGCGACGGGCTACTTTGTCTTCGTAGGCTGGGCCGATACCACGACCAGTAGTACCAATCGCTTTCGCACCACGTGCTTTCTCACGTGCCACATCCAGCGCGACATGATAGTCGAGGATCAGCGGACATGCTTCAGAGAGGAGAAGGCGCTCACGCACCGGGATACCACGGTCTTCCAGGCCTTTCATCTCTTTCATCAGGGCAGCAGGAGACAGCACAACACCGTTACCGATGATGCTGGTCACATTGTCACGAAGAATGCCTGATGGAATAAGATGGAGGACGGTTTTTTCACCGTTGATTACGAGAGTATGACCTGCGTTGTGACCGCCCTGGTAGCGTACAACATATTTAGCGCGTTCAGTCAGGAGATCAACGATCTTCCCTTTACCTTCGTCACCCCATTGGGTGCCCAGTACGACGACGTTGTTACCCATTTTTCAAAATCACCGTTTGCTTAAAAATGGATTCTACCATCGGTTTTGTTGATGTTCAGCTTTTTTTGTATACAAATTTCGGCGATATGGGCCGATTTGCAGAGAGTTAAACGATTACCTCAATATGTTGTGTAATCAGCTGGCTTTGATCACTAGTCAGACTCAGGCGCATCGTATTGTCCTGCATCTCTGTACGGCTATTTCATCTGTGACCGCCGGAATATGTGATTCAAGATGTGAAATAAAATTCATAATCTCATCGTATTGCTGGATATTTTAAAAGTTGTCACCATCCCTCATGCGCAACCGGAGGGTCGCGTAATAACAACATAATTAGGATGATTATCATGAAAGAATTAACCGTAATTGAGCTCGAACTCGTTAGCGGCGCAGGCTGGCTGCAGGATGGTCTGGCAACGCTGGGCGGGCAATTTGGCACCGCATTGTGGTCAACGGCCAGCGATATGCTCAATGTTGATCTGCCGCTGATCGGTAGAGTCAATCTGGGTATTTTTGCGCCGGATCTGGGTACAGAAGTGGGAACGTCTCTGGGTTCAACCATTGGCGGTTTTATCGAAACTTCGTTGTCTGCACTGCCTAAAACAGGTTCTTTCTTCACTAAGCTCTTCAGAGCTAACGTTAGCACTACCGCTTAAAATTTAACCTTAAGCAAAAATGGCGCCTCAATGAGGCGCCATTTTTATTTCATCAGCTGCTGAACCTGTTAGTTTGCAGCCGGTGATTTCATATACCGGAAGAAATCGCTATCCGGGCTCAGAACCATAACGTCCTGGTTGCTCTTAAAGCTGTTTTCGTAAGCACGCAGGCTACGGATAAAGGCGTAGAAGTCTGGATCCTGACTAAACGCATCCGCAAACAGCTTCGCCGCTTCGGCATCGCCTTCACCACGCTGAATACGGCCCTGACGTTCTGCTTCAGCCAGGGTTTTGGTGACTTCATAGTCTGCGGCTGCGCGCAGCTTTTCAGCCTCTTCCTGACCCTGTGAACGGTGACGACGGGCGACCGCTTCACGCTCAGCACGCATACGGTTGTAGATAGCCTCAGAGACTTCGGTCGGCAGGTTGATCTGCTTAATACGCACATCCACCACCTCGATACCCAGCGCAGCCATACTGTTCGGGTTGATCACCGGCACATTGCCGTTGGTTTCAGCCTGAACACGCTCAGCGGCTTTGGCAATTGCGTCATCCGCCGCCGGGGTTTCTACCTCGTCTTCGGTGCCTGCAGAGCCGGAGTTCAGCGCATCGCGCACTTCCGAGGTCAAACGACCACGGGAGTCGGTCACGATGTCTTTCACATCCAGACGACCAATCTCAGAACGCAGACGGTCAGAGAACTTACGTTTCAGCAGCACTTCCGCCTGGGAGACGTCGCCGCCGCCGGTGGCCAGGAAGTAACGACTGAAGTCGCTGATACGCCATTTGATATAGGAATCAACGATCAGGTCTTTTTTCTCTTTCGTCACGAAGCGATCGGCCTGGTTATCCATGGTCTGGATACGCGCATCAAGCGTCTTAACGGACTGAATGAAAGGCACCTTGAAGTGCAGACCTGGCTCATAGATCAGCGGCTTTTTGTCGCCGTCGCGCACAACGCTGCTGAACTGGAACTTGATCCCACGCTCGCCCTCTTTCACGACGAAGATAGAGGTATAAAGCACGACCAGCACGATGACAATGATCGCAATAACTGACTTACGCATCGTTATTCCCCCTGACGCTGGTAGTCGTTACGCTGCGCGTTAGCGCGGCGTTGGTCCATGATGTCACCCTCGTTCGTAGAGGTTGTATTCGCACTGGAATTACCTGATGAAGACGGTGGCAGACGTAGCATGCTGTTTGCACCGCTATTGCTATCTTTCGCCGCAGGCGCGTTACCGCCCTTCAGCATCTGATCCAGCGGCAGAACCATCAGGTTGCCACCTTTGTTATCATTAACCAGCACTTTACGGGTATGGCTCAGCACTTTCTCCATGGTCTCAATATAGAGACGCTCACGGGTAATTTCCGGTGCAGCTTTATACTCCGGCAGAATCTTCGCGAAACGAGCCACTTCACCCTGAGCTTCAAGGATGGTCTGGGTCTTGTACGCGCGAGCCTCTTCCAGAATACGCTGTGCCTGGCCGTTAGCACGCGGCTGAACTTCGTTGGTGTACGCTTCAGCCTCACGGATGTACTGCTGTTCGTTTTCACGAGCGGCAATCGCATCGTCAAACGCCGCTTTCACCTCTTCCGGCGGACGCGCAGCCTGGAAGTTGACGTCCAGCAGGGTGATACCCATGTTGTAAGGACGGATGGTCTCTTCCAGCTCACGCTGGGTATCGCTACGAATAACGGTACGACCTTCGGTCAGAATGCGGTCCATGGTGTATTTACCGATAACGCCACGCAGAGCGCTGTCGGTCGCCTGACGCAGACTGTCGTCGGGGCTGGTGACGCTAAACAGGTAGTTCTTCGGATCGGTCACGCGGTACTGCACGTTCATCTCAACGCGCACCACGTTTTCGTCAGACGTCAGCATCACGCCAGAGGCTGCCAGCTCACGCACCGATTCAACGTTCACCGCAGTGACGTTATCAATAAAGGTGGGTTTCCAGTTCAGGCCCGGCTCAACCAGATGGCTGAACTTACCAAAACGGGTAACCACGCCACGCTCCGCTTCTTTAATGGTGTAGAACCCGCTGGCTGCCCAGATGATTACCGCAGCGGCGGCAACAATCCCGACCACACGGCCACCCATATGAGGACGCGGCCCCTGACCAGTACCGCCGCCAGTGCCTTTACCGCCGCCAAGACCACCGAGCTTTTTGCTCAGCTTGCGGAAGATATCATCCAGATCCGGCGGCCCCTGCTCGCGACCACCTTTGTTGCCATTTCCCCCAGAGTTGCCGCCTTGATTATTGCTGCTTCCCCACGGGTCGCGGTCTTGTCCGTTATTACCGGGCTGATTCCACGCCATGTATATGCTCCATATTTGTTATGCAAGGGCGAATTTTTTCAGGCCTTGTGTAAACCTTTTCTGGTCAGACGACGTAGTCCACCAGCGCAGGTTCTTGTTTGCAGAGGCGACGCCAGTCAACGATCGGCATACGCACCTGCATCCCCACGCTGCCGTCATCCTCCATCCACTCTTTTTCTATCGCCTGAAGCTGATAAAAACGGCTGCGCAGTCGGCCTTCCTGTGGCGGGAGGCGCAGCGTATGCTGAGCCACCTCACCGGAGAGACGTTCTGTTAAAGCCTGGAAAAGCAGTGGCACACCAACACCGGTCTGGGCTGAAAGCCAGACCCGAATCGGCTTATTCTCTTCATCACGGTCAATACGGGGCTCGAAGTCATCCAGCATGTCGATCTTATTCATCACCAGCAGCGATGGGATCTCATGCGCGTCTATCTCTTCAAGCACGGTATTAACTGCATCGATGTTTTCCTGCACGCGGACATCCGCAGCATCAATTATGTGCAGTAGCAGGGTCGCCTGACGCGTCTCCTGCAGGGTGGCTTTAAACGCCGCCACCAGGTCGTGTGGCAAATGACGGATAAACCCTACGGTATCCGCCAGTACGGTTTCCCCCACATCCGCCACGTTAATGCGGCGCAGCGTTGGGTCCAGGGTCGCAAAAAGTTGGTCTGCGGCGTAAACCTGGGCCTCGGTGATCTGGTTAAACAGGGTGGATTTACCGGCGTTGGTATAACCGACAAGCGAAACCGTTGGGATATCGGCTTTCATTCGGGAACGTCGCCCCTGCTCACGCTGCTTCTCGACTCTTTCCAGCCGTGAGAGGATCTGGGTTATACGGCCACGCAATAAGCGACGGTCGGTTTCGAGCTGGGTTTCACCCGGGCCACGCAAACCGATCCCGCCTTTCTGTCTTTCAAGGTGTGTCCAGCCGCGCACCAGACGCGTGGCCAGGTGGCGCAACTGCGCCAGCTCAACCTGCAATTTCCCTTCATGGGTACGTGCACGTTGGGCAAAGATGTCTAAAATCAAACCTGTACGGTCGATAACACGGCATTCGCACAGGCGCTCCAGGTTACGTTCCTGGGCTGGGGTCAGGGCGTGATCAAATAGCACGACTGAAGCACCAGTCGCTTTTACGGCATCCGCAATCTCAACTGCTTTACCTTCACCAACAAAATACTTTGGGTGCGGCGCTTTACGGCTACCGGTAATCACCTGCATTGCTTCGACACCGGCGGAAGAGACCAGAGATTCAAACTCCTGGAGGTCTTCCATATCTTTGTCTTGCGAAAAATAGATGTGTACCAGCACCGCCTGCTCACCGGCATCATAACGGTCAAACAAGCGTAAACCCCTTAAAAAAGATCAGCGGGGAACACAGAAAACCTGGCTCCCCGACGTGGAAAAAACAGCCAGAAACCTTATTCGGTCTCTTCACTGTCCTGCGCAGGCGCTGAAGAACCCTGCGCGTTGCTGCCATGATGGTAGTTACTGGAACCGCCGCCTGCGTTATTGCTGTGATGAGATACCGGACGAGACGGAACAACAGTAGAAATCGCGTGCTTATAGACCATCTGGCTGACCGTGTTTTTCAACAGGATCACGAACTGATCGAAAGACTCAATCTGACCTTGCAGCTTAATACCATTCACCAAATAAATAGAAACTGGAACACGTTCACGACGCAGTGCGTTCAGGAACGGGTCTTGTAAAGATTGCCCCTTAGCCATTCTATCTTTTCCTTATATGCTTGTTTTGTACTTAGAATCTTGCGACTCTGAAAAATTGCGCACGATACGTCTCAATTGTACACATTCAGTCCGTGATAGCACCAACAACCTGTAATACTTCGTTGAACGCTTGTTGCGGTTTTTCACTGTCTAACCAATGAACACCTTCCCAACCGCGCAACCAGGTGATCTGGCGCTTCGCTAACTGTCTCGTGGCGCAAACACCTCGATAAACCATTTCATCATGAGATATTTCGCCTTCAATGTATGACCACATCTGGCGATAACCGACACAACGAATGGAAGGCATGTCCGTATGCAAATCTCCACGGGCAAAAAGCGCCCGCACTTCTGCTTCAAAACCTGAAGCTAACATCTGATGAAAACGCTGCTCAATTCGCTGATGGAGCAGTTCACGGCTCGCCGGGGCGATGGCGAACTGATGCACCTGATACGGCAGAGCCTCTCCTGACGTTTGCGTCAGTTCCGTTAAAGTTTTACCCGAAATGAAAAAAACTTCCAGTGCCCGGGAAAGCCTTTGCGGATCATTTGGATGAATACGTGCCGCAGCAACCGGATCGATCTGTTCCAGTTGTTGGTGCAACGCGCCCCATCCCTGCTCTGCTGCCTGCTGCTCAATCTTTGCTCTTACCGCCGGGTCTGCCGACGGCAATGGCGATAACCCTTCAAGTAACGCCTTGAAATAGAGCATAGTTCCGCCCACCAGAAGCGGAATGCGCCCCGCCTCGGTGATCCTGGCCATCTCTGCCAGCGCATCGCGGCGGAAATCTGCCGCCGAGTACGCCAGGGCCGGGTCAAGAATATCTAATAAACGGTGTGGAGCCGCGCGCAGCTCCTCGGCGCTGGGCTTTGCCGTGCCGATATCCATCCCTTTGTAGATGAGGGCGGAATCCACGCTGATCAACTCTACTGGCAAAACTTTACGTAGCTCAATGGCTAACGCCGTCTTGCCTGAGGCCGTAGGCCCCATCAAAAAAATCGCCTTAGGCAGGCCAGTCTTACTTACATCACTCATCTTTCAGGGCGTTCTTCGCCGATTGTAAATCAACAGGTTGTAATAAACCGCCCGGCGGCGCTTTCACCAGATGCGGGCAGAGGCGTTCTACCTCCGCCAGCACGGTGATGGCCTGCGCCATACTCCACACAGGATGATCGCTGGCCAGATGGCGTGCGATCCACTGTGCCGTATTGGCTGCATCAAAGGTCGTTTGCTGCGCCAGGTAGCCTATCAGTTCAGGAATCAAGTTTTGTAAATTTTGTTGGCGTAAGGGTAAAGGCACCGCGCGAAGGGTCACATGCTGGGCCTCTACTGCCGTTTCTATGCCCATTTCTGCCAACAGGGGCTGGAAACGCTGTAATACCCGGGTTTCTTCCGGGGTTATCTTTAAACGCACCGGGATTAATAGCGGTTGCGCACAGGCGCGATGTTCGCCAGGGGTTAACTGCGTCTGTTTCAGCCAGCGCTCCGCCACCGGCAGTGCCAGCAACGCCAGCTTACCGTCGCGCTCCAGAAGAGCGATATCCGGGGCGACTATCGTCAACACGCGGCCAAAACTCTGGCTGTGTCCTTCCAGCGTGTCGGCCGTCGGCGCGACATCGGCGCTACGTCTTTCAACCGGTGGGGTTTCCAACAGCTTGCGATAATTGGCTCCCTGCTGTTTCTGGTATCCCGTATGCGCATGCGGGTAGTTTGCTCCCGTCGCGCGCGACGCTTTGTCGCTGGCCGCATACCCCGGTGCAGATGGCGCTTTGGCCACCACCGGCTCGGCGAATTGGTTACGTCCTGCAGCGGCCCGGTTTTCAGGTATCGCACGGGGTGCAACGGGCTCGTCTGCCAACGGTAATGCAGGCTCGGCCTGTTGTTGCAGCACGCTCAATACGCCCTGATAGATAAAATCATGCACCAGCCGGGATTGATGAAAACGCACTTCATGTTTGGCGGGATGAACGTTGACGTCTACCTGATGTGGGTCGATCTCCAGATAGAGTACAAAAGCAGGCTGCTGATCGGCGCCCAGCTTGTCTTCGCAGGCCTGACGGATGGCGTGGTTGATCAGCCGGTCGCGCATCATACGGCCATTGACGTAACAGTACTGAATTTCGGCAAACGCGGCGCTGCTTACTTTAGGATCGGCCACCCAGCCGCGCAGGGTTAAATCCCCATGCTGCCATTCGATGGCCAGAGCCTGTTCAAGGAATGGCGTACCGCAGATGGCACCAAGACGGCGCTCTTTCTGCCCGCCTTGTGCGACAGCGCGGTATTGCCGCATCACTTTACCGTTATGGCTTAGGTTGAGAGTCACGTCGAAACGCGCCAGCGCGATGCGGCGAATGACCTCATCGATATGGCTGAATTCGGTTTTTTCAGTGCGCATAAACTTGCGACGCGCCGGCGTGTTGTAAAAGAGATCTAATACTTCCAGCGTGGTCCCCACCGGGTGAGCCGCAGGCTTTACCGTCACGTCCTGGTCGCGTCCTTCCGCATAGGCTTGCCAGGCTTCTTGCTGCTCAGCCGTACGTGAGGTCAGCGTTAAGCGGGAGACGGAGCTGATACTGGCCAGTGCTTCACCACGAAAACCGAGGCTGATTATGGCTTCAAGATCGTCAAGCGAGGCAATTTTACTGGTGGCGTGACGCGCCAGCGCCAGCGCCAGCTCCTCTTTTTTGATGCCACAGCCGTTATCGCGAATGCGGATCAGCTTGGCCCCACCGCGTTCAATATCGATATCAATGCGGGTGGCCCCCGCATCAAGGCTGTTTTCAACCAGCTCTTTCACGACCGATGCCGGGCGCTCTACCACCTCGCCGGCGGCGATTTGGTTCGCAAGCTGCGGCGGCAGAACCTGAATCGGCATGAATGCTCCTTAGTTAGTGGCGGTTATCCCGCCCGGTAGTTCGGCACTGGCGGTCTGTCCGACACCACCCTGCGGCGCAGACTGCAGTGGATGGGCATCGAAATACTTGCGCAGCCCGTTATAAATCGCCTCGGCAATTTGCTGCTGATAACTGTCGCTGCCTAACAGACGCTCTTCGCCGTTGTTACTGATAAACCCGGTCTCTACAAGAATGGAAGGGATATCAGGCGAGCGCAGTACGCCCAGACTCGCATGCTCAGGGCGACGCTTGTGCAGGGATCCGATACCGTCTAACTGGCTCAGTACGTTAGTGGCCACATCATACCCGACGCGCTGAGAATGGCCGAACTGTAAATCGAGAACCGCCTGGCTAAGGTAAGGATCGGACTGGCTGTTTGCCAGCACATCGCCCGCCCCGCCTAACAGCTCGGACTGTTTCTCATGTTCTTCCAGCCAGTTCGCCATTTCGCTGTTGGCGCGACGGTTGGACAACACCCAGACCGAAGCCCCCGTCGCACTCCGGTTTGGCGCGGCATCAGCATGAATAGAGACCAGGAAGTTCGCATTCTGTTTACGCGCCACGTCAGAGCGCCCCATCACAGAGATGAAATAGTCGCCGTCACGGGTGAGCACGCCTTTAAACATCGGGTCATTATTCAGCAGCGTACGCAGCTTACGGGCAATAGCGATAGTGACGTTTTTCTCACGCGTACCGCCAGGGCCTATCGCCCCTGGATCCTGCCCACCGTGGCCGGCATCGATAGCAATAATCACTTTATCGCCCGTGACGGCACGACGCGCACTGGACGCAGGCCGGGTCGCGGTATTACTGCTGGTCACGGTGGTGATACGATCGCTGCCCGATTTGAATGGGTTACGGGCAGGCTCTGCGGGCCGTGGCGTGTAAGCGGGGGTCTCCACGCGTTTCGCGACAACCGGCGGTGGTGGCGGTGGCGGCGTATCGGCTTTGATGGTGAAGACCACGGTGTAGTTCGCACCGTTCTGCTGCTTCACCGCCTGGGTTTTACCCTTTTCCGTAAGATCGACCACCAGCCTCAGCGACTGGGCATCCTTCGGTGTTCCCGAACGGATGGTTTTCACCAGATTGTTACCACTGAATTGCAGCGGCAGCCCCTGAATCACGCCCGTCTGTTTGATATCCAGCGCCACGCTGCGGCTATCAGGCTGTGAAAAAGCATATTCAGGATCGCCCATAAAACTGAAGGTAATCCGCGCCTGGCTATCGCCATTCGACACCTGAATATCCGAAAGTGTGGCCGCTCCGGCTTGTGCACAAAGCAATACCGTTGCTGCTAATAACCAATTTTTAACGCGATTAAACATCCCGTCATCCCTTCGCTTAACCGGCTAAACGCGCCAGTAGGGAACTGCCTGATGAGGAGACTGCGCTGATGCGAGCCTCACGCCCTTGCGCCTGGTAATCTAAGTGGATTTCGACATCCGGGTCAGGCAAGACACCCGCACCTTGTTGCGGCCACTCCACCAGGCAAATGGCGTCGTTGGCAAAATAGTCGCGGATCCCCATAAATTCCAGCTCCTCGGGATCCGCAAGACGGTACAGATCGAAATGGTAAACCATTAAATTTTCAAGCGTGTAGGGCTCAACCAGGGTGTAAGTGGGACTTTTTACGTTACCCTTGTGGCCTAGCGCCTGTAAAAAACCGCGGCTAAAGGTCGTTTTCCCCGCGCCCAGATCGCCATACAGATAAATCACCGTTGCGCCCTGGCAAGCCTCTGCCAGACGTTTACCCAGTGCTAAAGTGGCCTGCTCGTCAGGTAATGGAATCACTCGATTAGTCATTTTCTACATCAATCACATTCGGGTTTACAACACGCCGCAGCGTGTCAAAAAGATCGGTGGCCAGCATACCGCGCGTGCCGTACTGAACGGCAAGTTTGTCGGCTGCTGCGCCATGGGCTACACAACCCGCGCAGGCGGCATCGTAAAGGGGGAGTTTTTGTCCGAGCAACGCACCGATAATACCGGAGAGTACATCCCCCATACCGCCGCTCGCCATGCCCGCATTGCCGGCATCAACAATGCCCAGCGCGCCTGATTCACAGGCTACAACGGTTCCCGCCCCTTTTAAAACGACAACACCACCGTAACGTTGTACCAGACGTTGCGCAGAAAGTAAGCGATCGCTTTCAATTTCTGCGATGCTGCAATTTAGCAGCCGCGCGGCCTCGCCAGGGTGTGGCGTCAGGATGCGATTGTGACGTTTATCCGGATTGATTGCCAGAAGGTTCAGCGCGTCGGCATCCCAGAGCATCGGTTTCCGGACGTTTTCAACTTTCTGCAGCGCCTGTTTGCCCCATGCTTGCTGGCCGAGCCCGGGTCCTATCACCACGACATCCGCCCAGGCGAGGCTCTCTTCCAGTGAGTGCGCGGTCAGTTCATGCAGCATCAGCTCTGGCCGGGCAGTGATAATAGGCGCGATGTTCTCTGCGCGCGTCAGCACGCGTACCAGACCTGCACCTGCACGCAGGGCAGCCTCACCCGTCATCCGTATCGCCCCCGCCGTACCGTGATCGCCACCGATAATCACCAGCTTACCGTGGTCCCCTTTTTGCGAGGTCGCCCGACGCGGTGCCAGCCAGTCTGACAACTGACTGGCCTCAAAGCGGGTCATTGCCGTCTCCTGCCCTGCCAGCCACGCGTCTAGCCCGAGGGCGCTATGGTGAAGCTTGCCGACTACGTCCCGCGCTTTGCCCGTCAACAGACCGGGTTTTAGCGCGATAAAGGTCACCGTCCGGGCAGCCTGAATGACCGCTCCGGGTGTGGCCCCCGTCTGAGCCAGTAATCCCGAGGGAATATCGAGCGCCATCACGGGCGCGGGATTCGCATTAGCATGGTCAATCAGCGCGGCAACCGGGTCGCGCGGCGCGCTGCGAAGCCCGGTACCAAGCAGCCCATCAATGATCAGATCGACCTCTTCTGGCCAGCATACGTCGGGAGCATGAATGACACCGCCCGCATTAAGCCAGGCGTCCCTTGCCGCCTGGGCTTCTTCCGGTAAAGGGTTGTCGCTCTCTAATGCCAGCAGCGTGACGCTAAACCCGGCGGCAAGCGCCAGCCGGGCCACCACGTAGCCATCGCCGCCGTTGTTGCCGTGCCCGCAAAGGATGAGCCAGTGTGCTGCATCCGGCCAGGCTTCACGCGCCACGGTAAACGCCGCCTCGCCCGCGCGCTGCATCAGCTCATAAAGGGTAATGCCAAGGCTATCAGCAGCCTCTTTTTCGGCGCGACGGAGGTCATCCGCAGGCCAGATGGAATGTGGTATACTTGCGGGGTTTTTCTTCACAGTATGGTCCGTCATGTCACAGCCCCTCGATCTCAATCAGTTAGCGCTAAATATTAAACAGTGGGGCGCCGAGCTTGGCTTTCAGAAAGTCGGCATCACGGATACCGATCTCTCTGCCAGCGAGCCAAAACTGCAGGCATGGCTGGATAAACAATACCACGGCGAAATGGAGTGGATGGCGCGACACGGCATGATGCGTGCCCGTCCGCATGAACTCTTACCGGGTACCCTGCGCGTAATTAGCGTACGCATGAACTACCTTCCCGCTAATGCGGCATTTGCCCGCACGCTGAAAGATCCAACATTAGGTTACGTGAGCCGTTATGCCCTGGGGCGTGATTATCATAAGCTTCTGCGTAACCGGCTAAAAAAACTGGGCGAGATCATTCAGCAGCATTGCGATTCGCTGAATTTTAGACCCTTTGTCGACTCTGCGCCTATTCTTGAGCGCCCGCTTGCGGAAAAAGCCGGCCTCGGCTGGACTGGTAAGCACTCACTTATCCTGAGCCGTGATGCCGGTTCGTTCTTTTTTTTAGGTGAGTTACTGATCGATCTCCCTCTCCCGGTGGATAGCCCGGTTGAAGAGGGCTGCGGTCGCTGTGTGGCCTGCATGACCATCTGCCCTACGGGAGCGATTGTTGAGCCCTACACGGTGGATGCCCGCCGCTGTATCTCTTATCTCACCATCGAACTGGAAGGGGCCATCCCTGAAGAGTTCCGACCGCTTATCGGCAACCGTATTTACGGCTGCGATGATTGCCAGTTGATCTGCCCCTGGAACCGCTATTCACAGTTAACGGATGAAGATGATTTCAGCCCGCGTAAGGCGCTACATGCCCCACCGCTTGTCGAACTGTTTGCCTGGAGCGAAGCCTGGTTCTTAAAGGTGACGGAAGGTTCGGCTATTCGCCGCATCGGCCATTTACGCTGGCTGCGAAATGTCGCAGTGGCGCTGGGCAATGCCCCCTGGAGCGAGGCGAATATTCAGGCGCTGGAAAGTCGTAGAGGTGAGCACCCACTTCTCGATGAACACATCGAATGGGCGGTTGCGCAGCAGATTGAGAAGCGGAATGCGTGCGTTATCGAAGTGCAGCTACCGCAAAAACAACGCCTTGTAAGGGTGATCGAAAAAGGGTTACCGCGGGATGCGTGATATATTCACACCCTGTGAATAAAATTAAAAACCGAGGAATCATCATGGGTAGCTTACAGGTCAAGAGATCGCCATAACATTTTGAAATGAAATTTTATTACGGAATTTCAGTGAGTTATAAAGATACTATTCACCAGGCGAAGTTTTTACATATTGACGCAAATCGAACAAACCTGTGGATAAGTCTGTTGAGGAAAGTTTTTCAGAAACAACACAAATCACCCGCGGCGAGGGTTCTCGCTGTGGATATCTAAGAGGAGAGAAAATTTGGAGCGGGAAACGAGACTCGAACTCGCGACCCCGACCTTGGCAAGGTCGTGCTCTACCAACTGAGCTATTCCCGCTTGGGTGGTCTTACTGTGTAGCGAACAAATTTTGGAGCGGGAAACGAGACTCGAACTCGCGACCCCGACCTTGGCAAGGTCGTGCTCTACCAACTGAGCTATTCCCGCTTGGGTGGTCTTACTGCGTAGCGAACAAATTTTGGAGCGGGAAACGAGACTCGAACTCGCGACCCCGACCTTGGCAAGGTCGTGCTCTACCAACTGAGCTATTCCCGCAAATCTGTTGCTGTCGTAACGAATAAATCCTGTCGTTACGGGAGGCGCATTATACGAGAAATCCTTTTAGCTGCAACCCCCCTCAAAGCGTTTTTTTAGAAATTCAGTTCAAGTGATGGAATATTCATCGCTTTGCGCGTTTTTACACCATGCAGCCCTTCTGACGGCCGGGTAAGGCACAAGCACTACCCGGCAACGCCCTGAATCAGAGCTGAATAAAGTGTTCGCGATAGTATGCCAGCTCCGCCACTGACTCACGAATATCGTCCATTGCCTGGTGCGTGCCCTGCTTCTTGAAGCCATCCAGGATTTCAGGTTTCCAGCGACGCGCCAGCTCTTTCAAGGTGCTGACGTCCAGATAACGGTAATGGAAGTACGATTCCAGTTCCGGCATATATTTAAAAAGAAAACGGCGATCCTGCCCGATGCTATTGCCACAGATAGGCGATTTACCTGCAGGTACCCACTGTTTCAGAAATTCAATGGTGGCCAGTTCCGCTTCGCGATCGCCCTGGTTACTGGCTTTGACACGATCCACTAGCCCGCTGCCGGTATGGGTGCGCACGTTCCAGTCATCCATCAGCGCCAGCTGTTCGTCGCTTTGATGAACCGCAATGGTCGGCCCTTCCGCCAGGATATTGAGGTTCGCATCGGTGACCAGGGTCGCAATCTCAATGATGCGATCACGCTCGGGATCCAGCCCGGTCATCTCAAGATCGATCCAAATCAGGTTATTTTCATCCGCGCTCATGTTATTTTCCACCCTTCTCGCATAACCCGCCGCGGCAGGTTAACTAGTATTGATTAGTGTGTATCATAGAGGTTTTGCCCGTTACGGGCGACCAGGAGCCAGCACGATTGAGTAAAAATAAACTCTCCAAGGGGCAGCAGCGCCGGGTGAAAGCCAATCACCAGCGTCGTCTTAAAACCACTGCGGAGAAAGCCGACTACGATGACAACCTGTTTGGCGATACGGCTGAAGGCACGGTTATTAGCCGCTTTGGTATGCACGCCGATGTGGAATCTGAAGACGGCAGCGTGCACCGCTGCAATATTCGTCGCACCATCCGTTCGCTGGTTACCGGCGATCGCGTCGTCTGGCGTCCAGGCAAAGTGGCAGCGGAAGGGGTGCTGGTAAAAGGCATCGTAGAGGCGGTACATGAGCGCACGTCGGTGCTGACGCGCCCTGATTTCTACGACGGCGTTAAGCCGATCGCTGCCAATATCAATCAGATCGTCATCGTTTCGGCCATTTTGCCTGAGCTGTCGTTGAATATCATCGACCGCTATCTGGTGGCCTGCGAAACCTTGCAAGTTGAGCCGTTGATCGTACTGAATAAAATCGATCTGCTCGACGACGAAGGCATGGCGTTCGTGAACGAACAAATGGATATTTACCGCAAGATTGGCTATCGGGTACTGATGGTCTCCAGCCATAAAAAAGATGGACTGTTACCGCTGGAAGAAGCGTTGACTGACCGCATCAGTATCTTTGCCGGGCAATCAGGCGTGGGTAAATCGAGCCTGCTAAATAACTTACTGGGGCTGCAGAAAGAGATCCTGACCAATGATGTCTCTGATGTCTCCGGACTTGGCCAACATACCACTACTGCCTCACGCCTGTATCACTTCCCTCACGGCGGCGACGTGATTGACTCGCCTGGCGTGCGCGAATTCGGTTTATGGCACCTCGAGCCGGAACAAATCTTTAACGGATTTGTCGAATTCCATGACTATTTAGGCGCTTGTAAATACCGCGACTGCAAGCATGATAACGACCCTGGCTGCGCAATTCGCGAAGCGGTCGAAAACGGTGACATTGCGGAGACCCGTTTCGAAAACTATCACCGCATTCTCGAAAGCATGTCTCAGGTAAAAACGCGTAAAAGCTTTTCTGAATCTGATGACTGACAACTAAGCTTAGCGTCGCTAAAATCGTCCCCCATTTTCAGGTTCCGGCTGTTAACAGCCGGATCAGGAACGACAAAACAATGGCCTGGAGGCTACCTTGTTAAACTCATTTAAACTTTCGCTTCAATACATTCTGCCAAAACTGTGGCTCACTCGCCTGGCGGGCTGGGGCGCGAGCAAACGAGCGGGCTGGCTAACAAAGCTGGTAATCGACCTGTTCGTAAAATATTACAAGGTCGACATGAAAGAGGCGCAGAAGCCGGATACAGCCAGCTACCGCACCTTCAACGACTTCTTTGTTCGCCCGCTGCGCGACGAAGTTCGCCCACTGAATACCGACCCAAATGTCCTGGTCATGCCTGCCGATGGGGTCATCAGCCAGTTAGGTAAAATCGAAGAAGATAAGATTTTGCAGGCGAAAGGCCATAACTACAGCATGGAAGCACTGCTGGCAGGTAACTACCTGATGGCTGACAAGTTCCGCAATGGCTCTTTCGTGACCACTTACCTGTCACCGCGCGACTACCACCGTGTGCATATGCCCTGTAACGGTATTCTGCGCGAAATGATCTACGTACCGGGCGACCTCTTTTCCGTTAACCACCTGACCGCGCAGAACGTACCGAATTTGTTCGCCCGTAACGAGCGCGTCATTTGCCTGTTTGATACTGAATTTGGCCCCATGGCGCAGATTTTAGTCGGTGCGACCATTGTGGGCAGCATTGAAACCGTCTGGGCTGGCACCATCACGCCACCGCGTGAAGGCGTGATCAAGCGCTGGACATGGCCTGAAGGTGAAAGCGAAGGTTCCGTCGCTCTGCTGAAAGGCCAGGAGATGGGTCGCTTCAAGCTCGGCTCGACCGTTATCAACCTGTTCGCACCGGGCAAGGTGGATCTGGTCGAGTCGTTGCAGAGCCTCTCCGTAACGAAGATTGGCCAACCGTTAGCCCTCTCTACCGAGACCTTCGTTACGCCGGACGCGGAACCTGCCCCGCTTGCTGAGGAAGAGATTGCCGCTGAACTTGACGCCAGCCCGCTTGTTGACGATAAGAAAGCTGAAAGCTAATTAAAGGACCGCTGACGTGCGCCCGATTATCATTTTTCTGATGGCCTGGTGCCTCAGTACGGGGGCGTACGCTGCGACGGCCCCTGATGCCAAACAGATAACCCAGGAGCTGGAGCAGGCGAAAGCGGCTAAACCCGCGCAGCCTGAAGCCGTTGAGGCACTCCAGACCGCACTGAACGCCCTCGAGGAGCGTAAAGGTTCCCTCGAGCGCGCTCAGCAATATCAGCAGGTTATCGATAACTTCCCCAAACTCTCTCAGACGTTACGCTCTCAGCTGAATAACCTGCGCGATGAACCGCGTGAGGTGCCAGTGGGAATGACCACCGACGCCCTCAATCAGGAGATCCTGCAGGTCAGTAGCCAACTGCTGGAAAAAAGCCGTCAGGCGCAGCAAGAGCAAGAGCGCGCCCGTGAAATTGGCGACTCCCTGAACCAACTGCCGCAACAGCAAACCGACGCCCGCCGACAGCTTAATGACGTTGAGCGTCGCGTAGGAACACAAGCCGGCAACACAGCACAGAGTCAGGCGCAAAATATCGCCATTCAGGCCGAGTCCGCCAAACTCAAAGCGCTGGTGGATGAACTTGAGCTGGCACAGCTGTCTGCGAATAACCGTCAGGAACTGGCGCGCATGCGCTCTGAGCTTGCGCAGAAGCAGAGCCAACAGCTTGATGGCTACTTACAGGCCCTACGTAATCAGTTAAATAGCCAGCGCCAGCGCGAAGCAGAACGCGCGCTGGAGAGCACAGAACTGCTGGCTGAAAACAGCGCCAACTTGCCACCGGACCTGATCGCCCAGTTCAAAGTAAACCGTGAACTGTCGGCTGCCCTTAACCAGCAGGCCCAGCGGATGGATCTGGTCGCATCGCAGCAGCGTCAGGCCACCAATCAAACTTTACAGGTACGCCAGGCGCTAAATACCCTGCGCGAACAGTCTCAGTGGCTGGGATCGTCGAATCTGCTTGGCGAAGCCCTGCGTGCCCAAGTGGCACGTCTGCCTGAAATGCCGAAACCACAGCAGCTTGATACCGAGCTGGCGCAGCTGCGAGTGCAGCGTTTGCGCTATGAGGATCAACTCAACAAACAGCCGCAGCTACGTCAGATCCGCCAGGCCGACGGCGCGCCGCTGACAGCCGAGCAGAACCGCATTCTGGAAGCCCAGTTGCGTACTCAGCGCGAACTGCTGAACTCGCTTTTACAGGGTGGTGATACCCTGATTCTGGAGCTAACCAAGCTGAAGGTGTCTAACAGCCAGCTCGAAGATGCGCTAAAAGAGGTGAACGAGGCGACCCACCGCTATCTGTTCTGGACGTCTGACGTACGCCCAATGACCATCTCCTGGCCGATTGAAATTGTGCAGGATTTACGGCGCCTCATCTCGCTGGATACTGTCAATCAACTCGGCAAAGCCAGCATCATGATGCTGACCAGCAAGGAGACCATATTCCCGCTGCTGGGGGCGCTGATTCTGGTCGGATGCAGTATCTACTCCCGCCGCCACTTTACTCGCTTCCTGGAACGTTCTAGCGCTAAAGTCGGGAAAGTGACGCAAGACCATTTCTGGCTCACTCTGCGCACCGTGTTTTGGTCTATCCTGGTGGCGTCACCCTTGCCGGTGCTGTGGATGACGCTGGGTTACGGCCTGCGTGAAGCCTGGCCTTATCCGCTGGCCGTAGCGATCGGCGATGGGGTAACCGCCACGGTACCGCTGCTATGGGTTGTTATGATCTGCGCCACATTTGCCAGACCCAATGGGCTTTTTATTACCCACTTTGCCTGGCCGCGTCACCGCGTCACACGAGCGATGCGTTACTACCTGATGAGCATCGGGCTGATTGTGCCGCTCATCATGGCGCTGATCATGTTCGATAACCTGAGCGACCGAGAGTTCTCTGGCTCGCTTGGCCGCCTGTGCTTTATTTTGATTTGTGGTGCGCTGGCGATAGTTACCCTGAGCCTGAAACGTGCGGGGATCCCGCTCTATGTCGATAAAACCGGCAGCGGCGACAATATGTTTAACCGTCTGCTCTGGAATATGCTGCTCAGCGCTCCGCTGGTTGCCATTCTGGCCTCTGCCGTAGGCTATCTGGCTACCGCACAGGCCCTGCTGGCGCGTCTTGAGACTTCGGTCGCCATCTGGTTCTTGCTGCTGGTGGTGTATCACATTATCCGTCGCTGGATGCTGATTCAGCGGCGGCGTCTGGCTTTCGATCGGGCTAAACATCGCCGCGCGGAAATTCTTGCTCAGCGCGCCCGTGGTGAGGACGAACCGCAGCACACCACCAGCACTGAAGGCACCGCGGAGATTGATGAGGTTGAGCTGGACCTTGATGCCATCAGTACACAGTCTCTGCGTCTGGTGCGTTCCATTCTGATGCTGATTGCCCTGCTGTCAGTGATCGTGTTGTGGTCTGAAATTCACTCGGCGTTTGGCTTCCTTGAGAACATCTCCCTGTGGGATGCCACCTCAACCGTCCAGGGCGTTGAGAGCCTTGAACCCATCACGCTTGGCGCCGTTCTGATCGCAATTCTGGTGCTGATTATCACCACCCAACTGGTACGGAACTTCCCTGCCCTGCTGGAACTCGCCCTGCTGCAGCATCTGGATCTCACGCCAGGCACCGGCTACGCCATTACCACCATCACCAAATACCTGATCCTGCTGCTGGGTGGGCTGGTCGGTTTCTCGATGATTGGTATTGAGTGGTCGAAACTGCAGTGGCTGGTCGCCGCATTGGGTGTGGGGCTCGGCTTTGGTTTGCAGGAGATTTTTGCCAACTTCATTTCTGGCCTGATCATCCTGTTCGAAAAACCGATTCGTATCGGCGATACCGTGACGATCCGCGATTTGACGGGCAGTATTACGAAGATCAATACCCGCGCGACCACCATCAGCGACTGGGATCGCAAAGAGATCATCGTGCCGAATAAAGCGTTCATCACCGAGCAGTTTATCAACTGGTCACTGTCGGATTCGGTGACGCGTGTGGTCTTAACCGTGCCCGCCCCTTCCGATGCTGACAGCGAAGAGGTGACGAAGATCCTCTATACGGCGGCCGATCGCTGCTCGCTGGTGATCAACACACCGGAACCGGAAGTCTTCCTTGTTGACCTTCAGCAGGGGATACAGATCTTTGAACTGCGCATTTATGCCGCTGAAATGGGCCATCGTATGCCGTTGCGTCATGAAATCCACCAGCTGATCCTCGCTGGCTTCCGCGAGCATGGCCTGGAAATGCCGTTCCCGCCTTTCCAGATGCGTCTGGAAAGTCTGGATGGGCGTAAGACGGGAAAAACTTTGACATCGGCGGCGCGTTCCCGTCCGGCGGGAAGTTTGTAACGCCTTCACCCTCTCCTGCGGGAGAGGGTGAAAAAGAATTACGCGCGATCGACCGTAAAGGCAATCACGTCGCCCAGTTGCTCGGCGCCCAGCGCCAGCATCACCAGACGGTCTACGCCCAGCGCGACGCCGGAACAGTCCGGAAGACCGGCTGTTAATGCGTCCAGCAGGTTAGTATCAATAGGCTGCTGCGGAAGACCGCGGGCATTGCGCTTGCGGTTATCCTGCTCGAAACGTTGCTGCTGTTCACGAGCATCGGTTAATTCGTGGAAGCCATTCGCCAGTTCAATGCCCTTGTAATAGACCTCAAAACGTTCCGCAACGCGGTGATCTTCGGTGCTGATCTGCGCGAGCGAGGCCTGACTTGCCGGGAAGTGATAGACGAACGTCGGGCGGTCTTTACCAATCTGTGGCTCAACGCCAAAGGCAAACAGCAGCTGCAGTAAGGTATCGCGATCTTCTTCGGTGTCCGCCACATTGCTCAGATCGAGTTTGGCTGCCACTTCACGTAGCTGGGTTTTATCCGCTGAAAGAGGATCAATCTCCAGATAGCGCTGGAATGCTTGCTGATAAGAGAGCGTTTCGGCTTCCGCACACTCCAGAACCTGCTGCAGCAGATCATCCACCTCGTTCATCAGGCGATACATATCGTAATGCGGACGGTACCACTCCAGCATGGTGAACTCAGGGTTGTGATGACGTCCCATCTCTTCATTACGGAAACTACGACATAGCTGGAATACCGGGCCACAACCCGCCGCCAGCAAGCGCTTCATGTGGTATTCCGGGCTGGTCATCAGATAGAGGTTCATCCCCTGAGAGTGGCCAGGTCCAACAAAACGGGTTTCAAACGGGACCAGATGAATATCAGTCACCGTCGCCTGACTCATGCAGGGCGTCTCCACCTCCAGCACACCGCGATCGGCAAAGAAACGGCGAATTTCCGCCATAATTGCTGCGCGTTTTAACAGGTTTGGGATGGATGCGCTCGGCTGCCAGGTGGCCGTTTCGCTCATGAGATTTTCTCCGATTTCAGACAAGGGGACGAAGTCTACTCGTTACCCCGAGCGGAGACAAATTTTGCACAGTGAAATAGCCATTTTTTATTTAGGACATTAATTGCGTGTCGCAATTCATCAATCACGATGATAAATCGCGCGGTAGAACCGCAAAAAAATCGAACACGTCAAATTTCCCTCACGTCTGTGCGGCTATACTGCTTTACCCATAAAGGAGCAGTGGAATCGTTTTTGCATCCGCCCATTCGGAAAAGAACCCTCTTGATGGTCGCCGTGATGCGAAATAACAATATCTGGAGGAATGTCGTGCAAACCTTTCAAGCCGATCTCGCCATCGTTGGCGCTGGCGGAGCAGGATTACGCGCTGCAATTGCTGCAGCTCAGGCCAATCCGAACGCCAAAATCGCTCTGATTTCCAAAGTTTATCCCATGCGCAGCCATACGGTTGCCGCGGAAGGCGGTTCTGCCGCCGTTGCGCAGGATCATGATAGCTTTGAGTACCATTTTCACGACACCGTCGCCGGGGGCGACTGGCTTTGCGAGCAGGATGTCGTCGATTATTTCGTACATCATTGCCCAACCGAGATGACGCAACTGGAACAGTGGGGCTGCCCGTGGAGCCGCCGCCCGGACGGCAGCGTCAATGTGCGCCGTTTTGGTGGCATGAAGATTGAGCGCACCTGGTTTGCCGCCGACAAGACCGGCTTCCATATGCTTCACACCCTCTTCCAGACCTCCCTCCAGTTCCCACAAATTCACCGCTTCGATGAGCACTTCGTGCTGGATATTCTGGTCGATGACGGGCACGCGCGCGGCCTGGTGGCGATGAATATGATGGAAGGCACGCTGGTGCAGATCCGCGCGAATGCGGTGGTGATGGCGACCGGGGGTGCTGGCCGGGTATATCGCTACAACACCAATGGCGGCATCGTTACCGGCGATGGCATGGGTATGGCGCTCAGCCACGGCGTGCCGCTGCGTGACATGGAATTTGTGCAATATCACCCTACCGGCCTGCCGGGTTCGGGCATTTTGATGACGGAGGGTTGCCGCGGTGAAGGCGGGATCCTGGTCAATAAAGATGGCTACCGTTATTTGCAAGATTACGGCATGGGCCCTGAGACTCCACTCGGCGAGCCGAAGAATAAATATATGGAGCTTGGCCCACGCGATAAGGTGTCTCAGGCATTCTGGCACGAGTGGCGTAAAGGCAACACGGTTCCGACGCCGCGCGGCGATGTGGTCTGGCTGGATCTTCGTCACCTGGGCGAGAAAAAGTTACTTGAACGCCTACCGTTCATTTGTGAACTGGCGAAAGCCTACGTGGGCGTGGACCCCGTGAAAGAGCCCATTCCGGTACGCCCGACAGCACACTACACCATGGGCGGCATTGAAACCGATCAGCAGTGTGAAACCCGAATTCAGGGGCTGTTTGCCGTGGGCGAATGCTCTTCTGTAGGCCTGCACGGGGCAAACCGTCTGGGGTCCAACTCGCTGGCCGAACTGGTAGTCTTTGGCCGCATGGCAGGCGAAAAAGCGATGGCGCGAGCAGCAACCTCAGGCGAGGCCAATAGTGCCGCGCTGGATGCACAGGCTGCGGATGTCGAAAAACGCCTGAAAGCGCTCGTTAACCAGGAAGGCAGTGAAAACTGGGCGAAGATCCGCGATGAGATGGGCCTCTCCATGGAAGAGGGCTGCGGCATCTACCGTACACCTGAGCTCATGCAGAAAACCATCGACAAGCTGGCGGAGCTCCAGGAGCGTTTTAAACGCGTACGTATTACCGACACCTCCAGCGTGTTCAATACCGACCTGCTGTACACCATCGAGCTGGGCCACGGCCTGAACGTAGCCGAATGTATGGCTCACTCGGCAATGGCGCGCAAAGAGTCACGCGGCGCGCATCAGCGTCTGGATGAAGGCTGCACCGAGCGCGACGATGTCAATTTCCTCAAGCATACCCTCGCTTATCGCGATGCAGACGGCACAACGCGTCTGGACTATAGCGATGTGAAGATTACTACGCTGCCACCGGCGAAGCGTGTGTACGGTGCAGAAGCGGAAGCAGCCGATAAGAAGGAGACGGCGAATGGCTGAGATGCAAACGCTGAAAGTTGAAGTGGTGCGCTACAACCCGGAAGTGGATTCCGCACCACACAGCGCTTTCTATGAAGTGCCCTATGACGAGCAAACCTCCCTGCTGGATGCGCTCGGTTACATAAAAGATAATCTGGCCCCGGACCTGAGCTACCGCTGGTCATGTCGCATGGCGATTTGCGGTTCATGCGGCATGATGGTCAATAAAGTGCCGAAGCTTGCCTGTAAAACCTTCCTGCGAGATTACCCCAAAGGCCTCAGGGTTGAAGCCCTGGGCAACTTCCCGATCGAGCGCGACCTGGTTGTCGATATGACCCACTTTATCGAAAGCCTGGAGGCAATTAAACCGTACATCATTGGTAACCCACGCACCCCGGATCAGGGGCCGAACGTGCAAACGCCGGCACAGATGGCGAAATACCATCAATTCTCCGGCTGCATCAACTGCGGCCTCTGTTACGCTGCTTGCCCACAGTTTGGCCTGAATCCGGAGTTCATCGGCCCGGCCGCCATCACGCTGGCACACCGCTATAACGAAGACAGCCGCGATCGCGGTAAAAAAGAGCGTATGGCACAGCTCAATGGCCAGAACGGCGTCTGGACCTGTACGTTTGTGGGTTACTGCTCGGAAGTCTGTCCGAAGCACGTCGACCCGGCCGCCGCTATCCAGCAGGGTAAAGTTGAAAGCTCGAAAGACTTTCTTATCGCCACCCTGAAACCACGCTAAGGAGTGCGTAATGACGACTAAACGCAAAGCCTATATACGGCCAGTGCCGTCCACCTGGTGGAAAAATCTGCCGTTTTATCGCTTCTACATGCTGCGCGAAGGTACGGCAGTCCCCGCGGTGTGGTTCAGCATTGAACTGATGTACGGCCTGTTTGCCCTGAAGCACGGTCCGGAATCCTGGGCCGGATTTGTGGGTTTCCTGCAAAACCCCATAGTGGTGCTGCTAAATATCATTGTGCTGGCGGCCGCGCTGCTACATACCAAAACCTGGTTTGAGCTGGCGCCTAAAGCGGCCAACATTATCGTCAAAGGCGAAAAAATGGGGCCAGAGCCTGTGATCAAAGGGCTTTGGGTAGTCACAGCCGTTGTGACTGTGGTGATCCTTGGCGTTGCCCTGTTCTGGTAAGGAGGCCAGTATGATCAATCAAAATCCAAAACGATCTGATGAACCTCTCTTTTGGGGACTATTTGGCGCAGGCGGCATGTGGTGCGCCATTATCGCGCCTGCGATTATCTTGCTGGTGGGAATTATGCTGCCGCTGGGACTGTATCCTGGTGATGCCCTGAGCTATGAGCGAGTACTCGCTTTTGCCCACAGCTTAATCGGTCGCGTCTTCATCTTCCTGATGATCGTTCTGCCGCTATGGTGTGGGTTACACCGTATCCATCATGCCATGCACGACCTGAAAATCCATGTGCCAAACGGTAAGTGGGTATTTTATGGTCTGGCGGCGATCCTGACCGTTGTCACGCTGGTTGCTGTCGTATTTATGTAATTATCCTCGCTCTCCTGTCGCGGCAGGAGAGCAAATTTCTCGCCAGGCTCTACACTTAACAAAAACCTCTCAGGACATCTCTATGCGCATCCTGCCTGCTTTCGCTGCTATTGCCGCTGCGTTTCTGGTTGTTGCCTGTAGTACCCCTACCCCGCCGCCTGGCGTCACCGTCGTGAATAATTTTAACGCCCAACGTTTCCTGGGTACCTGGTATGAGATCGCCCGCTACGACCACCGTTTTGAACGCGGATTAGAGAAAGTGACGGCAAACTATAGCCCGATGCGCGACGGTGGTATCCAGGTCATCAACCGGGGCTATAACGCTGAGCGTGGAATGTGGCAGCAGGTGAAAGGGAAAGCTTATTTTACTGGCTCGCCGAGCAGAGGGGCGCTGAAAGTCTCTTTCATTGGCCCCTTCTATGGTGGGTATAATGTCATTGGACTGGATCGAGACTATCAGCATGCGCTGATATGCGGACCGGATCGCAACTATCTTTGGCTGCTGTCTCGTACGCCAACGGTCACGGCAGAGATGAAACAGCAGCTCCTCGATGTTGCGACCCGTCAGGGTTTCGACGTCAGCAAATTAATGTGGATTGAACAGCCACACTAATGGGTGCTGAGTTTTAGCCCAATGATTCCGGCAACGATCAACGCGAGGCTGGCAATTCGTGCCAGGCTCGCTGACTCGCCCAGAAGCAAAATGCCTGTGATAGCAGCGCCCACCGCGCCGATACCCGTCCACACCGCGTAGGCCGTCCCTACCGGTAGCGAACGCATCGCCCAGGAGAGCAAAACAATACTGATAATCATGGCGGAGACAGTGATGATGCTTGGAGTCAGGCGGGTAAAACCATGGGTATATTTCAGGCCAATGGCCCATACCACTTCCAGCAAGCCGGCAATAAAAAGAATAATCCAGGACATAGGGGCTCCTTAACTTAGAAAACAGTATGGGGCCGTCCCCGATGATAAGGCCTTTATGGGTCGTCCCATAAAGATAGGTCATTCTCATTGTGAAGAGCATGGGTTCACAATTCAATATATTTATTCAGCGAATAAATGAGAGCTTAAAAGCAAGAAATAGGCGCTGTTAGCTACGAAGTTCAGGCATTTACCACTCATCGGACTTCCCTATGATGGGGGGCTTGCCGAGAGCAGATCGTAGCCACCTCTTACCGATTGCGAAAATAATATGTTCAAAATACTTTTGATTGACCGATGTCACTTCACCCGCACCGGGCTAGAAGAGTGGCTCAATCATTCAGGGCTGTTTCCACACTCCCTGTTAGTTACCAGTCTTAATAACCTCTTTCTTGCCAAAGAGCATATCCTGCAGTGGAAACCGGCACTGGTTATTGCTGATTTAAACGGTTTTCAGTCAGATATACACCATCTTGAGCAGCTCTCTCCTCTGATGGCGGCCAGTGAAAATGTTCCTTTTATCTCTTTGCATACGGGCGAAGCGCCAGAGATGTCTGCATTTATGCAGCGCTTCCCGGTTTGGGCATCATTACAAAAAAACACGGCTCTGGACACCCTATCCGAAACCATTAACGACGCGCTCACCACTCACGAAGTATGTGAGCCTGCGTATATGGCGACGCCATTATTGACCAAACAGGAAGAGAGAGTGTTATCGCTATGGATGGAGGGGGACAGTAATCAAAAGATTGCCAGCAAGCTGAGTATTAACGGCAAAACCGTGTACACCTACAAACGAAATATTCGTATGAAACTACATATGGATACGCGGTATTCGCCGTTTTTATCACTACCTGAACATCAACTGGACGGTACGGTGACCTGAAGCCCCGTACCGTTCAGCATTACTGTTGTGCTTTCGTTGCGGCGCCAGAGATTGCGCTGCCACCGTCAGAAATATCCTCACCAACCCCACGGGTGGTATTACAGGCGGTTAAAACTGATGAAAGCACCAGAACAGAAAAGATCGCTGCAATTGTTTTCTTAACCATAATTTCTTCCTTTTTAAGCCAAAGTTATTTTTGTATAGCCACTTAAGCATAGCCAAAATCGCGCCATTCGACGGAAAAGGGAAAAATTTTAGGAATAAATGAGAAGAGATTAACTGGCAGCGCGAGAAATGATGTGGCCCAGGCCCTGAATATCCTCACCAACACCGCGCGCGGTATTGCATCCGCACAGCAAAGTGCCTGCGATAGTCATCATCAAGACGAGAGCGATTTTACGTTTCATCTTCCCTGAACCTCAAAAAAATAAGGCGCAGCAAACGCTGCGCCTTCGATCAAGAGTGCATTACTTGACGCGGGATACGTACTCGCCAGAGCGGGTATCCACTTTAATAACTTCACCGATCTGTACGAACAGCGGAACTTTAACCACTGCGCCAGTAGACAGCGTAGCGGGTTTGCCACCTGTACCTGCGGTATCACCTTTCAGGCCTGGATCGGTTTCGATAATTTCCAGTTCAACGAAGTTCGGCGGAGTGACAGCGATTGGCTGGCCATTCCACAGGGTCACGATGCACTCAGCCTGATCCAGCAGCCATTTGCCGTTATCACCGATAGCTTTTGCATCAGCGGACAGCTGCTCGAAGGTTTCGTTGTTCATGAAGTGCCAGAACTCACCATCGTTGTACAGGTAAGTCAGGTTCATATCGACAACATCTGCGCCTTCTGCAGAGTCGGTGGATTTGAAGGTTTTCTCAACACGGGTACCCGTCAGCAGGCGGCGCAGCTTAACACGTGCGAATGCCTGACCTTTGCCGGGTTTAACGAATTCACTGGCTTCAACCGCGTACGGTTCGCCGTCCATCATGATTTTGAGACCGGCACGAAAATCGTTGCTATAGTAAGTCGCCATAAGGCCCTCTGAAATTGTTAATTGGTAGCTAAGCCACAAAATGGCGCATATTGTAACCCTAAATACCCCATCCAGAGAAGATTGGTTATCGCAACTTGCCGATGTAATCACCAGTCCTGATGAACTGCTTCGTCTTTTAGATTTGGACGCCGATGAAACATTGCTTGCAGGTAGAGAGGCAAGACGCCTCTTTGCGCTGCGTGTCCCCCGCGCGTTTGTTGCGCGAATGGAGAAAGGCAATCCTAACGATCCTCTTTTAAGACAGGTACTTACTTCTCAAGAAGAGTTTATTTCTACCCCGGGATACAGCACCGATCCCCTCGACGAGCAGAACAGCGTCGTGCCGGGTTTGCTGCACAAATACCGCAATCGGGCTTTGCTGCTTGTAAAAGGAGGTTGCGCGGTAAATTGTCGCTACTGTTTCCGTCGCCACTTCCCTTACGCTGATAATCAGGGCAACAAGCGCAACTGGCAAGGTGCACTGGATTACATTACCCAGCATCCGGAGCTGGATGAGATTATTTTCTCCGGCGGCGATCCGCTTATGGCGAAAGACCATGAGCTGGATTGGCTGATGACGCAGCTTGAGAGCATTCCACATATTAAGCGGCTGCGGATTCATAGCCGTTTGCCGATTGTTATCCCGGCACGTATTACAGAACCGCTAGTTGCACGCTTTGCAGCCTCATCGTTACAAATCTTGCTCGTGAACCATATAAACCACGGCAATGAGATTGATGAAGAATTCAGTCAAGCAATGGCACGGCTACGAAAAGCGGGTGTGACACTGCTCAACCAGAGCGTCTTGTTGCGTGGTGTCAATGATAATGCGTTTACGCTAGCGGCCCTAAGCAACAAACTGTTTGATGCCGGAATCATCCCTTATTATCTCCATGTTTTGGACAAGGTTCAGGGAGGGGCTCATTTTATGGTGAGTGATAGTGAAGCGCGGGCGATCATGCGCGAGTTGATGGCCAGTATCTCTGGGTATCTGGTACCCAAATTGACGCGAGAAATAGGCGGAGAGCCTAGTAAGACGACACTCGATCTAGGCCTTAAGCAACATTAAAATCATAGTTGTCCGGGTATCCCTTTCTATCCGGACAAGAATCCAAATCCCTCTAATTCTAAACTTAAAATATCCATAAGCTTAAAATAACATTTTAAAATGTTTGATAATGAGGGAAATAAGCTCAGCGACTATCAAAATAACAAAAAGTACTATAACCCATTTCGGTAATTTCAAAATCACGCCCGAAGAGCCTGAAGGCGCTGCGTTATTGTCCATAACGTTGTAACCTGTGAGAGCACCCGGCTGACTTTTTATGGAAGCATGTCCTGAGATAGTCGTTGATGGGATAGTATTCTCACTGTCCTCCTCCTCAACGATCTCCAGATGCGTACCTGGGGCAAGAATAAACCCATTTCGGCGCACAGTAACAATGATTTCATCAGTCAAACCTGCTTTTTTAAGGGATTTCCTTAATAACGAAATATTTTGATAAAAGGTATTCTGTGACACAACAATACCTCTGGCCATCCAGACGCGCTCCAGGAAATCATCGCGTGAAACAACCTTTCCGCCATTTTCAATTAAGAGCTGCAAGCAACGCGCAGTTGGCGCATTAAGAGTCACCTTTGTACCATCAGGTTTAAGCGTTCTCAATTCGCATGAATTGACATCGAATATAATTTCTTTATTTATTAGAAATAAATTATATGCCATAACCTTTCAGCCTTCCTTTACTGTCAAGACGGTTAAAACGTAGCGGTTATTCCCAACCACCTGTGAAATCATTTCATCACAACGATTTTGATGTATGAATCCTACCGATTCATGATGACCTACAAACAACAGTTGAATATCGTATCATAATTTTCGTATTCGATGAAAGATACCACTCGCAGCCAAAAAACATGTCTAAGATCATTTTTAACTCTTTGATTATACTGAAATGAGAATAAAGTTAGCTTAAACAATGGTACCGTTTATCAAATACATAAATAAATCATACTATTCATGTAGTTGGATACTTTAGAAGTCTTATCCAAATCCCCGCAGCCCATGGAACCCAGCATTGATGTGTGGCTCGGAAAAATCGAATGTAGTTCTATTTCATTCTGATTTATTGATTTCTAATGCTAACCAGGCAATGTGATGTCAGAGGGAAGAGAATGCTGATAGTTGTTATGAATTTATGAAGGTTATGGCAGGTTATTTTTCTGAATAGCGTATCCATCAAAGGCGACAAGCACCCTATTGTGATACTCAAACAACTAACAATAAGGTGGCTAAAGCCCTCCATTATCGCATCGCTAAAGTATGACTGGAACATGAATTATTTGCGGGAAGAATGCCTTGCATCTAAACATATCTTAATTCAACGTTAAATTATTCTTCTTAGTTAATAAGAATCAATACAAATAGGATAAGACCGATTATTAACAACTAAACAATTCACCAACAAAATTAAATTCATCTTGCGACTATAACCAGAATCTACCATCTATAAAAAAACTAAATGATCCCTACTTCTGTGAACATGATATTTAATTCAACCAAATTCATATGCGCACACACATAAAAAGAAATACATTTACTCAGCTTTCTCGTTGCATAGACCTCTGATTACCATCGCATGGCGATAGATGAAAGGTTTGTGCCCAGGAGCAAAAGGGTAGGCCTAATCGCATGCATTAGCCGCTACTTAAATAGGATTGCTGTCGTTTTATATGAATGGAACAAACAAATGAAAAAGAATATTCTCGCCGTTTTAGTCGCCGCAACAACAGTTCTGAGCGCTCAGGCATTTGCAGCTGGCAACACAGCTCAACTGGTTATTCACGGTACCGTGTCTAACTCTGATGAATCCTGTAACGTTACCCCAGGTGCTGGTGCTATCAGCGGTGGTACCGTGGTACTGGACAACGTCAAAGCAACTGTACTGGAAGCCGCTGCTGCCAACGTTCCGGTATTAGCCTCTGCAAAAGATATCACTTACAAAATTGAAGATTGTAAGAAAGGTGGCAATGCGTACACAGGTAATCTGACTGTGAACGTTGCAGGTAACTATGTTTCAGGTCAGCCTCAGATTCTGACTAACGAAGCAGCAAATCCTGCAGCGAAAACAGGTATCGCATTGATCAATGGTGACTCTACCCGCGTTAAATTCGATGGTACTGAAGCAAAAACCGTTGCTTATAAAGCCGGTAGCCCAACCATCCTGAGTTATAAAGCAGCATATGTTAAAACTGCAACTGGCGTAACTGCTGGTGATGTAAAAGGTGTTGCTACCTTTACTATTACTTATTGATCGTTTGAGGGGCCTGCTACGGCAGGCCCTTTTGTTTTGCTTTTATTTTTTTGAGAATACATTATGCGCAAGTCATTATTAAAATTAGTGGCAATGTTAATTTGCTCCACCAGTTTCGTAGCTAATGGCGGCGTGGTTGTCGAGTCCACTCGTTATCTTTATAAAGAGGGCTCGCGTGAAATCAGCGCCCAGTTAGATAACAAAGATGATACACCTTACCTGATGAAATCATGGGTTGAAGCATCAGGTACAAGTACAGTCTCCGCTTTTATGGTGACCCCACCTCTTTTTCGATTAGAGGGTAAACAGAAAAACACTGTCCGCATTTTTCCCAATGCACATATCTCATCTGCAGCAAAAGACAGAGATACATTATTTTATTTCAACGTAATGTCGATTCCGCCAACAAACAGTGACGACGCAGAGAGTCAGAATAGGCTACAGCTTGCGGTTCGCCACAGAATGCGATTGATCTATCGTCCAAAAGCAATACAAAAATTATCCGTGATTGAAGAGTCAAAGAAAATAAAATGGCGGAAAAGTAACGGAAAAATCACCATTGAAAACCCGACTCCATTTTTCATTTATTTTACATCAGTGAAAATAAATGGAAAAGAAATGGTCGATAACATTCCTAACATTGAGGCGTTTGAATCAAAACAAGCAGACTTGCCAGCAGGGATAACTGGAGGAAAAGTCACATGGAGCGTCGCAACCGAATATGGAAGCGCGGGTCCGGAATATTCATCATCAATATAACTTAAAAATTCTGACCGGTTAGGGTGAAACTATGTCTGCATTCATAAAAAAAAGGGAGCACATCCTAGCAGGAGTATCCCAAAAATTTGTGGCGCTGATGCCAGCATTACTGATTGGCTTCAGTGGCAATGTTGCTGCTCGTGATTTTTTTGATCCTGCATTCATACGAAGTGTTGGTCAAAACGACACATCAAAGTTGCCGGATTTATCGATATATGCAACCCAGAATGCCCAGGCACCTGGGGAATATCGCGTTGAAGTCATGCTCAACAATGAGTACATCGAAACAACGACAGTACATTTCGTCGAAGTCGCTAAAAACGATGGGATTACACTCGTTCCTTGTCTCAGCCTAACCAAGCTTTCTGCCTATGGCTTACGTCTGAGTGCATTTCCTGATCTGAAGGAAGATACTAAAGGTTGCACTAATACAAATATTATTCCTGATTTCAAAGCTGAATTCAACTTCAATACGCAACAATTAAATATATCCATACCTCAAGCCGCATTAACACATATAGCGCAAGACGTAATACCTGTTGAAGAATTTGATGAGGGCATAACTAGCCTTTTAGCCAACTACCAGTTTACCGGTGGTAAAGATTTTGAGAATGAGCATGAAAGTTACAATCTCAACCTGCAGTCAGGTTTGAACGTTGGTCCATGGCGAATCCGTAATTTAGGTGCATGGAGTAAAACTGACGGCAATAAATCAGAATGGGATTCTGTCTATTTATATGCGCAAAGAAGTATTGTGCCACTGAAGAGCACCCTGGTATTAGGTGAAAGTTCATCTCTATCGAATATTTTTGATAGCGTTCCTTTTACTGGCTTACAATTAAGCACCGATCTCGATATGTTACCGGAAAGCGTTCGTGGTTATGCTCCTGTTATTCGAGGCATTGCAAAAACCAATGCGCGTGTTGTTGTCAAACAAAACGGATACCAGGTCTATCAGGCTTTTGTCTCTCCTGGCGCGTTTGAAATTAATGATATGTATGCTACGGGTGGTAACGGAGATCTCTATGTAACTGTAGAAGAAGCAGATGGAACAGAACAAAAATTTATAGTCCCATTTGCATCGCTGCCATTAATGCTTCGCGAAGGGCAAGTCGAGTATGAAGTGACGAGCGGTAAATACCGCCCTTATGACAACAATACCGATGAAACACCTTTCACTCAGGCAACCGTTAGTTATGGGGCATTCAGTAACACCACCTTCTATACGGGCTTGCAGGCGGCATCTAAATATAAGTCTTTAGTATTCGGTATTGGTCATAACCTTGGCGAAATTGGTGCAATCTCCGCGGACATCACCCAAGCCTGGTCAAAAAGAAAAGATGAAGATAAAACTTCAGGTCAATCATGGCGTATTCGTTATGGTAAAAATATCATTGAAACCGGTACGAATATCACGGTAGCTGGCTACCGCTATTCTACTAAAGGTTTTAATACCCTCTCAGAGGTTCTTGATACTTACGTAAGTGACACGCTATCAAGGACTTCGCGTTCAGTGCGTAACAGAACAAACTTAACGGTAAACCAAAGCCTCGGCGATGGCCTTGGGAATATTGCCGTCACCGGTCTGTTTGAAGACTATTGGGATAGCAGCCGTAAAAATCAGTCATTAAGCATTGGCTATAATGGCGGCTGGAAAAGAATTAACTACTATGTGGGTTACAGCTATAGCAGATATAGCTGGGAAAATAGCCAAAGCGATAAAATAAAAGAAGACAACCATCTTTTCTCTTTGAACATCTCCGTACCGTTAGCCGATTGGTTGCCGAACACTTATGCTTCGTATCAATTAAATAATAGTAACCCGGGATCGACTGAACAATTTGTCTCATTAAATGGCGTTGCATTAGAAAACAACCAGCTGGACTGGAACGTTCAGCAAGGTTATAGCAACCGCGACAGTACCAGTGGAGGCGTCTACAGCTCGTACAAAGGCTCGAAAGGCTCAGTTAACGGTGGTTACAGTTACAGTAGCAGTAGCCAACAGATCAACTATGGCGCCAGTGGCGGTGTCTTGCTCCATGAGAATGGGATCACCTTTGGACAGGAAATGTCAGACACTGCAGCATTGGTTAAGGCTCCCGGGCTCAGTCATGTTCGGCTGGAGTCTGATTCAACAATTGAAACTGATTCTCGTGGATATGCCATCGTTCCTTACGTCAGCCCTTATCGCAGAACCGGTATTACACTCGACAGCACAACATTAGCCGACAATATGGAATTACCTGTTACGTCGAAAAAAGTGGTACCTACCCGAGGCGCAATCGTAAGCGCAGATTTCGAGGGTAATATCGGCCGTCGGGCATTCCTCATATTGAAACAGCTATCAGGTGCAGACGTCCCTTATGGTGCAATGGTAACCTCCTCTGCCACACCTAAAGCCCAGGCCAGTATCGTTTCCGATGCAGGCATGGTTTACATGTCAGGCCTGAAAGACACGGGTGAGGTTTATGCTAAATGGGGTACAAATGCAGATCAACAGTGTACCGCATCATATAATTTAGCTTCAGTTACAGGAAGTATTGCGCAAACAACAGTGGTTTGCCGCTAATAAGGATCGTTAACACCATGAAAAAATTATTCTTACTAATAAGTTTATTTACCACAAGCTTGCACGTAGCGGCTGAATGTAGTTACAGCGGTACTGGTGGCGGTATTAACGTATCCTTTACCAATGTAAAAATATTATCTGATTCAAGCCAGCCCAACGGAGCAATATTAGCGGCCGCAACTCGTGGTGGTAACGTAACGGATGTCAAAACATTTTCAAACTGCGGTCCTGGTGATGTATATGTTATACATTCCACCAAAGATGTCGATTCCGGGATAAAAGGTGTTCAGGGTATGCCTGTTTATAATACGGGTATACCCGGCATAGGGTACCAAATAACGGACATTACTACCGGTACGAAAATACGACCTATTGCTGCAGAGTTCAACTCACCTGTACCCGCTGACACACGCTACTTTTCTAAGTCCTATATTCCAGAACAAGTGACCGTCTGGCTGGTCAAAACAGGCCCAATTACACCACAAACTTTAAGCGGCATGATTACAGTTTATTATTTGGCCGGAAATGCTACGGATACCGCGGGTACGGGTGCTCAGAACAAAGGGCAGCTCTTCAGGATTGGTATTAACTTATCTACTATTAAATTTAAGCAAACCAGTTGCAACATTACACCACGTAATGGAAATACGGTGATCCTTGATAAGATCACTGCGGCACAGTTGAAAGCAACACCTCAGGGGGGAGATACAGGGAAGCAAAAAAATATCAGGCTCGATATTGACTGCCCTTCAACTGAGGTTGGGAAAAATTATCTCTATTGGTTCAACCCAATTAGCGAAAACTCACCCACTAAAGATGGTGTTTTGCTGAACGATATTTCGAACGGGGTAAGAGGGGTTGGTCTCATCATAAAACAGGAAAACAAACCAATCACATTCTATGATCTTAATAAATATAAAATTTCTAACATTAAAAATAACCAATCGTTAAATCTCACAACAGACTACTATTTAATGTCAAATGATGTCACCTCAGGGGCTGTTAAGGGACAATTTGAAGTCATACTGCAAGAAAAATAACTCTCTATTTCAGTAAATTAAGTAGTCCTGTTAATTTTTCATCATCAGCCTAACCATCGGCTGATGATTTTTTTATAGTTCTGCGGTCCGCTCTGAAAAGACATCAATAAATAATGGCCATTAACACCCAGCCAAAGCGCCATACCGAACCAGGGAAACACTAAAAAAGCAACTTAGAAAAGTCTTTTTTATCAGTTGGATATTTTAAAATGAGACAGAGTTCACGATTAACTTCATAAGTGAAGTATGTTTCTTTTTTAGATTAACCAATCAAAATTCAACATCAAAGTATAATAAAAGTATTGGCATTGATATTTTATCGTTTTACCTTATTGCGAAAGAATGTCAGGGCACCGATTCCTGACATGCTTTTGTCTGTAAAGCACTCGTTTAGATTAATTACATACAAATTTAAATCATCATTATATAAGGAAATACAATGAAAGAATTAACTTCGATTGAAATGGCGAATGTGTCAGGAGCGGCTCTCAAATCTTTTATTAATGGTACACAAGGTTTTGGTGCCGCAGTCGTCGACGGTGTTCTGGGTGGCCTGCTTTCCGCTATCGTTTGTTCATCAGCGGGTGGTCTGCAGGGCGCTACAACTGCAAGCGGTGCGGGTGGCGGTCTGATTGGGGTAGGCGTTATTACTATGGCTGTAGGTTCAATCTGGGGTGCCATCCACGGCGGTATTCTTGGTGTTTGTTATGGCGCTTACAATGGCGTTGCAGAGGCTCAGGTAATCTCTAATCAGGTGCTAGACGGCATGTCTGATGGCACCATCGGTGGTTACAAACCTATTCAGTGGTTTAAGTAATAATACGTCTACGATAAGTGTAGTTATTATTTTATACGCTTAGCGTCTCCTCAGGCATTCTTAAAGGATGCTTACTTTTGAAGTTTAATGATTGCAGGATTAAGTCAGTCCTCATTCATTAGTTAATAACGAATACAGCAATATTAAAACAGGAATTAAAAATGAAAGAATTAACTTCAATTGAAATGAATGAAATTTCAGGTGCCGGCATTCTGAGTTTCCTGAATGGTGAACAAAGTTTTGGTGTCGCGCTTGTTGACGCCGTAGTGGGTGGTATTTACGGCGCGGTCGTTCTATCAGCTCAGGGCGCATTACAGGGCGCTACGACTGGTAACAGCACTGGCGGCGGTATGCTGGGTGTTGGTTCAGTGATGGCCTGGACTGGTTCCATCTGGGCTTCAGTTCAGGGCGGCGTATGGGGTGCCGTGATTGGTGCCTATGAAGGTACTGCTGCCATTGACGATCGCACCCGCATCTTCTTTGACAGCGTAGTATTTGGTACTGGCGGCGGCTTCAAAAACTAATTTTTCTTATTGATCGTGGAGAGCACATCGATATCACTTGTCGATGTGCTCTCCATTCTCTTTTTAAAATTCACGCCCATAGGAATTATAATTTCAATTTTACTGATAAAGAATCATTCTTTTTATTAACGATTTTAAACACTATAAAATAAAAGTGATTGAACATGACTAATAAACTTTATCGCAAGGAAGCGATTGAATACAAAAAGAATCACTGGAAAGGGAAAGCACTTTTATTAGCAGGCATGCCAGCATGGTTAATAAGCATACTTTCGCTGTGTTTTTTTTGCATGCTTATCTTTTCGTTGATTTTCTGTAGCTATACGCAGCGTATCGATGTGCGCGGCGAGGTCATTACATTGCCTCATTCGGTAAACGTCTTCTCTCCCCAGCAAGGTTTTGTTGTTAACAAATACGTGGAGCCAGGCGATATAGTGACTAAAGGAACACCACTGTATGAACTGGATGTCTCTCGCTCCACCGCAAGCGGCAACGTTAACGATTCCATGACGGCAGTCATTACTGAGAAAATTAGTAATGGCGAAGAGATTATCGCCAAAATTGCATCTAACAAGAATGAAACATTAGAGGCATTAAACACCCAGCTGCATCAGTATGAATTTTCGTTAAAAGAGACTAACGAAATGTTGCGCAATGCCTCGAGTGGCCTGCGGAAAATGAAAGAAAACCTGCAGAGTTACGATCAATATCTTAAGCAAGGGTTGATCACTAAAGATCAGTATAACTACCAGCACTCATTATTCTTTCAACAGCAGAGTACTTATCAATCGCTGGTCAGCCAAAAAATGCAGCTTGAATCGCAATTAACTCAGCTTAAAAGCGATATTGTGACTAAAGGTTCAGATTTTGATAACCAAATATCTAGTCAAAAGAACCAAATTAATGATTACAAAAACCAACGACTGGAATCTAATGCAAACGGAAATCTGGTTGTTAAAGCCACTACGGACGGCAAGATAGAATCAATATCCGTCACCACGGGCCAGATGGTTGATAAAGGAAGCAGCCTTGCTCAAATAAAACCAACGGACAACGTTGAGTATTACTTAATTTTGTGGCTGCCTAATAACAGCATTCCCTATGTCAAAACCGGGGATACTGTAAATATTCGTTATGATGCTTTCCCTTCGGACAAATTTGGCCAGTTCCCGGGAAAAATTGTCTCTATATCCTCCGTTCCGGCATCGCGACAGGAAATGGCTGAATATACGAACACTGCATCTGGCCCTAATCAACAAGAACTCGCGCTCTATAAAACAGTTGTTGCAATCAAAGATAAGAAAATCAGTTACAACGGCAAAACCCTTGAACTTTCTAATGGGCTTAAGGCCCAGGCGATTGTTTTTCTTGAAGAAAGACCACTGTACATGTGGATGTTTACCCCAGTTTATAAAATTGCACAAAGCGTGAGTGGTCCGATCAATGAATAAAGCGTTATTTGAAAATATTATATCCAAACTGAATTTTTCGTTCAGAAAAAGCACCCCTGTCATTTTGCAGTCCGAGGTTTCAGAGTGCGGAATCGCTTGCTTAGCAATGATTTCAGGCTACTACGGCCTGAATATTGACTTGTTCAATTTCCGTGAGCGTTTTGGTAGCCCCTCCCAGGGTGTGAGTCTGTTGTCATTATCTCACACAGCCGATCGTGCTGGCTTAAAGAACCGTGCATTATCTCTGGATCTTGATGAAATTCATCAGTTGAAATTGCCATGCGTGATTCACTGGGGAATGAATCACTACGTGGTACTGACTAAAGTACGTAAATCAAGCTTTGTGGTGCATGACCCCGCTCTTGGCAAACGTATTATTGGCATCCAGGAGATGTCTAATAACTTCACGGGCATTGCCATGGAGTTATGGCCTGATCAAAACTTCCAGCAGGAGAAAGCAAAGTCCCGTTTACGCTTATTAGATTTAATGCGTAATATTGTCGGACTTAAGAGTACGCTTATTAAACTCTTCGCCTTCTCTGTCGTCATCGAAGCGATAGGTCTGCTTTTGCCAATTGGTACGCAGATGGTTACGGACCATGTGATCATGGCTCACGATCAAAGTCTGCTGGCAGTCATCTGTATCGGTCTGGTGACCTTTACACTGTTCCGTACCTTCCTGAGCATGTTACGTGGCTGGACATCATTAACCTTGAATACGCTGACAAGTATTCAGTGGAAAACAACGTTATTTGATCATCTTGTCCGTCTGCCGCTGGCGTTCTTTGAGAAACGGCAGCTTGGTGATATTCAGTCGCGCTTTGGTTCGTTAGACACTATTCGTTCAACCTTTACGAATAGTATCGTCACCGGCGTCATCGATTCGATTATGACTATCGGGCTCCTGGTTATGCTCACCCTTTACGGTGGCTGGTTAGTCTGGGTAGTTGTCGGTTTTACAGTGTGCTATGCCATCATCCGTTTAGCCACTTATCGCTTCTATCGCCGCGTATCGGAAGAACAGGTGATTAAAGGAGCCAGAGCAAACTCGCACTTTATGGAGTCCTTGTATGGTATCGCAACCATTAAAGCCCTCAATATAAAAGAGCGTCGCTCACAGAACTGGTTGAATTTGAATATCGATGCCTGTAACGCTGGTATCAAACAGACGCGTTTTGACATGCTATTTGGTGGAATAAACACTTTTATTTCGTCAATTGATCAAGTGGTTATCCTTTGGCTTGGCGCACTTATGGTTATCGATAATAATATGTCGCTGGGTATGTTTATGGCCTTTAATGCTTATCGCGGTCAGTTCTCGCAGCGCGCATCCAGTTTGATCGACCTGGTCATGCAGTTACGCATGCTTTCCTTACATAATGAAAGGCTTTCTGAAATTGCATTTAGCGAGCCAGAAGCTGAAATGCCGGTTCGTCGGGTCTTTGCAGAAAACGAAGGCATTAAGCTGGAGATCAAAAACCTTAGCTATCAATACGATCCCTTTTCACAGCCTATATTCTCGAATCTCGACATTACCATCGAGCCAGGGGAATCGCTGGCGTTGGTTGGCCCGTCAGGTGTGGGCAAAACCACATTACTCAAAGTGATGTGCGGGTTACTTTCGCCTACCAGCGGCGATGTGAAGGCCAACAATTTAAGTATTGAGAAGATTGGTTTAAATAATTATCGCCTCAGCACGGCTTGTGTTCTTCAAGAGGACCGTCTGTTTTCGGGTTCCATCGCTGAAAACATAAGCTGTTTTGAAGATAATGCCGATATGGATTTCATTATTGAATGTGCACGCCATTGTAATATTCATGATGAGATTATTAACATGCCTATGGGATATGAAACGCTGGTTGGTGAATTAGGGACAGGCTTGTCAGGCGGGCAAAAACAACGTTTGCTTATTGCTCGTGCCTTATACCGGAAACCAGGCATTCTGTTTATGGATGAAGCAACCAGCCATCTGGATTTAAACAACGAAGCTAACATTAACCAGTCTATTTCATCGTTAAGTATTACCCGCGTTATTGTTGCCCACCGTCCATCGACGATTGCATCAGCAGACCGCGTAATTGATTTAAGTAAACTGGCTAAACATTAAACCTATTCACAGGTAAGGAACAACCTATGACGATAAAAGTAAAAGGGATTAATACAGGATCGATTAAAAGCAATGAACGCTTTGCCCTCATGGCGTTCAAAATCAGAGATATCGATAATGTTGAACATACCTTCTTTTTCCAGTTGAATCAGTTGATCGATTTACTTTTGATCCTACGCTTTCGTATAGCAAAAGTATCGCAGCGCCTCGCTGAGCGTGGGGAAAGTTATAAAGAAAAGCTTATCGCTGAAAGAGACAGTTTGATGGCTAACGTCCCCAATATTGATGTCATGGAAGTCAATAACCCGGACATTTCTAAAGTCGTTATGTCTATGGCGCCGAAGCAGAAAGATGAAAAATTCGAGCTCGTCGCTATGTTGCAAAATGAACAAATCGAGTGTATTGAAATAGATGATACTCAAATTGAGTTTATCGTCTTCGCTATTCAACAATCGCTCAATACAACAAATGACAAGCAAACCATACAACTGGTTACTTCATTGCTTGATTTTGTCATGCTGTATTTTGTTGATCTGTCAGATATGACTAATCTTAACTTCCGAAAAGTTGAACATGAGAAATGGAAGCTAGATTTGTTCACGCACTATATTGCCGTTCTGTTTTGCTTTGAACATGAAGAGGGCAAAAAAATATTGGCGGGTACCATCCTTAAAACAGAGGCCGAACCTAATACGGAGCAATTGCAGAGTATTCTTCACCGGGTTGCGGTGATGTCGCCTGGCGTGAAAGCCCTTCAGGAACAGCATCCGATATGCCAGACTTTTGCCAAAATCATTCCGTCAGAACCAAACCAGCTTCTTACCATGGAGGAGTGCATGCAGCCGCTGCATGATTTCTGTGTGGAAGTGAAGACGGCGATGCTCAACGCATAAGAATTTGAGCGTCTACAAGGATGTAGAAAACGGTAATCTTTCCCTCCGTTTGCTCAGGTTTCCCTCTCATTTATGAGAGGGCGAACCAGAGCGTCCAGACAAGATATTAATGCTTTTGCTCCGATAATATCAGTTCGGGCACTTATACACCTGGCCGTTCATCTCACTGGCCGTCGGGACAAAGCTTGATAACATCCCCTGCGTCGGGCTGCTCACGCCATAAATCACGTTACCGCCCATTGCAGCTGCCTGGTTACGCAGCGCATTCGCCGCACCGCGCATTGAGCCGCCCTCTTCCCCGTGCTGCCCAGAAAGCCAGTTGCTCTGTTTGCCATTGGCCGTGCCCAACAGCTGACATTCACTCCCGGGTTTATCTTCTACGAAGCGGACATTCTGCCCACCCGCAGATAACTCATTACCGGAACTGCAACCCGCCAGCAGCAACGCTGCCCCTACGATCCCTGCACAGACTTTTACGCGCATGTTATTCCTCGATTTTAATAAGATGGACAACCGTTGCCCTGTGTAAACCTTATACTAAAAAGATGACCAAAAGAAAAACCCCCAGCCATTTCTGACTGGGGGTTTCTTCATTTCTGCGAGGTGCAGGGCAATTACATCATGCCGCCCATACCACCCATGCCGCCCATACCGCCAGCAGCACCTAAGTCAGGCGCGTCGCTTTTCGGCAGGTCAGTCACCATGCACTCGGTGGTGATCATCAGGCCAGCAACAGAGGCCGCGTACTGCAGAGCAGAACGGGTCACTTTGGTTGGGTCCAGAATACCGAAGTCGATCATGTTGCCGTATTCTTCAGTAGCTGCGTTGTAACCGTAGTTACCTTCGCCCGCTTTCACGTTGTTAGTCACAACAGACGGTTCTTCACCGGCGTTAGACACGATCTGACGCAGAGGTGCTTCCATTGCGCGCAGCGCAACTTTGATACCCACGTTCTGATCTTCGTTCTGAGCAGTCAGGTTAGCCAGTTTAGCGGCAACGCGCACCAGCGCTACACCACCACCAGCAACAACGCCTTCTTCTACTGCAGCGCGGGTTGCATGCAGAGCATCATCAACACGTGCTTTTTTCTCTTTCATTTCAACTTCGGTCGCAGCACCCACTTTGATTACTGCAACGCCGCCTGCCAGTTTCGCTACGCGCTCCTGCAGTTTTTCACGGTCGTAATCAGAAGTCGCTTCTTCGATCTGCTTACGGATCTGACCAACACGGCCCTGAATCGCAGCTTCTTCACCCACGCCATCAATGATGGTGGTGGTGTCTTTGTTGATCACAACACGTTTAGCCTGACCCAGATCTTCCAGGGTCGCTTTTTCCAGCTCCATACCGATCTCTTCAGAGATAACGGTACCGCCGGTCAGGGTAGCGATATCCTGCAGCATCGCTTTACGGCGATCGCCGAAGCCAGGTGCTTTAACCGCAGCCACTTTCACGATGCCACGCATGGTGTTAACCACCAGGGTCGCCAGCGCTTCGCCTTCAACGTCTTCAGCAATGATAAGCAGCGGCTTGCCGGCTTTCGCAACGGCTTCCAGCACTGGCAGCATTTCGCGGATGTTGGAGATTTTCTTGTCAGCCAGCAGAATGAACGGGCTTTCCAGTTCAACAGCGCCAGTTTCTGGCTTGTTGATGAAGTATGGGGACAGGTAACCGCGGTCGAACTGCATACCTTCAACCACGTCCAGTTCGTCTTCCAGACCGGTACCGTCTTCAACGGTGATAACGCCTTCTTTACCGACTTTGTCCATCGCTTCTGCGATCAGCTTACCTACGGTTTCGTCGGAGTTAGCGGAGATGGTGCCAACCTGAGCAATCGCTTTAGAGTCAGAGCACGGTACGGAGAGCGCTTTCAGTTCTTCAACAGCGGAAGCGACAGCTTTGTCGATACCACGTTTCAGATCCATTGGGTTCATACCCGCAGCTACGGCTTTCAGACCTTCAGTGATGATAGCCTGCGCCAGTACGGTCGCGGTGGTGGTACCGTCGCCTGCAGCGTCGTTCGCTTTAGAGGCAACTTCTTTCACCATCTGCGCGCCCATGTTTTCGAACTTGTCTTCCAGCTCGATTTCACGTGCAACAGAAACACCATCTTTAGTGATGGTTGGCGCGCCGAAGGATTTATCCAGCACTACGTTACGACCTTTCGGGCCCAGAGTGACTTTAACTGCATCTGCCAGTACGTTCACGCCGCGGAGCATTTTAACACGAGCGTCGTTACCGAATTTTACGTCTTTAGCTGCCATGTTCTTATTTCCTCAAATTCGTACAGTTTCGTGCGTAAATTACGCTTCAACAATTGCCAGAATGTCGCTTTCGGACATGATCAACACTTCTTCATTGTCGATCTTCTCGGATTTCACGCCGTAGCCATCGTTGAAAATGACGATGTCACCAACTTTAACGTCCAGTGGCTGCACAGTTCCGTTTTCCAGGATGCGGCCCTTACCGACAGCGATGATTTCGCCACGCGTTGATTTTGCTGCTGCAGAACCGGTCAGAACGATGCCGCCTGCAGACTTGGTTTCAACTTCTTTACGTTTGACGATCACACGATCATGTAACGGACGAATACTCATTGATAGCTCTCCTTTGAGAAAGTCTTTATCAGTTATGGATGACGCCGGCCCGTATCCGGTTTTCCGGCTAGTGCCCTGAGAGATGGGGATAGGTTTTTCCCCCTTCAAGGGGGAGTCGAAAAAAAATTTGCGAAAGTGTTACCATCGCCTCTCTTTTGATGGTGGCAGGACGAAGTAGATGAGTGGACTCAAACAGGAGTTGGGCCTGGCGCAAGGCGTCGGCTTGCTCTCGACCTCTTTATTAGGAACAGGCGTCTTTGCCGTACCCGCTCTTGCGGCGCTGGTTGCAGGCGATAATAGCCTGTGGGCGTGGCCGCTCTTAATCGTGCTGGTGTTCCCGGTGGCGATTGTCTTTGCGATTCTGGGTCGTCACTTTCCCAGCGCCGGCGGCGTAGCGCATTTTGTCGGCATGGCGTTTGGCCCTCGTCTTGAACGGGTAACGGGGTGGCTATTCTTATCCGTGATTCCGGTAGGTCTGCCCGCTGCGTTGCACATTGCCGCTGGTTTCGGTCAGGCGCTCTTTGGCTGGCACGATGAGCAGTTGCTGTTTGCCGAGCTGGGGACGCTGGCGATTGTCTGGTGGGTGGGTTCACGGGGTACCAGCTCCAGCGCTAACTTACAAACGTTGATTGCGCTGCTTATTGTGGCGTTGATTGTCGCTATCTGGTGGGCGGGCAATATCCAGCTGCACGAAATCCCCTTCCCATCGATCGGCGAAGTGGAATTCCCCCCGCTGTTTGCCGCATTGTCGGTGATGTTCTGGTGTTTTGTCGGGCTGGAAGCCTTTGCGCACCTGGCGTCAGAGTTTAAACAGCCCGAGCGAGATTTCCCGCGCGCACTGATGATCGGCCTGCTGTTGGCCGGCACGGTCTACTGGGCCTGTACGGTGCTGGTGTTGCACTTCAACGCCTTTGGGGAAGATAAAGCGGCGGCGGCGTCGCTCCCCGGAATTGTGGTGCAGTTGTTTGGCACAAAAGCGTTGTGGGTCGCCTGCGTGATTGGCTATCTGGCCTGCTTTGCCAGTCTAAATATCTACATCCAGAGTTTCGCGCGTCTGGTCTGGTCACAGGCGCTCTACAAACCCACCAGCCCGCTGGCAAAACTTTCTCAGCGTCAGCTACCGCTGAATGCCCTCAATGCCGTACTGGGCTGCTGTGTGCTGAGTACGCTGGGCATCTACTGGCTTAACATTAATCTGGATGCCCTTATCGTCTATGCCAACGGTATCTTCATTATGATCTACCTGCTCTGTATGCTGGCAGGCGCGCGGCTGCTGAAAGGACGTTATAAAGCGTTGGCGGTAGTGGGTGGCGTGCTCTGTCTGTTGTTGCTGGCGATGGTGGGCTGGAAGAGTTTGTATGCCATTGTCATGCTGGCGGGGCTGTGGTGCTTTTTACCCGTGCGCGGCCGCCCAGCATAAAAAAACGCCCGGCAATGCCGGGCGCTTTTCTTAGCGGTCGTCTTTATGGTCAAGACGATCGCGCTCATCGTCCTTGCGATGATACTCACCGTCAAAGGTTTCGCCCCCGCCCGTCCCCGCGCTAAAGCCACCACCCGGCATACGATTGAAGCGCAGGTGCGGCATCAGCTTCATGGTCAGATGTTTTTGCACCGGCGGCAGCAGCAATAGCAGCCCCAGGAAATCGGTGAAAAATCCGGGCAGTAACAGCAGCAGGCCCGCAATAATGAGCGAGACGCTTTTGATCATTTCTGCCGCCGGACTCTCGCCTGCGGCCATCTTTTGCTGCATTAACAGGAAATTTTTGAAACCCTGGTTCCGTACCAGAGACATCCCAATCACCGACGTAAAGATGACGAGAATCAGGGTCAGCAGGACGCCAAAGACGTGGGCGACCTGAATAAAAATCGAAATCTCAATATAAACATAGAGAAAAATAGCAACTAACGGTATCCAGCGCACTGGCTTCTCCTGTGTGGCAGAGGCCCTGTGGCCCCTGTCTGAACATTTTCGCGATTCGCGTCTGTTCGAAATGAGGGCGGTTAGCCAAAATTCAATCGGTTTGCACGGATATTTTTTTTGGAAACATTAAAGCGGTGACTCATTTCACAAATTGATAATTATCATGCAACAGGGTCGATAATAAGTGATCCAGATTACGGCATTTCGCTATCATCAGCATATGATCTCGGATATCTGGTCGCTCATTGGGATAATCGTCGGTCAGTAAATAGACATAACCACAGATATACTGTGTGTTTAGTGCAATCAATCGGCAGCTTGAAAAGAAGGTTCACATGTTAAACAACATTCGTATCGAAGAAGATTTGTTGGGTACCAGGGAAGTTCCAGCGGATGCCTATTACGGTATTCATACTCTGAGAGCGATTGAAAACTTCTACATCAGCAACAGCAAAATCAGTGATATCCCTGAGTTTGTACGCGGCATGGTAATGGTGAAGAAAGCGGCAGCGCTGGCAAATAAAGAGCTGCAAACCATTCCCAAAAGCGTTGCAAACGCGATCATCGCCGCCTGCGATGAGGTGCTGAACAACGGCAAGTGCATGGACCAATTCCCGGTGGACGTCTATCAGGGCGGCGCGGGCACTTCCGTCAATATGAATACTAACGAGGTACTGGCCAACATCGGCCTGGAGCTGATGGGTCACCAGAAAGGTGAGTACCAGTACCTGAATCCGAACGACCACGTTAACAAATGCCAGTCCACCAACGATGCCTACCCTACCGGCTTCCGTATTGCGGTCTACGCCTCTGTGGTGAAACTGGTGGATGCCATTAATCAACTGGGCGAAGGTTTCCAGAACAAAGCGGTCGAGTTCCAGGACATTCTGAAAATGGGTCGCACCCAGCTGCAAGACGCGGTGCCAATGACCCTCGGACAGGAATTCCACGCATTTAACGTGCTGCTGAACGAAGAGACCAAAAACCTGATGCGCACTTCCGAGCTGCTGCTGGAAGTGAACCTGGGCGCCACCGCTATCGGTACACGCCTGAATACGCCGGATGGCTACCAGCAGCTGGCAGTACAGAAGCTGGCAGAAGTCTCCAACCTGGCGGTCAGCCCGGCAGAAGATCTGATTGAAGCCACCTCCGACTGCGGCGCTTACGTCATGGTGCATAGCGCCCTGAAGCGTCTGGCCGTTAAGCTGTCTAAAATTTGTAATGACCTGCGCCTGCTCTCTTCCGGCCCGCGTGCTGGCCTGAATGAGATCAACCTGCCAGAGTTGCAGGCTGGCTCCTCTATCATGCCGGCTAAAGTGAACCCGGTGGTGCCAGAGGTGGTTAACCAGGTCTGCTTCAAAGTGATCGGTAATGACATCACCGTTACCATGGCCTCTGAAGCAGGTCAGTTGCAGCTGAACGTAATGGAGCCGGTCATTGGCCAGGCGATGTTTGAGTCCATTCATATTCTGACCAACGCCTGTTATAACCTGCTGGAAAAATGCATTAACGGCATTACCGCCAACAAAGCGGTATGTGAAAGCTACGTCTATAACTCCATCGGCATCGTGACCTACCTCAACCCGTTCATTGGCCACCATAACGGCGATATCGTCGGTAAGATTTGTGCTGAAACAGGTAAGAGCGTGCGAGAGGTCGTACTTGAGCGTGGCTTGCTGACAGAAGCCGAACTGGATGATATCTTCTCGGCGCAAAACTTAATGCACCCGGCCTACAAAGCGAAAAGATATACTGATGAAAGTGAACAATAACAGTTCAGGTTAAAATTCATGAAGGCACGTCAATTGACGTGCCTTTTTTCTTTTTGGGGTTTACCAAACCACAACAATTCAATATCAACTTGTTAATAAACAAGGAAGGCACCTATGTTTGGAGCAGAACTCGTCATCGTGCTGTTGGCGATATACCTTGGCGCAAGGCTTGGAGGGATCGGTATCGGTTTCGCCGGTGGGCTCGGCGTCCTTGTTCTTACCCTCATTTTTCAAATCAAACCCGGCGCAATTCCCTTTGACGTCATCGAAATCATCATGGCCGTTATCGCCGCCATTGCTGCCATGCAGGTGGCCGGTGGGATGGACTACCTGGTAAGCCTCGCCGAGCGTATGCTGCGCCGCCATCCAAAATACATTACCTTCCTGGCACCGCTGGTCACCTGGTTTATGACCATTCTCGCCGGCACGGGCCATACCGCTTTTTCCACCCTGCCCGTTATTACCGAAGTGGCAAAAGAGCAAGGGATTCGTCCGTCTCGCCCGCTCTCTATTGCTGTGGTGGCGTCTCAGATTGCGATCACCGCATCACCCATCTCCGCTGCGGTGGTCTTCTTCGCGGGTATCCTTGAACCGATGGGCGTCAGCTATCTCACCCTGCTGGCGATCTGTATTCCGGTGACGCTGATCGCCGTGATGATCACCGCCGTCCTCTGTAACTTCCTCGGCGCCGAACTGAAAGACGATCCGGTTTACCAGGAGCGCCTGGCGAAGGGGGAAGTCAAACTGCGCGGGAGCCAGGTCTTCGAACTGAAGCCGCACGCTAAACGTTCCGTACTGCTGTTCCTGATCGGGATCGTGGCGGTGATGTTCTACGCTACCGCCATCAGCGACACCGTAGGTCTGATTGAGAATCCGGTACTGCCACGTAACGAAGCGATTGTAGTCTTTATGCTGACCATCGCCACGCTTATCAGCATTACCTGTAAAATCGATACCAGCGAAGTGCTCAATGCCAGCACCTTCAAATCCGGGATGAGCGCCTGCGTATGCGTACTGGGCGTGGCCTGGCTGGGTGACACCTTTGTCAAAGCACACATCAGTGATATCCAGACCGTAGCGGGCGATCTGTTACATAGCTATCCATGGCTGCTGGCGGTCGTTCTGTTCTTCGCCGCCACACTGCTTTACTCCCAGGCGGCAACCACCAAAGCCCTGATGCCCGCAGCGCTGATGCTGGGCGTTACTCCGCTGACCGCTATCGCCTCTTTCGCCGCGGTGTCTGCGCTGTTCGTCCTCCCGACCTATCCCACCCTGCTGGCGGCGGTAGAGATGGATGACACAGGCTCTACACGTATCGGTAAATATGTATTTAACCATGCCTTCCTCATCCCGGGTGTGGTGGCGATTTCCCTCTGCGTCATCCTCGGTTTCATCTTCGGCGGCATGCTGTTGTAAAAGGCTTTTCGCTGTAAAAATCATTAAAGTCGGGCCGCTTAGCGGCCCGATTCATCAATTCTTCACTGCCCGGCATGCTATAGTGGTTTTTTTCGCGATAACGAGGTCGACCTGTGAACATGTCTGACGCTGTTGTTGTTCTCTGCACCGCACCCGATGAAGCCACTGCCCAGGATCTGGCCGCTAAAGTCCTGGCTGAAAAGCTTGCCGCCTGCGTGACTATTCTGCCTGGCGCCACCTCGCTCTATTACTGGGAAGGCAAGCTGGAGCAGGAGTACGAAGTGCAGATGCTGCTGAAATCCCGAGTCTCACTCCAGCAGGCGCTCCTCGATTGTCTTAAGTCTCACCACCCTTACCAGACCCCGGAGTTACTGGTGCTGCCAGTCTCCCACGGTGATAACGATTATCTATCATGGCTCAACGCTTCCTTACGCTGATCCTGCTGCTGTGCAGCACCTCAGTTTTTGCCGGGTTGTTTGATGCACCCGGCCGTTCAAACTTCGTTCCTGCCGACCAGGCGTTCGTTTTTGATTTTCAGCAAAACCAACATGAACTGAACCTGAACTGGAGTGTGAAGCCGGGGTTTTACCTCTATCGCAAACAGATCAGCATTACCCCTGCTCAGGCCACTATCGGTGCGCCAACGCTGCCCGCAGGGGAGTGGCATAAAGATGAATTTTACGGCAAAAGTGAGATCTACCGGCAACAGCTCACCGTACCGGTGACCATTAACCAGGCCGGGAAAGGGGCGACTCTCACCGTCACCTACCAGGGCTGTGCCGATGCCGGTTTGTGTTATCCACCCGAAACCAAAGTGGTGCCGCTGAGTGAGGTGCAAGCTGCCGCCTTAGCGCCTTCCGCACCTGCCACAAATGCGCCTGACCCCGCGCCGAAAAGCGAGCTGCCCTTCTCCGCGCTGTGGGCGCTGCTGATCGGCATTGGCATCGCCTTTACGCCCTGCGTATTGCCGATGTACCCACTTATTTCGGGCATTGTTCTTGGCGGTAAAACACGTCTCTCCACGGGCCGGGCATTACTGCTGGCATTTATCTACGTGCAGGGGATGGCCCTGACGTATACCGCCCTTGGTCTGGTCGTGGCTGCGGCGGGATTGCAGTTCCAGGCTGCGCTTCAGCATCCGTACGTTCTGATCGGCCTCTCGGTGCTCTTTACTTTGCTGGCGCTGTCGATGTTTGGTCTCTTTAGCCTGCAATTGCCTTCATCCCTGCAAACCCGCTTAACATTAATGAGCAATCGCCAGCAGGGCGGCTCAGCGGGAGGCGTTTTTGCCATGGGCGCTATCGCCGGGCTCATCTGCTCCCCCTGCACGACCGCCCCGCTGAGCGCAATTCTGCTCTATATCGCCCAGAGCGGTAATTTGTGGCTCGGTGGCGGCACGCTCTATCTCTACGCGCTGGGTATGGGATTGCCGCTGATCCTGGTGACCCTGTTCGGCAACCGACTATTACCTAAAAACGGTCCCTGGATGACGCAGGTGAAAACCGCGTTCGGGTTTGTGATCCTGGCGCTGCCGGTTTTCCTGCTGGAGCGCGTTGTCGGCGACGCTTGGGGATTACGTCTCTGGTCGATGCTCGGCGTCGCCTTCTTCTTATGGGCCTTTATTACCAGTTTGTCAGCAAAACAAGCGTGGATGCGCGTAGTGCAAATCCTCCTCCTGGCCGCCGCGCTGGTAAGCGTACGTCCTCTGCAGGACTGGGCATTTGGCGTCAACGTGACGCAATCTCAGGCCCATCTTAACTTCACGCCAGTACGCAACGTAGATGAGCTGCAACATGCGCTGGCACAGGCCAACGGCAAACCGGTCATGCTCGATCTCTATGCCGACTGGTGCGTGGCTTGCAAAGAGTTCGAAAAATACACCTTTAGCGATCCGCAGGTACAAAACGCGCTGAAAGGGACTGTTCTGCTTCAGGCAAACGTGACGGCCAATAACGCAGAAGATAAGGCCCTGCTGAAGAGATTAAACGTGCTTGGCCTGCCGACGATTCTGTTCTTTAACGGAGAGGGCGAGGAGCAGGCGGCCCAGAGAGTGACCGGGTTTATGGATGCCACGGCTTTCAGCGCACATTTGCGCGATCGACAACCGTAAACGACACTGTAGACGGGACGTTCGACGGTATGCAGAGGAGATAATCATGCAACGCGAAGATGTTTTGGGAGAAACCCTGCAATTACTTGAGATCCAGGGAATAGCCAGCACGACGCTGGAGATGGTCGCCGAACGGGTGGATTATCCGCTGGATGAGCTGATGCGCTTCTGGCCTGATAAAGAGGCGTTGCTATACGATGCGCTGCGCTATCTTAGCCAGCAGGTCGATACCTGGCGCACGCAATTGCGGCTCAACGACGAGCTCAGCGCCGAGCAAAAATTGCTGGCGCGCTATAACGCGCTCGCTGAGTGCGTGCGTAATCACCGCTATCCCGGCTGTCTGTTTATTGCCGCCTGTACCTTCTTCCCGGATCCAGACCACCCTATCCATCAGTTGGCCGATCAGCAAAAGCGCGCTTCCCATGATTTTACTCATGAGCTGCTTACCACCCTGGAAGTGGACGATCCGGCGATGGTCGCAAAGCAGATGGATTTAGTGCTGGAGGGGTGCCTGAGCCGTATGATGGTCAACCGTAGCCAGGCCGATGTCGATACCGCACAACGCCTGGCAGAGGATATCCTGCACTTTGCTCAGTGCCGCAAAGGCGGGGCGCTCACTTAAGCCAGTATTCCCGCCCAGGCTGAAATAAACAGGCACAATGCCATCAGCCGCTGAAAGCGCACCATCGCAACGGTGGTGCGAAAGAGACGGGTCACCGCCTTTCCCAGCCATGCCCAGCACATCAGGCAGGCGATAGAAATCAGTAAAAACCAGAAGGCCATGAGCGCCACATCGTGCAACCCATTCCGCCCGGCCGGGGCAAAAAGTGTGACCACCGCCAGCGCCATCATCCAGGTTTTGGGATTCACCACCTGCAGCAGCGCAGCCGCTCGCGGGGTAAACCGCACAGGCGAGCGTCCGGAAATATCAGTCGCCGGCGCGCGAAACAACTGCCAGCTCATCCAGCTTAGCCAGAGCACCCCGGCCCAGCTCATCAGCTGTCGTATCAGCGGAGACTGGCGCAGGATCTCCCCGGCTCCGGCACCGGAGATCAGGACAATCGCGCTGGCCGCAGCGCAGGCGCTCACCAGCGCAGGAAGCGTGGATTTAACGCCATGTTGCTGGCTATGCGTAAACACAAGAATATTAGTCGGCCCGGGGGTAATCGAGGCGACGAAAGCAAATAGCAGAAATGGCATCAAATTCACAGGTGGCTCCTTATTATAGAGCTCTGACTGTGCCGCTATTTTTTAGAAAGATCTGGAAGGTTTGTGCACAAACGCCGGTAGTGGGCAGGCGTGATGCGATAGGCTCGCTGGAACCAGCGTCCCAGGTGACTTTGATCGGAAAAGCCCAGTGCTGCGGCCACATCAACCGGCTGCTCGCCTTGTGCCAGACGCTGACGCGCTTTCGCCAGACGCAGCTGGATAAGCCAGGCGTGTGGGGCCAGGTGGAACTCGCGTTTAAAGCTGCGCGTCAAAGTAAAACGGTCAGTGCCTGTCTCACGCGCCAGATCGGTTAAACCAATATTTTCGCCCATATGCGCGAAGAGATAATCTCTTGCCCGGTGAGCGATGGCGGCACTTTGTATCTGGGAAGGGACTTTTTTACGCCAGTGGCAGTGGGCGGTGATTTGCGCCAGCAGGGTATCCATGCTGCTCTGCTGCACGATTTTCATCTCATCGTTATGCAGGCTCGAGAACGTTTCACCGATGGCGAGCGCCAGATGTGGCTCGCGCGTCAGCGTCTGCGGAAAGTGCAGCGAATAGCTGCCAGGCGTAGATTCATACAACCCCTGCAGGGTGTTAGTCAGCCATCGTTCATCCAGATAAAAGGTCAGGTAGGTAAAGCCGCCTTCTACGGGCGCATCGCCGTCGTGGATCTCCCCCGGCTCCAGCAGAAACGCATCGCCCGGACGGCTATGATAACGCTCGCGACGGCAGTGAAACTGCTGCGTGCCGGAGAGAGTAATCCCCACCAGATAACTGTCGTGCCAGTGCGGATCGAAGGCGTGTCCTTCAAAGTGCGCCTTAATCGTTTCGATACCCGTTTCTGCATGCTGACGTAGCTCAAGCCAGTCTTTCGCCATACTTCCCCCTCTTTCACCGCCAGCATTGCCTGGCCTTGCGCGCCTGTCTGGAAGATTTGTGCAAATGCGACGCGCAAACCGCCAGATTGCCGTAATCTTAAGCAGTTGAACAGCTTTTCCCGAAATAGGGTTGACGGCGTTACGCGATTGCGGTTTAATGCGCCCCGTTGCCCGGATAGCTCAGTCGGTAGAGCAGGGGATTGAAAATCCCCGTGTCCTTGGTTCGATTCCGAGTCCGGGCACCACTATTTAGAAAAACCCGCCTATGGCGGGTTTTTTGCTTTCTGAAAGCGGACTCTCCCCTTCGGAACCGGTGCGACAGGCGCGCGATTCCACGCTTTCTACATAAGTCCCTGGCAAGCCATCACGAAATACCCATCCTCCCCTCATTCTGCGCTTGCTATAATTCAGCCACACTCACCCGCAGGCTTCCTTATGAATACATACCGTCTAACGCGCGACTGGCGATTGCCCACGGCAGGGTTGCTGGCCTTGATAGTCCTCTTTGCTGGCTTCACGCTGCACACTCACTGGAACGGCTTTATCCAGTGGTGCCTCGCCACCCAAATCACGCTGCATCGTTATCTGGTGATGTATCTGCTGCAACTGAATAACCATCAGTTCAGCGGCGGGCTATGGCTACTGACGGGGGCCTTTTTTTATGGCGTGCTGCACGCTATCGGCCCGGGGCATGGCAAATTTATCGTCACCACCTGGCTCAGCACCAATACCGAGAGCCAGCGGGCATCTCGCGTGGTGCCGTTTCTCGGGAGCCTGATGCAGGGTGTCAGCGCCATTCTGTTTGTGTTTATCCTCGCCGTCGGCCTGAATATGGCGTCTGGCGATCTCAGCACCAGCCGCTGGTACGTCGAGAAAATCAGCGCCGTGATGATCGGTTCATTCGGTGCCTTCATCATCTATCAGGCGCTAAAAAGCCTGCTGCCCCGCAAAATGACCCTCTTTGCCATCAAACCGCTGCACGAACACAGTGACCAGTGCGGATGCGGCCATCACGGCGTAGGGGCCGGGATGACGCAAGGCGACTGGAAAACGCGTCTGGGTGTGATTCTGGCGATTGGTGCGCGGCCCTGCAGCGGCGCCATCATGATTTTGCTGTTCTCGAATGCGCTGGGGATTGTCAGTTGGGGAATGGCGGCGGTCATGACCATGTCGCTTGGTACCGCGTTATCCATTATGGGCCTGTCCCTCGCGGTACGTTATGCCCGTGAGCGCACCGTGGCGCTGTTTGATAGCCCTGCGTCGTTACGCTGGCTGGCGCCCGCAGCCAGGATAGCCGGAGGCGTGGTGCTTATTCTGTTTGCCGTCGTGCTCTTTTTAACGGTGATCCCCATCAGCGCGGACGGCGACTTTATCGCCGCTGGCTGCTAATAAAAAACCCGGCTTGCGCCGGGTTTTTTATTACTCATTAATTCTCGGATGTTGATCAACAAGGCGAGAACGTTTTTTCTGTAACGCCTCAATTTCGGCGTCAATATCTTCAATCTTCTGCTCGACGTTATCGTAATGTTCGCGCAGGATCTCTTTCGCTTCCGCAATATCCGATGCCGCCGGTGTCGCGCCTTTCAGAGGACGGTTCGCCGTCTCCTTCATGGTCAGACCGGTCGCCAGACCAATGACCGCAATCACCATCAGGTAGTAGGCAGGCATCATCAGGTTCTGCGTGCTCTCTACCAGCGAGGCCGCCAGGGTCGGCGTCAGGCCGGCAATCAGCACTGAAATGTTAAACGCTGCCGCCAGTGCGCTATAACGAATATGCGTCGGGAACATCGCCGGCAGAGTGGATGCCATCACGCCAATAAAGCAGTTCAGGATCACCGCCAGCATCAGCAGACCGGCGAAAATCAGCCCCAGCACGTTACTGTTGATCAGGATAAAGGCCGGAATCGAGAGCGCGAACAGAGCAACGCTGCCGAGAATAATGAACGGTCGACGACCGAAACGGTCACTCAGCAGGCCCATAATCGGCTGCACAAACAACATCCCCACCATGATGGCGATGATAATGAGTACGCCGTGATCTTCCGAGTAGTGCAGGTTATGCGACAGATAGCTCGGCATGTAGGTCAACAGCATGTAGTAGGTCACGTTGGTGGAGATCACCAGACCAATACAGGTCAGCAGGCTACGCCAGTGTTTAGTGGCAATCTCTTTAAACGAGACTTTAGGCCCTTCCTGCAATCCTTCGCGATCGCCCTGCTCCAGCTTTTCGACATGCTGCTGGAAAGCCGGAGTCTCTTCAAGCGCGTGACGCAGATAGAGACCAATCACCCCGAGCGGCAGCGCCAGGAAGAACGGGATACGCCAGCCCCACTCCAGGAAGTTCGCTTCACCCACCACGGTGGAAATCAGGACCACCACACCCGCACCCAGCACAAAGCCTGCGATGGAGCCAAAGTCCAGCCAGCTTCCCATAAAACCACGCTTACGGTCCGGCGAATACTCAGCCACAAAGATTGACGCGCCGGTGTACTCACCACCGACCGAGAAGCCCTGGGCCATCTTACACAGCAGCAGCAGGATGGGCGCCCAGATACCAATACTGGCGTACGACGGTATCAAGCCAATACAGAAGGTACTGACGGACATGATAACAATAGTAATCGCGAGTATTTTCTGGCGACCATATTTATCGCCAAGCATCCCGAAGAACAGACCACCCAGCGGGCGGATTAAGAAGGGAACGGAGAACGTACCTAACGCTGCAATCATCTGCAGGCTAGGATCGGCGCCGGGGAAGAACACTTTACCTAACGCGTAGGCCACAAAGCCATACACGCCAAAATCGAACCATTCCATTGCGTTACCGAGCGAAGCCGCGGTTATCGCTTTGCGCAATTTACCGTCGTCAATGATAGTGACGTCACGCAGGGTGATGGGTTTAACCTTTTTCCTTTTAAGCATTGCTAACCTCGTAGACTAAGCCCTGTCCTTACCACAGTGCTTTAAGAGCACCTTGTGGACCCGGGAAGCGCATCGTGCGCATTCTCCTCTTTCAAGCGTAGCAGGTTTACTTACACTGACGTTCAAAGTCAGTACAACCGAACCTGTTGACGCCTGTCTGGGCAGTTAATGACCTCCTTACCCTACCAGCGTTTATATTTGTGATCAACTTCACATATATATTTAGCGACCTTAAGCCTACGTAATGAAAGGTCAATTTTCTCAATTGAGATACGTCTCAACCCCCACCTCTTAAATATCATTCCTTAAGTTATTATTCACACGAAAACAAAAAATAAACGACATTTCTTCACATCCAATTTACAGCAATTTTAATAATCAAAAGGGCGCCGATCGGTTTCCGAAAAATATGTGATCCAGATAACTAAAACACTGTTTTATTTTCATTGAATCGCCATTCCATCGATCGCATCATAAGTCTGGTCAACAGGGTTTAAATGCTTTCAGTCGAAGGCCAAAACCCAAACCGAATTATGTTTGCTGTATGAATAACGGATTGCCAGGCGCACAAAGCCCTCAATGCGTTGAATTCATTAAATTATTGGTTTCTAACTTGTCCGCCGGCGATGCGTGATGAGATGCGAGGGTACACGATGAAAATTAAAGCCGCGATTGAGCGCATTCCCGGTGGGATGATGTTGGTTCCGCTGGTGCTGGGTGCCATTTTAAATACCTTAGCGCCTAACACCGGGGCTTATTTCGGTGGATTCACTAAAGGTATGATTACCGGTACGGTGCCGATCCTGGCGGTATGGTTCTTCTGTATCGGTGCTTCCATTAATTTACGTGCAACCGGAACGGTATTACGTAAGTCCGGCACGCTGGTACTGACTAAAATTGCCGTTGCATGGATTGTGGCGATGCTCTGCGCGATGTTCATCCCAGAGAATGGGATCCAGACGGGCTTCTTTGCGGGTCTCTCCGTACTTGCCATCGTCTCTGCCATGGACATGACCAACGGCGGTCTCTACGCCAGTCTGATGAACCAGTATGGCACCAAAGAGGAGTCCGGTGCTTTCGTTCTGATGTCGCTGGAGTCCGGCCCGCTGATGACCATGCTGATCCTCGGCTCTGCAGGTCTGGCCTCGTTTGAAGCGCACCATTTTGTTGGCGCCATCCTGCCATTCCTGATCGGTTTCGCCCTCGGTAACCTGGACCACGACCTGCGTGACTTCTTCAGCAAAGCAACGCCGGTACTGATTCCCTTCTTCGGTTTCGCCCTGGGTAACACCATCAACCTGAACGTGATCCTTCAGACCGGCCTGCTGGGTATCGTGCTGGGCGTGGCGGTGATCATCATCACCGGTATTCCGCTGATTATTGCCGACCGCGTCATTGGCGGTGGCAATGGGACTGCGGGGGTGGCGGCATCATCCGCCGCGGGCGCTGCGGTGGCTAACCCGGTCATCATCGCGCAGATTAACCCGGCCTTTGAACCGGTTGCCGCATCCGCTACCGCACTGGTTGCGGCCAGCGTGATCGTCACCGCGATTCTGGTGCCAATTATCACTGCACTGTACGCCAGACGCTTCGGGAACATCCCGGCGCCGGAAGCTGAAGAACAAAGAGTGGAATCGCTGCACCACTAAGTGACTGACCCTCTCCCACGGGAGAGGGTTTTTACTCTGCGAAGACCTCTTCTACCATGGCTTTCGCCAGTCTTGTCGCCGAACAGAGTCTCGGCATCCCCAGCGCCACGTTTTGCCAGCTTTGCGTCACCGACCAGCAGACCGGATGACGGTCCACATCACACCAGTCGCCCAGCCAGCCCAGCATATCTTTATGATCGATCAGACCCGGAGACGCCGGTGTGGCAAGCCATTGATGGTAAAAATGGCGCGTGGCTGGCGCCGCATTAATGCCCAGCGCCAGGTAGTTCGCCACCTGATTTTGCAGCTCATCTTTCAGCATGGCGCTCACGTCGGCATTGGCCAGCCGGCAGGCGTCGCCAAACGCTCCCCAGCGCAACTCTTCCAGCGCCACATAACCGCGCCCGGCCAGGGACCAGCCGTCGTAATGGCCGGCCCGCCAGCGGGTAAAGATCTGTTCGGTATGCTCACCGGCCTGCACCGTTAAGCCGCGCTGGCCTAACGCTTTGACTTTCCAGACCGCACGCTGCTGGAAATGAGAAGAGAGGGTATCGTACTGCTGCAACAAGCCTGGCGGGGGCGCATTGCGCAGACCCGTGTGCTGGCGTAATGCGTCCAGTTTCTGTGTCATGCGGGTAAGCGCAAGATGGCCGGGATCAAACATGCCCGCCAGTTTCTCTGCCAGCCCAAGCCGCAGCGCAGCATTTTCGCTGAACATTCCCGCCATCGCCCATGGACGAAGCTGAGTCTGCGTCATGATCTCCTGGGTTAAACGTTCACGAAACTGCTGTTGCTGTGGCACGAGCGGGGTTTGACGCGTGGCATCCACCCCTTGCACCAAATCGACCATAAATTTGGGATGGATACACTCCAGCGTCCGCCCGGGACCGTCCAGTAGTTGTTTTGTCATGGTTGCTCTGCCGCGAATAGAGTTTGAATATCATCGCGTAACAGTCGGGTATCTTCCTGAATCCACGTCGCGGTGGAGATACACTGTGAAAGCAGCTGAGTGAGCGACCGGGTAGCATGCTCATTCTGCTGGCGCACCGCGAGGCTATCACGCAAGCTTTCTTGTAATCCTGCAAGACATAGCGAAAATTCCGCAAAGAAAGTCGCCATGCCTGCCGTAACAGAGACATCGACCTGCGCGGCCAAAGCTTTACGGATTTGTGCACAAAACTGCTCAATATGGTGATTAATTTTGTCATGCAGCTCAGCCACGTTGATCACGTAACGGGTATGTGTCACGACGTAGTCATCCCAGCCCCAGCCAGGATTATTCAGCCAGCGAGAGACCGTTTCACGCACGCTACTCGTGCCTGCCACCTGGCTCGCAGGAAGGTTCTCACGGGCAATCACGTCGTTAAACAGGCCGCGGGTATTAAAGTTAAGCTGGCTGGCCTGGAAGGCCGGGAAGCTGATCCGCGCCCGGAAACCGGCGTGGCTCAACTCTTCTTTGATACGTGTCTCAATGGGGCGCATGGCATCATTCAGCGAGCGCGCCAGGGTGGATTCAAGCTGATCGAAACGCAGAGCCAGTTCACGGCTGATACGCTCTTGCGCCGCCAGCAGAATCATTTCGCAGGAGGAGCGGATTTTACTGAGCACAATCTGCGCCTGGCCTTCATCTTCCAGCACCAGTAGCTCCGCGGCTGCAGGATCATCACTACGCAAACGCAGGTCATAGCCGGTCAGATCGCGCAGATTATTGCTGCTGAAGACCTGGCTTATCGCCTGCTGGATTTGCCCCTTCTGCCCGTTAATAAACCCCTCTGCCGTGCAGAGCGCCTCTTCGACTTCATGCCTCACCTCATCGCTGACCGACTCCTGACGACGCTGTAACAGGGCCATGTCCTCTTCCAGACGGGTGATATTGAGCTGTAGCTCATCAAAGGCTACCGTCAGCCCCTGATAGCGAAAATCGAGATATTCACGGGCATTTTGCGCGTAGTTTAATAACTTATGCGATGCAGAACGCAGGGCATACAGCGAAGCATTAGCATAAGCGGCATAAATCAGCTTGCGGATCGGCTGTTCAAACAGGGAATCTTCCCACAGCAGATCGGCAGAGTGACGAACATGCTCAATGTCGTCGAGATCGGCGGTGCGCCAGCGGCGGCCAAGCGCCGCTTCGGCAAAATCCTGTACCCAGCGCTGGCTCTGGTGATCCGGCAATTTACCGCGTTGATCCAGCTCGTGACGCGCACGGTTTGCCAGATATCCCCACATGGAAGAGACCGGGTAAATCTGCCCCGGAGAGATATACCCTTTCATCAGGGTGCCGGAGATCATTGCCCGCACCTGCTCTTCGTCATCGCTATTACGATCTTTCTGGTCGAATTTATTGACCAGCGCATAGAGCGGCACTGATCTCCCTGCCGCCGAAATGGCCTGACGCACCTCTTCGTCGGAGATCGACTTAAGTTGGGTGTAATCCATCACCGCCAGCACCGCCGAGGCGCGGGAGATCTGTTCTGCCAGCATCTTCTGCAGATGCGGTTGCCCGGCCTCGTTCGGCCCGGGGGTATCAAGAAGTGTTAAGTGTCCGAGATGCGCATCTAGCCCGGCCAGATGAACAAACTCCACCTCAATCACCGGAATGTGTTCGATAGCCGCATATTCAGAGAAGGGAAAGTCGGTTTCCAGCGCCTGGGAAAGCCGCACCAGATCATTTAAGTTTTTCAGACAATAGAAGATGGGCTGGGCGCCAAGATAACGTTTTTCAAACGCCTCCCCTTTTTCAATACGCCCCAGCAGGGCATTCATGTCTTTATCAATTTCCAGCTGTTGCGCCAGCTTGCCGCGATCGCAATTACTCAGCTTTATTTGCAGTTGCTTAATTAAGGTATCGATCGGCGCGACGTGCGAAAAGTTCAGCACTGGCTCCTTCTGGCCCGGCGTATGACGAATAAGCGTGGGGAGGGCCGTCATTGGGCGGTTGCGGTTTGGCAACACCTCCGTACCAACGATGGCATTGATGGTGGTCGATTTTCCGGCCTTCATGGTGCCAACAATCGCCAGCACCATCTCCAGCCGGGTAATTTTGCGCAGTTCATTGTTCAGCATCGACTGCTGGGCGTCTAAACCCCGGGCGCTGAAATGCAGCGGCAAGACATTATTGCTTTCACCCGTCAACGCCGTGGTAGTACTGTCCATTATCGCGACAGGCATCGCTTTTAAGGTTTCAAGGTTTTGCAAAGAGAGTTGCAGTAGCCGTTCCGCTTCCTGGCTCAATTCAAATATTGTTTGTGTGTGCATGCAATAACTTCCCTTAACGCAAATTTCTTAATTTTATTAAACCGAATAATTTTAATAATGAAGGATCGGTTTTATTGATTACATGTGGAAAATATCCCCACTAAAATATAAGCGATTGATGCTGTTGAAATTTTATATTTAAAAAATACATTAACAACGGAGCGAGCCCCTCGGTCAGGGAAACCGAAAGAGTAAGAGCGTAGCTCAAATTTAAGAAAGGTCAGGATATATCATTATTATTTCCCCTACCCAAAATGAGAGGGAGGAGAGCTCTACCCAAACAAAGTGTGGGTAGTTCGGGAAATCTAAAAAATAGCAAAGCTGCTCTTACCTTATCCGAAATGGCAGTACGTAGCAATTTGCCGCAATAAAATTCTGATTAATTCAATCATGGCCGTTACTCCGTTGGATGTGGGAGTTAGCATCGCTTAATTGACTGACAGAAAATGTCATCCGCCATACTTTTTTTTAAATTTCTTGATAAAAACAATGTCACCGACAACAGTAAGGTTTTACGTTATACTTGCCGCCTTTTTCGACAATACGTCGGTTTTTGGCGGGCACACTCCCGCCGCTTCGCACTATTTCAGGAGTCCATCATGCAGCTACCTCATTGCCCAAAATGCAATTCCGAGTACACCTACGAAGACAACGGTCTGTTTATTTGCCCGGAATGCGCCCACGAGTGGAACGATGCCGAACCGGCACCAGACAGTGACGCACTGATCGTGAAAGATGCGAACGGCAACCTGCTGGCCGATGGCGATAACGTAACCGTAATTAAAGATCTGAAAGTAAAAGGCAGCTCTTCCATGCTGAAAATCGGCACCAAAGTGAAGGGCATCCGTCTGGTTGAAGGCGATCACAACATTGACTGCAAAATCGACGGCTTTGGCCCTATGAAATTGAAATCTGAGTTCGTCAAAAAGAACTGATTTCTCCGCCCGGTGAGGCTTCGCTTACCGGGCGGACGAGAACAACACGTAACGGGCTTCTCTTACCTGAGGTAACGATTATGCCGTTAAGCCTCTGCCTCTCCTTCGCCGGCACTTGTGCAGAGGCAATCGCCTGTCATCGCCATCGCTTCAACTCTTCAAACTCCCGCAACCAGTACTTAACCTAAATGTCACATTGATCCGCCAGCATGAGGCCACATTTATCGTGAGGCCCGACACATGCACACTGTCATTCGCGTCGAAAAACTGAGTAAGTCTTTTAACCATAATAAGGCGCTGCATGCCGTTGATCTGACCGTCCAGCAGGGCGAAATGGTGGCGCTGCTGGGGCCTTCCGGTTCAGGAAAGTCGACCCTGCTGCGCCATTTAAGCGGCCTCATTACCTGCGATAAAACGCCGGAAAGCCACGTCGAGCTGCTGGGTAACACCGTCCTGCGCGCCGGCCGCCTGGCACGTGACATCCGTAAAAGTCGCGCCCAGACAGGCTACATCTTCCAGCAGTTCAACCTGGTGAACCGCCTGACGGTGCTGGAGAACGTGCTGATTGGCGCGCTCGGCAGCACCCCGTTCTGGCGCACTTGTCTGCGCTGGTTCTCCCCTTACCAGAAACAAGAAGCCCTGCAGGCGCTGACCCGCGTCGGCATGACCCACTTCGCCCACCAGCGCGTCTCCACCCTCTCCGGTGGACAACAGCAGCGCGTCGCCATTGCCCGTGCCCTGATGCAGAAAGCGAAAATCATTCTGGCCGACGAACCCATCGCCTCGCTGGACCCCGAGTCGGCGCGCATCGTGATGGAGACCCTGCGCGACATCAACCAGAACGACGGCATCACCGTGGTGGTCACGCTGCATCAGGTGGACTATGCCCTGCGCTACTGCGAGCGCATCGTCGCCCTGCGTCAGGGACATGTCTTCTTTGATGGCGCAAGCCATCAGTTCGATAACGAACGCTTTGACCATCTCTACCGCAGCATTAACCGCGTCGAAGAGCGCGCGCAGGCTGCTTAATTCACCCGATCCGAGGAAAGTACATGAGCTACAAAGCCGTTGCCGCGCTGGCCTTCACCAGCCTGTTCAGCATCAGCACCCTGTTAAGCCCGGCGTATGCCGAGGAGCAGGAGAAAGCGCTGAACTTTGGCATTATTTCGACGGAATCACAGCAGAACCTGAAACCTCAGTGGGAACCGTTCCTGAAAGATATGGAAACCAAACTGGGGATCAAAGTAAACGCCTTCTTCGCCCCGGACTACGCGGGCATCATCCAGGGGATGCGCTTTAACAAAGTCGACATCGCCTGGTACGGCAACCTCTCCGCGATGGAAGCGGTAGACCGCGCCAACGGCCAGGTCTTTGCGCAGACCGTGGCGGCAGATGGCTCTCCGGGCTACTGGAGCGTGCTGATCGTGAACAAAGACAGCCCGATCAATAACCTCAACGACATGCTCGCCAAACGTAAAGAGCTGACCTTTGGCAACGGCGATCCGAACTCCACTTCCGGGTTCCTGGTGCCGGGCTATTACGTCTTCGCCAAAAACAATATTTCAACCAACGAATTCAAACGCACCGTCAACGCCGGGCACGAAACCAACGCCCTGGCCGTGGCCAACAAGCAGGTGGACGTGGCAACTAACAACACCGAAAACCTCGACAAGCTGAAGACCTCCGCGCCGGACAAGCTGAAAGAACTGAAGGTGATCTGGAAATCACCGCTGATCCCGGGCGACCCGATCGTGTGGCGTAAAAACCTCTCAGAAAGCACCAAGGACAAGGTGTACGACTTCTTTATGGCCTACGGCAAAACACCGGAAGAGAAAGCCGTTCTGGAGAAGCTGGGCTGGGCACCGTTCCGCGCCTCAAGCGACCTGCAGCTGGTCCCGATTCGCCAGCTGGCGCTGTTTAAACAGATGCAGGGCGTGAAGGACAACAAGGGTCTGAAGGAGGAAGAGAAGAGCAGCAAATTGTCTGAAATTCAGGCACAGCTGGACGATCTCGACCGCCTGACCGCCGCGCTCGGCGCGATGACCAGCGTGAATAAAGCGGTGCAATAAATCTTTTCTCCTTCTCCCTGTGGGAGAGGGTAAAAACCGCACCGGACAGTCCCCTCTCCCTTGAGGGAGAGGGTTAGGGTGAGGGGGAAATGCACACGCTGATGCCCTCACCCCGGCCCTCTCCCACAGGGAGAGGGAGAACAGATTAAGGAGTCGCCATGCAAACCATCACTCTCCCACCGCCAAAGCGCAGCTGGTTCTCGCTGATCAGCTGGGCCATCCTGCTGGCGGTGCTTGTTATCTCCTGGAAGGGCGCGGAAATGGACCCGCTGCTGCTGGTGAAAGATTCCGGCAACATGGCCACCTTCGCCGCCGACTTCTTCCCGCCGGACTTCAGCCAGTGGCAGGACTACCTCGGCGAAATGGCCATCACCCTGCAAATCGCCGTCTGGGGCACCGCCCTCGCGGTCATCCTCTCGATCCCGTTTGGCCTGATGAGCGCCGAAAACATCGTGCCATGGTGGGTGTACCAGCCGATGCGCCGCCTGATGGACGCCTGCCGCGCCATTAACGAAATGGTCTTCGCCATGCTGTTCGTGGTCGCCGTTGGTCTCGGTCCCTTTGCCGGCGTAATGGCGCTGTTTATTCACACCACCGGCGTGCTCTCCAAGCTGCTCTCCGAGGCGGTGGAAGCCATCGAGCCTGGCCCGGTCGAAGGCATCCGCGCCACCGGCGCCAACAAAATTGAAGAGATTCTGTATGGCGTGTTGCCGCAGGTGATGCCGCTGCTTATCTCCTACTCCCTCTACCGCTTTGAATCCAACGTTCGCTCGGCCACCGTGGTCGGCATGGTTGGCGCAGGCGGTATCGGCGTCACCCTGTGGGAAGCGATTCGTGGTTTCCAGTTCCAGCAAACCTGTGCCCTGATGGTACTCATCATCATCACCGTCAGCCTGCTGGATTTCCTCTCTCAACGTTTGCGTAAGCACTTCATCTGAGAAGCGAGGCTTTGATTTCTATGCACTTATCCAGACATCCGACCAGCTACCCAACCCGTTGGCAAGAGATTGCGGCAAAGCTCGAAGTGGAACTTCGCACCCACTACCGCTGCGGGGACTATCTGCCCGCCGAGCAGCAGCTTGCCGACCGCTACGAAGTGAATCGCCACACCCTGCGCCGCGCCATTGACCAACTGGTGGAGCGCGGATGGGTACAGCGCCGCCAGGGCGTCGGCGTGCTGGTGCTGATGCGCCCGTTCGACTACCCGCTTAACGCGCAGGCGCGCTTTAGCCAGAACCTGCTCGACCAGGGCAGCCACCCCACCAGCGAAAAACTGCTCTCAGTATTACGTCCGGCCTCCAGCCACGTGGCGGACGCACTGGGCATTACCGAGGGTGAAAACGTTGTACACCTGCGCACCCTGCGCCGGGTCAACGGCGTGGCGGTGTGCCAGATCGACCACTACTTTGCCGACCTCTCCCTCTGGCCGGTGCTGCAACATTTCGCCAGCGGTTCGCTGCATGATTTTCTGCAGGAGGCCACGGGCATCGCGCTCAAGCGCACCCAGACGCGCATCAGCGCCCGCCGCGCGCAGGCAAAAGAGAGCAAGGTGCTGGAGATCCCCAACATGGCCCCGCTGCTCTGCGTGCGCACCCTCAACCACCGTGACGGCGAGATCAACGCGACGGAGTACTCCGTCAGCCTGACCCGCGCCGACATGATTGAATTCACCATGGAGCACTGAATGCACTTCGATACCGCCACCCGTCAGCACTGGATGCGCGTCCTGGCACATAGCGATCCCGGGGCGTTGCAGGCGCGCGTTTCTGCCCTTGCCCTCACGCCGACCTATGAACTGATCCGCGCACCGGAGAGTGGCCTGGTGCAGATCCAGGCGCGCATGGGCGGCACCGGAGAACGCTTTTTTGCCGGTGACGCCACCCTCACACGTGCTGTTGTGCGCCTGTCCAGCGGTACTCTGGGTTACAGCTATCAGCTGGGGCGTAACAAACATCATGCCGAGCAGTGCGCCGTTATCGACGCCCTGCTGCAAGAACAACCCTATTTCCAGTCATTGATGGAAACCTTGATTACCCCGCTGGAAGCTGACCGCGCCGCACGCCTTGCTGCGCGTAAGGCTGAAGTTAACACCAGCCGGGTCGACTTCTTTACGCTCGTTCGCGGAGATAACGCATGACGCTTCAACCCGCTTTTACCCTCGCCGTACAGGATGCCCAACAAAGTTTTCGTCGCCTGCTGAAAGCGATGAGCGAGCCGGGCGTCATCGTCTCGCTGCATCAGCTTGCGCAGGGCTGGTTGCCGCTGAACCTCGCCACCACCAGCGTGCTGCTGACGCTGGCCGACAACGATACCCCGGTGTGGCTCTCCGGTGCGCTGACCAACGACATCGCCTGTCAGAACCTGCGTTTTCACACAAACGCGCCACTGGTTGAACAGCCCCAGCAGGCGGTCTTCGCCGTGGCCGACGAGCAGATCAGCCACGAGCAGCTCAACGCCCTGAGCGAAGGCACTGCCGTGGCGCCAGAGGCCAGCGCCACGTTGATTTTGCAGGTCACCAGCCTGAGCGGTGGCCGCATGCTGCGCCTGACCGGGGCAGGCATAGCCGAAGAGCGCATGGTCGCCCCGCAGCTGCCGGAGTGCATTATTCATGAGCTGACCGAGCGTCCGCACCCGTTCCCGCTGGGTATCGACCTGATCCTCACCTGCGGCGAGCGCCTGCTGGCCATCCCGCGAACCACCCACGTGGAGGTGTGCTGATGTACGTTGCCGTCAAGGGGGGCGAGAAGGCGATTGCCGCCGCCCACATGCTGCAAGAGCAGAGACGACGGGGTGATGAACAGCTTCCCGAGCTGAGCGTCGCCCAGATAGAACAGCAGTTAAACCTGGCCGTCGATCGGGTGATGACCGAAGGGGGCATCGCGGATCGCGAACTGGCGGCGCTGGCGCTGAAGCAGGCCAGCGGCGATAACGTCGAAGCGATTTTTCTGCTGCGCGCCTACCGCACCACGCTGGCGAAGCTGGCGGTAAGCGAGCCGGTAAATACCCTGGAGATGCGTCTGGAACGCCGCATTTCGGCCGTTTACAAGGATGTTCCCGGCGGTCAGCTGCTTGGCCCTACCTACGACTATACCCACCGCCTGCTCGATTTCACCCTGCTGGCGAACGGCGACGCACCGTCGCTTGTCACCTCCGATGCCGCGCAGGAAGCCTCTCCGCACGTCTTTAGCCTGCTGGCGAAGCAGGGCCTCGCAAAAGCGGAAGAAGATTCCGGCACGGTACCTGACGACATTACCCGCACACCGCCGGTCTATCCGTGCTCGCGCTCGTCGCGCCTGCAGCAGCTGATGCGCGGCGACGAAGGGTATCTGCTGGCGCTGGCCTACTCCACTCAGCGCGGCTACGGGCGCAACCACCCGTTCGCGGCGGAGATCCGCAGCGGCTATATCGACATCGAGATCGTGCCAGAAGAGCTCGGTTTTGCGGTGAACGTCGGCGAACTGCTGGTCACTGAGTGTGAAATGGTTAACGGCTTTGTCGCACCAGAAAACGATGATCCACACTTTACCCGTGGCTACGGGCTGGTGTTCGGCATGAGCGAGCGCAAGGCAATGGCAATGGCGCTGGTTGACCGCGCCCTGCAGGCGCCAGACTACGGTGAGCACGCCGCCGGCCCGGCGCAGGACGAAGAGTTCGTGCTGGCCCACGCGGATAACGTCGAAGCCGCAGGCTTTGTCTCGCATCTCAAGCTGCCCCATTACGTCGACTTCCAGGCCGAACTGGAACTGCTGAAACGCCTGCAACGGGAGCGCAGAAATGGCTAACTTAAGCGGCTATAACTTTGCCTATCTGGATGAGCAAACCAAACGCATGATCCGCCGCGCCATCCTGAAAGCCGTGGCCATTCCGGGCTATCAGGTGCCGTTCGGCGGCCGCGAAATGCCGATGCCCTACGGCTGGGGGACCGGCGGCATTCAGCTCACCGCCAGCGTGATCGGCGAAGCGGACGTGCTGAAGGTTATCGACCAGGGGGCGGACGACACCACCAATGCGGTGTCGATTCGCAACTTCTTTAAGCGCGTCACGGGCGTGAACACCACTGAAAAAACCGAAGACGCGACGCTGATCCAGACCCGTCACCGCATCCCAGAAACGCCGCTCGCGGAAGATCAGATCCTGATTTTCCAGGTGCCGATCCCGGAGCCGCTGCGCTTTATCGAGCCGCGTGAAACCGAAACCCGCACCATGCACGCGCTGGAAGAGTACGGCGTGATGCAGGTGAAGCTGTACGAGGATATCGCCCGCTTCGGCCATATCGCCACCACCTACGCCTACCCGGTGAAGGTGAACGGGCGCTACGTGATGGACCCGTCGCCGATCCCGAAATTCGATAACCCGAAGATGGACATGATGCCCGCCCTGCAGCTGTTTGGCGCCGGGCGCGAAAAACGCATCTATGCCGTCCCGCCGTATACCCGCGTGGAGAGTCTCGATTTTGACGACCACCCGTTTACGGTGCAGGCCTGGGACGAGCCGTGCGCTATCTGCGGCTCGCAGCACAGCTATCTAGATGAAGTGGTGCTGGACGACACCGGTAAACGGATGTTTGTCTGCTCCGACACCGACTACTGCCGCCAACAGAGCGAGGCGAAAAGCCAATGAAACCGCTGCTTTCGGTTAACAACCTGACCCACCTTTACGCGCCGGGCAAAGGCTTTAGCGACGTGTCATTTGAACTCTGGCCAGGGGAAGTGCTGGGGATTGTCGGCGAGTCCGGCTCCGGCAAAACCACCTTGCTGAAATCGATCTCCGCGCGCCTGACGCCGCACAACGGCGACATTCTCTACGAAGGCGCCTCGCTGTACGGCATGAGCGAGGCCGAGCGCCGCCGCCTGCTGCGCACCGAGTGGGGCGTGGTGCATCAGCACCCGATGGACGGCCTGCGCCGTCAGGTTTCGGCGGGGGGCAATATCGGCGAACGGCTGATGGCGACCGGCGCGCGCCACTACAGCAACATCCGCGCTACGGCGCAGCACTGGCTGGAGGAGGTGGAGATCCCCGCCTCGCGCATCGACGACCTGCCCACCACCTTTTCCGGTGGGATGCAGCAACGGTTACAGATCGCCCGCAATCTGGTGACCCATCCGAAGCTGGTGTTTATGGATGAGCCTACGGGCGGGCTGGACGTCTCGGTACAGGCGCGCCTTCTCGACCTGCTGCGCGGCCTGGTGGTGGAGCTGAACCTGGCGGTGGTGATTGTCACCCACGATCTGGGTGTTGCGCGCCTGCTGGCGGACCGTCTGTTGGTGATGAAACAGGGTCAGGTGGTGGAAAGTGGGTTAACCGACCGCGTACTTGACGATCCCCATCATCCGTACACCCAGCTGCTGGTGTCATCGGTATTGCAGAACTAAGAGGCCAACATGATCCGCGTAGAAAACGTGAGTAAGACCTTTGTGCTCCACCAGCAAAGCGGCGTGCGCCTGCCGGTACTGCAACACGCCTCGCTGGAGGTCAGCAACGGCGAATGCGTGGTGCTGCACGGCCACTCCGGCAGCGGAAAATCGACCCTGCTGCGCTCCCTGTATGCCAACTACCTGCCGGACGAAGGCCACATTCATATTCGCCATCACAACGAGTGGGTGGATCTGGTGCAGGCTCCGGCGCGCAAAGTGCTGGAGGTGCGTCGCTCAACGATCGGCTGGGTCAGCCAGTTCCTGCGGGTGATCCCGCGGATCTCAGCCCTAGATGTGGTGATACAGCCCCTGCTGGATCTGGGCGTGCCGCGTGAAACCTGCGCCGCTAAAGCCGCCAGCCTGCTAACGCGCCTGAACGTGCCGGAGCGCCTGTGGCACCTTGCCCCCTCGACCTTTTCCGGCGGCGAACAGCAGCGCGTCAACATTGCCCGGGGGTTTATCGTCGATTATCCCATTTTGTTGCTCGACGAACCCACCGCCTCGCTCGACAACAAAAACAGCGCAGCGGTAATTGAACTGATCGAACAGGCCAAAGCGCGCGGCGCAGCGATCGTCGGGATCTTCCACGACGACGCCGTACGCGATCGCGTCGCAGACAGATTGCACCCGATGGGGACCCACGCATGATTATTAATAACGTCAAACTGGTGCTGGAAAATGAGGTCGTTGATGGCTCGGTTGAACTTCAGGAGGGCATCATCCGCGCCTTTGCCGAAACCCAGAGCCGCTCCCCGGAGGCGATGGATGGCGACGGCGGCTGGCTGCTGCCGGGGCTGATTGAGCTGCATACCGATAATCTGGATAAATTTTTCACCCCGCGCCCGAAAGTCGACTGGCCCGCCCATTCGGCGATGAGCAGCCACGACGCATTGATGGTCGCCAGCGGCATCACCACGGTGCTGGACGCGGTGGCAATTGGCGACGTGCGCGACGGTGGCGATCGTCTTGAGAATCTGGAGAAGATGATCAACGCCGTGGAAGAGACCCAGAAACGCGGCCTGAACCGTGCCGAGCACCGTCTGCATCTGCGCTGCGAACTGCCGCACCACACCACCCTGCCGCTCTTTGAAAAGCTGGTAGAGCGCGAGCCGGTTTCGCTGGTCTCGCTGATGGATCACTCGCCCGGCCAGCGTCAGTTCGCCAATATTGAAAAATACCGTGAGTACTACCAGGGCAAATATTCTCTGAACAACGAAGAGATGGCCCGCTACGAAGAAGAGCAGCTTCAGCTTGCAGCACGGTGGTCTCAGCCGAATCGCCTCGCCATAGCCGCATTGTGCCGGGATCGTCACATCGCGTTGGCCAGCCACGACGACGCCACGCCCGAGCATGTACGCGAATCTCATCAACTTGGCAGCGTGATCGCCGAATTTCCTACCACGTTTGCAGCGGCAGACGCCTCGCGCCTGCACGGCATGAATGTGCTGATGGGGGCACCTAACATCGTGCGCGGCGGCTCGCACTCCGGCAACGTGGCGGCCAGCAAACTGGCATCCCTTGGCCTGCTGGATATTCTCTCTTCCGATTACTACCCTGCGAGCCTGCTGGACGCGGCTTTTCGCGTGGCGGATGACGAAGGCAATAGTTTCACCTTGTCTCAGGCCATTCGCCTGGTGACAAAAAACCCGGCAACGGCGCTCAATCTTCACGATCGGGGCGAAATTGCCGAGGGCAAACGGGCGGATCTGGTGCTCGCGCATCGCAAAGGCGAGCACATCCATATCGACCACGTCTGGCGTCAGGGTAAACGGGTGTTCTGATGGGACGACTTATCTGGTTAATGGGCCCCTCGGGCTCCGGTAAAGACAGCTTATTGTCGGCGTTACGGCAGCAAGAACATACCCAACTGCTGGTGGCGCATCGCTACATTACCCGCGCGGCCAACGCCGGGAGTGAAAACCATATTGCCCTCAGCGAGCAGGAATTTTTTACCCGTGCCGGGCAAAATCTGCTGGCGCTGAGCTGGCACGCCAACGGCTTCTATTACGGGGTCGGTATTGAGATTGACCTGTGGCTGCATGCCGGGTTTGACGTGCTGGTCAATGGCTCACGCGCCCACCTGCCGCAGGCTCGTGCCCGCTATGAAGCGGCGCTGATGCCCGTCTGCCTGCAGGTGTCGCCAGAGATTCTGCGTAGCCGACTGCAAAGCCGGGGACGCGAGTCGGATCATGAGATAGAGCAGCGACTGGCGCGCGCGGCGCTCTATACCCCAGCGGACTGCCATCTCCTCAATAACGACGGAAGTTTGCTACAGTCAGTCGGTACCTTTTTATCGCTTATCCGTCAAAAGGAGAAACTGCATGCCTGACTGCCATCTTCGCCCCGCCGCCGCCGACGACGCCCAGACGGTTTACGCCCTGATCTGCGAACTGAAGCAGGCCGAGTTCGATCACCAGGCGTTTCACGCCGGTTTTCTTGCCAATCTTCAGGATCACAATATGCGCTATCAACTGGCCGAACTGGAGGGGCAGGTCATCGGCATGATCGGCCTGCATATGCAGTTTCATCTGCATCACGCCCGCTGGATCGGCGAAATTCAGGAGCTGGTGGTGATGCCGCAGGCGCGCGGCCTGAAGGTGGGCAGTCAACTGCTGGCCTGGGCCGAGGAGGTTGCCCGCCAGGCGGGAGCGGAACTGACAGAGCTCTCCACCAGCGTGAAGCGCACCGACGCTCACCGTTTTTACCTTCGTGAAGGCTATACGCAGAGCCATTTTCGCTTCACCAAACCGCTGTAGAGAGGGTGAGTGATGAGTTTGACGATTACGTTGACAGGCACCGGTGGTGCCCAGTTGGTACCGGTGTTTGGTTGCGACTGCATGGCGTGTCGTCGGGCGCGCTTGCAGGAGGAGTACCGCCGCCGTCCCTGTAGCGCGGTGGTCAAATTCAACGACGCAGTGACCTTGCTGGATGCGGGGATCCCGCAGCTGATGGATGACTGGCCCGCGGGCAGCTTCCAGCAATTTCTCCTCACCCATTACCATATGGATCACGTTCAGGGGCTGTTCCCGCTTCGCTGGGGCGTGGGCGCGACCATACCGGTCTACGGCCCGCCGGACGACGCCGGCTGCGACGATTTGTTTAAACACCCTGGGCTGCTGGATTTTAGCCATACGCTTGAGCCCTTTGTGGTTTTTGAACTCCAGGGGCTGCGGGTCACGCCCCTGCCGCTTAACCACTCAAAACTCACGTTTGGCTACCTGCTGGAGAGCGCCCATAGCCGCGTAGCGTGGCTTTCGGATACCAGCACGCTGCCCGAGAAAACGGTCAAGTTCTTACTCAATAACCAACCGCAGGTGATTATCATCGACTGCAGCCACGCACCGCGCGATGAAGCGCCGCGCAACCACTGCGATTTAAATACCGTGATTGCGCTAAATGAGGTCATTGGCTGTCCGCAGGTGATCCTCACCCACATTAGTCATCAATTCGACGTGTGGATGATGGATAACCCGCTACCGGAAGGGTTTGAAGCAGGGTATGACGGGATGGTGCTGGCGCTGGACTAGTTTTCTTCCTTCAGGAAAGCCGGAACCGATTTCCTCCCTCTCCCCGTACGAGAGAGTCGGAACGGATTTCCTCCCTCTCCCCGTGGGAGAGGGTCGGGGTGAGGGCATCAGACCGCACAATGTCACCGATCATAATCCTCTTCCAGCCTGCGCTCATCATCCTCTAAGCGACGCCTGTCATCATCAAGCTGGCGCTGACGCTCATCCAGGCGCTGGCGACGATCCTCTAGCTGCCTGCGGCGCTCGTCATACTGACGGCTGTCGCTACGCCGTCTCTGATCATAACGATCGTCGTCATCATTGTTGCGGTTGCTATTAGGGTTATAGGCGTCGTTGATCGCCTGCTGAATATTGCCAATGGCGTCATCAACAATATCGGCATGCGCCAGCTGACTGGTGAAAGACAGCAGGCAAAATATCAGGGCGGTAGAGTAAGGTTTCATAGAGCCAGTCTCGCAAAGGGGCTGGCTTTACGGTAATGAAAGGCCGATAACGCGAGTAGCGGAGGAATCTCAATTCAGCGTCACCTTCCGCAGCGCCTGCGCCAGCTGAGCGCGGGTAAAAGGTTTACGCAACAGCTCCACGTCGGGCAGCGCAGGGTTATGGGCCGGGCGCAGATCCTGGCCGCTCATCAGCAGCAGCGGCAGGTGGGGGAAATGGACGCGAACATGGTTGATCACCTCTGCGCCGCTTAACGCGCCAGGCAGCATTAAATCACTGATAAAGATCTCAATATCCGGCGAGGCCTCCAGCATCCGCAGTGCCTGCTGGCCGGTTTCAGCCTCCAGGGTCAGATAACCCAGTTGATGCAGCTGTTCGCACAACGTCTGACGCACATCGGCTTCGTCCTCCAGCACCAGTACCAGCCGGTCACTGTGCGGTGCCGCTTCAGCATGCGTCGTTTCGCTGTGGATCGCTGCCTGCTGGGTAGCCCGTGGCAGCTGCAGCCTGACGACGGTGCCCTGTCCCGGCGCACTCTCGATCTCGACCCGCCCGCCAGACTGACGCACAAAGCCATAGACCATCGACAACCCCAGCCCGCTGCCGCTCCCGGTCTGTTTGGTGGTGAAGAAGGGCTCAAATACCTGGGCTTTGATCGCCTGTGACATGCCGCAGCCATGATCGATAACCTCCAGCGCCACCATGTCCTGTCGCCGCCCGTCGCTACGGGTCACGCGCTGGTTCCAGGTGCGGATCTTAATCACGCTACTCTGCCCCTCCATCGCATCGCGTGCGTTCATCACCAGATTGATGATGGCGTTTTCCAGCTGACTGACGTCGATCCACGCCGGCCATGCCGGGTGCTGGGCTTCGATGTCCAGCGAAAGCGTGGCGGGCAGCGAGTGGCGCATCAGCTCCCCGAGGTTTTCCAGCATCGGTTTCATCTCTATCGCCCGTGGATGCAGCGACTGCTTACGCGAAAAGGCCAGCAAGCGCTGCGTGAGGAGCGCCCCGCGCTCCGCCGCTTTCAGGGCGCGCCCCACCCGTGACGCCTCTGGCGATGCAGGGTCAATCAGCTCCAGGCTGCCAATAATCACCGCCAACAGATTGTTAAAATCATGCGCCAGTCCGCCCGTCAGTTGCCCGACGGCCTTCATCTTCTGGCTATGCAGCAGCGCCTCTTCCAGCCCCTGACGTTCGATACGGTCAATCTCCATCTGGCCGCTCTTCTCCTTCAGCAACCGGGTCGTGTGCTGCAGAGACGCGGTATTTCGGGCAAAGACGCTGAACGAACGCGCCAGTTCCCCCAGTTCATCCCGGCGTTGCAGACCGGGTACCGACACCTCCTGCTCGCCATGAGCAAGGCGTGACATCGCCCGGGAGATCGCCGTCAGGTTAGACCCCAGATTGCGATAGATATACCAGCCGGCAAAACCGGTGATCACCAGCGCCAGCAGGGCAAACGCCGTGATAAACAGGCTGATTGAGCGCAGCTCATGGTGGCTCTGGCGAGTACGCAGTTCGGAGGCCGCCGCCACCTGCTCCACATAGAGATTAATGTCGCTGTTCAATATCGCTACCAGCGCCTTGATGTGGAACATATACCAGCTAATGGCCAGATCGCTCTCCTCCAGTTGCCTGGATAAGGGAGCCAGTCTGCGTAACTCGGCGTTAAAGTCCGGCAGCACGAAATTAACCAGAGGCTGTGCGGCGGTGTGCGGCAGCGAGGCCATCACCGCTTCCAGTTGCTGTATGGTCGCCCGGGGAGAGGGGGTTTCGATGGCCGCGATCAGTAACCGCGCCATCTCGCTCAGTAACTGCCCATCCGGCTGGTTACCGCCAAAGCGGCGGTTAATATCCTGCAGGTGTCGTAAATAACTCTGGCTCTGCCAGAGTGCGCTCAATAACGCATTGCGCTCCAGATGGCGGCGCTGGCCGCGCTCCAGCATCCCGGTGACGCTTTGCTGCAACGCATTGCTGCGCTCAATAATTCGCGCCACCAGCGCAGGCTCTTTGTGGGCCAGCGGTGCCGCTGCCAGCGTCTCCAGCGAGCGGCGCAGCGCCGTTTGCGTCTGCTTCAGCCGTTCCGCTTCGCTTTTGTACTCCAGCGCGCCTACCACCTGCGATAAACGTACTGCGGAGGTGGCCACATTCGCCGTCTCCCGCGCCAGATTCATGCTGCCGGTCATGTCGTCCAGCGTCTGCTGCTGCACCTGTTCCTGAATCTGGCTGGCGTGGCGAAACCCGAGTATCGCCACCCCGCTTACCATCAGCGTTACCGCAACGACCAGTAGATTGAAGATCAACAGGCGGCCGCGGGCGCTGGCAAAAAACGAGGGGCGGCGTGATGACATAGGGTTAGGTTCCTCGGCGTTTTTTGTCCCCTCACCCCGGCCCTCTCCCCAAAGGGGCGAGGGGGAAAGGCATGCACCGTGCGGTCCCCTCTCCCCGGTGGGGCGAGGGAGAAAGGCATGCACCATGCGGCTCCTTTGGGGAAAAGCATGCACCGCGCGGTCCCCTCTCCCCTGCGGGGAGAGGGTTAGGGTGAGGGGAAATGTGATCCACATTACTTATTCATAACTATGACAAATATGAATGGCTTCTGACATTTTGCATTTATCAGGGTGTGATGAAGTGCGGATATCTACCCCCTCAGGAGAGCCGCCATGAGCAGGACCCCGGTCTTAGAGATGCGCAACATTGCCAAAACCTTTGGCAACTTCCATGCGCTTAAGGGTGTGGATCTGACGGTCTTCCCCGGCGAAATCCATGCCCTGATGGGCGAAAACGGCGCCGGGAAGAGCACGCTGATGAAGATCCTCGCAGGCGCCTATACCGCCACCAGCGGTGAGATCCTGATTGATGGTCAGCCGTTTCATATCAAAGGGCCGAAGGATGCGCTGGCCGCAGGCATTACCCTGATCTACCAGGAGATGCAGCTGGCCCCCAACCTCACCGTGGCGGAAAACATTTTCCTCGGTAGCGAACTGTCACGCGGCGGGTTAGTGCAGCGCAAAGAGATGGCCGCCCAGGCGCAGGCGGTAATTGACCGTCTCGGTGCCCAGTTCAAAGCCACCGACCTGGTGATGAGGCTGACCATCGCCGAGCAGCAGCAGGTGGAGATTGCCCGCGCCCTGCACCGCAATAGCCGCATCCTGGTGATGGACGAACCCACCGCCGCCCTCTCCTCACGCGAAACTCACCGCCTGTTCGAACTCATTATGCGCCTGCGCGATGAAGGGATGGCGATCATCTACATCAGCCACCGCATGGCAGAGGTGTACGAGCTTTCCGACCGCGTCAGCGTGCTGCGCGACGGGCAATACGTAGGTAGCCTGACCCGCGACAGGCTTAACGCCCCGGAGCTGGTGCGCATGATGGTGGGCCGGCCTCTCAGCGATCTGTTTAACAAAGAGCGGGATATCCCTCTCGGCAGCCCGCGGCTCAACATTCATCACCTGACCGACAGCGGCAAAGTACAGCCGTGCAGCCTGCAGGTAAGATCCGGAGAAATCGTGGGACTGGCCGGGCTTGTCGGGGCGGGGCGTTCCGAGCTGGCGCAGCTGATCTTCGGGGTGCGCAAGGCCACCGGCGGCATGATTGAGGTGGACGGCGAGCCGGTGGTCATTCACTCCCCTCGCGCGGCCATCGACCATGGCATCGGCTTTTTAACCGAAAACCGCAAAGAACAGGGGCTGTTCCTGGAACTGGCAGCCCAGGAGAACATCACCATGGCGACGCTCGAGCGCGATGCCAGTTGGGGAATGTTAAACCGCAAAAAAGCCCAGTCGATCTCGGACGATGCCATCGCCCTGCTCAATATCCGCGTCCCCCACTCACAGGTGCGGGCGGGTGGCCTGTCGGGCGGCAATCAGCAAAAACTGCTTATCTCCCGCTGGGTCGCTATCGGCCCGCGCATTTTGATCCTCGATGAACCTACGCGCGGTGTGGACGTCGGCGCCAAAAGTGAGATCTACCGGATCATGAACCAGATGGCCCGCAAAGGGGTGGCGATCCTGATGATCTCCAGCGAACTACCCGAGGTGGTGGGAATGAGCGATCGGGTGTATGTCATGCGTGAAGGCAGCATTGCGGGTGAGTTGCACGGCGGGGATATCACGCAAGAAAACATCATGACGCTGGCAACCGGCGTTAACGACTCTCATCAACGGGCGGTATAACCATGACGCACTCCAACACTCCGCAGCAGGTGGCCAAATCGGCCTCCGCCAAAAAAATGCTAATGGGCGATCTGATGCAAACCATCGGCATTTTGCCGATTTTGATTCTGATCGTGGCGGTATTTGGTTTTATCGCCCCCAACTTCTTTACCGAGAGTAATCTGCTGAATATTACCCGCCAGGCGTCGATCAACATCGTGCTGGCAGCGGGAATGACCTTCATTATTTTGACCGGCGGCATTGACCTCTCGGTGGGCTCGATTCTGGGTACCACCGCGGTAGCGGCGATGGTGGTCTCGCTAATCCCGGAGTTCGCCATGTTGTCGGTGCCGGCGGCGCTGATGCTCGGCATGGTGCTGGGGCTGTTTAACGGCGCGCTGGTGGCCTTCGCCGGACTGCCGCCCTTTATTGTCACCCTGGGTACCTATACCGCGCTGCGCGGAGCGGCCTATCTGCTGGCCGACGGTACGACGGTGATCAACTCCAATATCAACTTCGAATGGGTCGGCAATAACTATCTCGGCCCGGTGCCCTGGCTGGTGGTGATCGCGCTGGCGGTGATCGTCGTCTGCTGGTTTATTTTGCGCCGCACCACCCTGGGGGTACACATCTACGCAGTCGGCGGCAACATGCAGGCGGCGCGCTTAACCGGCATCAAGGTATGGATGGTGCTGTTGTTTGTCTACGGCATGAGCGGCCTGCTCTCTGGCCTGGGTGGCGTGATGAGCGCTTCCCGCCTCTACAGCGCCAACGGCAACCTGGGCACCGGCTATGAGCTGGACGCCATCGCGGCGGTGATCCTCGGCGGAACCAGCTTTGTGGGGGGCATTGGCACCATCACCGGCACTCTGGTGGGGGCGCTGATTATCGCCACGCTTAATAACGGCATGACCCTGATGGGGGTCTCTTATTTCTGGCAACTGGTGATCAAAGGGGCGGTGATCATCATTGCAGTGCTGATCGATAAATACCGTACCCGACACCATCAAAGTGCATAACAACAATACCCTACGAATCGAGGAAAAAAGTATGCGTTTAAAACCTCTTGTTACCGCGCTCTGTGCCGGCGCACTGCTTGCCGCAACGCCGTTTGTGCAGGCGAAAGAACTGAAGTCCATCGGCGTGACGGTAGGTGACCTCGCCAACCCGTTCTTTGTACAGATCACCAAAGGCGCCGAGCTGGAAGCGCGCAAACTGGCGGGGGATAACGTGAAAGTGACGCTGGTCTCCAGCGGCTACGACCTCGGTCAACAGGTGTCGCAGATTGATAACTTTATTGCGGCGAAGGTCGACATGATCATTCTCAACGCCGCAGATTCTAAGGGTATCGGCCCGGCGGTGAAGCGGGCGAAGGAGGCGGGCATTATTGTGGTCGCGGTTGACGTGGCGGCAGAAGGTGCCGACGCGACCATCACCTCCGATAACACCCAGGCGGGGGAGATGGCCTGCAAATACATTACTGATCGCCTGAAAGGCAAAGGCAATGTGGTGATCATCAACGGGCCGCCGGTCTCTGCGGTACAAAACCGCGTGGAAGGCTGCCAGACCGAGTTCAAGCGTCATCCGGATATCAAAGTGCTTTCCGATAACCAGAACGCCAAAGGGAGCCGCGAAGGCGGGCTGGAGGTGATGACCTCCCTGCTGGCGGCTAATCCGAAGATTGATGGGGTCTTCGCGATAAACGATCCTACGGCGATCGGCGCCGATCTGGCAGCAAAACAGGCACAGCGTAAGGAGTTCTTTATCGTGGGGGTGGATGGCAGCCCGGATGCGGAAGAGGCGCTGAAGCGGGAGAACTCGCTGTTCGTGGCAACCCCGGCGCAGGACCCGCAGGTGATGGCGGCCAAAGCGGTCGAGATTGGCTATGACATCCTGCAGGGCAAACCGGCACCAAAAGAGCCGGTGCTGATCCCGGTCACGATGATTGATAAGAACAGTGTGGGTAATTACAAAGGCTGGACGGTGAAGTAACCGTTGTGCGGCCTGTTTCCCCTCACCCTCTCCCGCCTGAAGGCCGCAGGAGCTTTCCTCCCTCTCCCTTGAGGGAGAGGGTCGGGGTGAGGGGGACAGCACATCATTCAAGGAGTCCCCATGAAACGCTCCGACATAAACGAAATCCTCGGCCACACGCGGCAATTTTTCTCTATGCACAATGTGCATTTACCCCCTTTCGCCAGCTTTCCCCCCACCCAGTGGCAACAGCTGGATCGCCACGCCTGGCGTGAAGTATTCGACCTGAAACTGGGCTGGGACGTGACGACCTTTGGCAGCAATAACTTTTACGCCCAGGGGCTGACGCTGTTTACCCTGCGCAACGGTTCACCCAACGGCGTGCCTTATGAGAAGTGCTACGCCGAAAAAATCATGCACGTCCGCGACGGGCAAGTTACCCCCATGCACTTCCACTGGCGAAAACGCGAAGACATCGTTAACCGCGGTGGGGGAAATTTAATTATCGAGCTGTGGAATGCGGACGGGCACGAAGAGACCGAAAACACCGACGTGACGGTGGTTATCGACGGCAACATCCAGACTCATGCACCGGGAAGTCAGCTACGCCTGACGCCTGGCGAGAGCATCTGCCTGACGCCGGGTTTGTATCACAGCTTCTGGGGCGAGCGCGGCTTTGGCGATGTGCTGGTTGGCGAGGTGTCATCGGTCAATGACGATGAACACGATAACCACTTTTTGCAGCCATTAGCCCGCTACAACCCTGTCGAAGAGGACGAGCCCGCCGTGCTGGTGCTGTGCAACGAGTACAACCTGTTTCGCCTGTAAGGAGTGAACCATGCCATTAATCTCTCTCGCCGACGGGCTGGCTCACGCCCGTGAGCATCGCTATGCCCTGGGGGCGTTTAACGTTCTCGACTCCCATTTCCTGCGGGCGCTGTTTGCCGCCGCCAGGCAAGAAAACTCCCCGTTTATCATCAACATCGCCGAAGTGCATTTTAAGTATCTCTCCCTCGACTCGCTGGTGGAAGCGGTAAGGTTCGAAGCTGCCCGACATGATATCCCCGTGGTACTTAACCTCGATCATGGCCTCCATTTTGAGGCGGTAGTGCGGGCATTGCGCTTAGGGTTCAGTTCGGTGATGTTCGACGGCTCCACCCTCAGCTACGAGGAGAATATTCGCCAGACCCGCGAAGTGGTGAAAATGTGCCATGCGGTTGGGGTGTCGGTAGAGGCCGAACTGGGGGCGGTGGGAGGCGATGAAGGGGGCGCGCTCTACGGTCATGCGGATGAAGCGTTCTTTACCGATCCGCGGCTCGCCCGTGATTTCGTCGATCAAACCGGTATCGATGCCCTGGCGGTGGCGATCGGCAATGCGCACGGCAAATACAAAGGTGAGCCGAAGCTGGATTTCGCCCGGCTCGACGCCATTCGCCAGCAGACCGGTCTGCCGCTGGTGCTGCATGGGGGTTCCGGCATTAGCGATGCGGATTTCCGCCGCGCCATCGAACTGGGTATTCATAAAATCAATTTCTATACCGGTATGTCGCAGGCGGCGTTGACCTCGGTAGAGCAGCGGATGGCCAACCGACAGCCGATTTATGACGAGTTCGCAGAGTTGCTGCTGGGCATTGAAGAGGCGATCGCCGACACCGTGGCTGAGCTGATGCGTATCTTCGGCAGCGCGGGGCAAGCCTGATGGAACGCAAGGGCATTATCGCCGCAGGCAATATGCTGGTGGATCATGTTCACCAGGTCGTCAACTGGCCAGAGCGCGGCTGGCTGGCAGAGATCACCCACAGCGAGCGCGCCACCGGAGGCGCTCCGCTCAACGTCCTGCTTACGCTGGCAAAAATGCACACAGGCCTGCCTTTGCAGGCGGTGGGGCTGATTGGCGAAGATAACGACGGCGATTACATTATGGCGATGCTCGACCAGTATCACGTCAACCGCCAGCGGGTAGAGCGTACCAGCTTTGCCCCCACATCCATGTCGCAGGTAATGACCGACCCCAGCGGCCAGCGCACCTTTTTCCACTCTCCCGGCGCCAATCGTCTGCTGGATCTTCCGGCCTTCGAGCGGCTGGACGACAGCCTGAAAATCTTTCACCTCGGTTATCTGTTGCTGCTGGATAGCCTGGACATGCCGGACGCGTCGTTCGGTACCCGCGGGGCTCGCCTGCTGGCACAAATGCGCGATCGGGGCTTCAAAACCTCCCTCGACCTGGTCTCCCGCAAGGGCGACCCACGCTATCAGCCGCTGGTGCGCCCTGCCCTGCGTCACGTTGATTATCTGGTCATTAACGAGCTGGAGGCGGGGGAGTTCAGCGGACTGGAGATGCGCGACAGCCAGGATACGCCCGATCTGGCCAATATCGCCCGGGCGGCCGCGCGGCTGCTGGCGGCAGGGGTCAACGAGCGGCTGGTAATTCACTGCCCGGAAGGCGCATGGGGGCAAGAGCCCGGTCAGGAGGGGCGCTGGATCCCCTCCTGGCGGCTGTCGCAAGCAGAGATCATCGGTAGCGTGGGGGCGGGCGACGCGTTTTGCGCCGGTTTTTTATACGGTTGCCATGAGTCGCGGCCGCTGGAGGAGAGTATCCTGCTGGCCCACGCCTGCGCTCGCGCCAGCCTGCTGGCGGCCAATGCTATCGACGGTGCGAAAACGTTGCCGGAGTTACAGCAGTTTATTGATGAGCATCGTCAGGCATTAAGCGGCGCGGTCGCCGTCCAGCACATCGGCTGAAAAGACATAGCCCAGCCCGCGGATGGTTTTAATGAGCAGCGGCTGATGTGGATTCACCTCAATTTTGCGCCGCAGACGCATAATCAGCACATCGATGGTGCGGTCAAACACGTCGGCGCTTTCGCTATGCGTCAGTTCCAGCAGCTGTTCACGGCTCAGCACCCGGCGGGCGTTTTGCGTCAGCGCCAGCAGCAGGCTGTACTCTCCCTGGGTAAGCGGCACTACGCTGCGCTGGGCGTCGCTCAGTTCGCAGCGTTGGGTATCCAGCGTCCAGCCGTTAAAGCTGATACCGCCGTGACGAACGGCGACCGGCTCGGCGGCCAGCGCCCCGGTACGACGTAACACCGCTTTGACCCGGGCCACCACCACCCGGGGATTGAAAGGCTTACCGATGTAGTCGTCGGCCCCCATCTCCAGCCCCACCACCACATCCGATTCGCTGCCTAAGCCGGTAAGCATGATGACCGGAAGCGCCGGACGCTGTTTTTGTAGCTGCTGTAAAACCTGCAACCCGTTGATGTCAGGCAACATCATATCCAGCAGCACCAGCGCGATGGAGGCGTCGCTCTGCGCCAGGCGCAGGGCTTCATGGCCGGTATGGCACACATGCACCGTAAAGACATGCTCGTTCAGCACATCCTGCAGCAGTTCGCACACGGCGGTATCGTCATCGACGACCAGGATCGCGGGTTTCATCGCACAGTTCCGTCAGGGAAGTCACTTTCAGTCTGGCCGATTCTGCCACTGGCTCCAGCCGTTTCGACTTTTGTGTATCGAAATTTCAGGCGACATCACATCCCGCAGGGGATTTTGTCGAATGACTGTTTTCTATCAGGGTATTGACCAGGGATCCGCCGTAAAGTCAGGGTATTTCCACAATAAAAATAGGTCTTATGGGCCTGCATAATAACCATGAATTCGATTATCTGGAGCGATACCGATGAAAAACGTCATCACGGTTTGCCCCTATTGCGCCTCCGGTTGCAAGTTAACGCTGGTGGTCGATAACGGCAAAATCGTTCGGGCCGAGCCCGCACAAGGTAAGACCAATCAAGGGACGTTGTGCCTGAAGGGCTACTACGGCTGGGACTTTATTAACGATACCGGGATCCTGACCCCGCGGTTAAAAACCCCCATGATCCGCCCTGTCCGCGGCGGTAAGCTCGTCGCCGTAAGCTGGGACGAGGCGCTGGACTATGTTGCCCGGCGCCTGAGCGCCATCAAAGAACAATACGGGCCGGATGCCATCCAGACGACGGGCTCGTCTCGCGGTACCGGGAATGAAACCAACTATGTGATGCAGAAATTTGCCCGCGCCGTTATTGGCACCAATAACGTCGACTGCTGCGCGCGCGTCTGACACGGCCCCTCGGTTGCAGGTCTGCACCAGTCGGTGGGTAACGGCGCCATGAGCAATGCCATCAATGAGATCGATAATACCGATCTGGTCTTTATTTTTGGCTACAACCCGGCCGATTCACACCCAATCGTGGCGAATCACATCATTCAGGCGAAACAGAACGGCGCGAAAATTATTGTCTGCGATCCCCGGCGGATAGAGACTGCCCGCATCGCCGACCTGCATATCGCGCTGAAAAATGGTTCGAATATCGCCCTGCTCAATGCTATCGGGCAGGTGATCATTACCGAGAAATTGTATGACGCGAGCTTTATCGCCGCACGAACGGAAGGTTTCGACGAATATCGAAACGTTGTCGAAAACTATTCGCCGGAGTCGGTAGAAGCCATCACCGGCGTCAGCGCCCGGGATATCCGTCAGGCCGCGCGGATGTATGCCGGGGCAAAAACCGCCACCCTGCTGTGGGGCATGGGAGTGACGCAGTTCTGGCAAGGCGTGGAGACTGTACGTGCCCTCACCAGCCTGGCGATGCTGACGGGCAATCTCGGCAAGGCGCACGTGGGCGTTAATCCGGTACGTGGGCAAAATAATGTTCAGGGGGCCTGCGATATGGGCGCCCTGCCGGATGTCTATCCGGGCTATCAGCCGGTAACCGTCGCGGCAAATCGCGAAAAATTTGCCCGGGCCTGGGGCGTTGAGCATCTGCCCGAGCGGCCCGGCTATCGGATAAGCGAGCTGCCGCATCGCGTTGCGCAGGGTGAGGTGCGGGCCGCGTACATCATGGGCGAAGACCCCCTACAAACTGATGCCGAACTGTCGGCGGTGCGTGAAGCTTTCGCGGCGCTGGATCTGGTCATTGTGCAGGATATCTTTATGACCAAAACGGCCGCCGCCGCCGACGTCATACTGCCGTCTACGTCCTGGGGCGAACATGAAGGGGTCTACACCGCAGCAGATCGGGGATTCCAGCGTTTTTTCAAGGCGGTGGAGCCCCAGTGGGATTTGAAAACGGACTGGCAGATCATCAGCGAGATCGCGACCCGAATGGGTTATCCCATGCACTATAACAACACGCAGCAGATCTGGGATGAACTGCGCTATCTCTGCCCCAACTTTACCGGCGCCACCTACGAAAAAATGGGCGAGCTGGGGTATATCCAGTGGCCGTGCCGGGATGAGTCCGCCCACGATCAAGGAACCTCCTGGCTCTTTGCCGAATCCTTCGATACCCCGAACGGGCTGGCACAGTTCTACACCTGCGACTGGTCGGCGCCGATAGATAAGCTGAGCGCTGCGTATCCGATGGTGCTCTCTACCGTACGCGAGGTAGGCCATTACTCCTGCCGCTCCATGACCGGTAACTGCGCCGCCCTCTCTGCCCTGGCGGATGAACCCGGCTATGTGCAGATCAATACCGCCGATGCCGCCCGGTTAGGCATTGAAGATGAGGCGCTGGTCTGGGTGCAATCGCGCAAAGGACGTGTAATGACCCGGGCGCAGGTCAGCGAACGGCCAAACCGAGGCGCGGTATATATGACCTATCAATGGTGGATTGGGGCCTGCAACGAACTGGTGACGGAAAACCTGAGCCCGATAACAAAAACGCCGGAATATAAATATTGTGCCGTAAGGGTTGAGCCGATTGCCGATCAGGCGGCGGCCGAACGCGATGTACAAGAGGAATATAAGCAGCTTAAAAACCGACTTCGTGAAAGCGCTGCGGGATAGTTTATTTATCCCGCTTTTATAATATTCACAGAAACTCATTTCTGTGAATATTATTATGCGGCCTTCCTTCCAGAAAAATGTAATTAACCCGTTATGTATTTACATCTTTGCTTTTTATTTCATACGAATAAGAATAACGGCGGGTGCTTAAGGCTTTCTGTCTTAAGCCGTGTTGAGAGACAGAAAGTGAAAAGCCCCGGTAATGTTTCCATTAACCGAGGCTACCTTCTCTCAACTCCCAACAAATTGAAGGTAGCCTCTTATTCTTTTATTTGCAAGGAGTAAAAGGCATGACGCCATTAAAGTATGTGTTGGGCATCCTGGTAATTATTTGCCTGACAATTGTGTTATTCACCTTTATTAATCGCGGTGCATTATGCGAACTCACAATAAAGAGTGGGCAACATGAAGTGGCGGCTAAATTAGCCTGCGGTGCAGGCTAACTTCAGCGGGCGGGGTTTCCCGCCCGATTGTGGGATGTTGTGCCTTAACGCACCCTTTTTTTTCTTCTCGTACCCCGCTTATACTGCGCGCAATCTCCTTAAAAGAAATGAACAGATGAAACATCTTCTCTACCTGCTGCTGCTCTCCTCTTCCCTGGCCTGCGCCGATGAGATTGGTAGCCAGTACCAGGCTCAGGCCGAGGCGGGCGACAGTCGCGCCCAGTATCTTCTTGCAGAGACCTGGTACAGCTCCGGTAACGATAAACAGGCTGAGGTGTGGGCCGAAAAAGCGGCCACCGGCGGCGATGTTGATGCCATGGCGCTGCTGTCGCAGATCAAGTTCAAGCACGGCGATTACCCGCAGGCAAAAGGGCTGGCCCAGCAGGCAATGCTGGCTGGCAGTATGCCCGGCACCGTGATGCTGGCGCGCCTGCTGGTCAATACCGAAGCCGGAACCCCCGACTATCCGCAGGCGCTTACCTTGCTGCAAAAAGCGGCAGCCAATACCGAAGATGACGCCGCCGTGGATGCCCAACTGCTGCTGGGGCTGATCTACGCGAACGGCGTGGAAGTGGCGCAGGATGATGTTCAGGCTGCAGATTGGTTTAAGCGCAGCTCTACCCTTTCGCGCACCGGTTATGCCGAGTACTGGGCAGGGAAGGTATTTCAGCAGGGAGAGAAAGGCTTTATCACGCCAAATAAACAGAAAGCGCTGTACTGGTTTAATCTGAGCTGTACTGAAGGGTTTGATACCGGCTGCGAAGAGTTTGAGGCGTTAAGCGGGGAGTAAATTCCGCCCTCGCAAGAGGGCGGAAGCGGCATTACCGATCGGCAGTCTTATCAAAACGGCCCAGCACCTCGCGTTCATACGCCAGCGCTTTTTTATGGTCGAATTTGTGTTCCCATTTAGAGATAACCAGTACCGCCAGAGCATTCCCCACCACGTTCAGCGCGGTACGCGCCATGTCGAGAATACGGTCAACACCGGCGATAAACGCCAGTCCTTCCAGCGGGATCCCCACGCTTCCCAGCGTGGCCAGCAACACCACAAAGGAGACGCCCGGCACGCCCGCGATCCCTTTCGAGGTCACCATCAGGGTCAGTACCAGCACGATTTCCTGCCACAGCGAGAGGTCGATACCGTACAGCTGGGCGATAAAGATCGCGGCAATACTCTGGTACAGCGTTGAGCCATCGAGATTAAAGGAGTAGCCGGTCGGCACCACGAAGCTGGTAATCGACGCCGGTGCGCCATAGGCTTCCATCTTCTCGATGATACGCGGCAGTACACTCTCGGAGCTGGCGGTAGAGTAGGCCAGAATCAGCTCATCTTTCAGGATACGAATCAAAATCCAGATGCTTAACCCGCACAGACGCGCCACGATGCCCAGCACCACCAGCGCGAAGAACAGGATGGCGAAGTGTACCAGGATCACCAGCTTCGCCAGCGGCCACAGGGAGGCAAAACCGAAGTTGGCCACGGTGACGGAGATCAGCGCGAACACCCCTACCGGCGCATAACGCATCACCATGTGGGTAACTTTGAACATGGTTTCGGAGATGGAGCGGAACACGGTGACCAGCGGCTCGCGGTGAGTAGAAGGCAGCGATGCCAGACCCAGGCCAAACAGGACGGAGAAGAAGATAATTGGCAGCATTTCGCCCTTCGCCATGGAGGCCACGATATTGGTGGGAACCAGCGCGAGGATCGTGCCCATCAGGCCATGGGAATGGCTTTGCACGTCGGCCGTTGTGCTTTGGTATTTCGAAATATCCACCGTTGCCAGCTGCGACATATCAATACCCGCACCAGGCTGGAATACGTTTGCCAGCGTGATGCCAAGAATGATAGCCACCGTAGTGATCACTTCGAAATAAAGGATGGTTTTTGCCCCGATACGTCCCAGCTGTTTCGCATCACCCACGCCCGCAATACCCACCACCAGCGTTGAGATAACAATTGGGACCACAATCATCTTTATCAGATGAATAAAGATATCGCCTGCCGGCGACAGCAAGTTGGCGATCAACCATTCGCGGCTGTCACTGTGATAATGCAGATAACTACCCAACAAGATACCCAGCACAAGGGCCAGCAAAATTTGCCAGGCCAGGCTGACTTTCAAATTTTTCATAAAAACAGACTTCCTCAATGAAGTGATCGGCCTCGCGAAAGCGTGAGGACGACACATACTGAAAGGGTATGAATTGTGTTGCGTTCATTTATGGGGTTTTTTAACGCGGCGTATCAGTATCATTTGCATGCCATGCTGCGCAAGCCTTTAAGAACGAGGCATTTGACTGACAAAATGCTTTATGACGCTAATTTCCACCAGTGATGATTAATAACCTTTTGTTATAAAAACGCTTTTTTATCCATAAATGTAAATAATTATTGAGGGCAATTATTTTAAGATAAAGTGTTATTCGGTCGTTTTTTGAACTCCTGAATTATTGCGTGATCTGTCGCCCAAATAGTAAACAAAGCTGGCAAAGCCCCTACTATTAACGTTTTTGCGACATATTATTAACATCTTACAAGGAGAAAAAAAGCCATGAGCCAAATCCACAAACACGACATTCCCGCAAACATTGCGGACCGCTGCCTGATCAATCCGGAGCAGTACAAGGAGAAGTACCAACAGTCTCTCTCCAGCCCTGAAATCTTTTGGGGTGAGCAGGGAAAAATCCTCGACTGGATGACCCCTTATCAGAAGGTAAAGAACACCTCCTTCGCGCCGGGTAACGTCTCGATTAAATGGTATGAAGACGGCACCCTGAACCTGGCCGCGAACTGTCTCGATCGCCATCTCGCCGAGCGCGGCGACCAGACGGCCATTATCTGGGAAGGCGACGACGCCTCGCAGAGCAAAAACATCACGTACCGCGAACTGCATCGCGACGTATGCCGCTTTGCCAACGTGCTGCTCTCTCAGGGCATCAAAAAAGGGGATGTGGTCGCTATCTATATGCCAATGGTACCCGAAGCTGCGGTTGCCATGCTGGCCTGCGCCCGCATCGGTGCCGTGCACTCCGTGATTTTTGGCGGCTTCTCGCCGGAAGCGGTTGCCGGCCGCATTATCGACTCCAGCTCAAAACTGGTGATCACCGCCGACGAGGGCGTACGTGCCGGCCGTACCATTCCGCTGAAAAAGAACGTCGATGACGCCCTGAAAAACCCGAACGTCACAAGCGTAAGCAACGTAGTGGTGTTCAAACGCACCGGTAGCAACATTGAGTGGCAGGCGGGCCGCGATCTCTGGTGGAGCGATCTGATTGAGCAGGCCAGCGACCAGCATCAGCCTGAGGAGATGAACGCGGAAGATCCGCTGTTTATCCTTTATACCTCTGGCTCCACCGGCAAGCCGAAAGGGGTACTGCATACCACCGGCGGCTACCTGGTGTATGCGGCGACCACCTTCAAATATGTCTTTGATTACCATCCGGGCGACATCTATTGGTGTACTGCTGACGTAGGCTGGGTCACCGGCCACAGCTATTTGCTGTATGGTCCGCTGGCCTGTGGCGCCACCACGCTGATGTTCGAAGGGGTGCCAAACTGGCCAACCCCGGCGCGCATGAGCCAGGTGGTGGATAAGCATAAAGTGAATATTCTCTACACCGCCCCTACCGCGATTCGTGCCCTGATGGCAGAAGGCGATAAAGCGATTGAAGGGACCGATCGCTCCTCCCTGCGTATCCTGGGCTCCGTGGGTGAACCCATCAACCCGGAAGCGTGGGAGTGGTACTGGAAGAAGATTGGTAATGAAAAATGCCCGGTTATCGACACCTGGTGGCAGACCGAAACCGGCGGTTTCATGATCACCCCGCTGCCGGGTGCGACCGAACTGAAAGCGGGTTCTGCCACGCGTCCTTTCTTTGGCGTCCAGCCTGCGCTGGTGGATAACGAAGGTAATGCGCTGGAGGGGGCTACCGAGGGCAACCTGGTGATCACCGACTCCTGGCCAGGCCAGGCGCGTACGCTGTTTGGCGATCATGACCGCTTCGAGCAGACCTACTTCTCTACCTTTAAAAATATGTATTTCAGCGGTGACGGTGCCCGTCGCGATGAAGATGGTTACTACTGGATCACCGGCCGCGTGGATGACGTGCTGAACGTCTCTGGCCACCGTCTGGGTACCGCTGAAATCGAATCGGCGCTGGTGTCGCATCCGAAGATCGCGGAAGCCGCTGTCGTCGGCATCCCCCACAATATTAAAGGCCAGGCGATTTATGCCTATGTCACGTTAAATCATGGCGAAGAGCCAACGCCGGAGCTCTATGCCGAGGTGCGCAACTGGGTACGTAAAGAGATAGGCCCGCTTGCCACGCCGGATGTGCTGCACTGGACAGACTCCCTGCCGAAAACCCGTTCCGGCAAGATTATGCGCCGTATTCTGCGCAAAATCGCCGCAGGCGATACCAGTAATCTTGGCGATACCTCAACGCTCGCGGATCCTGGCGTGGTGGAAAAACTGCTCGAAGAGAAGCAGGCCATCGCAATGCCTTCATAATTTTCTCCCTCTCCCCGTGGGAGAGGGGCGGTCTGATGCCCTCACCCTAACCCTCTCCCTCAGGGAGAGGGAACAAAAACAAACCAACCTTACCTTTGGAGACTCTGTGATGAATGACCATATTTGTCAGCAGATAGAGAATAGTGCGCACTACAGGGAGCTCGTGGAAAAACGGCAACGGTTTGCCTTCATGCTGTCCATCATTATGCTGATTATCTATGTCGGCTTTATTCTGCTGATTGCGTTCGCGCCGCACTGGCTCGGCACGCCACTGCATGCGGGCACCAGCGTCACGCGCGGGATCCCGATTGGCATTGGTGTGATTGTGATTTCGTTTGTGCTGACGGGCGTCTATGTCTGGCGCGCTAACGGCGAATTTGATCGTCTGAACAAGGCCGTACTGCGCGAGGTAAAAGCATCATGAAGAGAGTTCTGACGGCGCTCGCCGCCACCCTTCCCTTTGCGGCAAACGCTGCGGATGCCATTACCGGTGCGGTTGAACGCCAGCCCACCAACTGGCAAGCCATTGTGATGTTCCTTCTTTTTGTGGTGTTTACGCTCTACATCACTTACTGGGCATCAAAACGCGTTCGCTCCCGTAACGACTACTACACCGCAGGCGGTAACATTACCGGCTTCCAGAACGGGCTGGCGATTGCCGGTGACTTTATGTCTGCCGCCTCCTTCCTCGGGATCTCCGCGCTGGTGTACACCTCCGGCTACGACGGGCTGATTTACTCTCTCGGCTTCCTGGTCGGCTGGCCGATTATTCTGTTCCTGATCGCCGAGCGTCTGCGTAACCTCGGGCGTTATACCTTTGCCGACGTGGCATCCTATCGTCTGAAGCAAGGTCCTATCCGCACGCTTTCCGCCTGCGGCTCGCTGGTGGTGGTCGCCCTTTACCTCATTGCCCAGATGGTGGGTGCCGGTAAGCTTATCCAGCTGCTGTTCGGCCTCAACTACCACATTGCCGTGGTGCTGGTGGGCGTACTGATGGTGATGTATGTACTGTTTGGCGGCATGCTCGCCACCACCTGGGTTCAGATCATCAAAGCCGTGCTGCTGTTGTTTGGTGCCAGCTTTATGGCCTTTATGGTGATGAAGCACGTTGGATTTAGCTTCAATAACCTGTTTACCGAAGCGATGGCAGTCCACCCGAAAGGGGAAGCGATCATGAGCCCCGGCGGGCTGGTGAAAGATCCGATATCCGCCCTGTCGTTAGGGCTGGGGCTGATGTTTGGTACCGCAGGCCTGCCGCACATCCTGATGCGTTTCTTCACCGTGAGCGATGCACGTGAAGCGCGTAAGAGCGTCTTCTACGCCACCGGCTTTATGGGTTACTTCTACATCCTGACCTTTATCATCGGTTTTGGTGCGATCATGCTGGTGGGGGCGAACCCGGCCTTCAAAGACGCAGCGGGCGCGCTGATTGGCGGCAACAACATGGCGGCGGTGCACCTGGCCGATGCCGTGGGCGGTAACTTGTTCCTCGGCTTTATCTCTGCCGTGGCCTTCGCCACCATTCTGGCGGTGGTCGCCGGCCTGACGCTGGCGGGCGCATCTGCGGTTTCTCACGACCTGTATGCCAACGTCTGGCGTAAAGGGGCGAGCGAGCGCGATGAGCTGAAAGTGTCCAAAATCACGGTACTGGTGCTGGGGGTGGTCGCCATCCTGCTGGGGATCCTGTTTGAAAACCAGAACATCGCCTTCATGGTCGGCCTGGCCTTCTCCATCGCAGCGAGCTGTAACTTCCCTATCATTCTGCTCTCCATGTACTGGTCAAAACTGACGACGCGTGGCGCGATGATTGGCGGCTGGCTTGGCCTGCTGACGGCGGTGATCCTGATGATCCTCGGCCCGACCATCTGGGTACAGATCCTCGGACATGAAAGCGCGATCTTCCCGTATGAATATCCGGCGCTCTTCTCTATCGCGGTGGCCTTCATCGGTATCTGGGTCTTCTCTGCCACTGACAACTCAGCGGAAGGGAATCTTGAGCGCGAGAAATTCCGCGCCCAGTTTATCCGTTCACAAACCGGTCTCGGCGTTGAGCAGGGCCGCGCACACTAAAATGGCTCCCCGGCCTCTGGTCGGGGATCACAGTTTTCCCCTCTTCAGGTGACGTTAATCACGTCACCAAAACAAAAAAAGCCGACCCACTTCACAGGCTTTATCTCTGTTTCGTAAAGGCCATCACACTTTTCCCGTTTTTACCTCAAACCCCCCCTTTCCCTCTGCGGCCAGTACAGACAACCCTGGCCACAGTTTTTATGCTTTAACGCAAGCTTTCGGCAAATTGCGTGAGACGCGCCGGGCTAAGCAGGAGCGGCAGGAACAGCGGCCCGCCGGCGGGAGGATGCGCCAGCCAGTGCGCCAGCGTTTCGGCGTATTCGTGCAGATGTTGTTGGTGTCGCTGCAGGGTCGTCGCGGGCAGGCTGTTTGCACCGTAATGGTCAAGCCACAGCACATCGGTGACAGCCGCCGCCACGCGGGAGAACATCTGGCTGTAGATTTCTGCGCTACGCCAGGCGGCCAGCAGGATCTCCAGGGTGTCGTTCGGGCAGGCGATACGCGGCATCAACTCACGCAGGTTTTGCACCGTGCGCGACGCGAGGAAGCAGGCGGCCTCTTTTTCCAGCGCGACCCGCTCTCGCTGCTCTTTGCCAAGCGCGGGATCGTCGGCCGGCATCAGCGGTTGCCAGGCATGCAGCCAGTTGGCACTACGGGTGTCCATATGCAGCAGTTGTTGCGCCTGGGCCACGCTCTCCGGGATTTGGCTTTGATAGTGCAGTCGCCGCCCAAGGAAGTTTGGCGTCTTACAGAGCCAGTCGTAGCTGGCATGCAAAATGGCCGCGAACTGATGCTTTTCCTGCAGGGAGCGAAAACCGAGCTGCTGTTGCTCTGCCCAGCGCTCAAACGGCGTGGTCCGTGCGGCATCGTCCTGCTGGTTTGCGGCAGACAGACCGAAGAGATTGATGGCGTTAGCCGAGTCCATCACCCGGCTATCCGGCAGCCACTGCCAGCTCACCCGTGAGGTAATGGCTTCGATTTCGTTTTCAGCCGCGCTTAGCGCCCAGCTCAGGCGCCCACTGATCTCATCGGCCAGATAGCAAGGCAGCGCGGTCCAGCCATATCCGGTGCCGAAAAGATCGTATTCGATCCACTTTTTATGCCCCGGCAGCGTGGCGATGTGGGGATGGTTGGCAAAACCGGGGTGGTAATCCAGCTCCGTGGCTTTAATCGAGGCGCGTACATCGTCTGATAAACGGGCCAGGATGCCGGACAGCTGCTGTCGCGGCCAGCTGTCATCAATGAAATCACGCAAGATCAGTTTCTTGCCCTGCCCGCGCAGTAGGCTCCAGACATCATGCAGGCTCTGCTGCCAGCGGGTGGTCTGAAAATCGGGGGTGGTGAGGCTAAGAATCAGGCCGCTGAGATGGGGCAAAGAGGCTAATAACGGATGCAGAATTGACGCATAGAAAGGGTGCCAGAAATCGGGCGTGCTTTTTTCATCAAAGCTCAGTTCAGGAAATTTACGCTTAATAATGTCGTCGTTCGGCGCGGCCTCTCCCTGAAGCCAGAACGTTAAATTATTTTCCGCCAGGTAACGATCGACACGTTTTAAATATTGCAGCGCGTAATTTTGCTGATGAATTAAGTTCTCGACGTTAAGTTTCGCGCTTAACGGCGAGGGCGTCGCAAGAAGAGAGAGCAGTTCCTGTTGGTGCAGGATGATGCCGGTGAAACCATGCTGCTTTGCGCTTGCCACTCCCTGAATAAACCAGGGCCAGTGCCAAATAAAGGTGCTATTCAGCTCCATCAATTGATGTGGAATACGTTTCATTGCGCCACCTTGCTGATATTTATTTTCTTATCTTAATCGAGGATGCCATGAAAAAATATGCGCTGGTCGGAACGGGAGGTCGTGCGGGTTTATATATCTCTGCCATTGGGGGAGCCTGGCGTGAAAATGCCAGGATGGTCGCGTTTTGCGATACCAACCAGACGCGCATGGACTATGCGAACCAGTTACTCCAGAACGAAGGGGCCGCGCCGGTCTCTACCTGGAAAGCGGAGCAGTTTGAAGAGATGATCCGCGAAACCCGCCCGGACAGCATCATCGTGACCACAATGGACCGCACCCACGATGACTATATCGTTCGCGCCCTGCACGCCGGGTGCGATGTGATCACCGAAAAGCCGATGACCATCGATGAGAAACGTGCGCTGCGCATTCTTGATGCCATTGAGGAGACGGGCCGCAGCGTACGCGTGGCCTTTAACTACCGCTATGCGCCGCACCACAGCAAAGTGCGTGAACTGCTGATGCAGGGGGTGATTGGCAAGGTCACCTCCGTTCACTTCGAATGGCTGCTTAACACCGAACACGGCGCGGATTATTTCCGTCGCTGGCACCGCGAAAAGCGCAACAGCGGTGGCCTGCTGGTGCATAAATCCACCCACCACTTCGACCTGATGAACTTCTGGCTGGGCAGCTATCCGGAGCGGGTCTACGCCGAAGGTAGCCTGCAGTTCTACGGTAAAGAGAACGCAGAAAAACGCGGCGTGACCCGGTTCTATCCCCGCGCCCACGGCTTCGCCGAAGCGAAAGACGATCCGTTCGCGCTGCATATGGCAGATAACGCCCAGCTTAAAGCGCTCTATCTGGATGCCGAACATGAAGATAACTACTTCCGCGATCAGAGCGTATTCAGTTATGGCATCACCATCGAAGACACTATGTCGGTGCTGGTGAAGTATCAGAATCAGGTCCAGCTTACCTATTCACTGAACGCCTATCTGCCCTGGGAAGGGCTCAACGTGGTCTTCAACGGCACCGAAGGTCGTCTGGAGATGAAAATCATTGAGAAATCTTACGTTAACGCCGGGGGTAAACGCGAAAACGAGGGGAGCCTGGAGCAGTGCGACATCACCGTCTTCCCGATGTTCGCCGAGCCGTGGAAGGCAGAATTCAGCCTGGGCGAAGGGGGGCACGGCGGCGGCGATAACGCCATGCTGGCCGATCTGTTTGGCGAGCCGGGCAACGATCCCCTGCAGCGTGCAGCCGATCACCGCGCCGGGGCGATGTCTATCCTCACCGGCATTGCGGGCAATCTCTCTATGCAGCTGCAGCGACCGGTGAACTTTACGGAGTTTGAGCTGGTCTCTCGTCTCACTAAATCTTAAGTGCTTTTCAACGGCGCGGCAGGACGCTGCGCCGAAACTGCTGGTCAGTATTGTGCAGTTACTCACCTGTTTAATAACAATAATGCTGCCTCTGTCCCGGAGACAAAAATGAATAAACTCGTATCAGGTGTCATCGCATCGCTGTTATTTTCCTGTACTTCCACCTGGGCGCAACAGCCCGTTGAATTACGTATGTCCTGGTGGGGGGGCAACAGTCGCCATCAGGCCACGCTGAAGGCGCTGGAAGCCTTCGAGAAAACCTATCCCCATATCCACGTGAAGGCCGAATACACCGGCTGGGACGGGCACCTCGCGCGCCTGACCACGCAAATGGCCAGCGGCACCGAACCGGACGTCATGCAAACCAACTGGCCGTGGCTAAGTATCTTTTCTAAAAACGGCGAAGGGTATTACGACCTCTATAAACTCAAAGATACGCTGGATTTAGGTCAGTATTCCGCCAACGATCTCGCCTCCACCACGATGAAAGGCAAACTTAACGGCTTGCCTATCTCAGTCAACGCGCCGGTCTTTTACTACAACGACGTCACCTGGCAAAAGGCCGGGCTGGCTTATCCCAAAGACTGGGATGCGTTTTTTGCCGCCGGAAAAGTGTTCCAGCAAAAATTGGGCAATAACGCCTATCCCTACGCGATGGTGGATCAGGATGTCATCTTGCTGCTGAATACCTGGATGATGCAGAAGTATCAAAAACCGATGTTTAACCGCGACGGGTCGTTCGGCTGGGACGATGCCCAGTGGGCGGAAGCGTTTAGCTTTTTGAAGCGCTTAAGTGACGAGCATGTCCTGCCCTCGCCAAAAACACTCTCCGCCTACGGCAAGGGGAATCTCTATGAGATGAAGCCCTGGATCAACGGCGAATGGGGCGGCCTGTTTACCTGGAATATCACGATCCGGATGTTTGCCAACAACATGACGCCACCGGCGAAGCTGGTGCTGGGAGATTACGTGATGCAGCCTGGCGCAAAAGAGTCTGGCGCTTACTTTAAAACGGCGCAGATGCTGTCGGTGGCGAAATCCACAAAACATCCGAAAGAGGCCGCTTTACTGATCAATTTCTTGCTCAACGATCCGCAGTCGGTAGAAGCACTGGGGCTGGAGCGCGGTATTCCGCTGAACAAATCGGCAGAAACGCTGCTCACCGGGAAGGGGATTATCGACCCGAACGATCCGGTGATTGCCGGTTTGCGCCAGGCCCAGGCGCTGCACACCACAGTAGTCGCCACTCCGTATATTGAGGATTTACAAATCATCGATCAGTTCACCTCGGCGCGTGAAAAGCTAGACCAGGGCCAGCTCACGCCTGCCCAGGTTGCGGCCGAGTTTCGCCAGCAGGTTGAACGCATTGTGCGCCGTCTGAATCGCTAATCCATTAGGCCGCTGGCAACGGCGGCCTAAAACATCACCCACGCCACCAGCGGCGCAATCAGTACCATCACTACGCCAGAGAGCATCATCACCAGACTGGCGACCACCCCCTCCTGCTGACCCAGCTCATAGGATCGGGCGGTGCCCGCCCCGTGGGAGGCGGCACCGAAGCCGGCCCCTTTCGCCATCCCCTCGCGGATGGAGAGGCGTAAAAACAGCATATCGCCTACCGCCATGCCAAACACCCCAGTGACGACAACAAACAGCGCCACCAGATCGGGCTGTCCGCCAAGCGGTTTCGCCGCGGCCAGAGCAAAAGGGGTCGTGACCGAGCGCACCGCGAGGCTACGCTGGATCTCGTCAGAGAGCGTGAACAGCCGCGCCAGCCAGACTGAACTGGTGACGGCCACCACCGTCGCGGTGATGACGCCCGCGGTGAGCGACATCCAGTGGCGCTTAATCACCGCCAGGTTGTCGTAAACCGGTACCGCAAACGCAATGGTCGCCGGCCCAAGCAGCCACAGCAGCCAGTGCGATTCGCCAATATAGTTTTGCCAGGAGATATGGCCCAGGATCAGCATCAACACCAGCAGGATCGGCGTGAAGACCAGCGGCATTAGCGGCAATTTATGAAAGCGGCGATAGAGGCGTTTATTGGCGAAATAGATCACCAGCGTAATCACCAGACAGAAGAGGCTTATCTGAAAATTACTCATCTTTCAACCTGCTGATCTCAAAGCGATAGACCCTGTCTACCACCCACGCGGTGGCGCCCAATACCATCAGCGTACTGAGGGCAATCACCGCAAAGATACGCCAGCCGTCCACCATCAGCAACTGGGCATAATTCACCACCGCCACCACCGCAGGGACAAAGAAGAGCAGCATCTCCGCCAGCAGCCAGCGGGCCCCCGCGCGTACCCACTTCAGGGGGATAATGCGACAGAGGATCAGGGCCAACATCAGTAACATGCCCACCAGGTTGGCAGGCAGCGGCAGATGCAGCCAGTTCACCAGATACTCCGCAAAAACGAACAGCGCGGCATACAGCAGTACCTGTAAGGGCACCTGGAGTCGTTGCACAACGGCAGGCGTAACACGACTTAACGCCACGGCCATGGCTTATTCCTCAAAATGAGACGGAGCGCCAGTATAGTGAGCACACCTAATCCACTGAAATGAATTAAAATCATCGAATGTATAGTTTCGAGGAATAGTTATGGACATCAGAACGCTGCGCTATTTTGTCGAAGTGGTACGCCAGCAGAGTTTTACTCGCGCAGCGGAGAAGTTGTTTGTCACCCAACCCACCATCAGCAAGATGCTGAAAAACCTCGAAGATGAACTCAACTGTAATTTGCTCATTCGCGACGGACGCAAGCTGCTGCTCACTGATACCGGCCGGGTGGTGTTCGAACGTGGGCTGGCGATTCTGGCCGAGTTTCGGCAACTCGAAGCTGAACTCAGTGATATCAACCACCTGAACAAAGGCTTACTGCGTCTGGGCATTCCGCCGATGGTCGGGATGATGATGGCCGGGCCCATCAGCCTGTTCCGTCAGCGCTATCCGGGCGTGGAGCTTAAAATCGCCGAGTTTGGCGGGCTAACCGTGCAACAGGCGGTGATTAACGGCGAGCTGGATCTGGCGATGACCGCCCTCCCCGTTGAAGAGGAGAGCGGCCTCGCGACCCTGCCGCTGTTCAGCCACCCGCTGTGCGTACTGGTGCCACGCTCGGGTGACTGGCTCAAGATTGACAAGGTTAAACCCGAGCTGCTGGCCGGGCATCCACTGCTCATTTATAACGAAGACTTCGCCCTTAGCCGCCAGTTAATGCAGCTCTTTAATCAACACGACGTGAAGCCCCGCATTGCCGTGCGCAGCGGGCAGTGGGATTTTCTGGCCGCCATGGTGCAGGCCGGGGTAGGCATTGCGATTCTGCCGCAGCCCATCTGCGAGCGGCTGGACAAAAATACGCTGCGCTGGATCCCGCTGGAGAGCGATCTCCACTGGCAGTTGGGGATGATTTGGCGTGAAGGGGTCTATTTATCCCACAGCGCACGGGCGTGGCTGCAGTGTTGCGAAGGATTCTGGAGCCCCTCACCCTGAACGGATGAGGGGCAAAAGACTACGGGTTCTCAACCAGCAGCGCTTCCAGCAAATCGAGGTCGTGGAGCATCTTTTGCAGCGTTTCGTTACTGATCTCGCGCGTGGCGCGCAGGTGGTACAGCTCAGCACGCTCTGAACGCAGCGCCGCCAGACGGAATCGACGTTCCAGTCTCTCTTCCTGCATTGAACTCTCTACATCGTTACGGCCATCGGCGCGGCGACGCAGATTACCAATGACGCGAGAACTCACCTCGGTGAGCAGTTGAGTATCAATATTCTCTTCGGTATCTGCCGCCAGGCGCTCTTCCATCTTCTGGATCGCCACGATAGCGACCTCGGCGATGGCCGCACGGGCAATACGCTCTTCTTTGTGCTGCTGAACGTGGTCAGCCACCTCCATGTGCTGCAGCAGAATAGGCAGCATCACCACGCCGACAAACAGCGAGAACAGAATTACCCCAGCCGCCAGGAACACCAGCTCATAACGCGCCGGGAAGACATCGCCGGTGGGCAGCAGCAGCGGAATAGAGAGCACACCGGCGAGGGTGATCGCCCCACGTACTCCGGCGAAGGTCGAAATCAGCAGTTCGCGCGTGGTCCAGGAACCGAACTCCATCGGTTTTTTATTCAGGAAACGCACGCTAAACCGTTTCATGGTCCACAGCCAGCCAAAACGTACCAGCATCAGCGCGGCGTAGATCAGCACGATATCGGTAAAGAGCATCCATGTTTCGACGTTAGGGTCCGCCTCTGCCGCCACCAGCGAGGATTCAAGAATGCCCGGCAGCTGTAGACCCAGCAGCAGAAAGACCATGCCGTTAAAGACAAATTCCAGCATCGACCAGGTGCTGTTAGCACGCAGACGCATCGCCAGCGGCGCCCGGCGCATCACGCCGGCGCGGGTGATGGTCATCCCCGCCGCCACGGCCGCCAGGATGCCCGACACGCCTATGTGTTCGGCAATCAGGTATGAGGCGAATGGCAGCAGGAACAACAGCACAATCTGCGTTGCCGGCTCATCCCCGCCCCAGCGGCTGAGGAAGCCCAGTGAACGGCCATAAAGCCAGCTGACCACGAAGCCCGCCAAAATACCGCCAATCGCCACCTTGAGGAACTCCATGGTCGCGCCGCCGACGGTAAAGATCATGGTGCCCATCGCTACGGCGACGGCAAATTTCAGCGCCACCAGGCCAGAGGCGTCGTTCATCAGCGCCTCGCCCTGCAAAATGCCCATGATTTTCTTTGGAATTCGCCCTTCTCCGACGATCCCTGACAGGGCCACGGCATCGGTGGGTGAGAGCACGGCCGCCAGCGCGAAGGCCGGAATCAGCGGAATACCGGGTACTACCCAGTAAATCAGGAAGCCAATACCCACGACGGTGACCACCACCAGCGCCAGCGCCAGGCCTAAAATCTCGCGACCGTGTTCCAGGAACTCACGGGTCGGGGTTTTCCAGCCGTCGGCAAAGAGCAGCGGCGGGATAAAGAGAACCAGAAACAGCTCAGGATCGAACTCGACGTGCAGCCCAAACGTGGGCCACGCCAGCAGCGCACCGATTGCGATTTGCATCAGCGGCAGCGGTAACTGGAAGGGTAATACGCGGGTTATTACCCCGGAAAGTGAGACCACAAGGGTCATGATCAATATGGTGAAGAAAATTTCCATGCGTTCCCTGTTTGCGATGTGTCTGTTTTAGTCAATCGTAAGGCGTCGTGCCTTAAGTCTATCTTCTTCAGAGTAACGCAATTGACAACGCGATGGGGTCCGAAAATAAAAAACGGGCGGCCTGAGCCACCCGTTTTAGCAAGAAAGATCAAATTAGATGGCCCAGCCACCCGCGTAGAAGGTCACCAGCGCCACGGCGATCACCACGGTACCGATGTTCAGCTTACGCCACTCTCCCGAGACCAGACGGCCAATCACCAGCGAGGCGAAACCGATCATGATGCCGGTCACGATGTTGCAGGTCAGCACGATGAAGACGGCAGTAATCAGCCCCGCCATGGCATCCACGAAATCGGCAAAGTCGATTTTCGCGACGTTGCTCAGCATCAGCAGACCTACATACATCAGCGCTGGCGCCGTTGCGTAAGCCGGTACCAGGTAAGAGAGCGGAGAGAGGAACAGGATCAGCAGGAAGAGCACGCCCACGGTAATGGCCGTCAGACCGGTTTTACCGCCCGCCGCCGTACCCGCTGCGGATTCGATATAAACCGCCGCCGGAGCCGCCCCCACCAGGCCTGAGAAGACGCTGCTCAGGGAGTCGGTGGTCAGCGCCTTGCCGCCATCGATAATCTGACCGTCTTTATCCAGCAAGTTAGCCTGGCCCGCTACGGCACGGATGGTACCGGTGGCATCAAACACAGCGGTCATGACCAGCGCCAGCACGCTTGGCAGGATCACCGGATTCAGCGCGCCCACAATATCCAGGCTACCAATCAGGGAGTTACCTTTGTCATCACTCAGGGATGGCATAGCGAAAATACCGGAGAAGTGCACCGTCGGGTCGAAAATCAGCCCCACGATGGAGATACCGATAATGGTCAGCAGAATGCCGCCCGGCACTTTCAGTTTTTCCAGACCAATGATCACCGCCAGGCCAATAAGGGACATGATCACCGGGAAGCTGGCGAAGTGGCCCAGCGCAACCGGCAGGCCGTCCAGTGGGTTCTTGATTACCAGACCCACGCCGTTCGCGGCGATGAGCAGCAGGAACAGGCCGATACCGATACCGGTGCCGTGCGCCACGCCCTGCGGCAGATTGCGCAAGATCCAGCTACGAATACCGGTGGCGGAGATGACCGTAAAGAGCACCCCCATCAGGAACACGGCCCCCAGAGCTACGGGGACGCTAATCTGCTGTCCCAGTACCAGGCTGAACGCGGTAAAGGCGGTCAGTGAAATGGCGCAGCCAATCGCCAGCGGCAGATTGGCCCACAGCCCCATCACAATGGAGCCAACGCCCGCAACCAGACAGGTCGCCACGAAGACCGCCGCCGGCGGGAAGCCCGCTTTGCCCAGCATACCCGGTACCACGATGACGGAATAAACCATCGCGAGGAAGGTCGTCAGACCGGCCAGAACCTCCTGACGCACGGTGCTGCCGCGAGCAGAAATTTTAAACATGGCGTCAAGCGAACCGCCATTACGCGCAGATGGCGTAGACATAGAAAACATCCCCTGAAGATTTTTTTATCGTTCGTTGTTAAGCGTGGTGGACACTCCACTGCCAGCGAAACGTCATATCCTTGTGCTGCGTTTGCGACGAAAAAGGGGCGTCACAAAAAAAGCAAACGTTTAGCTCCGCGCTTAAAAACGGGTGGTGAAATTAAGGCAAACGATTATCCAGCCTAAAGACCGGGCTTTTCAACTGAACTTTGCTGTTTTTCGCTAAAATTCACTTTTGACGATGAAGAAATAACCAGCGGATGCGCAAACGTTATCGTATATGCGCAATAGGGTTACAGGTTTACGACTCGCCAGGGAGTTCGAACGGGCCGCCTTGTTGTATGGCGCGCTGCCAGGCCGGTCTCATTTCAACTTTTTTCTTCCATGCCTGCAGATGCGGGAGATCGTTAATACCGCCGCGCGCCAGCAGCGCCATGACCGGAAAACTCATCTGAACATCAGCCATGCTAAGGCGATCGCCGGCAAACCAGCTGTTTTGTGCCAGACACGACTCCAGATACCGGGCGTGGGTTTCGAGCTGTTTATTGAGATACGCTTTCTGCACCCCTTGCCCCAGCACTTTTCCCAGCGAACGCAGCCCAAAGGGCACCGGCGGTTTACCGAGGCTGGCAAACACCAGCTTCATTAATAGCAGTGGCATGAGCGAACCTTCCGCATAATGCAGCCAGAAGCGGTAGTTCAGTCGCTGCTCGGGGCTGTCAGGCTTGAGCTGCGACGCGCTGTCATAGGTTTCCTGCAGATACTCCAGAATCGCGCCCGACTCCGCCAGAATCAGACCGTTATCTTCCACCACCGGGGACTTGCCCAGAGGGTGGATTTTTTTCAACGCAGGCGGCGCCAGCATGGTTTTCTCACGCTGATAGCGAACAATCTGGTAAGGCAGAGAGAGCTCCTCAAGAGCCCAAAGTACCCGCTGTGATCGGGACTGGTTTAGGTGGTGAACCGTAATCATGGGCAGCTCCTGATATTCATACAAACTAACTATAGAAAATTGCACAACCTGGCGAAAATATTTCGCCGAGTTTTTACCCTTTTACGCTGGCGAAGCTCCCGTCCCTGGATAGACTTAAAGTGTCAGCACAAACCGGAACCTCGCAACGGCTCGACTGAGGGGTGTTGATGTCGGGGGAAACCCCCCTGTGAAATAAGCGGGATAGAGAGAAAGACAAAGACCGGGAATAAACTAAAGCGCCTTAATGGCGCTTTAGTTTTTTACAGACCCTGCGGATCTTCTTCCAGCAGGCGTGCGCCGGTACCCTGTTGGCCCAGTTTGTCGCCAGGGTTACGCAACGGACAATCGCTTCGCGACAAACAACCACACCCGATACAGCCGTCCAGCTCATCGCGCAGCGCGACCAGCGTATGAATGCGTCGATCCAGTTCATCACGCCACTGGGAGGAGAGCGCTTTCCACTCCTTCGCGCTCAGCGTATGCCCTTCCGGCAGCACGCCTAACGCATCACCAATCGTCGCCAAAGGGATGCCGATACGCTGAGCAATCTTGATGATCGCAACATAACGCAACACATCACGCGTATAGCGCCGCTGATTCCCGGCGTTCCGGATGCTTTTAATTAACCCTTTGCTTTCATAGAAATGGAGCGCCGATACCGCCACCCCGCTACGCTTCGCCACTTCACCTGGCGTCAATAGCGCTTTAATACGCGGTAATTTCTTTTCCATAAAACCTCTTTACCTCAAGTTAACTTGAGGAATTATACTCGCCCGCAGACAAAACGACGAATCAACAGATACAGGTGTATCCAGAGAGAGGCAGCTTTATGTCGCATCAACAGATTATTGAGACACTTATTGAATGGATTGATGATCACATCGACCAGCCATTAAACATTGATGTGGTCGCCAAAAAATCGGGTTACTCGAAATGGTACCTGCAGAGAATGTTCCGCAATGTTATGCGTCAGACGTTGGGTGAGTATATCCGCCAGCGTAGATTGTTAATGGCAGCGCAGGCACTGCGCACTACCCAGCGGCCGATTTTTGATATCGCGATGGATCTCGGATATGTGTCGCAGCAGACGTTTTCCCGCGTTTTCCGCCGGGAGTTCGATCGTACCCCCAGCGACTATCGCCACCAGCTTAACTAACAGGCCGGGCAACTAGCCCCGCAATAGGCTGCTGTTGCCAGGTCATAAACTCGTGGGGTGGCATCGCCTTTGCGAAGTGCCAGCCCTGACAGTATTGCACCCCGCGTTTGTGTAGCCAGGCGACCTGCTCTGCCGTCTCCACCCCTTCGGCGATGGTCTTCAGACGCAGGCTTTGTGCCATTTCAATAATGTGCTCGGCAATCAGATGGCTGGTACTGTTGGTGGTAAGAGTGTCGATAAAGGTCTTATCAATTTTGAGAATATCGACATTCAGCGAGTAGAGATTGTGCAGGTTAGAGTAACCTGTACCGAAATCATCGATCGCCACCTCGTAACCCGCCTGCCGGAAGGCCTGAATCACCGGGGTCGTTTTGGGCACGTCGATAAAACCACGTTCGGTCACTTCAATTTTAATTTGCTGCGCGCGTACAGAATAGTGGCGAGCCTTGTCGCTAATCATGGCGATGAGCCGTGAGGAGTGGAAATCTGAAGCCGAGAGGTTAATGGTGACGTAGAGGTGCGGTCTGGACGCCAGAAAATGGCCGAGATCGTTAAAGACCTCTTCGACCACGTAGTCGGTGATGCGCTCGATCATCCCCTCTTTTTCTGCCAGAGGAATAAATTCCGCCGGGCTCATCACCGGGCCGCTAAAACCGGGCCAACGCAGTAACGCTTCCGCGCCTACACACTCGTTATTTTTGATATCGATAATTGGCTGATAATGCACGCAAAGCTGGCGATTATTTAACGCCCGGTGCAATAAACGCCCCGGCGAATTTAATTCACGGCGAGTTCGCGACCAGACTAATAATATGATGACGCTACAGATCATTCCCAGCGGCAGCGTTAATGTGGCTTCGTGGTAAAGCACATCGTAGAAACGCTGATTGGTAGTTGAAACAATTGCCGCAACGGGGCGCTTTTCTGAATGAACGATGGTGTAAAAACGGCCATCCTCCTGAAACGTGGTTTCCTTATCGCCAGTCAGCGTTTTTAATATATTTTTATCCGCGTTTTCACTGACCGAGAAAAAAGCATTGGTGACCGTATCAAATATGCCCCACGCCAGGGAGTGATCGGTTGACATTACTTCACTGTATGAGAGCGGATTCACCACCACCACATAATTGCCGCGCTGCATATACGTCATTTTATATCCCGCAAAGAAGGGCGTATCGCGGAAATAATATATAGCCACATCAGGCTTACGCGTGTAATTGGCGTGTGGGATGGTATATGCTGTGGCGGGCGTTAATACGGTGGAACAGCGAAATTCACGCCCTTCGGCATAGATTAAATCAGCAATATAGAGACGCCCGCGAACAATATTCAACATATACTGGCGGTGAGCAGGCGAGCAAACATTACCCTGATAGTGTTCAGCGGCATTGCGCGCTAAATCCACTTGATGAATGACGAGTTCAGTTTTATCTAAGGCAAGCTGTGCGAAAGAGCGCAATTGATTACGGGTTTCTGAAACAGCACGCAGTTGGGCAAACCAAAGCGCAAGCATCACCGGTAGTAAAACTACCATGATGATCCCCACACCTCTCAGCACCTTGCCGCGCGCGCTATGATTCATTTCCGCCCTATATCCCTGCTTTTAATGTGCCTGTAGTATTGAAGGCCGGATGCTTTGATAAACAGGTGATTACGTTGCATGAATCATGCGAAGTTAGCAACTGACTTTTATCATCAAAATCCTAATATTTGGTTATGACGATAATATTTGTCCGTAAGCCAAACTAAAAGTATGCGTTCAGTTTTTATTAAGTTAAATAATTTTCCAGCACCGACGGCAGATTTTTTCGATTACGCCACAGCGGATCGCTGATTAAGTCAAACTCCTGACAGCATGAAAAAAGCACAATCGGGTGATGTCAGTTCTGGCTATTTACCCATTCAACAGAGTTGAGTGATTTATAAATAATCAACGGCGACGATTGTTTTTCCTCTTCCTGCCCGCTTGGCATCATAAAGTGCTTTATCGGCGCGAATGAGTAATGAGGAAGTATCATGTCCACCGCCCATCACCTCTACTATCCCCGCACTGAAGGAGAGCGTGAGCGCCCTGTTGCCCACCTGTAACGGCCGGGCCAACAGCGTCTGATGCAGCATGAGTGAGAGCTGCAGCGCCGCGTCGCTGTGCGTGCCTGGCATCAAGAGCAGAAATTCTTCTCCGCCCACCCGCCCGAGTGCGGCGTCGGCCGGGGTCATCTCGCGGATGCGTTCGCAAAAGTGTACCAGCGCCCGATCGCCGACCAGATGGCCCCATTGATCGTTGATTTGTTTAAAGAAATCCAAATCAAACATCACCACGCAAAAGGGAGTTTCAGCTGCGAGACCATGACTGACCTCCAGCGCGGTGGTGAGCTGCTGAAGAATAGCCGATCGATTAAAGCAGCCGGTCAAATCATCGGTGGTCGCCTTTTTCTCAAGCTGTTTCTCGACGCGCTTACGCTCAGTAATATCCAGCCCAATGTTAAGGATTGAACCGTCCGGCAATAAGATATTCGACCAGAGAATGGTCAGCTGTGCCCCATCCCGGCGTACCGGGTGCCATTCGTACATATCATTTAGCGGAACCGTATTGACGGATTCACGCACCCGCCGGCGAACCTCAGGATCGGGATAGAAGAGCGCCAGCGGATCGGCATGCTCATTGAGCTCGGCCATTTTCCAGCCAAAGACCTTTTCACACTCTGCGTTCCACAGCACGCAGCGGCTACGGCGATCGAATGAATTCATCAGCACCGGGGCACGTTCGAAAAGGGTTTGGTATTGGGTGACGACCCGCTGCATCTCAATGGCGGTACGTTCGCGCGCTATAATTTCGACAAAATAGTCTTTCAGCTTTTCCACCAGGATCACCACGATATCTTTCAGCACAGAGAGTGGCGTCTGCGGATCAGAAAAACCGAGGAAAAAATAGCCGCTACAGAGGTGACCGTGAGGGGTGATTTTGCAAAGTACGCCGCTTTGCAGCTGGGTATAACCGGGATGGCGGTCAGAAAAGAGGTGTTTACCCATGTTGTCTTTCCAGTAAATGACACGCCACGCGCGGTGATGTCGCTGCAACAGGGCGCTCGCCAGAAAATTGCCGACCTCCAGTGAATGACAGGTGAGCTCTCCGGCACTGACTATCTGCTGAAGGCCGTTCTCATCATCGACGGTAATCCAGCTCAGGCGGGCGCCAAAGGCGTGGTTAATTGTCTCAAGCAACTCCAGCAACGTTGATTGCGAAGACAACTGCGGCATAAGTTTTGCCAGCGTGCGCAGGGCCACCGTACTGTCATTAACGATCTCGCGATATGATTCATTCATCGTTTATTCGCGCTCATTAAATAAGAGAGAATGACCGCAACGAATAAGTCAGGATTGGAAAAGCAATACCTTAATTATTTGCTTTTCGATGCCATTTAAGGACGCGTGTGTATTGAAAAAATAACAGTTAAATAATAAAAGCCAGAAAATTCAAATACCTGAATTATTTATTACGAGTAAATTTTTTTGTCCGTTCAAGCATAATCCATAGTTTAATGCCTGTAAATATTGCACAAATTGCTTATTCATGTGCAAGTTTATCTATCATGATGAATTCGCTGGAAACACTTGTTAAACAGGTCGCTTAGCAAGCGAAGATATATTTATCTGGCCCTAATAACCACGCAATTAAAATGGCTAAAAAGATGCCGTTTTTTTGCGCTCCGCTACTGGCGAATAAAAGAACAAATGTGATATAGTTCACACATATTGTGTAACGAGAAACGCTGTTTCATTGTTGTGTGTCTAAGTCTGCCGATAGCCAGTTTGCCACCTCTGTGAGCAATATCGCTATTTCCGGCGACGTTCATTTTGAGGATCGGTTTTATGGCAACCCTAACTACCAGCGTAGTGCTTTTACGCTGGCCGCTGTTTAGCGCTGTACTGATGTTTCTGGCCAGCACGCTGAATATCCAGTTCCGGAAAGCAGATTACGCGGGGCTGGCGGTGATTAGCACCTTCCTGGGTGTCGCTGCTGCCTGCTGGTTTGCGACGGGGTTACTGGGTATCACGCTGATCGATGCGGCAGTGATCTGGAATAACGTAAAAGAGATCATGGTAGAGGCAATGAGCCATACCCCGCCAGACTGGCCGATGATGTACACCTGATGCTGAAAATAAGCGATAAAAAACCCAGACATGGTCTGGGTTTTTTTATGTGCATCGCAAATGCGGATAATCAGAACGGAATGTCGTCGTCAAAATCCATTGGCGGTTCGTTAGACGGTGCCGGAGCAGATTGCTGCTGCGGACGGGACTGCGCGCCGCCGCTGAACTGGTTTCCGCCCTGCGGCTGCTGAGGCTGACCCCAACCGCCCTGCTGCTGGTTCTGACCGCCACCCGCCGGTGCGCCGCCGCCCTGACGGCCACCCAGCATCTGCATGGTGCCGCCCACGTTCACCACCACTTCAGTGGTGTATTTTTCTGCGCCGGACTGATCGGTCCATTTGCGGGTACGCAGCTGGCCTTCGATGTAGACCTGAGAACCTTTACGCAGATATTCGCCGGCCACTTCTGCCAGCTTGCCAAACAGCACGACACGGTGCCATTCGGTCTGCTCTTTCATCTCACCGGTCGCTTTATCACGCCAGGATTCGGAAGTAGCCAGCGTAATGTTGGCAACTGCACCACCACTCGGCATGTAGCGTACTTCCGGGTCCTGGCCCAGATTACCGACGAGAATCACCTTGTTTACGCCTCTGCTGGCCATGATCGTGTCTCCTGAATACGTTTCTTAATAGTGTAAACGCGCGAGTGTACCATTTCCACGCGTCAATTTGCATAGTTGCGTGGCGGGTCCAGAAAACTCTCGCGAGCTCGACATTGTTACACAACCCGCCGGAATTTGCATTCCAATACTGTATATTCAAACAGGTTAATTTGTGTCATAATTAGCCGTTTATGCCGGTTGTCCTTCAAACAAACCAGGCATTCCGTGTTCCAACCGGGAAAGGTGAATGGATAAGATCGAAGTTCGGGGCGCCCGCACCCACAATCTCAAGAATATCAACCTCGTCATCCCTCGCGACAAACTGATCGTCGTGACCGGGTTGTCGGGTTCTGGCAAATCTTCTCTGGCTTTCGACACCTTATATGCCGAAGGGCAGCGTCGTTACGTTGAATCACTCTCAGCCTATGCGCGTCAGTTCCTGTCGCTCATGGAGAAGCCGGATGTAGACCATATTGAAGGGCTATCGCCGGCCATCTCAATCGAGCAGAAATCTACCTCGCACAACCCGCGCTCGACGGTAGGGACAATCACGGAAATCCATGATTACCTGCGTCTGCTGTATGCCCGCGTTGGTGAGCCACGCTGCCCGGACCACGACGTGCCGCTGGCGGCGCAAACCGTCAGTCAGATGGTGGATAACGTACTGGCGCAGCCAGAGGGCAAACGCCTGATGCTGCTGGCTCCCATTATTAAAGAGCGTAAAGGCGAGCACACAAAAACGCTGGAAAACCTGGCCAACCAGGGTTACATCCGCGCCCGTATCGACGGAGAAGTGTGCGATCTCTCCGATCCGCCAAAGCTAGAGCTGCAAAAGAAACACACCATCGAAGTGGTTATCGACCGCTTTAAGGTGCGTGAAGATCTGGCAACGCGTCTGGCCGAGTCGTTTGAAACCGCACTGGATCTCTCCGGCGGTACGGCGGTAGTGGCAGATATGGACGATACCAAAGCGGAAGAGATGCTCTTCTCCGCCAACTTCGCCTGCCCGATTTGCGGCTACAGCATGCGCGAGCTTGAGCCGCGTCTGTTCTCGTTTAACAACCCGGCGGGCGCCTGCCCAACCTGTGACGGCCTGGGCGTGCAGCAGTACTTCGATCCTGACCGCGTGATCCAGAATCCGGAACTGTCGCTGGCTGGCGGCGCGATCCGCGGCTGGGATAAGCGTAACTTCTATTACTTCCAGATGCTGAAGTCGCTGGCTGAGCACTATAAGTTCGACGTTGAAGCCCCCTGGGCCAGCCTGAGCGCAAACGTGCACAAAGTGATCCTGTTCGGTTCCGCTAAAGAGAACATCGAGTTCAAGTACATGAACGATCGCGGTGATACTTCCGTGCGACGCCATCCTTTTGAAGGGGTGCTGCACAACATGGAGCGCCGCTACAAAGAGACAGAATCCAGCGCGGTGCGAGAAGAGCTGGCGAAGTTCATCAGCAACCGCTCCTGCGCCACCTGTGACGGCACACGTCTGCGTCGCGAAGCGCGCCACGTCTTTGTTGAAAATACCCCGCTGCCGACCATCTCCGACATGAGCATCGGTCACGCGATGGACTTCTTCAACAACCTGAAGCTCTCCGGCCAGCGAGCAAAAATCGCGGAAAAAGTGCTGAAAGAGATTGGCGATCGCCTCAAATTCCTGGTGAACGTGGGTCTGAACTACCTGACGCTTTCTCGCTCCGCAGAGACCCTCTCCGGCGGTGAAGCCCAGCGTATCCGTCTGGCCAGCCAGATCGGCGCAGGGCTGGTTGGGGTAATGTATGTACTGGATGAGCCCTCTATCGGCCTGCACCAGCGCGATAACGAACGTCTGCTGGGTACGCTTATCCACCTGCGTAACCTCGGCAACACGGTGATTGTGGTCGAGCACGACGAAGACGCCATTCGCGCTGCCGACCACGTGATCGATATTGGCCCCGGTGCGGGTGTACATGGTGGCCAGGTCGTGGCAGAAGGTACCCTGAACGACATCATGGCGGTGCCCGAGTCGCTGACCGGCCAGTACATGAGCGGTAAGCGTAAAATCGACGTGCCAAAACAGCGCGTTCCGGCGGATCCGGAAAAAGTGCTTAAGTTGACCGGCGCGCGCGGTAACAACCTGAAAGATGTGACGCTGACGCTGCCGGTTGGGCTGTTTACCTGCATCACCGGGGTATCCGGTTCCGGTAAATCGACGCTGATTAACGATACGCTGTTCCCTATTGCACAGACGCAGCTTAACGGCGCGACCCTGGCGGAGCCGGCACCGTATCGCGAAATTTCAGGTCTGGAACACTTCGATAAGGTGATCGATATCGACCAGAGCCCTATCGGGCGAACGCCACGTTCCAACCCGGCGACCTATACCGGCGTCTTCACGCCCGTGCGTGAACTCTTTGCCGGCGTGCCGGAATCACGTTCGCGTGGGTATACGCCTGGACGTTTCAGCTTTAACGTTCGCGGCGGCCGCTGCGAGGCCTGTCAGGGCGACGGCGTGATCAAGGTTGAAATGCACTTCCTGCCGGATATTTACGTCCCCTGCGATCAGTGCAAAGGCAAACGCTATAACCGCGAAACGCTGGAGATTAAGTACAAAGGCAAGACCATCCACGAAGTGCTGGATATGACCATCGAAGAGGCGCGTGAGTTCTTCGATGCCGTACCGGCGCTGGCGCGTAAACTACAAACGCTGATGGATGTGGGTCTGACCTATATTCGCCTGGGGCAGTCGGCAACCACCCTTTCCGGCGGTGAAGCTCAGCGCGTGAAGCTGGCGCGTGAACTCTCTAAACGTGGTACCGGTCAGACGTTGTATATTCTCGATGAGCCGACCACGGGTCTGCACTTTGCGGATATTCAGCAGCTGCTCGACGTACTGCATCAGCTCCGGGATCAGGGCAACACCATTGTGGTCATTGAGCACAACCTTGACGTGATCAAAACCGCGGACTGGATTGTAGACCTCGGTCCGGAAGGCGGTAGCGGCGGCGGTGAGATCCTGGTCTCCGGTACCCCAGAGACCGTCGCGGAGTGCGAAGCCTCGCACACCGCACGTTTCCTTAAGCCGATGCTGTAGTCATCACACTGAAAGTTGCTGTCGGGTCGCTTCCGGCAGCAACTCAATTGCCTGCTGATACGAGGCATCTACCAGATAGTAAATTTGCGAATCCGGTAGCGATCCATCGAGATAGACGGTGCTCCAGTGTGCTTTATTCAGATGTTTACTGGGACGGACATCGCTGTGTTGCTGACGCAGCAGTTCTGCCAGTTCCGGGCTGGTTTTCAGTGACGCCGCCGGTCGCCCTTCGACCTCTTTCACCATCGCGAACAGGACATCCGCCACTTTAATCTGGGTGGCTTTCCAGTCGCTGTGCACGCTCTGCTCTGCGCCGGTTTTGTTCATGCAGTACTGTAATATCTCCGAAATGGTCATCTTTATTCCCCCGTGATGGTGGCGATAATCGTGCGTGAGCCGCCGTGGATGCGATGTTCCCCCAGCCAGATTCCCTGCCATGTGCCCAACTGTATCCGCCCTTTATGCAGCGGCAACATTAACGAGACGCCCATCAGAGACGATTTGATGTGCGAAGGCATGTCGTCATCGCCTTCGTAGTCATGCTCATAAGGGGCATTGTCTGGCACAGTTTGCAGAAAATGTCGTTCCATATCGGCACGCACCGTGGGATCGCAATTTTCATTGAGGGTAAGGGAGGCGGAAGTGTGTTGCAGGAGCAGATGCAGCAGCCCGACGTTAATACGGCTCAGGTCGCGAAGTTGCCCGATGACTTCGTCCGTCACCAGATGAAATCCGCGAGGTTTCGCGCTTAAGGTCAGGGTTTGCTGATACCACATGAACGGCTCCGTATTGAAAGAATTGTCCTTCTAAGTGTGCAGCAATACGGCAAAAGGTAAAACCCGAAGAGCCCGATAAGGCTAAAAAATAATCAAATGCCCGGTGCGCTGACCGCACCGGGCAGCGATCAATATTCCGAATTAACAATGACCTCTTCGCCAAACGCCCCTGCCATCGGTAGTGGTCGATAGGTGGAGTTAGAGGCGCGCAGCACGCGGATACCTCTGGCGCCCACGTCGCGGGCCGCGGAGATATCGTTATCCGAGTCGCCATAGAACACTTTGATCTGCTTTTGCTGCAACCACTCGGTTTTGGTGTTCTGGCCTGGCTGATCGCCCGCGAAAATCACCGGATTCATGTTGGCGGCCGGGATGCCGAAAAGGCCCTGCAGGGTTTTAGAGACGGTCTCGGTTTTGGTCTGGCTACGACCCGTCACGAAATAGATGCTATCGCCGCGTTTTACGTGCATGGCAATCAGCGAGCGAGCCACCTCTTTTGGAATACTGAACTCATCCCAGCCGTTATTCATCTTTTCCCAAAACTCGGGATTTTTCAGGTACGCCTCACTCTCAGGCGAGTATGTTTTTTTACCGCGCCAGAAGCCGGGGCTGGAAAAGAGGACGGTATCATCTATATCAAAGCCCACCGCCATCGCCGGACGGCCGAGCAGGCTATTTTCAATCTGGGCAACAGAGACCCAATGAATTGGGGCTTGTTCCGCCAGTTTTGCGGCGGTAGTGCCGTTATATAACGGCGTGGGCGCGGAGGCGCGGGCAACAACGGAACTGTTGAGAGAGAAGAGTAAGCAGGCGGCGCTGAGCGCCAGTGTGATCTTGCGCATGTTTTCCCCTGAATATTCAGACATTTATTCTTTTAATTTGAGTGGATGGTCAAAAAACTTTCCGACCATAACCCCTGAAAGCAGTGAAGGAAAGGAGTTTTTACTTATGAATATGAAGAAAAAAGAAGACGATCACAGAGTGTTGAGCATGACCCAATGCCCTCACTCAGCGAGAGAGGGCATGGTAAGTAAGTGCTTACATTACAGCAGCAAAGGCCTGTGCAACGCGCTGAACGTTATGGGTATTCAGCCCCGCTACGCACATGCGGCCGCTGGCGATAAGATAAACGCCAAACTCTTCTCGCAGACGATCAACCTGCGCTGCGCTGAGACCGGTGTAACTGAACATACCGCGTTGCTTAAGCAGATAATCGAAGTTATGCCCCGGCACCGCCTCTTTTAGCACCTCAACCAGCGTCTGACGCATCGTCAGGATACGACTACGCATGGCTTCGACTTCAGCAAGCCAGCTGGCTTTTAATGCCTCATCGCCCAGCACGGTGGCCACGACCTGCGCCCCAAACGCCGGTGGGCTGGAGTAGATGCGGCGCACCGTCGCCTTCAACTGTCCAAGCACGCGGCTGGCCGCTTCGGCATCTTCACATACCACAGACAGGCCACCCACGCGTTCGCCGTAGAGCGAGAAGATTTTAGAGAAGGAGTTGCTCACCAGCGCGGGCAGCCCGGCGCTGGCAATGGCGCGAATGGCGTAAGCGTCCTCTTCCATTCCCGCGCCAAAGCCCTGATAGGCGATGTCGAGGAACGGGATCAGATTACGCGCTTTCAGCACCTCAATAACCGCATCCCACTGCTCGTTTGTGAGATCCGCGCCGGTTGGGTTATGGCAGCATGGATGCAGCAGCACAATGCTGCGTTCTGGCAGAGTCGTGAGCTTTTCCAGCAACGCCGAAACGCGTACGCCGTTGGTTTCCGTGTCAAACCATGGATAAGTATCTACCGTAAAGCCCGCGCCTTCAAAGATGGCGACGTGGTTTTCCCACGTTGGATCGCTGACCCACACGCCGGAATCCGGGAAGTATTTTTTCAGAAAATCCGCACCGACTTTCAATGCCCCCGAGCCGCCCAGCGTCTGAATGGTAGCCACACGTTTGTTTTGCAACACCGGATGGTCGGCACCAAACAGCAGCGGCGCAATGGTATTGCGGTAGGTATTGAGTCCTTCCATTGGCAGGTAGAGTGAGGCACCGTGCGGCACCGCATTCAGGCGCGCTTCAGCTTCGGCTACGGCCTTAAGCTGAGGAATAATGCCGTCTTCGTTGTAATAAAGACCGATGCTCAGGTTCACTTTATCGCTGCGGGGATCGTCCTTAAAACGCTCCATTAAGGAGAGAATGGGATCGCCGGCGTAGGCGTCTACTTTCTGGAACACGCGATGGTTCTCCGGATTTTTATAAGGCAGGGATTTCAACAATAAACCGGAAGCGAAAGAAGATCGAGCCTTGTGAAGGGAATCGGGGCGCGGCATCTCACCGCGCTCCGATCTGTCTTAATCCAGGTAGTGCATGGCCACGCGAGAGGTGAGCCGCGTAATAAGTTCGTAAGCGCTCACTTTTGTTCTTTCTGCAATGCGCTCCACCGGGAGGCCATCCCCCCACATCACCACCGGATCGCCCGCGCGCTCGTTGGCCTCCGGCCCCAGGTCAACGCAGATCATGTCCATCGCCACGCGGCCAACAATCGGCACTTCGCGGCCATTTACCAGTACGGGGGTACCGGTGGGCGCCGCACGCGGATAGCCGTCGCCGTAGCCCATCGCCACCACGCCTAAACGGGTATCGCGTTCGCTTACCCAGGTGCCACCGTAGCCGACCGGCTCCCCGGCTTTGTGCTCGCGCACGGCAATAAGCGTTGAAACCAGAGACATCACCGGCTGAAATCCGAAGTCCGCTCCGCAGGATTGGCCTTCAAGCGGCGACACGCCATACAGGATAATGCCCGGGCGCACCCAGTCGAAGTGCGACTGAGGCCACAGCAGAATACCGCCAGAGGCCGCGATGGAACGCTGGCCGGGTTTGCCTTCGCAGAAGGTGTTAAACAGATCCAGCTGCTGTTCCGTGGCACCACACTCGGGCTCATCGGCGCGGGCAAAATGGCTGACGATATTGACCGGCTGACGCACGTTTTTGCACTGACTCAGGCGCTGCCAGAACGCTTCAGCCTGCTCCGGACGCACTCCAAGCCGGTGCATACCGGTATCCAGTTTCATCCACACGGTGACTGGCGTGCTGAGCTGTGCAGCTTCCAGAGCGGCCAGCTGCTCTTCGTTATGCACCGCGGTATGCAGTTGCTGCGCTGCGATGACATCCAGATCCGCGGCGTTGAAAAAGCCTTCGAGCAGTAAGATGGGTTGAGAGATGCCCCCTGCGCGCAGGCGGAGGGCCTCTTCAAGACGGGCGACACCAAAAGCATCGGCATCGGGGAGCGTTCGCGCGGTCTCAAGAAGACCGTGTCCGTAAGCGTTCGCTTTCACGACTGCAACCAGTTTACTGGCGGGTGCCCGTTCACGCAGGCATTGCAGATTGTGTCGCAGAGCGCGGCGGTTAATGATTACAGTTGCCGCTTGCATGTGAATTCCTTAATAAAAAGACTCTCCAAAATCCTTCACGTTGCAAGAAGGCGACAAGCCCGTGAATCCCCGGGAGCTGCGTAAACTAAGTGACCGGGGTGAGCGGGCGCAGTCAATGCCCCTGCGGCGTGAAGAATGATGGAGAGTTATTCGTCGTCGTACTGCGGTCCCGCGTAGTTATCGAAGCGCGACCATTGCCCATTAAAGGTCAGGCGCACGGTGCCGATGGGGCCGTTACGCTGCTTACCAATAATGATTTCCGCGATCCCTTTCAGATCGCTGTTCTCGTGATACACCTCATCACGATAGATAAACATGATTAAGTCGGCATCCTGCTCGATAGAGCCCGATTCACGCAGATCGGAGTTGACCGGGCGTTTATCGGCGCGCTGTTCCAGAGAGCGGTTCAGCTGCGAGAGGGCGACAACAGGCACCTGAAGTTCTTTGGCGAGCGCCTTGAGCGAGCGGGAGATTTCGGCAATCTCCAGCGTACGGTTGTCGGACAGTGACGGCACACGCATCAACTGCAGGTAGTCGATCATGATAAGACCGATCCCGCCATGTTCGCGCGCGATACGCCGCGCGCGGGAGCGCACCTCCGTTGGCGTCAGGCCGGAGGAGTCATCAATGTAGATGTTACGTTTTTCCAGCAAGATGCCCATGGTGCCAGAGATGCGTGCCCAGTCCTCGTCATCAAGCTGGCCGGTACGGATGCGGGTCTGATCCACGCGCGAGAGCGACGCCAGAGAACGCATCATAATCTGCTCAGAGGGCATCTCGAGGCTGAAAATAAGAACCGGTTTATCTTGCAGCATCGCCGCATTTTCGACGAGGTTCATCGCAAATGTCGTTTTACCCATCGATGGACGCGCCGCGACGATAATCAGATCCGAAGGCTGAAGCCCGGCGGTCTTTTTATTCAGATCGTCATAGCCGGTATTAACCCCAGTGACGCCGTCGTGCGGCTGCTGGAAGAGCTGCTCTATACGCGATACGGTGGCATCAAGCACTTCCGCGATGTTTTTCGGCCCTTCATCCTTGTTCGCGCGGCTTTCAGCGATTTTGAATACGCGAGACTCCGCCAGATCCAGCAGTTCGTCGCTATTACGTCCCTGGGGATCGAAACCGGCTTCGGCGATCTCATTGGCCACAGAGATCATGTCGCGAACAACAGCACGTTCGCGGACGATGTCGGCATAAGCGCTAATGTTTGCGGCACTTGGAGTGTTTTTTGACAGCTCAGCCAGGTAGGCAAAGCCGCCTACGGTATCCAGTTGACCCTGACGCTCCAGCGATTCCGCCAGCGTAATCAGGTCGATGGGGCTTCCTGACTCCTGCAAACGCGCCATTTCAGTAAAGATATGGCGGTGCGGACGGGTATAGAAATCATCCGTCACAACGCGCTCGGCGACGTCGTCCCAGCGCTCGTTATCCAGCATTAACCCACCCAACACCGACTGTTCCGCTTCAATCGAGTGCGGCGGGACTTTCAGCCCGGCGAGTTGTGGATCGCGCTCACGAGGTTCAGTCTGTTTGTTGAAGGGTTTGTTTCCTGCCATAGTGAATGGAGTTACCGAGATAAAGAGTGGGTCGAAAGATTACCATATTTTTCTTACGGAGGGAGCATGGCAACACGCATTGAGTTCCAGAAACATGGCGGTCCGGACGTGTTGAGGGCGGTGGAGTTTACCCCCGCACCGCCTGGCGATAACGAGGTTCAGGTCGAGAACAAAGCGATTGGTATTAACTATATTGATACCTATATCCGGGGCGGTTTGTACCCACCGCCGTCGCTGCCCAGCGGACTGGGCACCGAAGCTGCCGGTATCGTTGTAAAAGTGGGCAGCGCGGTGAAGCACATCAAGGAGGGCGATCGTGTCGTGTATGCGCAATCCGCCCTTGGGGCCTATAGCTCGGTGCATAACGTGCCGGCGGATAAAGCCGCCATCCTTCCTGGGGCTATCTCGTTTGAGCAGGCGGCGGCATCATTCCTGAAGGGGCTGACGGTCTTCTACCTGCTGCGCAAAACCTATGAGATCAAGCCGGACGAGCCGTTTCTGTTCCATGCTGCCGCAGGCGGCGTAGGGCTAATTGCCTGCCAGTGGGCAAAAGCGCTGGGGGCGAAGCTGATTGGTACCGTCGGCAGTGCGCAAAAAGCGCAGCGCGCACAGCAGGCGGGGGCGTGGCAGGTGATTAACTACCGCGAAGAGAGCATTGTTGAGCGGGTCAAAGAGATCACCGGCGGCAAAAAGCTGCGGGTTGTGTATGACTCGGTAGGGAAAGATACCTGGGAGGCGTCGCTGGATTGTCTGCAACGTCGCGGCCTGATGGTGAGCTTCGGGAATGCCTCCGGGGCCGTTACAGGGGTGAATCTTGGCATTCTGAATCAGAAGGGCTCGCTGTACGTGACCCGCCCTTCCCTGCAGGGCTACATCACCAGCCGCGAAGAGTTAGAGGAGGCCAGCAATGAGCTCTTCTCGCTGATTGCCAGCGGCGTTATCAAAGTCGATGTTGCAAAGGCGCAGAAATATGCGCTAAGCGATGCGCAGCGCGCGCATGAGATACTGGAGAGTCGGGCAACGCAGGGGTCGAGTCTGTTAATTCCATGATGCGTATAAAGAATTAGGGCTTCCCGTAGGAAGCCCTTTCTTTTTTTTAGTTCGGCTGTATGTAGGGTACAGCACGATGAATTCTTTAACGGCAGTCATAGTGACAGATTTGATAAGTAAATCCTATTCCGTTCTAAGCCCCGCCGCCGGAAAAGTTGCAGGGTTGTGACGAACCCCTCAATACCTTAGTAACGAAAACGGTTATTGCGCTGATACTTCGGGACTTTTGGCGATTTTATCGCCCGTATCGCCCAGACGACGGCCACGGCCAGTAACAACCAGGGCAGAACTTTAAACATCAGGGCGAACAAACCGCCGACAAACATCACTGCCGTTGCCACCACCAGCGCGGCAATAATTCCCAACAGGGATACCCCTGTGACCAGGAGCATCACAAAAAATCCCACAACAAACAGCAATTCCAGCATGACTCTCTCCCAGCTAATGTCACCATGATATGCACATCATTACAAGATTCATGCCAGTTTTTAGCGCTTTGATTTATATACAAAAACGCCCTGTCACAATGACAAGGCGTGGTCTATTTGACGATTTTTTAGCGAAATTTATCGCTTGTCCGCCACCAGGCGGAGCGCCTGTTCGAGCACCTCGATATCCGCTCCGGCTTTATGGGCGTTTTCACTCAGGTGACGGCGCCACTGGCGCGCCCCCGGGATGCCCTGGAACAGGCCGAGCATATGGCGAGTCACATGGCCAAGATAGGTCCCTTGACTGAGCTCGCGCTCAATGTAGGGGTACATCGCCCGCACGACAGAGACCGGATCGTTGTCGATGCCGTCGACAGCAAAAATTTCGCGGTCAACGGAGGCCAGAATACCCGGGTTTTGATAGGCCTCACGGCCCACCATGACTCCATCCATGTGCTCCAGATGCGCTTTCGCCTCATCCAGCGATTTGATACCACCGTTAATAGACAGGGTCAGGTGCGGAAAATCGCGCTTCAGCTGGTAGACGCGCGGGTAGTCCAGCGGCGGGATCTCGCGGTTCTCTTTTGGACTCAGGCCAGAGAGCCAGGCTTTGCGGGCGTGGATGATAAACATCTCGCACTCACCGCGGCCGGAAACCGTATTAATGAAATCACACAGGAATTCATAGCTGTCCTGATCATCAATGCCGATACGGGTTTTAACCGTTACCGGAATAGAGACCACATCGCGCATCGCTTTCACGCAGTCGGCAACCAGCTGAGCATTGCCCATCAGGCAGGCGCCGAACATACCGTTCTGCACACGGTCAGAAGGACAGCCTACGTTGAGGTTGATCTCATCGTAGCCGCGCGCTTCCGCAAGCCTGGCACAGTGAGCCAGAGCCACCGGATCGCTACCGCCCAGCTGCAAGGCGACCGGATGCTCCTCTTCGCTGTAGGCCAGATAGTCACCCTTACCGTGAATGATCGCGCCGGTCGTCACCATTTCGGTGTAGAGCAGCGTATTGCGCGACAGCAAACGCAGGAAATAACGGCAGTGCCTGTTCGTCCAGTCGAGCATCGGCGCGATGGAGAAACGGTGGGCTGGGTAAACAGACTGAAGTTCTGACGACATGGCGAAGTTTTAAGCATCTGGTAAAAAGGGGGCGTAACTATAGCACAAAGAGAAGCCGGAGGCGCAGCGCCTCCGGTTTACTTTAGAAGGTCATGGTGAGCTGCGCACCGGCACCCCAGGTCTCATCTTCCCCGTAAATACCGGTCAGATCGACATGGACGGTGTTAAAGGGCGCAAAGCCCAGACCGCCAGTAAAGACATTGCTGTCGTTACCTTTCACATCGCCACGGAAGCCCGCACGTACCGCCAGCCAGCTCAGCGGCGTCACTTCGGCACCCACGCCCACATACTGCGAGGTGTCTTCCGATTTAAAGCCTTTGGTTTCGGTCAGATCGCCATCCGCGCTGATGGTGACCAGGTCGGTGTGCCAGGCCAGCCCTGCGGTAACCAGCGGTCGAATCTGGTAGGTATCTTTGTAGTTCACCACCTCACCCGTGTAGCCATTGGTGATGCGGACATCTCGAGTATCAATATCGCGTGAGATAAGGTTCTGCCCGCTCAGACCCAGGGTCCAGTTTTCGCCCAGATCGGCGGCAATACCCACGTCAACGTTGAAGCCGGTGTCGTCATTACGGTAGCGACTGCTGTTCCAGTCGTTGCTGTCGTAATCATAAATAGAGGTGGTGTAGTTGTAGAGCCAGGTTTTTTGCAGCTTTGGCGTCACGCCTAAGGACACGGGCACATCGCCCATCTCAAACTGACGAGCAACCGCAATACCGTAATCAGAGACAATGGCTACTCTGCCCGATGCGGTTGAGTTCAGGTTTTTGGTGATTTCGTCGGATCCGCCCAGCGCCGCCTTCCCGGCTTCCAGATAAACAGGGCTTAACGGATTATTCAGGTTACTGTTTTGAATCCCGCGTAAATAATCCACATCATGCTGATCGATGGAGGTGCTTACGCGACCGCGCGCATAACCCTTCGCCACAAACGCCATGGAGAGTTGCTGGGTGGGAATAGCAACAGTGAGTCCGGCCCCCGCGCTGGCACGGGCAGTTTTGCCGCGCAGGTAATCGAGCTCATCCGCCAGTTCGCCCGCCGCCCCCTGGAACTTCAATGCGGTTCCGCGCGGATCGAGCAAGATATTCTCCAGAGTTAAGTTATCAACCACATCATCGTAATAATCGACACGATCGTTAATGTGATCAATTTCATCCTGCAAATTGTCTTTATCGCTAATTTGCGCGCCAACGGTCGGAAGGATAATCGTAACGTTATCTTCCTGTTGTGCGCGTGCCAGCAACGCGGGGTTAATTAGCGCCGCGCTGCCATAATGTGCCGATGCTACGCCTGTGCCACCCATCGCGTCGCCGCGAGCTTCTGTCCAGGTATTGGCTGCCCCCGCCTGATTTGCCACAAAAAAGGAGACAGCGATGCTAACCACCGAAAATTTAAAATGTTTTTTCACAGTATTCTCGTCTTATAGTCTGTTATTAAACAACCCCTGTCTGTTATCACCCATACAGGGGCAAACTATTGCTGTGAATAAGTGCAAAAAGACCTGCTATTTCCTTAAGTTAAATTCCCTGTCCGGCCTGTTCTAATATGTGACGACCCTCAATATTTATAGAAGAGGAAATTATTTTCGCCCAGGTTTTCCATCGTGAGGGCCAAAAAATTGCGGTGGATGGTCAACCCAGCGATCTTCACGCGTGGCGCCGTAGACGGCATTTTTTGGGTAATAGATACGGTTGTGTTTTTTATTCGCTTCGCCAATCACCAGCAGGCGAACCTCCGCGTCGGTATTATTGATAAAGGTGTGGCAGATGCCCGTCCCGGCGGGGAATCCGACGCTGTCGCCAGGCTCCAGCTCCCAGAGATAGCCATTTATCCACACCTGCGGGTACCCCTCCAGCACGTGCACAAACTCCTCTTCATCACTTTCTGCATGCGGATACGAGGTACGGCGTCCAGGCAGCAGGCGCTCATGATGGATACCTATCCGACCCAGTCCCAGCGCACGCGCCAGCGGAGCACCAATAGAAAAGCGTTCGTCGCTGTCGGGATAGGTAGAGTCATCGGGACTCTCAAGCTCTCGCCAATGCCGTATACAGTCAGGTTTTTTCATCGTTTTATTCCTCTGTTTATTGGCTCAGGTATAGCACAAGGCGCGGATCTCGGTGTTTTGACCAGAACATGGTAAAGTGATGACTTGTTATTCCACGTTTTCGAGGTGCTTAATGGAAAAGACCACAACGCAGGAGCTGCTGGCGCAGGCTGAAAAGCTCTGTGCGCAACGCAATGTGCGCCTGACCCCGCAGCGCCTTGAAGTGTTGCGCCTGCTCAGTCTGCAGCAAGGGGCCATCAGCGCCTATGATTTGCTGGATCTGCTGCGTGCCAGTGAACCGCAGGCGAAGCCGCCAACGGTCTATCGTGCGCTGGATTTTTTACTGGAACAGGGATTTGTCCACAAGGTGGAGTCGACGAACAGCTACGTGCTTTGCCATCTGTTCGATCAGCCGACCCACACATCAGCCATGTTTATCTGCGATCGCTGCGGTAGCGTGAAGGAAGAGAGTGCGGAAGGCATTGAAGACATTATGCACACTCTCGCGGCAAAGATGGGCTTCGCTCTGTGGCACAATGTGATTGAAGCGCACGGACTGTGCGTGGATTGCGTTGAAGTTGAGGCGTGTAGCCATCAAAGTGAATGTCAGCACGATCACTCCATTCAGTTGAAGAAGAAGCCGCGCTAAAAACAACGTGGGCGGCCTGAGGCCGCCCTGGGTGTACTTCCTTGTACTACGGGTATTACCGGCTTACCAGCGGTAATCGTTACGGGTTTCCCAGTCTTTCACTTCCGATTCAGCCTGGTCTTTCTGATAACCATAACGTTCCTGAATTTTACCCACCAGTTGGTCGCGCTTACCTTCGATGATAGTCATATCATCATCAGTCAGCTTACCCCACTGTTCTTTAGCTTTACCTTTGAACTGTTTCCAGTTACCGCCGACTTCGTCTTTATTCATAATCGCATCCTCATCGTTCGGTGATTAGCCTTCGTATCGTCCGTTACGTTCATTTCCTGTTGGACTTGATAATTATTATAGTTAAGGCTTCGGCGAACGAGGCACTATTCAGAATCTTTTACCGTTACGCCAAACGAAACCGCTACATAAACCAGGTATTATTACGCCAGTGATGGCGCCAGATAAGCGCCAGCGACAGGCCACGCAGAGCCAGAAACACGGCCAGCGCCAGCCATAGACCATGGTTTCCCAGCCAGGGCAATGTGAGTAGCGTGAGGCCAAACCCGGCGGCGGCGATCGCCATACTGTTGCGCATTTCAGCGCCCCGCGTGGCGCCAATAAACATGCCATCCAGCAGGTAACACCACACCCCCACCACCGGTAATATTATCTGCCAGACCAGGTAATGATTCGCCAGTTCGCGAAGTTCAGGCAGCGAGGTGAGTAAGGCGATGATGCAATCGCCCATTAAGGCATAAATGAGAGCAAACCCCAGCGCCACCAGCCCGGCCTGACGACAGGCGGCGCGCCATACCTCGCGTAGCTGGCCACTTTCGCGGGCACCATACGCCTGGCCGGAGTGCGCCTCCACCGCATAGGCAAAGCCATCCAGCGCGTAGGCAGTAAACGTCAGCAGGGTCATCAGAACCGCGTTGACGGCGACGATTTCGGGCCCCAGCCGGGCGCCAAATACGGTTAGTGCGCCAAAGCAGAGCTGTAGCAGCAGCGAGCGCAACATGATGTCGCGGTTCAGAGCCATGAGTTTGCGGATATTACCGCGCCAGCTCGCTTTCAACATCGCCAGTGAGATGCCGCGCAGGGCCAGTACTCGCCAGACCATCCACAAGCCAATCAATAACGTGGCGTACTCTGCCACCGCCGTGGCCAGCGCGGCACCCTGCACGTTCATCTTCAGGCCCATCACCAGCCACAGGTCGAGCACGATATTAATCAGGTTACCCACTACCAGCAGGATCACCGGGGCGCGGGCATATTGCACCCCCAGCAACCAGCCGAGCAATACCAGGTTTGCCAGCGATGCCGGCGCGCTGAGCCAGCGTATTTCCAGGAAACGCCGTGCCTGAAGCAGCACCGCGTCGCTCCCCCCCACAATATGCAGGGCAAGATCGATAAGCGGGGTTCGCAGTAACACAATCAGCAGCCCGGCCCCCAGCGCCATCAGCAGCGGCTGCACCAGCGCACGTGCCAGACGCAACGGATCTTTTGCGCCATAGGCCTGGGCAGTTAAACCGGTAGTGCTCATGCGCAGGAAGAGCAGCAGCATAAAGAGGAAACTGGTCGCCGTCGCGCCGATGGCCACGCCGCCAAGATAGACAGGGGAATCCAGATGACCTATCACCGCCGTATCGACCAGCCCCAGCAGCGGCACGCTGATATTGGAGAAGATCATCGGCAGCGCAAGACGCCATAACGCCTTATCGGCGGTAGTCAGCAGAGACATGTGAATAACCAGAGAGAAAGAGAGCAGGCTACGACACAGTCGTAGCCTGTCAGGAAGAGATTACAGCCAGTCGCCGTTGCGGATAACGCCAACCGCTAAGCCTTCAATGGAGAAGTTGTTTTCACGCAGGTCAACAACGATGGGGGAGAATTCGCTGTTTTCCGGCAGAAGCTGAACAATGTTGCCCTGCTTCTTCAGGCGCTTCACGGTTACTTCGTCGTCGATACGCGCCACGACCACCTGGCCGTTACGCACATCCTGCGTTTTATGCACTGCCAGCAGATCGCCGTCAATAATGCCGATATCCTTCATGGACATGCCGCTAACGCGCAGTAAAAAGTCTGCACTCGGCTTAAACATACCGGGATCAACCTGATAGTGACCTTCAATGTGCTGCTGCGCCAGCAGCGGCTCACCCGCTGCTACGCGGCCTACCAGCGGCAGGCCCTCTTCTTCTTCAACCAGCAAACGAATGCCGCGAGACGCGCCGGAGACGATCTCCAGAACGCCCTTACGTGCCAGGGCTTTGAGATGCTCTTCAGCGGCGTTCGGAGAACGGAATCCCAGACGCTGCGCGATTTCCGCACGCGTGGGTGGCATCCCCGTCTGGCCGATATGATCCCGAATGAGATCAAACACCTCTTGCTGCCTGGTCGTTAACGCTTTCATTCCGCCCCCTGGGTGTATATACAGTTATGCTGTGAGTATATACAGTCAAAGGCGATTTTGGAACCATAAACCGCACAAAAAACCAGAGACTTATTCGTTTTGTCGAGGCTTATCGAAAATGTCCCCACAGCAGTGAGACCCAGGTAAAGAGCGCGACAAAGATACTTAACAATACCGCCGCCGAGCCCATGTCTTTGGCCCGCCCGGAAAGTTCGTGATAATCAGACCCGATACGATCCACTACCGCTTCAATCGCACTGTTTAAAATTTCGACTATCATCACCAACATCACCGAGCCAATCAGCAGCACGCGGGTAATAGGATCGACATCCAGCCAGCAGGCAATAATGATTGCCGCAATCACGGCAACGCTCTCCTGGCGGAAGGCCGCCTCGTTGATCCAGGCTGCGCGGATCCCTTTCCATGAATAACCAGCAGCTTTAATGATACGGGTTAACCCAGTGGTATTATTGGCCATCAAAAGAACCTTTATTGAAAAATAGCGTCAGTAACTATAGCTATAGAGCGTTGCCATACCGCCTGAAGTATGACGGGTAACAACAGAAATTTTGTGCGCATTCTGTTATCCTTGCGCCGCAATTGCATTTTTAACCAGAGGCTTTACATCGTTTATGTCTGGCTGGCCAAGAATTTACTACAAATTACTTAATTTACCATTAAGCGTCCTGGTAAAAAGCAAGTCTATCCCGGCAAATCCTGCGCCGGAATTAGGGCTCGATACCTCGCGCCCTATTATGTACGTTTTGCCTTATAACTCTAAGGCCGACTTGCTGACGCTGCGCGCCCAGTGCCTGGCGCATGATTTACCTGACCCGCTGGAGCCGCTGGAGATCGACGGCACCCTGCTGCCGCGCTATGTCTTTATCCACGGCGGGCCGCGCGTATTCACCTATTACACGCCGAAAGAAGAGTCCATCAAACTGTTCCACGACTACCTCGATCTGCACCGCAGCAACCCGAATCTGGATGTGCAGATGGTGCCGGTCTCGGTCATGTTTGGCCGTCGCCCGGGACGCGAAAAAGGGGAAGAGAACCCGCCGCTGCGTATGCTGAACGGCGTGCAGAAGTTCTTCGCCGTGACCTGGCTTGGTCGCGATAGCTTTGTGCGCTTCTCGCCGTCCGTCTCTCTGCGCCGGATGGCGGATGAGCACGGCACCGATAAGATTATCGCGCAGAAGCTGGCGCGCGTGGCGCGTATGCACTTTGCCCGCCAGCGTCTGGCTGCTGTAGGGCCACGTCTGCCTGCACGCCAGGATCTCTTCAACAAACTGCTGGCATCCAAAGCGATTGCCCGTGCGGTTGAAGACGAAGCGCGCAGCAAAAAAATCTCCCACGAAAAAGCGCAGCAGAACGCCATTGCACTGATGGAAGAGATCGCCGCGAACTTCTCTTACGAGATGATTCGCCTCTCCGATCGTATCCTGAGCTTTACGTGGAACCGTCTCTATCAGGGCATTAACGTTCATAACGCCGAACGGGTGCGTCAGCTTGCGCACGACGGTCATGAAATTGTCTATGTGCCCTGCCACCGCAGCCACATGGACTACCTGCTGCTGTCGTATGTGCTCTATCATCAGGGCCTGGTACCGCCGCATATCGCAGCCGGTATTAACCTGAACTTCTGGCCAGCAGGGCCGATTTTCCGTCGCCTGGGTGCGTTCTTTATTCGCCGTACCTTTAAGGGCAACAAGCTCTACTCCACCGTCTTCCGCGAGTATCTGGGCGAGCTGTTCAGCCGCGGCTATTCCGTTGAGTACTTCGTTGAGGGAGGTCGTTCCCGTACCGGGCGTCTGCTCGATCCGAAGACCGGAACCCTGTCGATGACGATTCAGGCGATGCTGCGCGGCGGTACACGTCCTATCACCCTGGTGCCGATTTACATCGGTTACGAGCATGTGATGGAGGTGGGAACCTATGCAAAAGAGCTGCGCGGTGCCACTAAAGAGAAAGAGAGCCTGCCGCAGATGCTGCGTGGGCTGAGCAAGCTGCGTAATCTCGGCCAGGGCTATGTGAACTTTGGCGAACCCATGCCGCTGATGACCTACCTGAACAACCATGTTCCGGAGTGGCGTGAGTCTATCGATCCGATTGAAGCCGTACGCCCGGCCTGGCTGACGCCAACGGTGAACGGTATCGCCGCAGAGCTGATGGTGCGTATTAACAACGCAGGTGCGGCTAACGCCATGAACCTGTGCTGTACAGCGTTGCTGGCGTCGCGTCAGCGTTCGCTTACCCGCGAGCAACTGACCGAACAGCTCGACTGTTACCTCAATCTGATGCGCAATGTGCCTTATTCACCGGACTCCACCGTGCCAACGGTCAGCGCCAGCGATCTGATCGACCACGCACTGCAGATGAATAAGTTCGAGGTAGAGAAAGACACCATCGGCGATATCATCATTCTGCCGCGCGAGCAGGCGGTGCTGATGACCTACTATCGCAACAACATTGCCCATATGCTGATGTTGCCTTCGCTGATGGCGGCCATTATCACCCAGCATCGTCACATCACGCGTCAGGCGCTGCTGCATCATGTTGAAGTGCTCTATCCGATGCTTAAAACCGAGCTGTTCCTGCGCTGGGATAAGGACGAGCTGGCAAACGTACTGGATCAGCAGAGCGAAGAGCTGGTGCGCCAGGGGCTGATTACGTTGAAGGATGACGTACTGCAGATTAATCCGTCCCGCTCCCGGACCTTGCAGCTGCTGGCCGCAGGCGCACGTGAGACGCTGCAACGCTATGCCATTACGTTCTGGCTGCTGAGCGCAAACCCGTCTATTAATCGGGGTACGCTGGAGAAAGAGAGCCGCACGCTGGCACAGCGCCTGTCGATGCTGCATGGCATTAACGCGCCAGAGTTCTTTGATAAGGCGGTGTTCAGCTCGCTGGTGCTGACGCTGCGTGACGAAGGCTATATTAGCGATAGCGGTGATGCCGAGCCGGAAGAGACAATGAAGGTTTATCAGATGCTGGCAGAGCTGATTACCTCGGATGTGCGCTTAACCATTGAGAGCGCTACCCAGGGCGAATAGCGCTGAAAAGCAGGTCGATAATGTTAAAACGGCAGCCTTCTGGCTGCCGTTTCATTATGCCCAGTAACTCGCCGCCAGGCCTAAAAACAGCACCAGTCCCACGTAGTTATTGTTCAGGAAGGCTTTAAAACAGGCGTCACGATCGCGATTCGCAATCAGCTTTTGCTGATACACAAACAGCCCACCCGCGGCCACCACGGCGGCATAAAATACCCCGTTCAGCCCGTTCAGATAGCCAATCGCCACCATCAGGGCCAGTACCGCCACCTGCAGGATGCCGATAATCAGCTTATCCTGGCGGCCAAACAGAATCGCCGTCGACTTGATACCGATTTTGAGATCGTCATCGCGGTCAACCATTGCGTACTCAGTGTCGTAAGCCACGGCCCAGAGAATGTTGGCAAGAAACATCAACCAGCAGCTCAGCGGCACGGTCTCGCTGACGGCGGCAAAGGCCATTGGGATCGACCAGCCAAATGCCGCCCCCAGCACCACCTGCGGCAGATGGGTGTAGCGCTTCATAAAGGGATAGACCCACGCCAGCGCCAGCGCTGCCACCGAAAGCAAGATGGTCATGGTGTTGAGGGTTAACACCAGCAGGAAGGAGATAAGTATCAGCACCACAAACAGCGTGCGAGCCTCTTTCTCGGTCACTGCGCCACTGGGCATCGGTCGATTAGCGGTGCGCTTCACGTGACCATCGAATTTCCGATCGGCGTAATCATTCACCACACAGCCTGCGGCACGCATCAACCAGACGCCCGCTATAAACACCGCCAGGATCCACAGCGGCGGCAGACCTGGCGTGGCCACCCACAGCGCCCACAGGGTTGGCCACAGCAGCAACAGCGCCCCAATCGGCTTATCCGTGCGCATCAGGCGGTGATAAGCCAGCAGCTTGTTCTGCGTCAGACTCCACTCCATATCTCTCTTCCTCTTAGTACAACGGCGATGCCGGTAAAAAAAGCTCCGTCAGCATTAACGGTTTACCACTTAAGCGCAGGCGTGAGCGACGCCCCCACAGATCGGCATCGCGACCAATTTCAATAAAGTCCCGGGTGAGCTCTGACGATGTAAACAGATAACGCCCCAGCGGGGTCTTGCCCATCTTCTGCAGGGCCAGCTCCGGTCCGGTGAGGGTCGACTCGGGCACCACGGTGCGTCCGGCAAGCCAGGGTTCCCCGTCGGCACAGAGTAAAATTTCTCGCAACCAGTAGCGCGGCTCTTGTGGCAAAAGCGGCAGTTCGTCCTGCACGGCATCGGCAGTGACAAACCCTTCCTGAATGAGGGTGACGGTGACCTGTTTGCCCTGCTGCTCAAAACGTTTGGTCATGGAATCTTCCAGCAACAACCAGTCGAGTTGCGCCGCATCCAGAGGGGGAATTTCTTCAAAGTAACGCAGCGCACGCAGTTGCGTTAGCGCAGGATGTGACATGCCAGACTCTCCGTTACATAACGTAAGGCTATTGTATCGCAGAAATAGCAACAGAGGGGGGGCAAACGCAACTTAGCGATCATTATCGCAACAGGGATGCAACAGGCTGCATCCGCAAAAAAAGTGCGCCCGACAGGGCGCACCAAACTACTGACAAAATCAGCATTGTGGGGAGACGGTCACCCCTTGCCTTTTACACTGCTGATAAAGGTGGAACGGGCCGATGTGGAGCCCAGACGCTCTGCTTCATCAAGCAGTTTCAGCGCTTTGTCGACATCGCCGCTGTTTACCGCCTGCTTAATCGCGTTATTGAAGTAAGCTTCGGTGTCGTTCAGTACCGGCTCGGCTTTCTTCGCCGGGGCAGGCGCTGGCGCGGCGACCGGAGCTGGCGCTGGCGCGGCATAGGCCGTGGCCGGGGCGGCGGTATTCCCTACGGTCACCGGGCCGTTTGAGGAGGAGCCAAACAGCGGGCCAACCAGTACGCTGGAGGCGGTATTGGTCGACACTTTCAGCTTCACGGTGCCGTCGGTGGTATGACGGGCGATAGGATCGGGGATGTCCGGAATCGCGTTGCCGATCCCTTTGGCATACGCTTTAGCCGGATCGAGCAGCGTGGTCGTTTTCTGAAGATCCTGAGGGGTGGTGAAGACCAGCACGTAGAGTTTTTGCTGTCCCAGCGCCGGGGTCAGACGCATCACGCCTTCCAGACGATCGGCGCTCATCACGCCCGGCTCCTGGTACGGGAAGTAGTCAGACGGGAAGAACGCCGCTGGCGTCAGGTTTTGATCCAGGATCAACACGTTCGGGGCAAAGACGCTGGTTTGTTTGTTCACTTCGCTCGTGAGGGTCAGCGCGATTTCGCCGATATTCGCTGGCACGCTAAAGGCCAGCACCGGGCCAGAAATGCCGGGAACGTTCAGCGGCTGGCCGCCCGTTGCAAGCTGGGCGGTTTTTGGTTTTGACTGATCGACAGGCGTCCAGACCAACTGCTGCAATGCTGCGGTCGGTACAGACGGCGCCGCCGTGGTGTTTTGTGGTACGAAATTTACGTCAGCAAAGGTAACGGCAGGCACGCTGGCCAGCAGCCCTGCGGATAGACAAAGGGCAACGAGACTTTTTTTCATTTTCATTGTAATCACCTCAAAAGCACAGGTTCAGCGGTAGCCAGGCAATAGCGCGCCGTCCCGAAGGAATTGAGGGGCTTTCGCCCCTCGTTTGGTCTGTACGTCAGATTAAGACGTTATTACCACCAGATTTCCATCTGGGCACCGAAGGACCACTCGTCGTTGTCACCGCGGCTAAAGGTTCTTGCCGAGGTATCGCTATAAGCGATGCCAGGGGCATAGCCTGCGATAGTGTTTTTACCTGTTGGCGCATAACCCCATTTTTCGTCCCACTTCGCGTAAGTGGCGAAGATACGGATAGCCGGACGAGACCAGATGCTATCACCCGCCTGCCATTGCTGTGCGAGAGTGACTTTAACCTGATTGTTGGTATCGCCTGTTTCCTGAGACTTAACGTTGTCGTAGCCAACTTCAAGCAGGGTACTCATGATTGGGGTCCATTTGTACATAGGACGCACGCCCACAGTCCACCATTTAGTCCCATTGTTGCTGTCCAGATTGATGTCCTGGTACATACCGACATACATCAGATCCCAGCTGTCACCCAGAGAGACCGCACCGTGGTCAAGGAGTCGTATCAGGTGACCGTTATTATCCATGGCATAGTTAATGTCATCGGAAGTTCCGATACTTGCGCCCTGCGACAGTCCTTTACCATGAGAAGTCATTGAATCCGTTGCGTACTGGACAACGAATTTGTTAAAGCCTTTCAGCATGCTCTGGGTATGTTCAGCGGTGAACATCCAGCCATCTTTAGATGCGCCATCAACCAGATAGTAGTCATCACGCTCGTTTGCACGACCATAATCCACACCCAGCTCCAGCGTACCGCCCGGGTTGATTTCCATCTGGGCTAAGCGAACGTCGAAAACATCGTTTGCTGTACGGGTGGTGTAGTCGTAGATGTTGTTGCTAGCGAAGGCAGAAGAGCCACCCGCTTCAGAGGAACGTGTTGCCGCCAGAGAGAGTTTACCGAAACCGACATCGATATTTTCCAGACCCGCACCCGGACCTGAAATATCCCAGTAGTAGAAGTCGATCATGTGAACGTCATGACGCTGATAGAAGCGCTTACCGGCCCAGATAGTGGAGCCTGGCAGCCATTCAATCAGGTTTTTACCCTGCACGTTGGCTTCACGGAAGGCCGGGTCGGTGGCTTCCCAGTCGTTCTGCTGTGCAACGGAGTAGGCTACGTTGGTGTCGAAGTAGAAGCTCTTATCACCCTCTTTCCACACTTCCTGGCCCAGTTTAATTTCGGCATAGGTTTCACATTCGTTACCAAGACGATATTTAGAACCCGCACCCGTTGCCTGGAAACACTGTTGTTCGCCGCCACTCCCGGTCCAGCCAATGCCAGAACGAGCATAACCTTTAAAGTCGACAGCGCCGGCCTGGGCAGACAGGATGCCTGCCGCAATGGCGACCGCCAGAGGGACTTTGCGCAGAGTAATCATTATTCTATCTCCTGAGATCATTGCTTTTCTTTTTTACACTTCACTCGTCAGGCCACGGGTGGCGGCCTCGTGAGCTTGTGTATGTTTTGGAATGCTTAAACGCCGGGCTCTTTATGCAGCCGACGACATGCGGTGCCATCCTCACGGAACAGATGGCAGCGCTCTGGCGGCAAGCCAATAGCGAATGTGGCACCCTCTTTTACCAACACCACGTCATTCTGGCGGTAAACCAGGTTCTGACGGATGGCGGGGATCTGGATATGAATCTGAGTTTCGTGGCCTAACTGTTCTACTACCTGCACCTCACCTTCCAGCGTCACATCGGCGATGTGGCTAGGCAGTAAGTGCTCCGGGCGAATGCCCAAAGACATGTTGGCGCCAACGGTCACGTTGGTGCTCTCGACGGGTAACCACACCTGCTGGCGGTTCGGCAGCTCAACCTGAACCTGTTCGATGGCGGTCGCCGTCACTTTCACCGGCAGGAAGTTCATCTTCGGCGAGCCGATAAAGCCCGCAACGAAGCGATCTGCCGGATAGTGATAGAGTTCCAGCGGTTTACCCACCTGCGCCACGCGACCGGCATCCAGCACCACAATTTTGTCGGCCAGCGTCATCGCCTCGACCTGATCGTGGGTGACGTAAATCATGGTGCGACCCAGACGTTTGTGCAGACGGGAAATCTCGATACGCATCTGCACGCGCAGCGCGGCATCAAGGTTCGACAGGGGTTCATCCAGTAAGAAGACGCGCGGTTCAGCCACCAGCGTACGGCCAATCGCGACGCGCTGACGCTGGCCGCCCGAGAGCGCCTTCGGTTTACGCTCCAGCAGGTGCGCCAGCTGCAGCACTTCGGCAACCTGAGTCACACGCTGGTTGATAATCTCTTTCTTCGCGCCGGCCAGCTTGAGGCCGAAAGACATGTTCTCGGCAACCGAGAGATGGGGATAGAGGGCATAAGACTGGAACACCATGCCCACGCCGCGCTCAGCGGGCGGCACATCGTTCATACGGGCGTCGCCAATGAACAAATCACCGCTGGTGATGGTTTCAAGACCGGCAATCATGCGCAGCAGCGTGGATTTACCACAACCTGACGGGCCAACAAACACCACGAATTCACCTTCCTGGATATCCAGGTTGATGTCTTTCGACACCACCACGTCGCCCCAGGCTTTCGTTACATTACGCAGCTGTACGCTCGCCATCCCCTACTCCCTTTGTTACAACCCGTCATCGACAGAAACATTCAAGATGGTCTGACTATGCGGTAACGCGTCGCGTCGCGAATCCTCCACCCCCTGGCTTTTTTATGGGGGAGGAGGCGGGAGGATGAGAGAGCAGGCTCTGCCCCCGGCGAGCGGGAGCGGAGGCGAAAATCGTGATGCAGACGGCAAAATTCACTGCCTGTTTATGTGCGCCAGTACGCATAACTCAAATTTATGCAACGCAGATCACACATTGAGGGGGTGGGGCGTAGGGTCAAGGAGGATGGAAAGAGGATGTCAAATAAGGAGACTGAGCCACGTTGAACTACCTCATTGTATCCACAGCACATCATAAAAAGGATGGCAGATATGAATATCAAGACTGGCGCACGCGTTTTCGCATTGTCCGCCCTGGCAGCAATGATGATTTCCGCCCCGGCTCTGGCCAAGATCGAAGAAGGTAAGTTGGTTATCTGGATTAACGGCGATAAAGGCTATAACGGCCTGGCCGAAGTGGGCAAAAAATTCGAGAAAGACACTGGTATCAAAGTCACCGTCGAACACCCGGATAAGCTGGAAGAGAAATTCCCGCAGGTTGCAGCGACCGGCGACGGCCCGGACATCATCTTCTGGGCGCATGACCGTTTCGGTGGTTACGCACAGTCTGGCCTGCTGGCGGAAGTCTCGCCGGATAAAGCCTTCCAGGACAAGCTGGTCCCGTTCACCTGGGATGCCGTGCGTTACAACGGCAAGCTGATCGCCTACCCGGTGGCGGTTGAGTCGCTCTCCCTGATTTACAACAAAGACCTCGTACCTAACCCGCCGAAAACCTGGGAAGAGATCCCGGCGCTGGATAAAGAGCTGAAGGCCAAAGGTAAGAGCGCGCTGATGTTCAACCTGCAAGAGCCGTACTTCACCTGGCCGCTGATTGCTGCCGATGGCGGTTATGCGTTCAAGTTTGAAAACGGCAAATACGACGTCAAAGACGTCGGCGTGGACAACGCAGGCGCGAAAGCGGGCCTGACCTTCCTGGTTGACCTGATCAAGAACAAACACATGAACGCGGATACCGATTACTCCATCGCCGAAGCCGCCTTCAATAAGGGCGAAACCGCGATGACCATCAACGGTCCGTGGGCGTGGTCCAACATCGACAAGAGCAAAATCAACTACGGCGTAGCGGTGCTGCCAACCTTTAAAGGCAAGCCGTCTAAAACCTTCGTTGGCGTGCTGAGTGCCGGTATCAACGCCGCCAGCCCGAACAAAGAGCTGGCGAAAGAGTTCCTGGAGAACTACCTGTTGACCGACGACGGTCTGGACATGGTGAACAAAGACAAACCGCTGGGTGCCGTGGCGCTGAAATCCTTCCAGGATACGCTGGCAAAAGATCCACGTATTGCGGCCACTATGGATAACGCCCAGAAAGGCGAAATCATGCCGAACATCCCGCAAATGGCAGCGTTCTGGTATGCCACCCGTACCGCGGTCATCAACGCAGCAAGCGGTCGTCAGACTGTCGATGCGGCGCTGAAAGATGCGCAGGGACGTATCACCAAGTAATGCCGTAATTCCCTCTCCCCCGGGAGAGGGTTAGGGCAAGGGTTGTCGCTATCTGCACCCCTCGCCCCGGCCCTCTCTCGCAGGAGAGGAAGAAAAGATAAAACGCTGTTGAGGAAGAACCCCATGGATGTCATTAAAAAGAAACACTGGTGGCAAAGCGACACGCTGAAATGGTCAGTGATTGGTCTGCTTGCCCTGCTGGTGGGTTACCTTGTTGTTTTGATGTACGCCCAGGGGGAGTACCTGTTTGCCGGCATGACGCTGATTTTGAGCGCGGTTGGCCTCTATATCTTCGCTAATCGAAAAGCCTACGCGTGGCGTTATGTCTATCCGGGCGTGGCCGGGATGGGGCTGTTTGTCCTGTTCCCGTTAATCTGTACTATCGCGATCGCGTTTACTAACTACAGTAGCACCAACCAGCTTGCGCAAGAGCGCGCCCAGCAGGTGCTGATGGATCGCTCATACCAGGCGGGTAAGAGCTTTAATTTTGGCTTGTATCCTGACGGTGACCAATGGAAGTTAGCGCTTACTGACCATGAAAGCCAAAAGGTCTTTGTTTCTGATGCCTTTAAATTTGGCGGTGAACAAAAGCTGACTCTGAAAGAGGCCGCGGCCCTGCCGGAAGGCGAACGCGCGAATCTGCGTGTCATTACCCAGAATCGTCAGGCGCTGACCCAGCTCACCGCCGTACTGCCGGATGAGAGCAAAGTGACCATGAGTTCGCTGCGCCAGTTCTCCGGCACCCGGCCGCTGTATACCCTGGCCGATGACGGTACCCTGACCAACAACCAGAGCGGCGTGAAGTACCGTCCGAATAACGATGTCGGTTTTTATCAGGCGGTAAACGCCGACGGCACCTGGGGCGATGAGAAGCTCAGCCCGGGCTATACCGTGACCATCGGCTGGGACAACTTTACCCGCGTCTTTACTGATGAAGGTATCCAGAAACCGTTCTTCGCGATCTTCATCTGGACGGTGGTCTTCTCGGTACTGACCGTGATCCTGACCGTGGCCGTCGGCATGGTGTTGGCCTGTCTGGTGCAGTGGGAGTCGCTCAAAGGCAAAGCGATTTATCGGGTGCTGCTCATTCTGCCCTACGCCGTGCCCTCGTTTATCTCGATCCTGATATTCAAAGGGCTGTTTAACCAGAGCTTTGGTGAGATCAACATGATGCTGAGCGCGCTGTTTGGCATCAAACCGGCCTGGTTCAGCGACCCGACCACCGCCCGTACCATGATTGTTATCGTCAACACCTGGCTTGGCTATCCATACATGATGATTCTGTGCATGGGGCTGCTGAAGGCGATTCCGGACGATCTGTACGAAGCCTCGGCGATGGACGGTGCGACCCCGTTCCAGAACTTCTTCAAAATTACGCTGCCGCTGCTGATTAAGCCGCTCACGCCGCTGATGATCGCCAGCTTCGCCTTTAACTTTAACAACTTCGTGCTGATCCAGCTGTTAACCAACGGCGGCCCGGATCGCCTGGGCACCACCACCCCGGCAGGCTATACCGACCTGCTGGTGAGTTACACCTACCGTATCGCCTTTGAGGGCGGCGGTGGCCAGGACTTTGGTCTGGCGGCGGCGATTGCCACGCTGATCTTCCTGCTGGTGGGCGCGCTGGCTATCGTGAACCTGAAAGCAACCCGCATGAAGTTTGACTAAGGAGGGTAATGAATATGGCTATGGTCCAACCCAAATCGCAAAAGTTACGTTTACTGATTACCCACCTGGGGCTGCTGATTTTTATCGCGGCAATCATGTTCCCGCTGCTGATGGTTATCGCTATTTCGCTGCGTTCGGGGAACTTCGCCACCGGCAGTCTCATCCCGGAACAGATCTCCTGGGAGCACTGGAAGCTGGCGCTGGGCTTCAGCGTTGAACATGCAGATGGCCGCGTGACGCCGCCGCCGTTCCCGGTGCTGTTATGGCTGTGGAACTCGGTGAAGGTGGCCACCATTACGGCCATTGGCATCGTGACCCTTTCCACCACCTGCGCCTATGCCTTTGCCCGTATGCGCTTCCCGGGGAAAGCCACGCTGCTGAAAGGGATGCTTATTTTCCAGATGTTCCCGGCGGTACTGTCGCTGGTAGCGTTATATGCCTTGTTTGACCGTCTGGGTCAGTATGTGCCCTTTATCGGCCTCAATACCCACGGCGGCGTGATCTTCGCCTATCTGGGCGGGATTGCGCTGCATGTCTGGACGATTAAGGGCTATTTCGAAACCATCGACAACTCGCTGGAAGAGGCGGCGTCGCTCGATGGCGCAACCCCGTGGCAGGCATTCCGTCTGGTGCTGCTGCCGCTGTCGGTGCCGATTCTGGCGGTGGTATTTATTCTGTCGTTCATCGCGGCCATCACCGAAGTGCCGGTCGCGTCTCTGCTGCTGCGTGATGTAAACAGCTACACGCTGGCGGTTGGGATGCAGCAATACCTGAACCCACAAAACTACCTGTGGGGCGACTTTGCCGCCGCCGCTGTGCTCTCTGCCATTCCGATCACCGTTGTATTCCTGCTGGCTCAACGCTGGCTGGTTAACGGCCTGACCGCAGGCGGAGTGAAAGGTTAAGTTTCATTGTTCTATGCCACTGTTATCCCTCAAATTGCCTTAAATTCACTGTGACTGTTGTTGGCGCTCTTCGGAGCGCCTTTTTTTTATTCCCGCTTCAGGCGTTTGGAATTGCACAGCCAGAGGGTGATCACCAGCAGCAGAATGGCGGCCGAGTAGATCAGCACGTCGAGCGGCGAGGTATGATCAACGATAATCAACCGCACAATCGCCGTAATGCCAATGTAGACAAAGTAACGCAGCGGAAAGTGAAAGCCAGACTGGAAGTACTTCACGATCAGGGCGATAAATTCAAAGTAGAGAAAGTAGACCACCAGCCCTTCGACCAACTCGTATTTGCTGGTTTGTTCAGGGGCAAACAGGACATCGGCCAGATGCAGCGTCTCTTTGCCGAGAAAGACGACCAGAATCAGACCAAGGCTCAGCAGACCGAGGTTCAGCACGGTCTGGAGGATGGTTGAGATGAACTCAACGCGCGGGCGGGTCAGGGATGTCATACAGCACCTCATTCTCCAGGGCGAGGTTCCTGTATAACGCAAAAATGTGACGGGGATCTATATTTTTTGTTTATGTTTTACTCGATTCGGAGTTTGTTACCCTCTCCCTCAGGGAGAGAGGAAAACCATGCCCTCACCCCAGCCCTCTCCCTCAGGGAGAGGGAGAAAACCGAACCCTCGCCACTGAGGAGAGGGTTAGGGCGAGGAGCCTCAGCGGAAGTTAATACTCTTATCGCTGGTCATATCATACAGCTGGAACTTACGTCCAAGCTGTTGCCCCCCGTCGCGGGTCAGCGGCGTCCAGCCAATGGCCGCGCGGCTGCGGGTCGGGCCTGATGAGAAGAGATCGAGCGGAATAGAGACATATACCCCTTTGGTGAAGTCCCCTTCCCCGTACTCATCCGGCGACACGTTGGTGAGGGTCGCATAGCCACCGACAACCACGCCGCTGTCGAAGTGTTTCGAGATATCCAGCGTGCCGCCTTTATCCCCCGCCAGATACTGTCCAACGCTCGCTTTCACCAGCACATCCTGAGCAAACGACGGCGTCCAGTAGGCGGTGAGATGGCCCGTTTTCACGCTGTAATCGGTGAACTTCATCATGTCCTGCGCGCTGCGCCAGTCACGCTGTTTCACGTAGTTGGCATCCAGACCGAACGCCCAGTTGCTGTCGACAGGACGGTAAAGCACTTCGGCCCCCGCACCGCCATACATGGTCTCCAGATAGCCTCCGTACACCTGGCCGTAGAAGCCGTTGCCAAAGTACTGGAAATAGTTGGCCTGCAGGTTGTTCACGTACGCGTTGTTTTGCACATAGTCACGTACATGTGTACGCACGCGCGGCAGCTTCGAATCGCTTGGCGGGTTGGTGTAGTTGAACTTGTCGTAGTTATTCGCCAGGTTGCCAAACAGACTCCCGGTGGTCAGGAGGTGATCCGTCACCCACAGATCCGCCGTGGCCATCACCCCCAACTGGTACATATAGAAGTTTTCTGGCCCACCGACGGACTGGTTTAGCACCGGATCGATATGGAAATCGAAGCGCGGTTTATCAATATACCAGCCCTGCTCGGTGCTCTCTGGCACTATCGGCTCCACCCGTTTTTGAACCAGTTCGGTCTCGTGTCCCAGTGGCTCTCCCGCCAGATGGCGCTGCAGGCTTGCCACATCCGTTTCAGTGGTCACCTGAGGCAGGTTAAGTCTGTTTTCAGTTACACGGATCGTGCGGATCCCGTCGGGAAGATCGTTCATGATGATCCGGTTGGCGCGTTCGATCCCTTCTCCTGAATCGCGGTATTTCACCTGCTCGCCGGTCACGTACAGGGTATCGCCCTTCACCTGGATCTTCGCATCCGCGAGGCCGGCATTGTATTTCAACAGCGTGAGCTGGTTGGCAACGACCGTATGCTGGAGGATGGCATCCTGCGGCTCCGGCTGGTATTTCGGCCGGGCGTTATCGTTGTATGACGGTCGCATATCATTGAAGTTGGTGCGCAGGGTTACGCCAAACATCAGGGTATTGCCCCGCTCGTAGCTGAGGTTCACGTCGGCCCAGTCGGTTACGCGATAAATGGCGCCAACGTTAAACTTGCTCTTCTGTTCGAGCTTGCCGGCAAAATCTTCGCTGTAGTTATTCCCTTCATACTCCAGCTTCAGGCGTAGCGGCTGCCAGGGCGTCTGATACTCTACGCCGCCAAACAGTGAAGCGGGGCCGTGGAACATCTGATCGCCATTGACCGAACCGGCCTTTTTATAGCTGTTGTCGCGGTAGCAATATTTGTCGCTGTATGAACAGAACGGGTTACTGACGTTACCGCTGGTGCCGAGATATCCCCAGCCCAGGCCGAGGCTGAAATCAAACGGGCCCCAGGCTTTACTGGCCACCAGGTACTCGGCATCGAACAGACCTGTACCGCCGATATCGCGCGCGCCGACGGAGACCTGAGGCATCCAGTAGCTCTCTTCCCACAGACGCAGTTTTACGTCGAAGGCTTTATCTTTATAAGTCTGATTACCAGAGAAAGACTCTACGCTGCTGTATTTTTTGGTGCGAACGTCGGTATAGCGCAGGGTGGTTTCCAGCCACGGGAAAAGCTGTACCGAGGCGGAGTAGTAACGATACTGATCGTTATCGCGATAGTTAAGGCTGATCTCCCCTTCCCGCGCCATGCGGGCGGTAGGCGTTTGCAGCAGCCCCACACCACCAAAGTCCGACTGCGACGGCCCGATCGGGGCCGGATACGTTTCTGCGTGACAGGCGGCGCTCACACACAGCGCCAGGGCGCTGTAGAGATAAGTTTTTTTCATCAATCCGGTATCCGATGCGTCAGGGAGTGAAGGATGTCGGTATTGAGACCGTCATACGCCTTCGTCCAGAAGTGATCGGCAAAGCCGACAAAAATCACGCTGCCCGGCATGGGCTCCACATGACGCTTGTTCCAGTAGGCCACCGGGACGTTCTGCGTACGGCCATCCGGATAAACGACCCACGCATAGCTCTTCTCAGCACCCGCTAACAGGCTCTGCTCGTCGAGATAGCTCGCCACATCGCGCCCCGGCGTAAACGGCTTTTTGCCCGGGCTGCTGACCAGCCCCATCACCGTCACGGTGCCAGGTTTGGCGGGGATCCACAGGCTGTACTCCCCCAGCAGCGTCGGATTGCCGTTTTCCGCTATGCGCACTTCATCAGGATCGAGATTTATCCGCTGACGTCCGGTCACGGCAATCTGCTCCAGCTGCTGGCGCACGGCGTTGATTGCCGCCGTATCGTCGCCAGAGGCCTGGCCAGCAAGCCCGGTCAGCCTTGCCAGCAACGCCTTGTGCTGCTGCTCTGCTCGCACCGTGGCCTGACGCTCACTGATTACGGCTCCCGGCCACCAGCTGTTTGCCAGACGAGGCTGTCCAACCAGATCGAGCAGGTGTTCCGCATTGGATAAGGTTTTGGGTTCTTTGCTGTCGGCGATATAGACCTTAACCGTGCCCGCCGACCACGCCAGCGGCGCATTCAGGCACATTAACAGCGCAACGCAGAGTTTGATGTTCATTGTTTCGCTGCCTTAATCAGGGTCGCTTTCACCGGGAAGAAATCGGCGCCCAGGTACTGCAACGACTGGCGTATCTGCCCTTCGTCGTCCACCCAGTAACGGTTATGCCAGCTGGCCTGATCGGTCGTGACGGCTTCATCCAGCACGCGAACGTGAGTCTCGTCGCTGCCGACTTTTACGCTGTCGCTGCCATCCCAGCGAAAGACCGACCGCGCAGTGGCATAGCGCACCTGTTTGTGTTCGGTCCAGCCCATCGTCCGCGTCCAGCTTGCGCCGTCGGTAATTTGATTGGGCTTGATAAGCGGGTCATCCGCGAGGTTATTCACCTCCAGCAGATTGTCGCCGCCGAGCAGTGTTTTCACTATGCGGCCATGCTGCGTAACAATGGTGGCCTGATCCTGCGTCACCCATTTCTGCTGCCCGTTTTCATCGAAAGCGAGTACCACAAACAGTTGCGGGCCATCGTTTAACTGCATGTATTGGCTGGCGTAGGGCATGTTCTGGATATCGTCATCGGTCAGGTGAACACCCGGCGTTCCGAACAGACTCTCCCACAGTGAGTTGCCCAGCCCTTTAGTGGTGGCTGAGCAGGCCTGTAAAAGCAGGCAAATCAGGATGATTGCAGGTCGCTTCACGACTCTTCTCCGAAGGGGCGAAATAACCACACCGAAGTGTGGTTAGAGTTAATACACCCGGTATTACTGGGTGCTTGTTGTGGTTGTGGTCGTGGTTCCGGTATTGGAACCATCACCGCCACCGGTTGCCGCCAGCGCGACACCCACGGCCGAGCCTACGGTGCTGGTCGCGGTTGCGGTAGAACTCCCCGCAGACGCAGACGTCGCAGCCGAACCCGCCGCTTCACCGACCTGAACCGGTGCTGCCCAGGCAGACGTCGCCGCAAGCGCAGATATGGCAAAAATGCCATAAAGTACTTTCTTCATATCAATTTCCCTTCAATGAATGAATGGAGATTTACCTGAAAAGAAATTCAGGCGGGATCGAGTATACACAACTAAAGCAGACGGATTGACGCAGCGGGAAATAACAGAAAGGTTTTCAGATAATTGGATGCAGGGAAATAAAAAGTCTATTTAATGAATTAAAAAATCATTAATTTCAATTAATTAAAATATACAGCGAGAGTTGGGTTCTGCGTATACTCCTAAAATAGACCCTGATAACTATTGGGCTATTTGGCCTTTTCAGATAAAACTTATAATAGAAATTTGCGTAAGGTAACGGACAACAAGAATAGTCCGATAAAAAAATGCCGGCATGGCGCCGGCATCATTTATGACTCATTTATTACGCGCGCCACGCTTTATAACGGTTAATCAGACCGTTGGTTGAACTATCGTGGCTGGCGATATCTTTATCATCATTCAGCTCAGGCAGGATGCGGTTAGCCAGCTGTTTGCCCAGCTCTACGCCCCACTGGTCAAAGGTGAAGATATTCAGGATCGCACCCTGGGTGAAGATCTTGTGCTCATACAGCGCAATCAACGCTCCCAGGCTGAACGGAGTGATTTCGCGCAGCAGGATGGAGTTGGTTGGGCGGTTGCCTTCGAACACTTTAAACGGCACCACGTGGTCCAGCTGAGCCGGATCTTTACCCTGGTCGCGGTACTCCTGCTCTACCACTTCACGCGCTTTACCAAACGCCAGCGCTTCGGTCTGGGCGAAGAAGTTAGACAGCAGCTTCTGGTGGTGGTCAGACAGGGCATTATGGGTGATAGCCGGGGCGATGAAATCGCACGGTACCATTTTGGTGCCCTGGTGAATCAGCTGATAGAAAGCGTGTTGACCATTGGTGCCCGGTTCACCCCAAATAATTGGGCCGGTCTGGTAATCCACCGCGTTGCCATTACGGTCAACGTACTTACCGTTGGATTCCATGTTGCCCTGCTGGAAGTAGGCCGCAAAGCGGTGCATGTACTGGTCGTACGGTAGGATGGCTTCTGTTTCCGCACCGAAGAAGTTGTTGTACCAGATCCCGATCAGCGCCAGCAGCACCGGCAGGTTTTTCTCGGCAGGCGTCGTGGAGAAGTGTTTATCCATCGCGTGTGCGCCGGAGAGCAGTTCAACAAAGTTGTCGAAGCCTACGGAGAGGATGATCGACAGGCCAATGGCGGACCACAGGGAGTAACGGCCTCCCACCCAGTCCCAGAACTCGAACATGTTGGCCGTATCGATACCGAATTCGCCAACCGCTTTACCATTGGTAGAGAGCGCCGCGAAGTGTTTCGCCACGTGTTTGTTGTCGCCCGCGGTTTTCAGGAACCAGTCACGCGCGCTGTGGGCGTTGGTCATGGTCTCCTGGGTGGTGAAGGTTTTAGATGCCACCAGGAACAGCGTGGTTTCCGGGTTCACTTTCTTCAACACTTCCGCGATATGGGTGCCATCGACGTTAGAGACGAAGTGCATATTCAGATGATTTTTGTAAGGGCGCAGCGCTTCGGTCACCATGAACGGACCCAGGTCGGAGCCGCCAATACCGATGTTCACCACGTCGGTGATCGCTTTACCGGTATAGCCTTTCCAGTCACCCGAAATAATGGCTTCTGAGAAGGTTTTCATTTTTTCCAGCACCGCGTTCACTTCCGGCATCACATCTTTGCCGTCAACGATGATAGGTGTATTGCTACGGTTACGCAGAGCCACGTGCAGCACGGCACGGTCTTCGGTGCGGTTGATCTTCTCGCCAGAGAACATGGACTTGATCGCCCCGGCCAGATCGGTCTCTTTCGCCAGATCCAGCAGTTTGGCCAGCGTCTCTTCAGTGATACGGTTTTTAGAGAAGTCCACCAGCATCTGATCGTCAAAGGTCGCGGAGAACTTACTGAAACGATCTGCGTCTTTTGCGAAGAGGTCCGCGATCGAAACGTCTTTCATTTCGTCAAAGTGCTTTTGTAAAGCCTGCCAGGATGAAGTCTGCGTTGGATTGATGTTTTTCATAGCAATACTCTTCTGAATTGAGAATTGTGACTGCGGTCGATTGTAGCGCCTGCGAACAGAAATTGTGATGGTTTTTATGCCATTGCCCTGGTCTGCATCAAACGCATGTGAAAAGACCCGGAAAGTATAGCTGCTGTACTCTCTCCCTGACGCGGTGGATTGTTGTTCAGAAAGGGCAAAAACGAAGGATAAAATAATGGCCTGTTATAAGTCCTGTTACTGAGGGGTACCCCCCCATGAAAAATCCGCATAATCCCAGCATTGACAGGACTTCCCCCGCATTTTATTTATAGGGCCGTAATCTGCGGCTGCACCTGTTTTCGTTTCAATCTTGTGCCACGGTCGCTTTATTCATTCCCTGACACGAGGTTGTTATGACGAGTTTTGTGGTCGCTAAATTTGGCGGCACCAGTGTGGCTGATTATGAAGCCATGAACCGCAGCGCCGATGTGGTGCTGGCCGATCCGAATACTCGCCTGGTGGTGCTCTCTGCATCCGCTGGCGTGACGAATCTGCTGGTTGCGCTGTCAGAAGGACTGGAAGCGACTGAACGCTTCGTTAAACTCGACGCCTTGCGCCAAATTCAGTTCGATATTCTTGAGCATATGCAGAATCCAAACGTGATTCGCGAGGAGATCGAACGTCTGCTTGAGAACATCACCACCCTGGCAGAAGCCGCCTCGCTGGCGACCTCTACCGCGCTCACCGACGAGCTGGTCAGCCACGGTGAGTTGATGTCCACCCTGCTGTTTGTCGAAATTCTGCGTGAACGTCAGGTTCAGGCCCAGTGGTTTGATGTGCGTAAAGTGATGCGCACCAACGACCGTTTTGGCCGCGCCGAGCCCGACATTGCCGCGCTGGCAGAGCTTACCGCGCAACAGCTGGCCCCACGACTGGCGGAAGGCATGGTCATTACTCAGGGCTTTATTGGTAGCGAAGCGAAAGGCCGTACCACCACCCTGGGCCGTGGTGGCAGCGACTACACCGCCGCACTGCTGGGCGAAGCGCTGCACGCGTCTCGCGTCGATATCTGGACCGACGTACCAGGCATCTACACCACCGATCCTCGCGTAGTACCGGCAGCAAAACGTATTGATGTTATCGCCTTCGAAGAGGCGGCAGAGATGGCCACCTTTGGGGCGAAAGTTCTGCACCCGGCGACGCTGTTGCCGGCCGTTCGCAGCGATATTCCGGTCTTTGTGGGTTCAAGTAAAGATCCAAAAGCCGGCGGAACCCTGGTGTGTAAAAACACCGAAAACCCACCGCTGTTCCGCGCGCTGGCCCTGCGTCGCAAGCAGACCCTGGTGACCCTGCACAGCCTGAATATGCTGCATTCCCGCGGTTTTCTGGCAGAAGTGTTTGGTATCCTGGCGCGCCATAATATCTCGGTAGATTTGATCACCACCTCTGAGGTAAGCATCGCCCTGACGCTGGATACCACCGGCTCAACCTCTACCGGCGATACGCTGCTGACTCAGTCGCTGCTGATGGAGCTCTCTTCGCTGTGCCGCGTGGAAGTCGAAGAGAACCTGGCGCTGGTGGCAATTATCGGTAACCAGCTCTCTCGCGCCTGTGGCGTGGGCAAAGAGGTCTTTGGGGTATTGGATCCGTTTAATATCCGCATGATTTGCTATGGCGCTTCCAGCTATAACCTCTGTTTCCTGGTACCGGGTGCCGAAGCGGAGCAGGTCGTGCAGAAGCTGCACCAGAACCTGTTCGAATAATAAAAAAGCCCGGTGCCATCGCAACCGGGCTTTTTTTAGCTCGCCAGCACTGTTTTCATCAACAGGGCATCCAGCGTTTTTATGTCGCCTTCACGGCCATCAGGCAGCGTAGGCGGCACCTCACCCCGCGCCAGCTCTTGCTGCAAAAACGCGTGCAGAAGCGGCCGTCGGGGGCCGTACTGCGCTTCACCGGCGCGCTGTTTGATAGCCAGGAGTTCATCTATTTCCTGGCGTAGCGGCGGCTCCAGCTCGCTTCCTGCCAACAGCTCGGCAAACCGCATCGGCGGCACCCCTCTGCCCGCTTCGACCCAGCGCACCGCTAACAGCGGACGCAGAACGTAAAAGTACTTCTTCAGCCGAACCTCATCTCCCTGCAAATAGCCGCGGAAGTTTTTCCGTGCCATTGAGTAGTAGTGCCAGCGTGCCCGCACCGGGGAAAACCACTGCGGGACTAATGCTCGCAGCTCCGCTAATACCGCGTCGTTCTGCTGATAGACCACCGGCGAATCGAGCCACTCGATTAAGGTGGGGTTCGCCGCCTTGAGCAAGCCCAGCGCTTTGCGCCATTCCCAGCCGCAAACATCCAGTTCGTCATCTATCGGCAGCTCTATCACATCGCGCTGCGGCTCAACGCGCAGGTACCATTCAGGTTGATGCACATAGAGAAAGCGCACGTCGTAGTCGCTATCCGGTGAGGCAAAGCCCCAGCCCCGGCTGCCCGATTCGCAGGCGTAAAGCACCTTCACGTTAAAGCGCCGTTCGACCTCTTCTAGCTGCTGCCGCACGCGGTCACGCATGGCGGCATCGACTCCGTTATTTGCCATCTTTTTATCCTTTTACACAGACCACCTGACGCAAGGTATGGACCACTTCGACCAGGGACGATTGCGCCGCCATCACGGCTTCGATGTCTTTATATGCCATGGGGATCTCATCGATCACCTCGCTGTCTTTCCGGCACTCCACATGGGCGGTGGCGCGGATCTGATCCGCCACGGTGAACCGTTTTTTCGCCGCCGTCCGGCTCATTACACGTCCGGCCCCGTGGCTGCAGGAGCAAAAACTCTCTTCATTGCCCAACCCGCGCACGATAAAGCTCTTCGCCCCCATTGAACCGGGGATAATCCCCAACTGCCCCTTTTGCGCCGACACCGCCCCTTTACGCGTAACCAGCACTTCTTCGCCAAAATGGTGCTCTTTCTGCACGTAGTTATGGTGGCAATTGACCGCCTCTTGCTGAGTCATAAAGGGTTTGGCGATTATGTGTGACAGTGCGCTCAGTACCCGGGACATCATCACCTCGCGGTTATGACGCGCAAAATCCTGTGCCCACTCCACGGCTTCGATGTAGTCGTTATAGTGGCGGCTCCCCTCCTGGAAATACGCCAGGTTTTTATCCGGCAAATGCGCGAGATGTTGCTGCATATCTTTCTGGGCCAGGGTGATAAACAGGTTGCCAATCGCATTTCCTACGCCGCGCGAACCGCTGTGCAGCATCACCCATACTCGCTGCTGTTCATCGAGGCACACTTCAATAAAGTGGTTACCGGTGCCCAGCGTACCCAGATGCTGATAATTGTTAGTTTTCAGCAACTGAGGGTATTTATCCGTCAGCCGTTTGAAGCGCGGCGCCAGCCCGGCCCAGTGGGCATCCACTTCCGCAGGGGGCGTTTCCCAGGCCCCTTTATCGCGACGAGAACGGGTGTTAGTCCGTCCGTGCGGCACCGCCTGCTCAATGGCGCTACGCAATCCGCTCAGGTTATCCGGCAGATCGCTGGCCACCAGCGAGGTGCGCACGGCGATCATCCCACAGCCGATATCGACGCCCACCGCCGCCGGAATAATGGCCCCTTTGGTCGGAATGACGCTGCCAATGGTCGACCCTTTACCGAGATGCACATCCGGCATCACCGCCAGATGTTTAAAGATAAAGGGCATTCTTGCGGTGTTCAGCAGTTGCTCTTGCGCCTCGGGCTCGACCGGAAACCCATGGGTCCACATTTTTACCGGCGCACTGTTCTGCGCCGTCAAAAGTTGAAATTCGTGATGCTGCATTGCACTACCCCTTTAGATTCACTAATCCGTGCAGGACTTGATCCAGGCCACCAAACACCGAGATTTTATCGATGCGTTCTGCCACTCTTTCCAGCGTTTCCAGCTCTTTTAAGCGCAGAGCAACCGGGTTGTTTTCCATCACTTTCGCCGTATTTAACAGCGAACGGGTGGCGGCGGTCTCTTCGCGTCGGCGGATGACGTTAGCCTGCGCCGATTTTTCAGCCTCAACCAGGCGGGAGAGGATGGTTTTCATATCCCCCGGTAAGACAATGTCTTTCACCCCTAAAGAGGCGATATCGATCCCAAAGGGTGCCATTCGGGCATCAACCTGCTTGCTAACCACCTCGTCAATGACCTGCTTATCTTCGAGCAGTTCGTCCAGCGTACGGGTACCTACCGCTTCGCGCAGAGCAAACTGCAATTCGCGGTACAGATGATCAAGCGGACGGGTAAGCTGGCCAAATGCCTGCAACACATCGCGATAACGCCAGTTCGCCGCAAGATTGAGGCGCAGGTTCACTTTATCCTTCGTCAGGATCTCCTGCCCCGCCACTTCCAGCACCTGCAAACGGGTATCGACTACCTCCGCCTCGACCAGATGATTCACTTTCCACCAGGCGCTCATGCCCGGCATTAACAACGGCTGGGTTTCACCATCGATTTTTAATACCCCCACGTGCCAGGCGGGCACCTGAACCACCTGTATCGCGTCGCGCCCTTTCACCGCGCCGTTACGACGGGGCTGCAATACGGCAGCCATCACGTCGTCGGGCACCTGAACCTGGCGCGTGTCGAACCGCACCAGCTTCAGCGCGTCATCTTCCTGCCAGAACAGACGTCGGGAGGCGGGAGGGATCACCTCCTCAATGACGCCATTCCTGTACAACACCCCGACTTCATTATCTGTTAATTCCACGACGAGGCAGTATGTGTCTACCCAGGCTGGCTGGAAGCGGCGTAAATAGTCGGCCAGGGCTGCCGGGACTTCACTGCCGTCGCGGCTAACCACTAATACGTCCGGCGTGTTGAACCATGGCAGGCGGTGTTCACCCGCCTCAAGTACCTTGTAGTAATCGCCACGCTTCGCCAGCAGCGCCAGTTGACCTTTGCGTACCGTAATTTTTTTTATCATTTTATTTTCCTTTTAAAATCAGGGGCGGGTGCAGGAGCGAAACCGCAGGGGAGATCCCTCTTGCCTGCGATCCGGCACCGTTACCGGCCACCTTCTTTGGGGCTAAAACACCGCCCCTCTTTACCATTTATGAGTCACAACCAGTTTTCATTGGGGAAATGAATGGGGAATCGAACCCCTGGGTGTCATTGGTTGACGGAACGCCCCGGGAAAACAGTGTTCGCCGTTCCTGGTGCGCCGGCGGGGCCTTAACCCCCTGCGAGCTCAACGTACTGACAGAGGAGTTATTGCCATAAGCGTGCCAACAAAAGGAAAATGACGAATAAAATTTTATGTAGCTGAATTAATAGATATTTATTTTTTATCGTCTATTTTGACATTGCATGATCTGCTGATAATTTTTATCTTTTGATATCGATTTTTATCTTGTGGGATAAACATGAAGAAACGGCGGGTGGTGATTGGCGTGCTCGGCACGGTGATGGATAAACGCGGAAAACGGGCAAACCGCTTTCGCAAATGGCGGCCTACCGTCGGGCTGTGTCAGCAGCCAGACTTTCCTGTCGACCGACTGGAGCTCATTCACCAGCCGCACGATCAGAGCATGGCTCAGCAGATCGCAGAAGATATCGCCCTTCTTTCACCCCATACCGAGGTTCGCCCTTGCCCGGTCATCATAAAAGACCCCTGGGATTTTGAAGAGGTGTACGCCGCGTTTCTCGACTTTGCGACCCACTACCCCTTCGATACGGACAATGAAGAGTATCTGGTGCACATCACCACCGGGACGCACGTGGCGCAGATTTGCTGGTTTTTACTGACCGAAGCGCGCTACCTCCCTGCCAGCCTGCTGCAAACCGGCCCGGCCGCCAGAGGCGCGCCGGAAGAGGCCATCGCCGCGGGCAGTTACTCAATCATCGACCTGGATTTGAGCCGGTATACGACCTTAACCAGCCGCTTTCAGCGCGAGCAGCAGCAGTCCGTTTCGTTCCTGAAAGCCGGAATCGACACCCGCAATGCCACTTTTAACGCCCTTATCGATCAGATTGAGCGCGTTGCGCTGCGTTCTACGGCGCCTCTACTGCTGACAGGCCCGACGGGGGCTGGCAAGTCGTTTCTCGCCAACCGTATTTATCAGCTTAAACAGGCGCGCCATCGGGTCTCTGGCAGATTAGTCGCGGTGAACTGCGCCACGCTGCGCGGCGACAACGCCATGTCGACGCTGTTCGGCCATGTGAAAGGGGCCTTTACCGGCGCGCAGACGGCCCGAACGGGGCTATTACGTGAGGCCGACGGCGGCGTGCTGTTTTTAGATGAGGTTGCGGAACTGGGCCTCGACGAACAGGCCATGCTGTTAAAGGCCATTGAAGAGAAGACCTTTTTCCCGTTTGGCTCGGATAAAGAGGTGCAGAGTGATTTTCAGCTGATCGCGGGCACGCACCGGGATCTGCGCCAGTGGGTGGCGGAAGGTCGTTTTCGCGAAGATCTCTACGCCCGTATCAATATGTGGAGCTTCGCGCTGCCGGGGCTGGCACAGCGCCGGGAGGATATTGCGCCGAACGTAGAGTACGAACTGCACCGTTTTTCGACCGAAGCGCAGGCGCAGGTACGATTTGATAAAGACGCGCGCGAGCGCTATCTGCGCTTCGCCAGTTCTCCCTCCGCGCTGTGGCGCGGTAATTTCCGCGAACTGAGCGCATCGATAGCGCGCATGGCGACCCTTGCCGAACAGGGACGCATTACCCTGGTGCTGGTAGAAGAGGAAATTGAGCGCCTGCAGGCCAGCTGGCAAACAGCGTCGACAACGCCACTGCCTGAGATCGATCTCTTCGAGCAGCGTCAGTTGGAGACGGTGCTGGAGGTGTGTCGGCGCAGTGCTTCACTCTCCGAGGCGGGCCGTGAGCTTTTTGCTGTTTCGCGATTAAAAAAGGCGAATCCAAACGATGCCGACAGGCTACGTAAATACCTGGCCCGCTTTGGGCTGAGCTGGGAGAGCCTCCGCGCGGGATCATGAAGAGAATTTGTTTGAATAAAATTCATTAGCAGGATAAACAATACCTATGGCCGGGCTCGAACCCGGCTTTTTTTATAAAGAAACAACACAACACAATCGCAAGGAAAACCTATGTTAGCCGTTATCACCAGGCTGTTCCCGCTATGGGCACTGCTGCTCTCTGTACTCGCGTATTACACGCCCACCCATTTCACCGCCATTGGCCCCTGGATCACAACCCTGCTGATGCTGATTATGTTCGGCATGGGCGTCCATTTAAAAATCGACGACTTTAAGCGCGTGCTGTCGCGCCCGGCACCGGTCGCGGCGGGCACTTTCCTGCACTACCTGATCATGCCGCTCGCCGCCTGGCTGCTGGCGATGGCGTTTAAAATGCCGCCTGACCTCTCTGCCGGCATGGTACTGGTGGGCAGCGTTGCCAGCGGAACCGCCTCTAACGTAATGATCTATCTGGCAAAAGGGGATGTCGCACTTTCGGTGACTATCTCTTCGGTGTCGACCCTGGTGGGCGTGATCGCCACCCCGCTGTTAACCCGCCTGTACGTTGATGCGCATATTCAGGTGGATGTGATGGGAATGCTGCTCAGCATCCTGCAAATCGTGGTGATCCCTATTGCGCTGGGTCTGGTTATTCACCATCTTTTCCCGCGCGTGGTAAAGGCGGTTGAGCCGTATCTGCCCGCCTTTTCGATGGTCTGTATTCTGGCAATTATCAGCGCCGTGGTGGCCGGCTCGGCTGCACATATCGCCTCCGTCGGCTTTGTCGTTATTATTGCGGTGGTGCTGCACAACATTATCGGGCTGCTGAGTGGCTACTGGGGCGGTAAGCTCTTTGGCTTTGATGAATCCACCTGCCGCACGCTGGCCATTGAAGTGGGGATGCAGAACTCCGGCCTGGCGGCGGCGCTTGGCAAGATCTACTTCTCACCGCTGGCGGCATTGCCGGGCGCGCTGTTCTCCGTCTGGCACAACCTGTCCGGCTCTCTGCTGGCGGGCTACTGGTCCGGCAAAGCGATTGATGAACAACCGAAAAAAGATGCGGTAAAGCAGGGTTAATTGGCGACACTTGCTTTACACTGAAGCCTCCCCTTCAGGAGGCTTCGCAATGGCGACACCCCGTTTGACCCAGAAAGAGATGACAGAAGCCGAGCAGCGCGAACTCAAAACGCTACTCGATCGCGCCCGTATCGCGCATGGCCGTACGCTAACGAACGCCGAAACCAATCAGGTTAAAAAAGAGTACATCGATAAACTGATGGCGCAGCGTGAAGCCGTGGCAAAGAAAGCCCGCAAGCTGAAAAAAGAGCAGGCTTATAAACCGGATGCAGAGGCGACCTTCTCCTGGTCAGCCAATACATCAACCCGTGGAAGGCGCTAATTAGCGCCCTTTCTTTTTACGGCCCGGCTGGGTAAAGCGTTTCCCCGCGGGCTTGCCCCGCCCTTTTTCTTCAGCAGGCGGCGCCTTCACGACCGGGCGCTTAATCGCCTGCGTTTTCGGTTTTGCTTTCGCCTTTGGCTTCGCTTCAGAAGAGGAGTTTTCGATCAGCCTGAACAGCTCAATCAGCTCGTCGTCGGTCAGGTCGCGCCACTCGCCCAGCGGAATACCGGACAGGCTGACGTTCATAATGCGCGTGCGTTCGAGCTTTGTGACTTCATAGCCGAAATGCTCGCACATACGACGGATCTGGCGGTTTAGTCCCTGTACCAATGTAATGCGAAACGAGAATGGCCCCTCTTTCTTCACCTTACATTTCTTCGTGACGGTGCCCAAAATCGGCACGCCTGCGCCCATGCCCTGGATAAATTCATCGGTGACCGCTTTGTTCACCGTCACAATGTACTCTTTCTCGTGATCGTTACCGGCACGCAGGATTTTGTTAACCAGATCGCCATGGTTGGTGAGGAAAATCAGCCCCTGAGAGTCTTTATCCAGGCGGCCAATCGGGAAGATGCGGGTGCTGTGGTTGACGAAATCAACGATGTTATCGCGCTCGCCGTCTTCGGTGGTGCTAACGATGCCAACCGGTTTGTTCAACGCGATAAATACCAGGTCTTCTGCATCACGCGGCTCGATGAGTTGACCATTTACTTTCACCACGTCGCCGGGCGTAACCTGGTCGCCAATGGTGGCGCGTTTGCCGTTGATAAACACGTTACCCTGTTCGATGTAACGGTCTGCTTCGCGACGTGAGCAAATTCCGCTCTCGCTAATGTATTTATTTAATCGGGTTGATTGTTCTGGCAGCATAGTTTCTCCTGTGAAGGGCGAAATATACCTTACCTTGCGGCTGACAAAAAAGGCTTAGTAACCGTTGATGAGAAAATCGAGCGCATCACGCAATGACGCCCGGTTTTGCGTAAGATCGGCGACACACCTGCCCAACTCTGTTGGTGAAATGCCTGCCATCATGTGCATCATGACCACACAGGGCTTACCCGCTATCTCTACGACAGGGCACACTTTCGCAGGTGGCTGAACGCCTCGAAGATGGCTAAGTTCAACGGCGGGGGCGACCAGAAGGTGCTTCATCACATTGGCCACGGGATGCTGCATATTGATTAGCCAGGGATATGCCGTTTTACCCCTACCTTCATTCTCATAAGCAAAATATTGCTTCATCAGAAAGATCTCTGAAAGTCACTAAAGGAGCCGTTTTCCTCTACCCACTGGTTAATAGCCTCGATAGAGGCTTTATTTTCTTCTAACCACGCGGCGCGCTGATGCACACGAAACTGCTCCTGAAGTGCAGCCGTGAGTACAGCGGAGAGATTAAGATTAAGACGTCGCGCCTCTTCAAGAATTTCTGGTGCTAAAGACACATTAACTGATTTTTTATTGCCAGAAGTAGTGCGCATGAGAACCCCCATCGAAATGCGCATGAATTGGCGAAGTGTAGCGTAATAAACAACCATTTTCTATTCCCTTAAAATCATAAGGTTTTAAGCGTAAATGGCGCTTTAAAAGGTGTCACGCCTCGCAACATGGTTTTACGAGGCGCTTTCAGAGATTAATACTCATCCCGCTCATCATCTTCGTCCGGCTGCTCCATCACGCTATACGCCACCGCGCAGAAGAGCGAATTGAGACGCTTCATATCCCCCAGCAGGCCCAGGTGCAGGGAGCTGGTTTCGATGCTTTGCACGTTCTGCTGATGCAGACGCTCGACGTGAGCGTGGGAATAACGGCGGTTAAGAATGCGGAAACGGTGCTTGTTACGGCGCAGGCGGCGGGCGCTGGGCACATCTCCGGAGAAGAAGACCGACATGGCCAGCTTCAGGTTACTCACCAGCTGTTCGTGTAACGCTTCCAGCTCTTGTAACCCTTCAAGGGAGAATGCGCGACGGGCCGCCAGCGATTTGTCGGCGATTTCACTGCCCATGCGTTCCACAATATCGGATGCCTGCTCAAGGTTAAGCGACATTTCGATAATCTCCGCCCAGCGGCGGGACTCCTCTTCCGCCAGTTCGTCCTGCGGCATGCGAGCCAGATAGAGCTTGATAGCGGTGTAGAGCACGTTGATATCGTCGGCCAGTTTACGCAGCGCTTTCTCTTCCCGCGGTTCGCCACGCATCACTTTTTGCAGCCCATCGAGCATGGTTTCCATGGCATCGCCCATCCGCAACGTCTCGCGGGCAGCATTGGCCAGCGCCAGCGCTGGCGTATCCAGCGCGGAGGTATCCAGGTGCTTGGGTTTGAGGCGCGAATCCAGCTCGGGCTCGTCGCGGATCATCCGTTTGCAGAAGCGCGCCATCGGCCCGGCGAAAGGCACCATCGCCAGGCAGCGCACCAGGTTGTAGAAGACGTGGAAGTAGATCACCAGCTCTGCCTTCGGCAGCTGCAGGTTATCCATCAGGTTTGCCAGCGGGTGAACAAACGGCAGGATGATCAAACTGCCCACCAGCTTAAACAGCAGGCTGCCCAGCGCCACGCGGCGGGCAGCGGCATTGGCGGCGCTGTTGTTGAGCATCGCCAGCAGGCCGGAGCCAAGGTTAGCGCCAATCACCAGACAGAGCGCCACCGGGAAAGAGATGGCGCCGGCGGCCGTTAACGTCGCCGTCAGTAGCACCGCCGCCAGGCTGGAGTAGCTGACGATGGCAAAGACCGCGCCAATGAGCGCATCCAGCATGATATCGCCGGTCAGGGAGGCAAAGATGACCTGCACACCGTTGGCCTGGGTGATCGGCGTAACGGCCTGCACAATCAGCTCCAGCGCCAGCAGGATCAGACCGAGGCCAATCCCCACGCGCCCGAGTTGCCCGGCGCGGGTCTGCTTACGCCCCAGAAAGAAGATAACGCCGATAAAAATCAGCAGCGGCGAGAGCCAGGAGAGATCGAATGTCAGGACACGCGCCATCAGCGCGGTACCCACATCGGCACCGAGCACGATCACCAGCGCAGGGGTCAACGCCACCAGGTCCTGCGCCACAAAGGAGGTGACCAGCATAGTCGTAGCATTACTGCTTTGCACCAAAGCAGTCACGCCAATGCCCGCGCAAAAGGCGAGCGGCTTCTTCTCAACGCTTCGGCTAAGAACAGTACGTAAACGTGCGCCGAACACGCGCATCACACCGGTACGGACAATATGGGTACCCCATACCAGCAGCGCCACTGCAGAGAGCAGGTGTAACAGAGTCAGCACGGAAGTGGTTTCTCCTTATCGTTAATTCATCCTTACTCCAGTATAAGGGTTTAAATGTAAGAAAGAGAAAGGGCGCCCGATGAGCGCCCTGTTAGTTGTAAGGAAAGGTGACGTGAGTTCTGGCACAGCCAGATCAGGCACAGGGCGTCCCGAGTGAGGCAGCCCTGCTGCGAGCGGGCAGGTTAATCGGCATCGTAACCGAGGTTAGGTGCTAACCAGCGCTCCACTTCCGACACGCTCATCCCTTTGCGTCGGGCATAGTCTTCAATCTGATCGCGCTGAAGCTGCGCCACCGCGAAGTATTTACTGTCGGGATGGCTGAAGTACCAGCCGGAAACGGACGCGCCAGGCCACATGGCGAAGGACTCAGTAAGCTTCATTCCGGTATGGGCCTCTACGTCCAGTAATTTCCAGATGGTGCCCTTTTCAGTGTGTTCCGGACAGGCCGGATAGCCCGGCGCCGGACGGATACCCTGGTAGTTTTCGCGGATCAGATCCTCGTTGCTGAGGTTCTCGTTCGCCGCATAGCCCCAGTGCACTTTACGCACGCGCTCGTGCAGATACTCTGCAAAGGCCTCCGCCAGACGGTCGGCGATCGCTTTCACCATGATTTTGTTGTAATCATCATGCTGCGCGTCAAACGCGTCTGCCAGCGCATCCTCTTCCAGGCCGCCGGTTACGGCGAAGGCGCCGATGTAATCTGCTTTTCCGGAAAGCTTCGGCGCCACGAAATCGGCGAGGCAGTAGTTGGCAAAGCCGATTTTCTCGGTTTGCTGACGCAGATGGCGACTGACGGCCAGCACCTGGGTACGGGTTTCATCCCGATAAATTTCCACGTCGTCGCCCACGCGGTTGGCCGGGAACAGGCCCACTACGCCGCGCGGATTAAGGGTTTTCTCCGCACTCAGGGTATCGAGCATGTCGTTGGCATCTTTGAACAGGCGCTTCGCCTCTTCCCCCACGACCTCGTCTTCGAGGATGCGCGGGTACTTGCCCGCCAGCGACCAGGTCATAAAGAACGGCGTCCAGTCGATGTAATTACGCAGCGTTTCGATGCTGGCGGTAACCGCCTGCACGCCCAGACGGTGTGCCACCGGCGGCGTATAGGCAGACCAGTCAAACGCCAGATCGTTTTCCCGTGCCGCCTGCAGCGTGACCGGCGGCGTGCGTGGTTTTTTACGGCCATGCTGGATGCGCACGGTTTCGTACTCTTTACGGGTACGCGCGACAAAGTCATCGCGCTGAGTTTCGGAGAGCAGCGCGGAGACAACGCCCACGGTGCGCGAGGCGTTCTGCACGTATACCGTCGGCCCGCTGTAGTTCTGCTCGATTTTCACCGCCGTGTGCGCTTTTGAGGTGGTGGCTCCGCCAATCAGCAGCGGAATGGTAAAGCCCTGCCGCTCCATCTCCTTCGCCACGTTGACCATCTCGTCCAGCGACGGGGTAATCAGCCCGGAGAGGCCAATCAGGTCGGCGTTCTCTTCCCGCGCGGTTTTGAGGATTTTCTCCGCCGGGACCATGACGCCGAGGTCGATAATCTCGTAGTTGTTGCACTGCAAAACCACGCCGACGATATTCTTGCCGATGTCGTGCACGTCGCCTTTTACCGTGGCGATGACCATTTTGCCGTTGCTGGAGCCTTTCTCTTTGCTGGCTTCGATGTACGGCTCAAGGTAGGCCACCGCCTGTTTCATTACGCGTGCGGATTTCACCACCTGCGGCAGGAACATTTTGCCCTCGCCGAAGAGATCGCCCACCACGTTCATGCCGTCCATCAGCGGGCCTTCAATCACCTCTATCGGGCGCGCAGCCTGCTGGCGGGCCTCTTCGGTATCGATTTCAATAAATTCGGTAATGCCCTTGACCAGTGAATACTCCAGACGCTTTTTCACGTCCCAGGCGCGCCATTCGGCCTGCTGAACATTGACTGCGTCATCAGATTTACTGCCGCGGTATTTCTCCGCCAGCTCCAGCATACGCTCGGTGGCGTCGTCGCGGCGGTTAAGGATCACATCCTCTACCGCGTCGCGCAGTTCGGCGGGCAGGTCGTCGTAAATCGCCAGCTGTCCGGCGTTGACGATGCCCATGTCCATGCCGTTGCGGATGGCATAGTAGAGGAACACGGCGTGAATGGCCTCACGTACCGGGTCGTTACCGCGGAACGAGAACGAGACGTTCGATACGCCACCGGAGATCAGCGCGTGCGGCAGCTCGCGTTTGATGTCTTCACAGGCGCCAATAAAGTCCTGTGCGTAGTTGTTATGCTCTTCAATGCCGGTTGCCACGGCAAAGATATTCGGGTCGAAGATGATGTCTTCCGGCGGGAAACCCACCTCTTCGGTCAAAATCTTGTATGCGCGGCGGCAGATCTCAATCTTGCGTTCGCGGGTATCGGCCTGGCCGACTTCGTCAAAGGCCATCACCACCACGGCGGCGCCGTAACGACGCACCTGCTTCGCATGGTGGATAAAACTCTCAACCCCCTCTTTCATCGAAATCGAGTTAACGATGCCTTTGCCCTGGATACACTTCAGCCCTTTTTCGATGACATCCCATTTGGAGGAGTCGATCATGATCGGCACGCGGGCGATGTCCGGCTCACCGGCAATCAGATTCAGGAAGCGCACCATCGCCGCTTCGGCGTCGAGCATCCCCTCATCCATATTGATGTCGATGATCTGCGCACCGCTCTCTACCTGCTGACGCGCTACGTCCAGCGCTTCGCTGTACTTCTCTTCTTTGATCAGGCGTTTGAACTTCGCGGAACCGGTCACGTTAGTACGTTCCCCGACGTTCACAAACAGGCTGTCGTCGCCGATGGTCAACGGCTCAAGGCCGGAGAGGCGGCAGGCAACCGGGATGTCCGGCAGCTTGCGCGGCGGCAGCCCGGCTACCGCGTTACTCATGGCGGCGATGTGCTCCGGTGTGGTACCGCAGCAGCCGCCGACGATATTCAGGAAGCCAGACTCGGCCCACTCGCGGATTTGTGCCGCCATGGTGTCGGCATCCAGATCGTATTCACCGAAGGCGTTTGGCAGCCCGGCGTTCGGGTGCGCGGTGACGTAGCACTCTGCGATGCGGGACAGCTCCTGCACGTACTGGCGCAGTTCGTCCGGCCCCAGGGCGCAGTTCAGGCCGAAGGTGAGCGCGTCGGCGTGGCGCAGGGAGTTGTAAAATGCTTCGGTGGTCTGCCCGGAGAGGGTACGCCCGGAGGCGTCGGTGATAGTGCCGGAAATCATGATCGGCAGATCCACGCCCAGCGTCTCGAACTCCTCTTTGACAGCGTAAATCGCGGCTTTCGCGTTCAGGGTGTCGAAAACGGTTTCAATCAGAATCAGATCGGAACCGCCCTCCACCAGCGCACGGGTCGATTCACGGTAGGCAGCCACCAGTTGATCGAAACTGATATTGCGAAACGCCGGGTCGTTAACATCCGGAGAGATGGAGGCGGTGCGGTTTGTCGGCCCCAGTACGCCGGCAACGTAGCGCGGTTTTTCTGGCGTGCGGGCGGTCCACTCATCGGCGCAGGCGCGCGCCAGCTTTGCCGCCTCGTAGTTGATCTCCGCCGACAGGGATTCCATCTCATAATCCGCCATGGCGATAGTGGTCGAGTTAAAGGTGTTCGTCTCAACGATATCGGCACCCGCCTCGAAATAGGCGTAATGGATAGCTGCGATGATCTCAGGCTTACTCAGCACCAGCAGATCGTTGTTACCTTTCAGATCGCAGGGCCAGTCGGCGAAGCGCTCGCCGCGGAAATCCTCTTCACTCAGACGATAGCTCTGGATCATGGTGCCCATGCCGCCATCCAGCACCAGAATGCGTTCATTTAACTGCGCGCGCAGTTGATCTACTTTGCTACTCACACTCGCTCCCGACTACGCTCAACAAGGCCATAAGGCTGCATTCCATACTGGCATAATCTTGCAGGGTGGAAAAGTCACACAGCGGTAACATGAGACAAGTTCAGCATCACACCTCCGACCAGCAATGAAAGCGGTTGCAAAAGCAGCAAATAAAACGAAAATGATTTCCACGATACAGAAAAAGGAGCCCATCATGGTCGCTACCGTTCCCGCCAAACGCGGCAGAAAACCTGCTGCCAACGCCGCACCGCAAAGTGGGCAAGTTCAGTCATTGACCCGTGGGTTAAAACTGCTGGAGTGGATTGCCGAATCACACAGTAGCGTCGCGCTGACCGAGCTGGCACAGCAGGCTGGCCTGCCGAACTCCACGACGCACCGCCTGCTCACCACCATGCAGCAGTTGGGCTTTGTGCGTCAGGTCGGTGAGCTGGGCCACTGGGCAGTGGGCGCGCACGCGTTTATCGTGGGCAGCAGCTTTTTGCAGACGCGCAATCTGCTGGCCATCGTCCACCCTATCCTGCGTAAACTGATGGAAGAGTCTGGCGAGACGGTGAACCTGGCGGTGCTGGACCAGAGCGATCATCAGGCGATTATTATCGACCAGGTGCAGTGTACGCAGCTGATGCGTATGTCAGCCCCCATTGGCGGTAAACTGCCGATGCACGCCTCGGGTGCAGGGAAGGCGTTTCTGTCTCAGTTGAGCGAAGAGCAGGTGACGGGGCTGTTGCACCGCAAAGGGCTGCACGCTTATACCCATGCCACGCTGGTCTCTCCCGTGCACCTGAAAGAGGACCTGGCCCTGACCCGCAAGCGCGGTTACTCCTTTGATGACGAAGAGCATGCGCTGGGTCTGCGCTGTCTGGCGGCCTGTATTTTTGACGAGCACCGCGAGCCGTTTGCGGCCATCTCTATCTCCGGCCCCATTTCGCGCATGACCGACGATCGGGTGACCGAGCTGGGGGCGCTGGTCATCAAAGCCGCGAAAGAGGTGACGCTGGCCTATGGAGGGGTGCGCTGAATGAGCAATTTAAAAGCGTACTGGCAGGATAAATATCCTCAGGCTTTTTGCTGGTCTTTCGGCGATTCACCCGAAATGGCCGATGAGCTGGCCGCCCTGGTCGTCGCCGGGAAGAAGCGCGGCACCTGCGGCTCGTTAGCCAGTTATCAGCAAGAGCTGCCACCCGTCACGCCCGGCGCCATGCATATTGTACTCAACGGTAAAGGCGATGCCGTCTGCGTCATTCGCACCATGGCGCTTCGAATCATACGCTTTAACGAAATGAGCCCTGAACTGGCGGCCCTGGAAGGCGAAGGCGATCTCAGCCTGGCTTACTGGCAATCGGCCCACCAGGCCTTCTTCGAGCGCGAAGGCAGCTGGTCGCCGGAGATGGAGCTGGTTTATGAAGAGTTCACCGTCGTCGAGACCGCCGAAACGCCGTAACGAATACAAAACCGTTGGCGGCGGCGGTAGGCGTAAACATCCTCGACATGCCCCTGTTTAATACGTAACTGCAAACCGCGCCAGTAATCGGCGCGGAACAGGTCGGCGTGCATCTCTTCAAATAGCGGCCCGATGCGCGGGTCAGCGCATAACCAGTGACGAAACTCCTCCGGGAAGACATCCCCTGGCGAGACGCTGTACCAGGGTTCACTGGCCAGCTCATCTTCGGGATAGCGCGGCGGCGGGATATCGCGGAAATTCACCTCCGTCATGTAGCAAATTTCATCGTAATCGTAGAACACCACCCTTCCGTGACGGGTGACGCCGAAGTTTTTGAAGAGCATATCGCCAGGAAAGATATTGGCTGCCGCCAGCTGCCGAATGGCATTGCCGTACTCTTCAATGGCATCGCGCAGCGCCTGCCCTTCTACCTGCTCCAGCCAGATATTGAGCGGCACCATACGCCGCTCAATATAAAGATGGCTGATGGCAATCTGATCGCCAAGATCGGTGATTTTGCCGGAGGCCTCCTGCAACAGAAGCGCCATCAGAGCCGGGTCTATCTGCCGCTTATCCAGAACAAAATTTTCAAACTCCTGGGTATCGGCCATCCGCCCCACGCGGTCATGCTCTTTAACCAGCTGATAGCAGGCGCGGACATGCGCAGCGGTCATCTCCTTTTGCGGCGCGAACTGATCTTTAATGACTTTAAAAACCCGATCAAATCCCGGCAGGGTAAAGACCAGCATCACCATGCCACGAATCCCGGGCGCCTCAATAAATCGCTCATCCGCGCGGCTGACGTACTGTACATACTCGCGGTAGCTTTCCGTTTTGCCGTGCTTCTGACAGCCAATCGCCATATACAGCTCGGCCGTGGTTTTACCCGGCAGGAGCTCGCGCAGCCACTCTACCAGGGCCGCAGGCAACGGTGCGTACACCATGAAATAGGAGCGGGCGAAGCCAAACACGATGCTGGCTTCGGCATGGGTGGTCAGGCAGGTATCGATAAACAGCTCGCCCGCATCGCTACGATGAATGGGCAACAGCAACGGGACCGTGGCGGAGGGCATGACCAGCTTCCCCACCAGCCAGGCGGCCTTATTGCGATAAAAGAGTTCGTTCGCCACCTGTAAATGGCTCTGCCTGAGTATCGCGTCGCCGAACGATTCACGCAGATGCGCATGGATAAACCCGATATCGCGCGATTTATCCTGCCAGGGTAAACGCAGTGGCAAATCACTTAATACCCGGTGGAGCAGCGCTTCCCAGCCATTATCGGGCCAAAAATCTTTCGCCAGCGGGCGCGGGATGGTGCGAAATCGGCGCTCTGGCTGAGAGCTGAAAATAAATAACCGCTCAGGCGATAACGAGCGGTGGTCAAATAACCGGCAATAGACGGAGTTGAAAAAGCTCTCCGCAATCTCGAAGCGCGGGTAATCCGGTAATAGCTGGGTATAGTACGCCTTCACGCATAGCAGGAAGGCCTCATCGGTGCTTTTGCCCTCGGTAATACAGTGCAACTGCTCTACCACCAGGCCGACGTGATGATCGTAAAGGTGGATGCGCTGCTTCATGGCCTGTTGCACGGCATGCCAGTCGGCATTTTCAAAGCGCTGCTGGGCACCGGCGGTCACTTCCAGAAAACGGCCGTACTGGGCGTCGAAGCCCTGCAGAATGGTTTGTGCAATCAGTAATTCCAGGCCACGCGACATAACGTTCTCCAGTGCCCCTCACCCTCTTCTCATGGAGAGAGGGTGAGGGGAAAATATCAGAACTGGGCTTCTTCGGTTGACCCCGTTAACGCGGTCACGGAGGAGGTTCCACCCTGGATGATGGTGGTGACGTTATCGAAGTAGCCTGTTCCCACCTCCTGTTGATGTGAAACGAAGGTGTAACCCTCTTTACCCGCTGCAAATTCAGGCTGCTGCACTTTTTCAACATAGTGCTTCATGCCCTCTCCCTGTGCGTAAGCATGCGCCAGGTCGAACATGTTGAACCACATGCTATGAATACCCGCCAGGGTGATGAACTGGTATTTGTAGCCCATATCAGAGAGCTGCTGCTGGAAGCTGGCGATGGTTTTATCGTCGAGATTTTTCTGCCAGTTAAAGGATGGGGAGCAGTTATAGGCCAGCAGTTTGCCCGGGTACTTCGCGTGGATGGCGTCGGCAAAGCGTTTCGCTAGCGCCAGGTCTGGCGTGGAGGTTTCGCACCACACCAGGTCAGCATAGGGGGCGTAGGCCAGACCACGGCTAATAGCCTGCTCAATGCCGGCATGGGTGCGGTAGAACCCCTCGCGGGTGCGCTCGCCGGTGATAAATTCGCTGTCGTAGGGGTCGCAATCCGAGGTGATCAGATCTGCCGCATCTGCGTCAGTTCGGGCGATGACCAGCGTTGGTACGCCCAGCACGTCCGCTGCCAGACGAGCCGCAACCAATTTCTGAATGGCTTCCTGCGTGGGAACCAGTACCTTGCCCCCCATATGGCCACACTTCTTCACCGAGGCGAGCTGATCTTCAAAGTGAACGGCCGCTGCACCGGCTTCAATCATCGATTTCATCAATTCGAAGGCGTTAAGTACACCACCAAACCCGGCTTCCGCATCGGCAACGATCGGCAGGAAGTAATCTACAAAACGGGGATCGTTAGGCTCAATCCCGGCCGCCCACTGGATCTGATCCGCCCGACGGAAGCTATTGTTGATCCGATCCACCACCGAAGGGACAGAGTTCGCCGGGTAGAGCGATTGATCCGGATACATGCTTGAGGCCAGGTTAGCATCTGCTGCCACCTGCCAGCCGGAGAGATAGACCGCCTCAATCCCGGCTTTTGCCTGCTGCAGCGCCTGGCCGCCGGTTAACGCGCCGAGGCTATTGATATAACCTTTTTTGGCGCCCCCGTGCAGCAGCTTCCACATTTTTGCCGCGCCATGCTGAGCAAGCGTGCACTCCGGGTTGACCGAGCCGCGTAATTTCACCACTTCCTCTGCGCTATACGGGCGACAGATGCCTTCCCAGCGCGGTTGGGTCCACTCTTTTTGTAATTCTTCGATTTGTTGGGTACGGGTTTTCATGTGCAGATGCTCCATATTATATTCCTGGCTTCCCAGGCGTTATCAGTGAAGACAGTTTGGCCATGGGAGCAGCGCAGAAACCGGCGCGTACTTATAGTACGGGAGGGTTTTGAGCACTGCCCCGCGCCAAAATGGCGAACAAAATAGCCCGGGCCTTTACGCCAGCAGGCGATAGCCTGGCAGGGTGAGGAAGTCGATTAAGTCATCTGATGTCGTGATTTGCTCCATCAGGCGGGCGGCGTCGGCAAAACGTCCGCTGCTGAAACGGTGTTCTCCCAGCTCTTCCTGAATGTTTTGCATCTCTTCTGCCAGCATCTGGCGGAACAGGGATTTGGTTACCGGCTTGCCGTTGCTGAGTGTTTTTTGATGATGAATCCACTGCCAGATGGACGTGCGCGATATTTCCGCCGTGGCCGCATCTTCCATCAGACCGTAGATGGGCACGCAGCCATTGCCGGAGATCCAGGCTTCGATGTACTGCACGGCGACACGGATGTTGGCACGCATCCCCTCTTCCGTACGCTCGCCGTCACTCGGCTCCAGCAATTGGCTGGCGATGACTGGCGCATCATCGGCGCGGGTAACATGCAGCTGGTTTGGATTGTCTCCGAGGATGCGACTGAAGACCTCCATCGCGGTGTCAGCCAGGCCCGGGTGTGCCACCCAGGTGCCATCGTGGCCGTTACGCGCTTCCAGCTCTTTATCTGCCTTCACTTTGGTCAGCACCTGGTTGTTACGTTCGGCATCTTTGCTCGGAATAAAGGCCGCCATGCCGCCCATGGCAAACGCGCCGCGTCTGTGACAGGTTTTGATCAGCAGGCGTGAATAGGCACTGAGGAACGCTTTATCCATGGTTACTACCTGACGATCCGGTAAGACGCGGTCGGGGTAGTTTTTCAGGGTTTTGATATAGCTAAAGATGTAATCCCAGCGTCCACAGTTCAGCCCGACGATGTGATCGCGCAGGGCGTGAAGGATTTCATCCATCTGGAAGACGGCCGGCAGCGTCTCAATAAGCAGCGTGGCTTTGATGGTACCGCGCGGCAAATTGACGCGATCCTCGGCATAACTGAAGACTTCGCTCCACCAGGCGGCTTCTTGCCATGACTGAGTTTTTGGCAGATAGAAGTAAGGGCCGCTGCCTTTGGCCAGCAGGCTTTTGTGGTTATGGAAAAAGTAGAGTGCGAAATCAAACAGGCTGCCCGGAATCCCTTCCCCACGCCAGGTGACATGTTTTTCCGGCAGATGCAGGCCGCGAACGCGGCAGATCAATACTGCCGGGTTAGGCTTGAGCTGGTAAATTTTCCCGGCTCCGTTGGTATAGCTGATGGTGCCGTTTACGGCATCGCGCAGATTGATCTGTCCCTCGATTACTTTACGCCAGTCCGGTGCCAGTGAGTCTTCAAAATCTGCCATAAAGACTTTGACGTTAGCGTTCATGGCATTGATCACCATTTTACGTTCAACCGGTCCGGTGATCTCTACACGGCGATCCTGCAAATCAGCAGGAATGCCGCGAATTTGCCAGTCACTTTCACGAATGGAAGCTGTTTCCGAAATAAAGTCAGGCAACCTGCCATTATCAATCTCTTGCTGCTGCTGGATGCGCGCAGCCAGCAGTTTGTTGCGCTTTGGCGTAAAGCGCGTCACCAGCTCAGTCAGGAACTCGACCGCCTCTGACGTCAAAATTTGTTGCTCCCGCTCGCTATACGGCTGAGTAAACGCCAGTTCAGCGTCTGTGGTTGCCTGTTGAGTCATTGTGTTGCCCCTCTTCAAAGATCCAAAAACAGTTTCCCAATGCGCGCGAAAGATCGTTGTTCGGTTTTCGCTCAGCAAAGATAAGACTATCTATAATTTTCTTAAAATCAAAAACAATTTCCATTTTAATTTAAAATGACATTTAAGCCTTTGATTAGACTGTTTTTTAAAAAATATCTGAAGGTGAGCGGTATTTCGGAAATAAAAAAGGCACCCGAAGGTGCCTGATAAAGAGTGCTGAAACGCTTTAGGATCGTTTCGGGCAGGAGATTACTCCAGCGTTGGATTCATGTGGCGCAGATCGTATGGCGTGATCTGGTAGACGTAATAGTTGAGCCAGTTGGTAAACAGCAAATTCCCGTGGCTGCGCCAGGATGCTCTCGGCGTGTTCTGCGGATCATTTTTTGGAAAATAGTTGTACGGCAACTCAGGCGACAAACCGGCTTCCACGTCGCGGAAATATTCACCCGCCAGCGTATCGGGATCATACTCCGGATGGCCGGTAACAAACGCGATTCGCTTATCTTTACTGGCAAACAGATAGGCATCACCGTCTTCAGTCTCTGCCAGGATGTCGAGATCCGTGTAATCACGAATGAGCGCCGCCGGGAAGTCGGCATAACGGGAATGGGGCGCCAGGAAGGTGTCATCGAACCCACGCGTCAGCAGTGCGTGGGGATGAAGAATATGGTGTTCATAAACGCCAGACAGCTTTTCGCTACGGGTTTGCTTCGGTATACCGTAGAGAATATTCAGCGCGGCTTGTACTGCCCAACAGACAAAAAGCGTTGAAGTGACATGATCCTTTGCCCATTCAAGCACTTGCTTGATCTGCGGCCAGTACGCAACGTCATTAAATTCCACCAGGCCGAGCGGGGCTCCCGTGACAATCAGGCCATCGAAGTTATCGTTGCGGATATCGTCGAAATTACAATAAAAGTTATTGAGGTGTTCTGATGGTGTATTGCGAGACTCTCGCGCATCGATACGAAGCAACTGGATATCGACCTGCAGCGGCGAGTTGGAGAGCAGGCGAAGAAACTGATTTTCAGTCTCGATTTTTTTCGGCATCAGGTTGAGGATAAGAACCTTCAGAGGACGAATTTCCTGACCTGTAGCACGTGAAGCCGTCATAACAAAGACGTTCTCATCACGCAAGAAATTGACGGCTGGTAGCTCGTCCTGCACCCGAATTGGCATAACCTTACATCCTCAAAGCATACGTATAAACGTTTAGACATCCAGATAGCTGACAATAACCAGGAATCGCCGAAATGTCGAGTCAGGGATGGGAAAGGTGAGAAAGTTTCAAGGAAGGTAAATGGTAGGATCGGATGGGTTATAAAATGGATAAGATTGCAAAGCAAAAAACCCCGC